>CAZART010000109.1:0-17697 GCA_964487555.1 uncultured Rhodothermales bacterium
AGGGTATTTCGATCTTCCGGGCGGGGTCGTCCGGCCTCATTCATACCGCAACGCCCGCGCCGGATTCATGGCGGCGGCGCGCCACGACGGGCCCTGCATTAGCAAGAAGGAAATGAAATGAACGCAGTCAAAATTGCGGCGATCGTACTGATCGTCGCCGGAGTCCTGGGGTTGGTGTATGGAAGCTTCACCTACACCAAGGACACCCATGAGGCGAAACTGGGACCTATCGAGCTGTCGGTGAAGGAGAAGGACACGGTTAACGTCCCCGTTTGGGCCGGGGTGGGGGCGATTGCGATTGGCGGTGTGCTCTTGCTTGTTGGGAGTAAGAAGGGCTAGCCATCCGGTCGGACGATCCTGAAGGCCCATGGTCTCTGGTCTGGGCGTTCACGGCCGGCGAGGTCACGAACGTCGGCGCCGAGGCCGTCGACGAGTTGCCGAAAAAGCTCACGCTCGATCAGAACTATCCAAATCCATTCAACCCATCGACCACGATCCGTTTCGGTCTTCCTGAAGCCGGCGCGGTGAGGATCCACGTCTACGATCTACTGGGCAGGCGCGTGGCGACGCTTGTCGACCGAACCATCGCGGCGGGATGGCACCAGGTCACCTGGAATGCTTCGGCGTACGCCAACGGCACGTACGTCTACATTATCGAATCGGAAGAGCGCCGCATCAGCAGATCCCTGGTCTTTCTGAAGTAGCGTGGCAGCGTTAATAACTTGTACGAACAATTCCCAGCGGCGGCGATGCAACGCCTCATAGCCACAGAATCGGCTTTTCCGGCCGGTTTTCTGGTTTGCGACCCCGACGATGTTCTGAGTGGCATCACTCATACCGCAGCGCCCGCGCCGGATTCAGCGCAGCAGCCCGCCACGACTGCCCCAGCACCGTCAGTACCGAGATGATGAGGGCGACGATCGTTGCCAGAAGCAGTATCGCAGGATCCACGTCGATGCGGTAGGCGAAGCCGTCGAGCCATCTTGAGGAGGCGTACCAGGCGAGGGGCCAGGCGATCAGATTGGCCAGCGCCACCCAGCGCGTGAAGTCCGTCACCAGCATCCGGATGATGCCGGGAGCCGACGCGCCGAGCACCTTTCGCACGCCGATTTCTTTCGTCCGCTGTGTCGTAGCGTGGCTTGCCAATCCGAAGAGGCCGAGGCACGCGATGAGGATGGCGAGCCCGGAAAAGACGTTGACGATCTGCCCGGTGGTCCGGTCGCTCACATAGAGATCGTCAAACTCCGCGTCGAGAAACGTGTAGGTGAACGGGTAATCCGGGTAGACCGCGCGCCACTGCTCCTCCGCATGGGCCAGCGCTTCCGAGGTGCGGCCCGGCTGGATGCGCGCGGCCAGGAGCTGGCCCGGCGAGGTGTTGAGCGGAAAGATGACCACCGGCTCGATATTCTGGTGGATGTTCGCGAAGTTGAAATCCATTACCACACCGATGACTTCCGTGCCGACGGAATCCTGCGGGCCGAAATAGAGCCGCCGGTGCAGCGGCTCGTCCCAGCCGAGCGCTCTCGCCGCGGTCTCGTTGATGAGCACGACGCCGGTGGAGTCCGTGCCGCGCTCCCGGCTGAAGTTGCGGCCCTCCGCCATTTCCATGCCGAGCGTCGGCAGGGTCTCCGGGTCGGCCGAGAAGACGCTCCAGATCCAGATGTCCTCGTCCGAAACGCCTTCCGGTCGCACGCGCGTCCGCCCGAACGTGCGCCCCGGCACATTGGAAGAGCGTGACGCCGAGACGAAACTGCTGTGCTGGACGATATTGTCGCGGAACAGCTCCAGGCTCTGCGCCATCGACTGATCCACCGCGTCGAACAGCACGACCTGCTCACGCTGATAGCCGACGTCGAGGGTGTTGATGTAGTGCAGCTGCTTCTGGACGATGCCGGTCGAGGCGATCAGGGCGATCGACAGCGCAAACTGAAACACGACGAGTCCTACTCGCAGCGCCCGCCCCTGCTTCGTCGAGCGAAAGGCGCCTTTCAGCACGGAAATGGGCTTGAAGCCGGCGAGGGCGAACGCCGGATACAGCCCTGCCAGAATTCCAACGATCAGCAGCAGGCCGAAAAGGAAGGCCGCCACCAACAGTCCTGTCCGCGCGTCAAAAAAGAAGTTTACCCCGTTGAGGTTGCCCAGCCACAGCACGGCGGCTACGGCAAGAAGTACGGCAACGACGAGGGCGACGAATGTCGTCAGAACCGATTCGCTCAGGAATTGCAGGATCAGCTGCGAGCGTTCGGATCCCAGCACTTTACGCATGCCCACCTCTCTGGCGCGGTCGGTGCTGCGGGCCGTGGCAAGGTTGACGTAGTTCACCACCGCGATCAGCAGAATGAGCACGGCGATGGCCGCGAAGATGTAGACGTTCTTGATGTCGCTCTTGTTGGAAGCCGGGTCGAAGATGACGTCCGCCGAGCGGAGGTGCACGTCCGGCAGCGCTTGCAGCGTGACGTCGAAGTTTTCGCCGACGCCGTTGTCCCGCGCCAGTTGGGTGAACCGCTCGTCGAAACCCGCCGCCGAGGCGCCCGGCACGAACTTCACGTAGGTGGGCATCGAGATGGACTGCCAGGTCTCGAGGAACGAAGGCTGCGTGGAGCCCGGCGGCTGGTTCGCCGCCGACTGCGCCGCAATCGTCGCCGTGGTGCCGAGGGCGTCGAAATCGAGATGGGTATTCTCGGGCAGGTCCTGGAGGATGCCCGTCACGGTCAGGTCGTAGCCGTTGCCGCTCGACATCACCTTGCCCAGCGGGTCGGTCCCGTCGCCGAAGACCCCGCGGGCGAGGCTTTCCGTGAGGACGACGCTGTACGGTTCCACGAGCGCCGTCTTTGGGTCCCCCCGGAGCAGCTCATAATCGAAGAAGTCGAAGAAATTGGGGTCGGCCGAGCGCAGCTGCTCGGCGTAGACGGACGGACGGTTTTCATAGCGCAGCAGCGTCTGTCCGCCGAAGGTCAGCCGCATCGACGCTTCGACTTCGGCAAAGGCCTCGGGCAGCGCCGGCCCCATCGCGGGCATTGAGATTCCCACCCGCTGGTGATGCGTTCCGAGCGCCTTGTCGATGGTGAGTACGCGGTACGTGCGGTCGGCATCGCGATGCATCGTCTCATGCGACCATTCGCTCTTAATGAAGAGCAGGATGACGATGCATGCCGCCATGCCGACGGCCAGTCCACTGATGTTGATGAAGGTATAGAGCTTGTGGCGGTTGAAATGCCGGATGAAACCGCGCAGGTGGTTCTTCAGCATGAATGGGCTCGAGAGGTGGTGTTGTGGCAGCAGGGGGGACCCTGCTCAACGAGACGTGGATTTCGCCGATACGTTGCAGCGGTAAACGATCGGCGCGAACGTCAGCTTCATGGGAGACATGCAGGCGCTCATGGCGGGCGGCGGGCGCCTCGATCCAGATCGAACGAGGCGCGATCGAGCATACCGGCTGGTCGGTGCGCCAGTACTGCGAGTTTTGGATAACGGTCGCGGCCCCGCGGCCGTACACGTCGTGCCCTGCATCAGGCGCCGCCGTTCCTCATCGCCCGATAGTTGCCATGTCACGGTGTAGCCCTTCGGAAAACTGCGGCGAGACGTCTCAGTAGACACGCGGTCGAGAATGGCGCCTGCACCGTGCAGGGCACGCCGCGTCGGCCAGCAAGGTTCGCGACCGTTTCCCCGAGAAATATCTTAGCGCGCGTGCAACTCGCCGGGCCATGTTGCCCTGATCGAGCCCCGTCATCTCCCACCGCATGGCATAGCCGGCCGGGGGCGAGAAGCAGCCGGCGCAGCATGCTTCGGCTACTTCGAGGGGCTGTCTACAAGGGGCGGATGTGAACCGCCCGCGAGGGGATCCGCAGGCAGTCGGACGACGAAAGCGGTGCCCTCTTCATCCTCGCTCTCGATGTCGAGCGTTCCACCGTGACCTTGCGTTACGATCTCATAGCTCAGACTCAGACCCAGTCCGGTACCACTCCCGGTCGGTTTCGTCGTAAAGAACGGCTCGAAGACCTTCTTCCGAAAGGAGTCCGGGACGCCCGGCCCGTTGTCCGCCACCCGGATTTCGACCTTGCCGTTCGCCCGGCGCGCACTGATTTTTACCCGTGGCTCGTACTCTCCGTTGCGCTTTGCAGACTTTTCGTAGACGGCGTCGAAGGCGTTGCCCAGCAGGTTCAGTAGAACGCGCCCCATTTCCTGCGGCACGAGCTGTATCTTCCCGAGGTCCGTGCTGAAATCTCGCTCGATGTTTACGTTGAAATCCGGGGTCGATGCGCGCTTTCCGTGATAGGCTAAATTGACGTATTCCTCCACGAAAGCGTGGAGGTTCACTTCTTCGCGGTCGCCCGACGTGCCGCGCGCATGCTGCATCATGGACCGGACAATCGAATCCGCTCGGCGGCCGTGCTCCTCGATCTTCACGATATTCGTGACCAGGTCGAGCGTGATCTCGTTCGCTACGTCCAGGTCGCCCGCGCGGAGCGCTTCCTGAAGCTCGCTCAGCAACTCCTCCGAAAGACCCGCAAAGTTGGTGACGAAGTTGAGTGGATTCTTGATCTCATGTGCGATGCCGGCGGTAAGCTGGCCCAGCGACGCCATTTTTTCCTGCTGAATGAGTTGCTGCTGCGCCGACTGGAGGTCCCGATACGCTCGCTCGATCTCCCGCGCCTGCTGCAGCTCGCGTTCTTGTGTTCTTGCCCGCTCTTTTGCGACCAGGCGCCGTCGTTGTATCCGGTCGGCCGCCACCACGCCGCCGACGAAGAGCAGACCGTATAAAAGGTAGGCCCAGACGGTGCGCCACCAGGGCGGCAGAATCGCCAGCGCAACGGCATCCCCGACGTCGTTCCATACCCCGGCGCTGTTTGCCGCCTGCACGTGGAACGTATATTCGCCCGGCGGCAGCTTGGGATAGAGAGCAGAGCGCTGCGTCCCAACGTCGTTCCAACCCTCGTCAAACCCTTCCAGTGTGTAGCGATACGCGTTTCGGATCGGATCGTCGTAGTTCAGCCCGACGTAATCGAAGGCCAGCGTATTCTGGTCATGCGTGAGGCGCAGCGATTCTTCACCGGCCGAAATGGGAAGCGCCGTACCCGAGGCCCGGACCGCCGTCACGTGAACTTCGGGATGCGTCGTCTTCTGCAAGATCTCCTCCGGATGAAATCGCATGAGCCCTCCGAATCCGTTAAACGTCACCTCCCCGGATGGGCCCCGGCGGGAAAAGATGTGCCGGCGGATGTCGACACCATCCTCCGCAAAATACTGGGTGACCGTACGGGCAGCGGGATCCAGCATTCCGAATTCACCGGTCCACGCTCCGAACCAGAGGCGTCCTCTCGCATCGCGTTGCATGGCATTCAGCTGCACGGGGATGTTGAGCTCTTCACGAGAGTAGAGGTCCACGTCGCCTGATCGCACGTCGGCGCGATAGAGTCCTTCGGACGAGGAGATCCAGAAGACTCCCGCCTGCTCGGGAAACATGTGGACGTTCGCAAATTCGACGTTCTCGGGAAGCGGCACCGGCCGATTCGTGAACGCATCTCGCTCGCGGTCGTACTGCTGGAAGGCAAGCTCGGTCTGGTCTTTTTCATTGAATGCCTCAAGCCAGATGTTGCCGGCCGCGTCGAGAAAGGGCAGCACACCCGTGTTTGCAACGCTCTCCGCGTTCTGCGGGTCGGGAAGATATGGTGTGACCGCCTCCGTCTCCGGTTCGACGCGCCAGAGGCCGGCTTCCGTCGTTCCGATCCAGATATCGCCCTCAGCATCCATGAATGATGGAACGATCCAGCCGTCCGTTTCAGGAACGGAGATCGTCTCGAACGTCCGGCTCTCGGGGTCGAATACAAAAAGACCGCCCATGGTGTTGCCCATCCAGAGGCGTCCCCACTGGTCTTTTACAAGCGCAGTCAGCAAGTTCGGATTGAACGCCGGCCCGCCCGAGGACGGACCTTCGGGAAACGGCACGAAGTGCTCGGGCGACGGAGCGGTCGAGTCAATGCGCAGCAAGCCGTGCTCTGTGGTAGCCCAGATCACGCCGGCACCCTCGTCCAGGAAGTCGGTGACATTATTGATTGCGGCGAGCTCCGGTGCATTGGGATCGAGACGCCGCGTCTCAAACCGCACCCTGTTGGGCGACATCCAGCTTATCCCCCGATCGTGATGCGCGAACCAGTACGTACCGAATCGATCACGAAAAACGGTATGCACGTCGTCCTGGCCAAGGCTGGAGGGATCGCTCGGGTCGTGGCGATAGTGCGTGATAGCGCCGCTCGCGGGGTCGAAGACGTTTACACCGCCCAGCCCGGTGCCGAGCCACAGTCGCCCCTGGTCGTCTTCCTCGATGGATTGGATGTCGCCGTCGCTCAGCCGGGACGGATCGTCCGGATCGGGGAGAAGGCAGTCGAACGTTTCATCGGCTTCATCCATGCGACATAGACCTCGGCGCGTGGCGATCCACAGGGTGCCGCGGGCGTCCCGGTGCAGCTCCCAGATTTCGTCGCTGCTAAGGCTGCTGGGGACATCAGGATCGTGGCGATAATGAACGGCCGTTTCGGTGGTCGGGTCGAATCGATTGAGTCCGCCGCCATAGGTGCCGATCCACAACGTCCCGTCCGGGCTTTCTTCGATGTCCCGCACATTCGAATGACTGAGGCTGCTCGGATCATCGGGATCGTGCGCATAACGCGTGGTCCTTCGGCCGTCCGGATCCTCCAGCACGAAAAGTCCGTCCGCCGTTCCCGCCCACAGCCGGCCCTCGGATCCGATATGGAGTCCATAGGTCACTAGATCCGGCAGGCTGTCGGGCCGTGGATTCGGGCCGAGAACGATGTGGCTGAACCGGCCGGTTTCCGGATCCATCCGGTCGAGCCCATCGGTCGTTCCCACCCAGAAACCGCCACGTTCATCTTCCAGCAACGCCACCACGCCTCCAGCACGCACCGACGTGGAATCGCGCGGGTCGTGGCTATAGTTCGTAACGGCGTAGCCGTCGAAGCGATCGAGCCCGTCTGCAGTGCCGATCCAGATGTAGCCGTGGCGGTCCTGGAGTATCGACCACACAAACTGGGCAGAGAGTCCGTCTCGAGGCGTGAGGTGCTTAAACTCGACTGCGGAAGGTGCCTGAGCAAAGATCCGTTCAGACACGCCCACAGAACACAGCAGCACGGCGAGTGCAATGAGACTAAACCGAGGAATACGTCTCATGGTCGAGGAGCCGACTATTTCACGTCGTCTGCGATTGTTGCTTGAGCGGCCACGTTCACGCTACAGCCTTCTTTCGTACGACGTGTAATATACGTTAGTTTAGACAGGTTTTCGGCATCATGCATTTCGGCAGTTCACCCAAAAAAGCGGGATCGGGACGATCGTTGAGAGAGAAGACAAATCTGCGAAAGTATCGATTCTGAGGCGTTTTGCGTTTCGGGCGTCGTAGGTATCGCTTGCACAAAACTTCGCGGTGCTGCACTAATTCTCAATCGAACGCGCGACCGATCTATTGCATGCCTATCGGCTCTGGCATGTCCGCCGCTATCGCGTGCACATCCGTACCTGATCGCGCAAAATCTCGCTTTTCCGGACGCGATCCAACCCCATGGCCACCGCCACCGGGCTACGCAACTGTCTTGCAGATTTTACGTCAGGTCTACACCGTCCAGGTCCATCGAGAACCCATTCTCCAGCTACGTCCGACCATGTTCAAGAGCTACGTGAAACTCGGATTTCGCAACCTGCGCCGCTCACCCGGCTACGCGCTGATTAATGCGGGCGGGCTCGCCATCGGGATCGTCTGCTGCCTCTTTATCGTGCTGTTCGTCCGCGACGAGTTGTCGTACGACCGCTATCACGCGAAGGCCGACCGCATCCATCGTGTCAATATGTACGTACCGGAGGCGGACCGCGAGCTCGGGCTCACGCCGACGATCGCCGCCGTCGTGCTGAAGGATGAATTCCCGGCCGTAGAGGAAGTGGTGCGTTTCATGGCGACGGGCGGCGTCGTACGACGGGGCGACATCGCGTATGAGGAAGACGACATATTCTACGCCGATTCGACCGTCTTCGACGTATTCAGCTGGCCGTTCGTCGCCGGCTCACCGGACGAAGCGCTGAACCGTCCGAACACGGTCGTGCTCACGGAGTCGTCCGCCGCGAAATACTTCGCCGCGGAGAATCCGATCGGAAAAACGATTCAGTTTGGCAGCGGCATCGATTACGAGGTCACGGGCGTCGTCGAGGACGTGCCCCGGCCGTCGCATTTCCAATTCGATTTTCTGGCCTCCTTCGCGTCGCTGAGCTGGGCCGAGCGCGAGGTGTGGGATTCGGCCAATTTCTATACGTACGCACTGCTGCACGAAGCCGCAGATCCGGACGCCGTTCAGCAGCAGATCGATGCCTACGTGAGCGGACTCGAGGGTCGGGGCGCCGATGTCCGTCATCTCCTTCTTCGACCACTCACGCGGATCCACCTGTACTCCGACGTTGAGTATGAGATCGACGCTTCGGGCAGCATCGGGACCGTGTACGCGTTCTCGGCCATGGCCGTCTTGATCTTATTGATCGCGTGCATCAACTACATGAACCTTTCGACGGCACGCTCCGCCACAAGGGCGCGTGAAGTCGGCATGCGCCGCGTCCTCGGCGCCAGGCGCTCGCAGCTCGCCGGACAGTTCTACGGTGAAGCGGGCGCGCTCGTCATGGTGAGTCTGGTTCTTGCGATCGGCCTCGCCGCCGCGTGTCTTCCCTTATTCAACCGGATGAGCGGTAAGGCCTTCTCCGTCGGCGTGCTGGCGGAGCCGTCGACGTTCGCCATCATCCTGTCCGTCAGTCTCGCCATCGTCGTCCTGGCGGGCTCCTATCCCGCGCTTTTCCTGTCTTCCTTCCGCCCGGTGCGCGTCCTGAAGGGTGCTACCCGCCAAGGACCGGCGGCGTCGCGCCTGCGACAAGGCCTGGTCGTCTTCCAGTTCGGCATTTCCATCTTTCTGATCATTGCAACCGTCGTCGTGGTGCGGCAGCTTGGCTACGTTCAGACCAAAAATCTTGGATTCGACAAGGCGCGTCTCGTGGCTCTGCCGATGAACGATGCCGAGCTGCGCAAAACCTGGCCGTCGATGAAACAGGCGCTTCTCGACCGCGGTGCGGCGACCGACGTGACGGCCGTCAATCAGTATCCCGGACGCCTGGGATGGACCTCCGGCCTCGCCGCCGAAGGACTGCCGGATGACAACGATATCATGATCAAGGGACTTCTCGCCGATCAGGACATCGCCCAGACGCTCAAGCTGACCCTTCTCGCCGGCCGAGATTTTCCGGCCGATCCGCCTGAACCGGTGGATGGCGAGTACCGCTATCTACTCAACGAGACGGCGCTCAAGGAAGTCGGATGGCGTCCGGAGGATGCGGTCGGCAAGCGGATCAACGTGCTGGGCGGGCGGAACGGCGTCGTGATCGGCGTGGTGGAGGACTTCCACTTCGCCTCGCTCCACACGGCGGTCGAACCTCTCGCGATCTGGTACGACACGAGCGAAACACGAAGCCTGCTGGTGCGCCTCGCTCCCGGCGACGTTGCGCAAGCGCTTCGAGGAGTCGAGCAGATCTGGAAAGAACGTGCGCCGCACCGGCCCTTCACCTATGAATTTCTCGACGCCACGTTCGATCGGCTCTACAGGAGCGAGCAGCAGACGGCCCGCGTATTCGGCGTTTTCGCGGCGCTCGCCATTTTGGTCGCCTGCCTCGGGCTTTTCGGTCTGGCGTCGTTCACGGCCGAGCAGCGAACGAAGGAGATCGGCGTCAGGAAGGTCGTCGGCGCCAGCGCGCGCCAGATTGTGGTGCTATTCTCGCGCGACTTTGCGCGGCTCGTTCTGATCGCCGCGGCGACTGCTCTGCCGATTGCCTATCTCGTGATGCGGAACTGGCTGTCCGGATTCGCCTACCACGTCGATCTGGCCGCCAGCGCGTGGATCTTCGTCGCCGGCGTCGTCGCCGCACTTTCGGTAGCGCTCGCCACGGTCAGCTATCATGCCGTCCGCGTCAGCCGGCTCGATCCGGCCGAGACGCTGCGGTATGAATGATGAACGGTGCAGGGTATGCCTCACTCCTACCGCAGCGCCCGCGCCGGACTCATCGCGGCAGCGCGCCACGACTGGCCGAGCACCGTCAGTACGGAGATGATAAGCGCGACAATCGTTGCCGGGAGCAGTATCACCGGATCCACGTCGATGCTTGGTACGCCTCCTCGCGATGGCTGGACGGCTTCGCCTACCTGGTCTTTCCCTGCACGTCCGGCCGGCGGCCCGTAAGAAGAGTCCGGAGGCTCACCGTCTCTTCGTCCGGGCTCCGCTCGGCTAGGGACAGCGGGCGCATACGCACCGAGACGACGCGGGCAGCGCCGGAGTGCGTCGGTGGATGGGTAGGGCTGGCGGATCCCGTCAGCAGGTACGAGCCCGGGGCTGCTCCTGCGTCTACTGCACGTCGCACACGGTCCCAGACGGCCGGCACGCGCTGCCACTCGTCGAGCAGAATGGGGCGCTCGCCCACGAGCATCTGCTCAGGGTCGGCTTGGGCGATCGCTTGCTGCGCTGGATCATCAAAGCGGTAAACGGTCGCCGCCCGCTGCAGGGCCGTCTCGGTCTTTCCAACCCCTTTGGCTCCCTCCAGCGAGACGGCAGAAAGGGCCGGAAGGAACTCGTCGAGCTCGTCGTCAACAATGCGGCGCAGATATGGCATGTGATCTCAGAAGGATGCCCGAGGAGGTTACCGATATGCAGAAGTATAGGCTACCGATTTGTAAGTCGCCACGCTACCAATATGCAAGGTTCTACGCTACCAATCTGCAAGGTTCTACGTTATCATCATGCTGCACCAGCATTCTCTGTTGCGCCTGTCTAATAGCCCCGTTGTCATGGGGGACGGTCGTGCCTGCCGTGCAAGCGGATGGTGCTACCGAAGCACCGACTCGGCGCCGCGCTCAAACCAACATGGAGCGGGGACGAGACCGATCGTCTGGTTGAATATAGCCGTCGCTCGTCCCTACCTTTCCGCCCCCGCCGACGTTCATCGCCGCTGCCCCGACATGCCCAATACCATCCGCTCCTGCATCCTGTGGCTCAGCCTTTCTGCCGCGCTTGCGGCGTGCGGCCCCGTTCAACCGGTCATCCAACCGGAGGCGTGGTCGGGCTCGCTCACCCCGGCGCCGCCGACGGCCGTCGGCATGCGCGCTGCGCTGACGGATTCGCTGGATGCCGTGATGCGCGCCGCCATCGCGGACAGCGCCGCTCCCGGCGCCGCGCTGGCCGTCGGGCGCTACGGCCGGCTCATCCATCTGAAAGGATATGGTCGCACCGACTGGGCCGCAGATGCGCCGCGCGCCACCGAGCGGACGATCTACGACCTGGCCAGCCTCACCAAAGTCGTGGCCACGACGACGGCCGCGATGATTCTGGAGGAGGAGGGCCGGCTGGATCTCGATCGGCCGGTTCACGAATATCTCTCCGGCTTCGACGACACCACCAAAGCAGCCATCACGCCGCACATGCTCCTCGCCCACCGAAGCGGCATGACGACGCGGATGCTGCACCTGGAGGCAGAAGGTCGCGAGGAGTATCTGAAGATAATCAGCGCATTTCCGCTGGACTCGGACGCTGCGACGGCGACCCGTTACAGTGACTGGAATATGATCGTAATGCAGCTCGCCATCGAGGAAATCACCGGCAAGACGCTGGATGACTTCCTGCAGGAGCGCGTATTCGGGCCTCTGAACATGACCGACACCAGGTTTCGGCCGGATCCATCACTGAAGGTGCGCGTCGCGCCGACGGAGTTCCAGGAGTGGCGTGGGGGGAAGGTGCACGGCGTCGTGCACGACGAGAACGCGTGGGCGCTTGGAGGGGTGGCCGGACACGCCGGCCTCTTCTCGTCCGCCCGCGACCTGGCCGTGTTCGCTCAGATGCTCCTCAACGGTGGGAGCTACGGAGGCGTCCAGATCCTGAAACCCGAGACGGTGGCACGGTGGACGGCCCGGCAGAATGCCACGTCCAGCCGCGCGCTGGGATGGGACACGCCGTCGGGCCGCTCCAGCTCGGGCAATTATTTCTCCGCCTGGAGCTTCGGGCATACCGGATTCACGGGAACGTCCATGTGGATGGACCCGCGCACGAACATCTTCGTGGTCCTGCTCACGAACCGCGTCAATCCGACACGCGAGAACAGCAAGATCGGTCGTGTTCGCCGCGCTCTCGGCGACGCGGTGCAGAGGGCGGTGGTGATGGGATCGAGCCCGGCGATCACGACTTTCGATGACCGGTAACGTGACGGGGTGCCTGGCTCTGCACGTCCGGCACGGCACGCGAACGGCCGGCTTCGAGCGTCGCCAAGTAATGCGCAAGCGGATGGTACGGATGGCACTCATCCACCGATGGGCTCCGTTACCGTCGCGGCGTTCTTGACGTGCTGCTCCAGCCACCGGTCCGTCTCCCATAGCATATGGAGGACCGATTCCCGCGCGCGGTAGCCGTGGCTTTCGTGCGGCAGCATCACGAGGCGGACCGTCTTTCCGAGGCCCTTCAAGGCACTGTAGAGACGGTCGCTCTGCATCGGAAAGGTACCGGAGTTATTGTCGGCCTGCCCGTGGATGAGCAGGAGAGGCTCGTCGATGTCGTCGGCGTGCATAAACGGCGACATCTCGAAATAGATCTCCGGGGCCTCCCAGAAGAGCCGCTCTTCGGCCTGGAACCCGAACGGCGTGAGCGTCCGGTTGTAGGCGCCGCTGCGCCCGATGCCGGCGCGAAACAGGTCGGAATGCGCGAGGAGATTCGCCGCCATGAAGGCGCCGTACGAATGCCCGCCGATGGCGACGCGGTCGGGATCCACCGCCTTTCGATCCGCGCCCATACGGATGGCCGCGTCGGCATTCATCACCAGCTGCTCGACGAAGGTGTCGTTGGGCTCCATTTCGCCCTCCCCCACGATCGGCATCGAGGCGTCGTCGATGACGGCGTATCCCTGGGTCACGTATGGAAGCGCGCCCCAGTAGCTCACATACTTGAATCGATACGGCGAATCTGCGACCTGTCCGGCGGCGTCGGCGCTCTTGAATTCGCGCGGATACGCCCAGACGAGCGTCGGAAGCGGCTCATCGGTCGCTGGATCGTATTCGGGCGGGAGGTAGAGCGTCGCCGTGAGATGGACGCCGTCCTCCCGCTCATAGACGACGAATTCCTTCTGGACGTCCGCCAGCTCCGGATACGGATGTGGAAACTCGGTGATCTGTCTTTGCGAGCCGGTCTCCAGATTCCGGAGGAAGTAATTCGGCGGATCGGTCGGTGATTCGCGCTGCGTCAGGAGCGTGACGGGATCGGCGGCCAGCAGCGCTTCCGGCTCCTCATAGACGGGCGCCTCCGAGCGGAATAGCTCCACGGTCTCACCGGTGGCCAGGTCCATCTTGCGTACGAACGGCCGGTCGCCATCGGGCGACGCGCCTTCTCCGGCGAGGAAGACGGATTCGTCTTGCAGCCAGAGCACCTCTGTACCGGCGCCGGTGGCTCGCATCATCGGACTGCCCGGATCGTTGTAGCGGTCTTCCCACGAATAATCGAACAGGGTGACCGGCTCGGCCTGCGGTTTGTCAGGCCGCACGACGTACGCCCGCCGCGTCCGCGTCTTCCACCAGGATTCCCAGACCAGCGCCACGTCGTCGTCACCCCAGCTGATGCTGGAATAGCGCAGCGGCAGCGTGACGAGCGGCGTCGGCTCATCCGCGAACGGGGCTTCGAGCGTGAAAAGGCGGTCGCGGACGTCGGCTTCCTTGCCGGCATCTCCGCCGTCGAGGGCCTCCGCCCAGGCCAGCGTCGCCGGCTCGTCCGCGCGCCAGTGAATCGAGCGGACGCCGGTCGGCACCGAACCGAACGCCGTGGAGACCTCCTCCTGAAGCGGCAGATCCGCGATCTCCTGTACGAGATTCCCGTCACGATCGACCACCTCGATGCGGCTTGGGAAGCGGTACGCCGGGACGAGGTAGGAGAAGGGTTTGTGGATGGTTTCGACGAGGGCGTACTCGCCACCCGGCGCCGCCGCGGCGCTCGTCACCATAGCCGGCTCGCCGAACGCGTTCTCGCTGCCGTCGAGGCCCACGAGCAGGAGCTGCGTCGTCATGTAGTGCTCGAACACGGCTTCGTCGTGCGGATCTTCGAGCAGATCCTGATACGTCCGAGCCGGTGCCTTTTTGCCGGCATTCTCCTGGATCACGGGGCCCTGTGGCACGGGATCGGCCTCCGGCGCCGCGCCGCGGTCCCGGGGCACCGTGCGGACGAGGAGGCGTTGCGCATCCGGCATCCAGTCGTAGGGCGAGCCGTAGTAGACGTTGTTGACAGCCGCCTCCGTGATGCGCCGTGCGGTCGCCGTCTCGACGTCGGCGACGTAAAGATCGATGCGGTCGGGCTGGGTGACGGTGAACGCGAAGTGCCTGGAATCCGGCGCCCAGCGCACGTTTTCGATGCGCGGCGCCTCCGGCAGACCGCTGACGGCCCGCTCGTCCCCGCCGTCGATCGCGCGGAGGGTGATGCCGGTATAGCTCTGCGTTCGGCTGGGTCCGCTGTTGCGCGGATTGATGCGGAGCCCGGCGAGGCGCAGCTCCGGCTCCGCCAGCTCCGCGATGGACGGCAGGCTGGGCCGCTCGAGCAGCAGAAAGAGGCTGCGATCCGGACTCAGGTTGAGCGCCGGCGTCCGCGGCGCGTCGACGAGCTCCGCGAGCTCGGGCGGAGGCGTTTGATAGCGATCCTGGGCCGCTGCCTCGATCGTCAGAAGCAGGGCGACGAGAAGCGCGATGGATATACGGCGGAGGTGCATAGCGATGCGCCGGCTGAATGCAAGAAAATAGACCTTACTTAGCAAGGTACGCCTTGCGTGCCTCCGAATCCGTTATGCGTGTGCCCACCGGCCCGAGGCGGCATGAGTGGCATCATCGCCGGGAAGACTTACCGGCGGCCATGAAGCACGTCCGGGAACCGATCTCTTGCGCGGCCAACGACGTTTAAATTCGTCCTACCTGCGGCTTCCCAACCAGCGCTCAAGGCTCTGCCTGCTTTCATTGCTGTTTCTACCGGCGAGCAATCCTTCGACGAGGACGTGCTCGTCGATTTGAGGCCATTCGATCGCGTATCCGCCGCCAAGGATCTGCCAGTCCCGGCGTTCAGCATCGCCGGCGTGCTCGAGTCGCGGCAGCCAGGAGAGGGGGACGGAGAGCATACGGCCGTCCTTCAGCTGGACCTGCAAGTCGGTGTCCGTCACTCGAACATCACTCGCGAGGGGTTCGATCTCACACACCAAAGTGATCATGCCGTGCGGAGATGATTTCAACTTCACGTTTAACGACGAGGCGTTCTATGCAGTTCAGGGTTGCGTTTTGCTACCAAAATGCATTCGCGGAGCCCGCTATGCCGACCCTCACGATTAAGAAAGTGCCGCAAGATCTTTACGAAAAGCTGCGCGAACGTGCCGCTCTTCACCGCCGCAGCATGAATAGCGAAGCGATCGCTTGCCTTGAGCAATTGCTCGTCCCCACCTCTCGAGAGCTTGGCAGAATATTCGCCGAGGCAGAGGAGTTAGATAGAGAGGTTGGCAAGACGTTTCCGGATATCGTGAACGACGCCAAGAAGCAAGGCCGCAGATGATTGTCGTGGACACCGACGTCATTGCCAATCGCGTCGCCGGTAGGTGTCCCTCGCCGATTTCAGCGCTTCATGCATGGTCACAGTATAGGCCGCGCACCGGCACCTCACCGCTCGCTCAGCCAACGCAACAGTGTGCGCGTGAAGCGCAGATTTTGGTAGCCGGTTGGTCCGTCGAGGCCGACCGGTTCCTCCACCTCGTCGACCAACTGCGACGTCAAAAGATCGGCGTCGCCCAGCACCGTCACGCGGCCGCGGCCCCACGCCAGCCCTACGGCTGCAGCCCGGCCCTCAATGCTATTCAGAAAACGAGTGTAGGTCGTATCGCCCCGAACGCGGGCGGGAAGTTCCTCGACCGCCGGCGGCGCATACGAAAGGAGGGGCACGCCGGCAGGAGGCACGGATAGCGACGTAGCGCCGAACACGACCGCTCGATCCACACCCGCCGTGGCCGGATGATCCGCAACCGTCCCGCTGTCGGCCGCAAAGGTGATCCATTCCACGCCCGATCCCTCGCGGTGCACCCAATCAATCACGAAGCCGCCGGTGACGTCCACTCCGAACGTTCGCGCGAGCTCACGACCGGCGGCGGCGGATGGGAAGGTGTCCAGCGCGAGAAGCAGCCCACCGCCGTCCCGCACCCATGCTTCGACGACCGCGATCTCCGCCGGCTCGAAAGCAGGTCTCGCGGCCGCACAGTCCTCCGTCCCGAGCCACCAGAGGGCGGTTTCGCAATCGATGTCGGCCCCGCGCGGACCGGCGATCACGAGAATATCCGCATCCTTTAGGGCCGCCCGTGTAAGCCGGCCGGCATACTCCGACGGCTCATATCCGTCCGCGGCGATCAGATCCACAAATGCACGGAAGCGGCCGTCGGCGGTGAAGAGGTTGTGGTGGCCGCCGTCGATCTTGACGCGCGGTCCGGAACCGGTATGTGTCGGACGAGTGACGGCGGGATCGAAGGCAGGATTCGCAGCCGGACGAATCGCCGCCGACGCCGGCAGCAAATCCCCGAGCCAGCGCATCACGTTGAGGATGAACTGCCTGTTCTGAAAGCCCGGCTCATCCATCCCTGTCGCCTCGGAGCCTCCGCCGAAGAGCTGAGAGGTCCACGCCGCGGCCTCGGCGAGTGCCACGATGCGTCCCCTTCCGTACGGAAGTGCGATCCCCTGAGCCGTGCCGATGGCCGGGATGATGGCGCCGACGGCCGTATCGCCCACCGCGGGCCGGCTGTGGCGTTCGAATGCGCTCGGAGGCAGCCGCAAGAGCACGGCGGCCTCCGGTGGAGGGACGATCGAGTTGCCGGCGAAAGTGACCAATCGCTCCACGCTTTCTCCTTCGTGCCGCCCCCGCGTGATCGGGTGATCTTCCAGCGTACCGTGCGCACGGCTGAAAAAGAGGTGGGCGTGCGAGCGCCAGAAGTGGAGCGTATCGACCGGCGTGGCATCTACGAGCGTGATACCAAACCGTTCGGCAAGCGGTGTGGGCGGCGTCGCGGCGGGCGGATGATCCGTAATGAGGAGGAGCGCCCCGCCGTCGTACACCCAATCCCGGACCGCATTAGCCTCGACATCCGTGAAGGCGACGTCCGCCTGGCCGGGCTGTCCGGGCGGCGCACCGCGTGCACTCGAGATGACGAGGATGTCGTGCGCCCCCAGCACCTCCGCTGAGAATGGGTGGCTGTTGGGAGCAACCCGAAATCCATCCGCCTCGATCAGCCGCACAAAGGGCGCGTAACGCCCGTCCGCCGTGTGGAAGTTGTCGTGCGCCTCGTCGAACAGCACCCGCGGGCCTTCCCCCGCCGGATAGACCGGATCGTGTACCGTGGCGTCGAAATGCGGATTTCCCTGCTGCTGGGCGAGAAGGCCGGCGGCCGTACACCAGGAGAGGACGCCGACGGCCAGCAGCATGCGGGCCGATCGGCGGATCGCGCCTCGAGGCCGGCGCCGGCGAAGCGTCCTCCGGACGCGATCGGCTGGATTTATATTTCGGCCAAAATGGACAAACACAATTATCGGACGGAAGACGGTTTTCGTAACGCGGTCACGGCGGGAGCGCC
>CAZART010000110.1:0-17662 GCA_964487555.1 uncultured Rhodothermales bacterium
CGAATTCGCCCGCCCATGCCGGATCGTAGCCCCATCCGCCCGGACCGCGGGCCGCGCGCTCGCGTGGGTCCAGAAACGGACCGGCTTCCACATTCAGGGATTCGAACACCGACGAAAATTCTGACGAGCCGGGGAGATATCGAAATACGATGCCGGCCGCATTGGCCAGACCTGCGGTCAGCAGGACCATGACGACTGTCGCACAGACGACCACGTTTTTCTCCCTCATCACTACGGATCGATACGAGTTCGATGGAACTTAATAATGACAACGGCGGCGACGGCGTGCACGTGGACGCTCGAGCCGTGCGACGGAGGATCGCATTCCGCCGCACGGCTCTAGGCCGTCGCCGCCGCTTGATCCGCCGCACGGCTCTCGGCGGTCGCCATTACTTGATCAGGATCATTTTGCGAACGATGTGCACGTCGTCGGCCTTGAGCACGTAGAAGTACACCCCGCTGGCGAAGTGGTCCGCCCTGAAGTTCACCGAGTAGGTGCCTGCGGCCAGTTGCTTGTCTACGAGAAGGCTCACACGCTGGCCAAGCACATTATAGACGGCCAGGTTGACCTCAGCCGTCCTCGGTACGGTGTAGTTGATCGTAGTGGACGGGTTAAACGGATTCGGATAGTTCTGCGCCAGCGTAAATTTCTCCGGCACTTCGACGCCCTCCACGTCCGTATCGACCAGCGTCGTTGCGTCGATCCACGTCGGTGCGGTATCCGGATCCGGATTACCCTCAGCATCGAACCCCCCCAGAGTGCCCGTGAATCCATTGCCCGTCACGTCCGCCGCAATATCCCCTTCGCCCTCGTCGAAATGCCAGAGCGCCAGCGTAAATTGATCGGCTTCGTACGGCTCCGTCGGCTTCTCAAAGCTCTCTGTGTACCGTTCGACGACGGAGATGCGCACTTCGTCGATCATGCCGCGGAAACTCTCGAAACGTTGATTCCAGAGATCCGCCGCACCGCCGCCGATGGCCATCTGCATTTCGCCGCCAAGCAGCGGGACGGACGACGGTGTCTCGGCGACCTTTTCCCCGTCGATAAACATCCGCATCATGCTTTCGGTGTTCCAGGTTGCCGCGACATGGTACCAGCGCGGATGGAATTCCGTACGGATGTTGTCGTTCTGATCGAGATTGGTGGTATTTTCACCGTCTTGCATGAAGAATAGGAGCCGGCCTTCGCCGCGTCGCCATGCGAGGCCGAGGTCACCCGGTTGATTCCCCCCGAAGTTCTTTCCGAGGAGATAGGTCCAGTCCGGATCATGGGTATCATGCGTGATCAACGAATCCGGTCTGAACCAGAGCTCAATGGTGCCCTGATTCATCCGTAGCGGAAAAAGCTGGGGCGCCTCCCGGACCTCGACGCGATCGCGTTCCCACCAGTTGAAATGAAGCACGTGCCCCGTGCCCCACGGATGCTGAACGTCCTCGAACTCATCCAGACCGCCGAGTCCCTCGATCGTCGTCGCCGGAGACCAGGGGTCCGAGCTGACGTCCAGATGCTGGACGAACGGATCCTCCGCGAGGAAATTTCCATCGGGATTTCGCGTTATGGAATTGTCCTGGTCGGCGGCGGCGTTCGTGTTAAGGGAGAATTCCCACTCTACAGGATCGATGCCGCTCACGTCCGGCACTTCGCCGCCGCTCGCGCTGCCGAAGGCCACGTACGAGTCGTATTCTCCGTCGTCACTGACGAGGACAGCGTAATCACCGGAGGTGTCGAGTCCGTCACCGAGGCTCCCACTCGCCGCGAACACCCGAGACTCCAACGGATCCTCGTTGAATCCCGGCACGGTAGAGACGTCGCCGCCACCGAAAACGGCCGCAATCTTCTGAGGAGCGAGGCTGTATCCGTTCGGGAACGTGAACGTGAGACCGCCCGGATCTCCGACCCGCCAACCCGAGAGATCCACCGCAAGCTCTTCACTCGTATTGATGATCTCGATGAACTGGTCCTGCAGTGCATCCGGCGTACCGTCGCCGTTGGCGTCGCCCGCGGCATCGGCCAGGATTTCGTTTACCACAATGGTGACCGGCGGCTGCGGCGGCGGCAGTTTGTCGCGTCCGTCAACGGTCGTAGCCGGCGAGAAAGCGTTCGAGCTTACCTCGAGATGCTGCACGAAGGGGTCGAGGACCGTTATGTTGCCGTCGGGAAAACGCGTGACCGAGTTGTCCGCGTTCGCAGGCGCTGAGATATCCAGCTCAATCTCAAAATCGGTGCCCTCCGGGAACGTCCCCTCGGCAGGCCCACCCGTATGGGCCAGACTTCCATAGGCGAAGTACGTGTCGTAGCCGCCGTCATCCGAAAGCAAGATGATGATGTCGCCCCCGTTGGCGAGACCATTGCCAACCGAGCTGTCGGCCTGGAAAACACGTGTCAGCAGCGGGTCGGGATCGTAACCGGGAACGTTCGACACGTCACCGCCGCCGAAAATCGCGATGATGTCGCGCGGTTGCAGAACATATCCTTCGGGAAACGTAAAGTTGATGCTTTCATCGTCGCCGAGCATCCACCCGCCGATGTCGACGGGATCATCCCCGACGTTTGCCAGCTCAACGAACTCGTCTTCCGCCGCGTCGCGCGTGCCGTCTTGATTCGCGTCGCCGGCCTCAGCGAGCGGCGGGTCGGCGAGTACCTCATTGACGATGACGGTGAGCGGCGGCAGCGGCTTCGGAATCGTGGTCGCGCCGGTCGCCGTCGTTCCCGGCGAGAAGAGCTCGCTGCTCACGTCCGTGTGCTGTACAAAGGGATCCGGCACATTCGTGTTGCCGTCCGGCGTTCGCGTCACGGAGACGTCTTCATTCGCCGGCGCGTGCACGTTAACGGCGTATTCGAAATCTATGCCCGAGACCGCGGCAGATGTTGGCGCACCTGTGTCGGTCTGCGAATTGTAGGCTACGTACATGTCTTCGGTGCCGTCCGGCGAGGCAATGATGATGTAGTCTCCTCCATTGGCGAGGCCGTTGCCGACGCTGTCGGAGGAAAAAACGCGCGTCACGAGCGGATCGGGATCAAAGCCGACGGCATTCGAGAGGTCGCCGCCGCCGAATATCACAACGAACGCGCCCGGCGGGAGCTCATATCCGCTGGGAAACGTGAAGTTGATGCGTTCGTCGTCACCGACGCGCCAGCCGGTCAGATCGAGCGCTTCTCCGCTCACGTTCGTCAGCTCGACGAACTCGTCCTCCTGCGGATGTCTGACACCGTCAGCATTGGCATCGCCCGGCTCGTCCAGGGCCGGATCAGCCAGAAACTCATTCACAATAAGTCGCGCCGGAAACGGCGAGTTGATTCGCGCCGCGCCGTCGACCGTAACGCCCGGCGAAAACAGCGCCTCGCTCAGCGTCGAATGCAGCACAAACGGATCGTCTTCGCTCACGTTGCCGTCCGGCGAGCGCACGACGGACTGATCGGCGGCGGCATCGGCATGAATGTCGAGCCCGTACTCGAATTCGATCCCCGTGGTCGCTTCCGTTTCCGGCGGCCCCAAATCTACTTTCGAGTTGTACGCGATGTACATGTCTTCCGAGCCGTCGGCCGACTGCACGACGATGTACTCGCCACCGTTAGCGAGGCCGTTACCGACCATACTGTCGGCCTGGAAAACGCGAGTTAACAGAGGATCGGGGTCGTATCCCGGCACACTCGAGACGTCTCCCCCTCCGAAAATGACGACGATCTCCAGCGGCCCGAGCGTGTATCCGTCGGGAAAGGAGAAATTGATGGCTTCGTCGTCGCCGACCATCCATCCCGTGAGATCAAGTGGCTCGAGCGTCGCATTGGCGAGCTCGACGAACTCGTCCTCCGCTGCATGGCGTGTGCCGTCACCGTTGGCATCGCCGGGCGCGTCCACGGCCGGGTCGGCGAGAACCTCGTTCACAATAAGTCGCGGTCCTTCCTGCGCCAAGGCGGTACCACCGACGAGCAGAAGGCTGATAAGGAGTGCGTAGCAAAGTTTCATGACGCCGTGTAGGGTTTGTGGGCGGGCAGTGGTCTAGGAAACGTTGAGGGTGTTCGTCGGATATCGTCTAATCGTCACTTCTTTCGTCTTGAAGTCGTCGGCATCGTTCTCCGTCTTGAGTTCGCCGGCATCGTTCTCCGTCTTGAGTTCGCCGGCATCGTTTGGTTGTCGCCGCGTTTGTCTAGCGGTCGCCGGTATCGTTGGAATCGTGCTGCGTCCGCATGCATCTGGGGGTAGACTATCGGCTAATCGTGACCGTGACGCGATGCGTGTTATTCAAGATGCCCCAATCTGCATAGGTATAGTCTGCGGCCACACCCAGCCGGCCAAGGACCCGGTGTTGCAGCCCGACGCCGAAAGTCGATCCGCCCGTCCGGTCGGTCTCGAACAATGCGGCCAGACCTCCCCGCAAGGAAAGCGTGTCGAAAAACGTGTATTCCGCACCGACGTTTATCGCTTCGCTATTGTCGGAAGGATGGAGGAGGTCCGCGGCCATCACCAGGCGATGGATGGACGACTCGACGCGATAGCCGATGCCGAACCTGAATTGCACCGGCAGCGAAAACTCATCCGTCGCCAGATTTACATTGAGCTTGTCGTTCGAGAAGTTCGTCGGGTCGTCGTCGAAGGGCCGCCGCAAGTCGCGCCCATCCAGCTGCATGTCGCCGCCGAAGTTGGAAAGGCTGGCCGCCAGACTGAGTCCGGGAAGATTCGTCTCGTAGACGATGCCCAGATCCACGGCATAGTTACTCGCGGTTTCATGCCAGAGGGTCTCCTGCACGTACTTCCCGGTGATGCCGGCCGAGAACCGCGACGTGAGACGCGCCGCATAGGTAGCGGCCAGAGCAAGGTCCGACGCGCTGTACGATTCGCCGGTCCCTTCAGGCTGCAGGATCGTGCGAACAGGTTGCTCGTCGATCATCTCAAAACTCATGACGCTGAGGCCGATAGCACCGATGCCGCTAAACGAAAACACGGCCGCGACGTAGTCTAGCGTCGTATTGGCCAGCCACAAGGTGTGATCGAACGTCACATGTACAACTCCGTCGAGGCCGGCAGCGGCGGCGGGATTCCAGTACATCGACGTCGCATCTTGAGGAAGTGCCGCTCCGGCGTTCCCCATCGCCTGGGCGCGGGCGCCGACTCCGATCTCCAGGAACGGTGCCGAGCTCGTGCCGGCGTTCGTCACGTCCTCGGCAAAGTTGAGCGGCCGATCCTCTTCCTGAGCGAACGTGCTCGTGTGAACGGCCGGCAGAAGGACCGCAAGCAGAAGCCATCCTCTCCACAATGGATTACCATGTAGTCGATCGCCGCACATATTCACTCTACTTGATCAAGGTGAACTTGCCGACCTTCTCGCCCACGCCCGGAGCCTCTACGTGGTAGATGTAGACCCCGAACGAGACGGTCAGACCGTCCTTGCTGATGAGGTCCCAGCTCTCCGTACCGTCTTCGGCCGGCTTGTCGTGATACAGGCTCTGCACGAGCTTTCCGGCGGTGTTGTAGATTCGGATCGTGCACTGCGGAGGAAGGTTCACGAAGTCGATCCGGCGCTCGCCGCGGCCCGTCTGGTTGAAGAGCGGCTGCTCCCATGACGCGCTGACGACGTACGGATCCGGGACAACGTAGATATTGTCCATCTCCGGGCGCGCCAGCACGGGATCAAACCCTGACGCGCGGGTGCCGAAGGTGATGCGATCGAGGGTGGAGAAGGGCTTGGACACTTCGAGCGCATAGACGTCGCCGCTTTGCGGAAGGGCCGCCGCTTCCCCTTCCGGCGCCTCGAACGTAAAGCGCCATCCCAGATTGAATCGGAATCCTTCGACGTCGAAAACGGTCGTTATCACGTCGCCGGGGCCGAGCAGGCCGTCGGGCTGGCCCGTCTCTTCGAACAGAAAGTCGAGCTGCCGGTTGGTCGTCGTGCTCCAGACCTCGAAGTTGACGGGGATGCCCGTCTCGAAGGCGAACTGAACGAAGCTGGTGTCCACGCCGGGCTCCTGTATCCGGATCTCCAGATCCTCGGGGAGCTCCACGCTCCGTCCCGAGGGCGCAAGGTCCACGTCGGCGCGCGTATTGCTGTCCCCCGTCGTCCATCCATGGACTACCGGTGCCGCTTCCTCAGGCGTAAAGATTTTGAATCGCATGCCGTCGCGAACGTGGGTTACGAGGTCCAGGCTGTCGAATTCAGCCGCTTCGTAAACGACGCGCCCTGAGGTAGTCTCTTCGATGCGAACGCCCTTTGTCAGCAGCGATCGCGTAGTATCCGTAAACGTAATGACGTACTCGGCACCCTGGCGGATGGAGTCGGACACGACCACTTCGATCTCGATCTCGCCGGTTCCGGGCCCCTCATGGCCGACATCGCCCTCCAGATCCCCGGAGACGAAGCCGATGGCCGGCGCATTCGGCACGACGGCCGCCGTATTCTGATCGACGAACGTGACGTTTCCTACGAGATCCGTCTGGATGATTTTCGAACTCTCACTCGGCGAAATCGGCGTCAGCCGGTCCTTGTCGGTCAGCCCGCGCGCGAAGAAGTCGGTGTCGTATCCTTTGTCGTACGAGACGACGGCGTAGTAGTACGTACGGCCGTTGTCGAGCCCCTCGTCGACGTAGAAGTACCGGAGGCCGGTGTCGCTCCCTACGTTGTAGACGGCGCCCGATTCGCCGATCTGGATCGGGTGCGGCCCCTGCAGGCCGTTTTCGAGGTCGAATTGGGCGATCGGCTTCCAGAGCGTCGGGTTGCCGAAGGCGTCACTGATCGATTTGATCGTGTTGAAGGACGGATCGGTCGAGCGATAGAGAAGATACCCCTCGAAATCGAGGCCGTAAATCGGATCCCGCGAAAACTCGGCGCGGTTGTCCCACATCAACGTAACCTTTCGGTCGCCCGGGACCGCCGTCAGCGTCGGCTTGTTCGGCGGCTTGGCGAAGGAATAGTCGGCGTCGTAGATGCGCTGCATCGTACGCTTATTGCGCAGGATGTCGTCGAAATCCCGACCGAAGAGATTGGCGATGGCGAACTTCCGAGTCTCTTCCCGCGGAAGTTCGAAATACCCGGAGCCATAGATGAAGGCCAGGTTGCTCGGCGGTTCACCGCCGAACCGGCCCGGCTCCATTTCACGCCACGTGCGCGCGTCGTCACTCACGTTGCCGGCGGGCCGTAGAAGGAAGCTCGTCAGGCCGATCTGATCGGATTCGTCGTTGTCGGTCTCCCCGAAGTTCGGCTCGCCCGGATCGGGCATGCCGTTGTCTTCCGTACCGTCGCTATCCGGCCCGCGATATCCTTCCGATTCCGGACCGAGGCCGTCCGATCCGGTGTCGTCGAGGATCAGTTCATTGGCATCGCGAACGCCGTTGCCGTTCAGATCGAGAAATGCGACCCAATCCATGTCTTCGTCGCCCGTCCACCACGTGCCGGCCTGATACGCCGGCCGCACCTCCATCGGACCGAAGAAATTCTCAAAATCCGGTACGTCGTAGTTGGCAGCCGCGTAGGCGGCGATGCTCTCCTGTCCCCTAATTTGCTGACCGCGCGGATTGTCCTGGCGCTCGTCAATGATACCGTTCTGGTCGCTATCGACGCCGTCGAGCGGGTCGCCGGGGCTTTCCAGAAACGCAAATCCGAAGTAGCCGACACCTGGACGACCCCTATTGTCGATGCCGTCGCGATCCCACATATAGACGATATCGTCAACCTGCTCGAAGTCCGCGAAATCGTCGACCGAGTCACCTTGGCCGCCGACCGCCGGATCGACGTACATTCCGAAAACGACGCGCGACAGCTCCTTATCGCTCACGTTCTTGATGTCGTAGCGAACGATGAGGATGTCTTCGGCCTGCACGTTCACCCATTGATATCCGCGGACCTGCACCTCGAGGCCGAGCCCGCGCAGACCGACGGGATAATCGGCCGAATCCTCTGCACTTCCCGTAAACGGGTAGTAGTCGAACTCGTCGTTATTCCGGTCATCCATTACGTAGTAGCTCTCCTGGTCGGCGCGCGTATATGCGCCGAATTCGCCGTTCCAGAGACCGTCGCGGGCACCAGGGTCGCCCGGGTAGTCGTAGGGCCAGCTCCTCGGCCATGTCTCATTGAGGTGGCTCATTGCCGGATAATTCAGGAAGTTGTCGGACCCCTCATTAAAATATCCGGCGAGCGGCTCCCACCCATAGGTGTGCGATCCATCCGGGCTGATGTCGAATGACCCCGGATTCGTGTAATTCTCCGAGATGATCTTCACGAGGTTGTTATTGGCGTCTATCACCTCGGACCCGGCCATCATGATGAACTCGAACCCGTACCACGTCCCTGAGCCCTTGGGCCATTCCATTTTCGGCGGTTCGAAGCGAGACCCCAGATTGCCGAAATTGGAATAGCGGGTGAAGACGAGGTTGCCGTCGTGGATGCCCGTACGCCGGTATTCGCGGCCTCCTTCAGGCCGCTGCTGGGCCTGCACCGGTACGTCCGTCGCCAGCATGGCCCCCACGGCGGCGAACAGTAGGCCGACTCTCGATACGCAAAATCCTCCAACCACTCTCAAGCCTCAATATCCCGCCAAATTCGTCAACTATAACACCCTTCTTCTTCCTCTTCCTTTTTGCCTTCCCCTTCCCCTCAAAACCTCAATTCGATTCCCACGATTACCCTCCTCGGCTCCGCGTAAAAATCCGGCCGCAAGTCGATCTCCCGCACCGAAAAATTGGGATTCTGTCGCAGGATTTCGGCCTCGCCGATCGTTCTGAAGGGACTGTCAGGACGACCCGTACTGGTGTAGACTCGCTCGGCATTGAGCCGGTCGATCACGTTGTAGGCCCTTAGGAACAGTTTTATCTCCTGGCCGGCGATTTGGAATCGCTGGTTGAAGTTGATGTCGAGGCTGAGCTGCGTCGGCTTCCGCTCGCTATTCTCAAATTGCTCGGCCAGTGCGCTGCCGGGGTTGGTCGGCGTGTACGGCTGTCCGGTGTGATAGCGGCCAATGAAGCTGAGCGTCCATCGTCCCGGATCGCCAAGAATCACCGTCCCGTTAATCGAATGGCGCTGGTCCCAATCGAGCGGCAGCACCTGCTTCTCGCTCTCGCGCGGGGGATTGGACTGGTGATCGAAAAATACCGCATTGGGATCGGACGCGTTGCCGCGTGCAATCTGATAGGTGTAGTCGACCGTTGCACCGAAATTGCCGAGATACTGCTTGATCAGCGACAACACGATTCCACGTGTGTTGCCGTAGTCACGATTGATGTATCGGGCATAGATCTTCTTGTCCCGAGTCGTGATGATCTCCTGGCCTAGCAGATTCTTGATGTCTTTGTAGTAGACGGTAAATTCGATCTTCCAAACGCTCGTTAGAGCCTGTTGCAGACCGATCTCATACGCGACCGTTTTTTCCGGCTTCAGATTAGCGTTGCCCATGATCGTCTCGAGATCACCAAGCCGCACCTCGAATTCCGAGTTGGTAAAGACGTAGGAGAATCGCGGAATCTGAAAAAAGTGGCCATACGATACGTGCAGAACGCCTCCCTCGGAGATGGGGAACGCCAGGCCCACGCGCGGGCTGAGCTGGCTGCTCGTATTGGAGTCCACGAAATCAGTGGCCAGACGAATGCCGTCTTCCTCATCCGTAATCGCCTCCAGATCGGCCGGCACTCGTGCGTTCGGATCCCAGTAATCGAACCGAAGCCCGGCATTCAGAATGATCTCGTCAATCTCGACTTTATCCTGGACGTAGGCCGCGAATTCCCTGGGATTCTGCGTGTAGAAATCGTTGCCGGACGTGTTGCGGGGTGGAATCCGCAGATTCGGCGTCTCGTAAACGGGGCCGTCCGATATGGTGACGAGATCGCGATTTTCGATGTGATGCTGCTGGAACTCGGCGCCCAACTTCACGAGGTTGTAGCGGTTGATCTGGCTCGTGAAATCCGCCTTGCCGAGATATGAATCCTGGAGCGTCCTGCCATACCCGTTGCTCGTGCCGCCGAATAGGAACCCATTCGTCGAATACGCGCCGCCTTGATACCGTGGGTCGAGCGGATCCTCGAAAAGGAAGCTCTCTCGTTCGTTGGTCTGGTATGACGCCGCCACGCGGTAGAACATCGATGGCGAGACCGTGTGGGTGAAGGAGAGGATGTGATTCTGGCTCTGCTCCTTGACGGTGGGCTGTCCGTCAGGCGAAAAGCGGCGGCTGTCCGAGTAGAACTTTCGCTGTTGGTCGTTGAGAAAGGCGGAATAGGTCAGCTTGACGTTCTTCGCGGGCCGGGTGGAAAGACTCCCGTGGACGGAGAATTTCTCGCGTGGATTCATCGGCACGAAAGCGCCGTCGCCGCTCTGAAGGGAGTCAGGTACTTCGATACCGACTTGCGTCTCGCGATCGCTGGCGGATTGCTGCGCTTCATGGATGTACGCCTGTATCGGGACGGTATCTTCGATTCGGACTCTTCTTTCGCCGTAGAGCCACCCGTCGGACTGGAAGTAGCGCCCGTTCACAAAAAACGTCCCGTCGGGGAGAAGCGGGAGCGGTCCTCCGATGCTGAGCTCGCCGTTGAACTGGTCAGGCTCCGGGGTTGAGGCGTTTCGAAACACGGCGTCATTTCCCGTCAGATAGGATCCCGTGAAAAAGGAGGCGCTTCCGGAGACGTCCTGCGTATCGCCTTCTTTCGTGACGACGTTGATGACACCGGACTGCGCCTGTCCGTATTCGGCGTTGAATGTGCCGCTGATAACCTGCAGCTCCTGGATCCAGCTATTCTCGATCTCGATCTTGCTGCCTCCGCTGAACTGATCGGTGACGGGAATACCGTCGAGCATGTATGCCACCTCGCCGTGACGGCCTCCCCGAAGGTGAAGGCGTCCGGAAGCATCGTAGGCGACACCCGGTTGCAGCTGGAGAAGATCCTGCATCTCCTGCACCGGCATATTTTCTATGGATTCGGAGTTAATGTAGGAGGCCGACGTCGTGCGATCGACTTCGATGAGGGGGCGGCGAGCTTCGACGATGATCTCCTCACCTTCGATCACCGCTTCTTGCAACTCCACATCGATGCGCGTGGTACGATCGACGGACACCTCGACGTTCTCGACCCGCGTCGTGGCGTATCCGATCATAGAGGCAATGACCGTGTACATACCGGCCTTGATGTTCAGAATCGAATAGTATCCGTCTGCTCCCGCGGCGGCACCCAGCGTCGTATTCTCGATGCGTACCGTCGCTCCCGGAAGCGGCTCGCCCGTAACGGCATCCGTAATATGGCCGGCGATCTTTCCGCTCGATTGCATCGAAGGGCGACCCGCGGCCGGTGCCACGACCATCACGGCCGCGACCACGGTAAAGAAAAGCAATGCGAACGCACGCTTGTCAGGCAGGCTCATGCTGCTCGGCTTGCGAACGGTCGGCTCGTCCGGCACAGAACTCATCGTCGTCGCTGCGGGGGATTCATAGAATGCGGCAGCACCTGATCAAGATCAGCCACTTCATCACTTAGGCCTCATCACTATCAGCCTCATCACTTAGGCCTCATCACTACCAGGGCCTCATCGCTACCAGGGCCTCATCGCTACCAGGGCCTCATCGCTACCAGCCGCTTCCGTGGGCAGAATAGCAATTCGATCATCTTTGGTCAAGAATAAATCGCATTTCGCTCAGAAAAGAACGCATCTGGTCAAGTTCCATGATCGCATCTGACCATATTACGTTGGAAGATGTTAGCCTTACATTAAGGATCCACATTCCGCCGTTGTCGTATTCTCCACTGCTGATGCAGAGTCCCGCAGAACGACATAAGCACATACTCGAGTGCCTGAAGGAGCAGGGGTACGTCACGGTCTCGGACCTGAGTGATCAGCTCGACGTCTCGGAGGTCACCATTCGCCGCGACCTTCGCCTTCTGGAGGATCGAAATCTGCTCTACCGCACTCACGGTGGCGCGAATCCGACCAATCACCTCGTCTACGATCGCCCGGTTCAGGAAAAAGCAAAGCAGCACATGGTCGAGAAGCAGCGGATCGGCCAGGCTGCGGCCGGTCTTGTCGACGATAATGATTTTTTAATCTTTGCCTCCGGCACGACCGTCCACGCCGTCTCCCGCAACCTCCGCAACAAGCGCAACGTGACGGTGGTCACGTCCGCCATGAACGTTGCGATGGAGCTTCTCTCGCTTCCCGAAGTGGAGATCATCATGCTTGGGGGAGTCGTTCGCCACACCTCTACCTCCGTCGTTGGACCGCACGCCGAAATCATGATGGTGGAGCACGCGTGTCGGAAGTTGTTTCTCGGCGTCGACGGGTTCGACATAGCACACGGTCTGACGACCACCAATCCGTACGAAGCCCACCTGAATCAGATTATGATTGCCGCGGCACAGCAAGCCATCGTGGTCACTGATTCGTCCAAATTCGGCCTGCGAGGATTTAGCAGGATTTGCGGCGTGGACAAGATCGATAAGCTCATCACGGACTCGGGCGCTCCGGAGGCCATGCTCCGGCAGATCGAGGAGGCCGGCGTCGGCGTGACGGTAGTCTGAATTGGTGACCCGTCGCCGGCGCATCGCCCATGATTTGATAAGAATGGTGGTGGCGTACGGGCATTTTCGCCTCCCCGGTGGTATGTTCAGCTTCCTACGAAAAAAACCGGCTCGGCAGAGCGGCCGGCATCCACCGGCCGCACGAGGCGGATCTACCCCACAAACTCCGAGGGTTCGGCCGCAGTCATACATGCTGAAGATCATTCCGAATATTCCCGTTGCGGATGTCGAGCGATCGGTTGAATTCTACCGGCACGTCCTCGGCTTCGAGCTCGTAGGCGTCCGCGGCCGCGGCGATGCGACCCGCGCCCACCTGAAGCTGGGCACCATCGAAGTCATCTTTCGCTCCCTCGAACCTCTCGCCGCGCGCCCGTACAGCGATCCGGCGCTCGAGAACCAGCTCATCCTGCATATTCAGGTCGAGGACGTGTTCGACCTCTACGACCGCATCAAACGCCGCGTCCACGTCGTCCGCCCCCTCGAGCCCACCCTCTTCGGCTCCGCCGAATTCATGATCCGCGACGTCGACGGCCGTATCCTCGCCTTCAGCCAGCCGGTCGGCTCGACCGTGCGGACGTACTGACGAGCCTGACGTGTCAACGAGCCTGACGTGTCGCCGAACTCGGCGGGGTGGACGAGCTCGGCGCGGTGACGAGCTCGGCGCGGTGACGAGCTCGGCGCGGTGACGAGTGTGGCGGGGTGACGAGCTCGGCGAGGTGAGGTGTCGTGTTGATGATGGGCGGGCGTCGACGCACCGCTTGGATCACGCCAAGATCCTCCGGTGAGCAGTACGCTGAAGCGGTCGTTCGCTGCCGGCCTAGATAGGGGTTTGCGACAGCCCCCTCGAAATCAATTTTGTAATACCTCGCGGCGAAGGTAAAACTGTTTTCAGAAGTAATACCGCTACAGGAAGTAAGTCTCTGCGGCCAAAATCACGTTCGAACGCTCGATTCCGCGTGATGGGTCACCCACAGGCGATTTCCCACGGCCTGCTCGCATATTTCGGGGCAAAAGTAAGGCCGGTCAGGCAGCGGTTTTACGTTTGATTGCCGTATTACCTTTCAAAAAGGGGGGTCCAAAATCGATTTCGTTCAGGCTGCTCACAACAGGTCACAAAGGCCTCCGCAGATGCCGCCCCCCGGCAACGACCCTCCCTAGCTCCAAATCCGATCCCATGACCGCGCCTCGTCCCACTCCGGCGTCGGCGCAAACAGCTCCTCCCCCTCTCGCAGGTGCTCTCGAACCACCTCGTCGTTGAGCTCCACGCCAAGCCCCGGCGTCTCGGGCACCTTCACGAATCCGTCCTGAACGATCGGCTTCTCGATGCCGGTAACCAGATCCTCCCACCATGGACTGTCCACCGAATGATGCTCCAGAGCGACGAAATTCTCCGTCGCCGCCGCACTGTGCACACTGCCCAGGAAGCTCACCGGCGACGCGGCGTGATGCAACGCCTGCGCAATCCCGTGCTCATAGGCGTAATCCCCAATTCGCTTCGTCTCCAGGATGCCGCCCGCCGAGTTGGGATCCGGATGCACCAGATCGACCGCCCGCGCATCGATCAACGGCTTGAAATATTCCAGCAGATAAATATCCTCACCCGTAATCGTCGGCGTGTCGATCGACATCGTGATCTCCCGCCACATATCCGTGTAATCCCACGGCACCATATCCTCGAGCCACGCCAGCCGATACGGCTCCACGGCCTTCCCCAGACGAATCGCCTCGTTCACCCCGAAATGCCCGTAGTGATCAGACGCAATCGGAATCTCATACCCCACCGCCTCCCGGACCGCGGCCAGAAAATCGGTGATCCGCGCCAGCCCCTTGTCCGAGATCTGAATCCGCGTAAACGGATGCCGCGTCATCCCGTACGACCCCGGCGTCCGGTCCCACTGCTGCAGCGACGGATCCCACAGATTCTTGCCTACAATCGTATCCTCCTCATCCTTGATCAGGTCGATTCCAAAATCCATCTTCAAAAACGTAAATCCTTTCTCGATCCGCCCCTTCATCCGCTCCGCAAATGCCTCCGGAGACCGCACCATCGGTGTATCGACGTAGATGCGCACCCGGTCCCGGTATTTGCCCCCCAGCATCTGGTACACCGGCACATCGTACGCCTTACCCGCCAGATCCCACAGCGCCATCTCCACCGCGCACACTCCCCCGGCCTGCCGCGCCTGCCCTCCGAACTGCTTCACCCGCTTGAACAGCATCTCCACATTGCACGGATTCTCCCCCAGGATCCGGCTTTTCAAGAATAGCGCATACCGCGCATCGGCCCCGTCGCGCACATCCCCGTGCCCCACCAGATCCTGATTCGTATAAATCCGCACGATCGGCGTATTGCCGACCCACGCCACGCGCATGTCCGTGATCTTCAGATCCGTCGGCGCCGAGCTGCGGCTAACGCGCTGCGACAGATAATCGACCTGCTCGCCCACCGGCGCAAACGCCATCGCACTCATGCTCAGTCCGCCCAGCGCGGTCTTCTTCAGAAAACTCCGACGCCCGTTGTTGCTCTGCTCATTCATAACGTCTCCCATTGTTTTTTTGGAACGGTCCTGAACCCCGCTGCCTCCAGCGACCTGCCCTGCATCGGGCCGCTTCTTGTCGCCCGCCGCCCGCGCCGTCGCCACACGCGGATAGGTTATCCTGGCGAAACGGGAACGGTAGGACTGGGGACGGGGCACATGTTCATGCGATCCGACACCCGAGCCCCGCAAAATAGCCCTTCCCCTTCCCCTTCCCCGGCGCCGACCCGATGCAGGGCATTCCGCCCGAGCCCGGCACTCACCACGACCGTTCATCCAGAATCTCACGGATGCGCGATTCCGGCACCGGCAGCGTCTGTGCGTTCGCCTCGAGCCAGCCGAAGAAGTCGTCGCGGATTTCGTCGGTCCAGCGCGTGTCGATCTGGCCGGGCGTGTAGCGGCCTTCGCGTAGCCGTTGGTGGCCGAATCGGTCGCGCAACATGACGATTTCGGCGCGCTCGACGACCTCTTCCGCGAGGTGAGCCGGGATGAATACGACGCCCTCGCGCTGGGCGAGCACGACGTCGCCCGGCAGCACGAGCGCCTCGCCGATGCGGATCGGTACGTTGAGGCCGGCCAGCATCATGCCCTGGATGTATGACGGATGCCATCCGCGCACGAAGGCGTTGAATCCTTCGATTTCCTCGAGGCCGCCGAGATCGCGCAGCGACCCGTCGAAGACGACGCCGTTGCCGCTGTTCGCATAGATCGCATTGCCCAGATTATCGCCGATCAGCGTCCCGTCGACGATCTTGCCCATGCCGTCGGCCACGTACACGTCGCCCTGCTCTAGCGCGTCGATAGGCCACGAATTCATCGCGCCGATCTGACCTCGCTCGTGGCCTCGTTCGGTGATGCGATCGGCCAGCTCCGGCCGGCTCGGCAGATACTGCGCCGTCAGCGCTCGTCCGACGATCGGCACGTCTTCGTGGATCAGTTTCCACTCGCCGGCGAACTGGTTGTGATAGCCGTGGTTGCGCAGCACGCCCCAGGCCTCCTCGATCGAGACGTTCCGCATCCGCTCAATGACTTCGTCGGCTACGCGCGGCCGACCGTCGTCGAAGCGTTCGCCATCCCATTCTTGTGTGAGAAAGACGAGCTCATCCTGGGGGATGAATTGGGCGGTGCCTGCTGGGGGCAGGCCCGCCGCAATCAGCAATGTGGCGAGCACTGCGAGGTAAAATCGTGGAATCAGCATGTTTTTTAGGTGATGGTTGCCGTGCTCGGAAGGAATGAGGCCCCGGCAGCAGGGTTACGGCCGCTGCCGTGCCCGGAAGGATGAGGTTCTCGGCAGCGGCTGCCCACTCGGAAGGAATGAGGTTTCCGGCGGCAGGGGTGCAGTTCTTGCGGAAATCTGGGAGGAAACGATCTCGGAGGCATGGCCCAAAATAACGGATGGCGTTCACAGGATCGACAAAATGCGACCATTTCCTTCCGCGGCATAAGACGGCCTTGCCTCTACCGAACCTTCTCGAGCGGCGTGGTCAGCGTTTTTCCCGTCTACTTATTCCGCCCCACATCCTCCCTGGCCGTCTGCACTACAAGCCGATCGCGGCCGCCATCCTGGCAGGGATGCCCCTCATATCCGCCGAAAATGCCGTTTAGCGCCCAGGCGTTCGTCACGACGAGTCCGCGCCAGTTGCCGTGGATGTGCAGCTCGCCGCGGACGATCAGCGCACTCTGCCGCAGCACATGGTCGAGGTGCTCCAAGGCCTCAGGCCGCACCACGCACTGGATGAAGCCGGTCTCGTCTTCCAGCGTCAAGAACATCACGCCTTTTGCGGTCGGCGGTCGCTGCCGCAGCACGGAAATGCCGGCCACCGTCACAACCGGATAGCGGCTGCCCGGCGCCGCATAACCCTGCCGGCTGTTACCCGACGCGGGGACATACCGGCCGAATCGATAACACGTCTCGACCGAACGGATCTCCAACTCGCTCAACGTGCGGCGCATGAGGGTCATGGGGTGCATCCGACCCGCCCCGTGTGTTTCGTAATCCCAGCTCAACCGGTCCTGCGCCGACAACTCGGGCAATTCGGGGATATCGGCCTCGGTAAATGCCCGGACCTGGAACAGCTCCGGCGTGCCCTGACGACCGCGTGGAACCGGACTCCGAAGCAGCAGCCCTACCTCCCACAGCGCCTTTCGGCTATCACCTGCAAACGCATCGAAGGCGCCCGAACGCGCCAGGCTCCGCAGCGCATCCTCCTCGAGCGGAACGCGGCGATAGAAATCCTCCACACTCGTAAAGTGCCCACCGGTCAGCCGCTCCCAGATGATGATACGGGCATCGTCGTCGGAAAGCGTGGCGACAGAGGTCAGGGGCTTGCGGATAGAGGAAGGGGAAGAGGAAGGGGAAGGGTGACTGTTGGACGACGCTGTTCTTAAACGCCCCGATCTACGCGTCGCCGGCGCATGCCCTTCTTTAGCATCCCCGCCATTCCGAAGCCCCCCTTCCCCCTCCCCTTCCACGTCATACCTCACCCCTGAGCGATTCACGTCCGGCGGCAGCGTCTCTACGCCGAACCGCCGCGCTTCCTGCTCAAGCGTCATCAAATTGTACATGCCGGGGCGGTGCTGCATCACGGCTGCCATGAACGCCGCCGGATAGCGCTTCTTCAGGTAGCAGGATTCGTAGAC
>CAZART010000111.1:0-7450 GCA_964487555.1 uncultured Rhodothermales bacterium
ATGTAGCCTTCAAGGACTACAAATGGATGATGGACCTCGTCGAGGAAATGCTCGAATACGTCGTTGCCGCCGCGTGCGGTGAGACGACCGTGAACATGTCCGGGCAGGAGATCTCCTTCGAGCGGCCGTTCAGACGCATCCCCCTCTTCAAGGCCATCGCAGAGCGGACCGGCCATCATCTCTTCGGAAAGAGCCGCGACGACATTGCGGCGATCGCTGAGGAGCTCGACCTCGAAGTGGACGAATCGATGGGCGTCGGCAAGCTGATCGACGAAATTTTCGGCGAGACCGTGGAGCCGCACCTCATTCAGCCGACCTTCATCACGGACTATCCTGTCGAGCTTTCTCCACTCGCGAAGCGGCACCGCGATCATGAAGGGCTTGTCGAGCGCTTCGAGCTGATCTGCAACGGGAAAGAAATCTGCAACGCCTTTAGCGAGCTGAACGACCCCATCGATCAGCGTGCGCGCTTCGAAGAGCAGGCGCGTTTGAGAGCGGCGGGAGATGAGGAGGCGATGGAGCTGGACGAAGACTACCTGCGGGCCCTGGAGTACGGCATGCCGCCCGCGGCCGGACTGGGTGTGGGCATAGATCGCCTGGCTATGCTCGTGACGGGGCAGGACTCCATTCGTGACGTCATCCTATTCCCGCTGATGCGCCCGGAGCACATCCACGAGGAAGCCGGCACCGTCGACGGTTCCTGATCGTGGAGACGCGAAGTACCGGAGCCAGTTGCGCGCGTTTGGCGCCTTATTTGCGATGCCGTATGCGTTGAGCTCACCGTCTCATTGTGGTACGCCGGCGAATGGCCTTCCCGGAGTGGAAAATACTATCACGTTTCGGCGCTCAGGTGATTCGAAGATTGCCTGAGCTCGCCGACCTCGCCGTCGCTGAAGTGGACGACGCCGGGAATATTCTGTCGATCAATTCTTTCGGAAAACGCGCCTGGGGATGGACGGACGTCCCTCGCGTCCCTAATTCCGTATTTATTGGACTGACCGAGCTGCGTTCGGGAGAATCCGGCCTCCTTCCGACGAAGATCGGCGGCCTAACGGTTCTGGGCATACGCGCCGCGTCTTCGGGGGGCTGGATATTGATCGGTTACACGCCCGACGATGAGCGTGTCGCCGCTACGGGGTCCAGATTCAAGTCTCTAATCGAGAAAATTCCCGTCTCGGTCACGATGCTGCGCGCCGACGGCAGCGTCATCTATGCCAACGCGGAAGTCGAGCGCATGACCGGTTACGGTCTCGACGAGATTCTGGGTCGACCCTTCTGGCTCGAAGTCGTTCATCCGGAGGATCGATGGAAGATGATGGGTGCGCTCCGTCGCGCCGTCGAAGGGGAGCGAGCCGTCGTGGGCGTCCGCTTCCTGACCAAGCGGCGCGGCCCGCGCCTGGCGGAGATGCACCTGTACTCGACGCGCCACGAGGCGGAGACCATTCTAGAAGGTGTCGTCTTCGACGTCACCGAGCGCAGCGAGGTGGAGGAGGCCCTTTTCCAGAGCGAAGCGCTCTACCGCACGTTCCTGGAGCAGAGCCCGATCGGAATGCTCCACCTCGATGCCGCCGGAACCGTAACGTTCGAGAATCACCAGTTCCGGCAGATCATCGGCGAATCGGCCGAAGATGCGTGGATCGGCCGGACGATTTTTTCCATTCAGGGACTCGAGAGTCGTCTCTTTCCGCTGCTCCGGAACATGCTGGATCAGGGGAAAGCCTTTCACGGAGAGGAAGCCGCGTACCGCAGCCACGGCATGGTTCAGTACCTCGCCGTGCACGGCTCTCCGATTCATCACCCGGAAGGGGGAATCGTCGGCGGCGTTTTGATGATCGAGGATCGCACGGAAGAACGGCGTCGAGAAGACGAGCTTAACCTGCGAAATCGGTATGCAGCCGCCGAATCGGCCCTGCGCAAGGCGGCGTTATCGGATCCGAACGAGGACGCCTTCCTGCAGGGCGCGGCGCGCATCCTCGGCGAAACGGCGAAGGCCGATCGCGTCCACCTTCTGCTGAACAATGCGGCAGCCGACTGCTGTACGAATCGGGCGCGCTGGTCGGCAAAGGGGGAGGAGGAGCCGAAGTCGCTCGTCATTATGCAGCACGAGCATTCCATTCTCGACGACATTACACAAAGCCGCAAGCGCCTGCACGCCGCCGCGCACCTCGAAACGGGCGGGCACGTGCTGCTTGAATTGACCGGCGCATCGGAGTCGGTGTGGGTTCCGTTCTACGACGAGGGACGACTCGGCGGCTTTGCGCTCTATGAGCGTTCCAGTGTAACGACGGACGGGGCACCATCGATCTGGCAGGACACGGAGCTGGGATTGATGGATCAGCTGGTCCGCCTGTTCGAGACGCTCTGGACCTGGATCCTGGCCGGAAACAGGTATCGCCAAATCACCGCGACCATCGACGACTGCCTCTTCAACTTCACCTTCAATGAAGACGGCGAGCGTCGCTATCTCTTCGTGACGCAGCAGATTCAGTCGCTGACCGGATACAGTATCGATGAGATCGTCGCACGCGGCGAGAAGCTCGTCGAATGGTCGGACGTCATCGTTCACGAAGATGATCGCGCCACCGTCGATACGCACGACGAAACGCTGCGCAAAGGTCGTGAGAGCCGAATTACGTATCGCGTGCAACACCGCAACGGCTCCGTGCGCTGGCTGCAGGAGCATGCGACGCCGCAGCAAGACGTAATGGGGGATGTCATCGTCAGCGGAATTCTGACCGACGTCAGCGAGCAAAAGGCGGCGGAAGCCGTGCTGACGGAATCCAAACAGCAGGCCGAATCCGCCTATCGGCTCAAGAGTGCGTTTATCGCAACGATGAGCCACGAGATACGCACGCCCATGGGCGCGGTAAACGGCTTTGCCGAGCTGCTCACGCGCGAACTGGCCGAAGTCGAAGAAGCGGCCGGCGTTCCGCTGCCCGACCAGGTCTCCGAATTTCTTCTGGCCATCCGCGAGAACTCTCAAAAGCTATTGACGCTGGTAAACGATCTTTTCGACCTGTCAAATCTCGAGGTAGGATCGATCAAGCTGCGCCGCATTTCGATTCCGCTGCACGAAATCATCTTGCGCTCGACGAGCAAAATCGCCGTCGCGCTTTCTCAGAAGGGCATCGACCTTCGCGTAGATCTGGATGAAGATGATCCGGAGGTCGTGGGTGATCCACAACGGCTTGAGCAGGTGATCGACAATCTGCTCTCGAACGCCGCAAAGTTCACGGAAGAGGGTTCGGTGATCGTCCGCACGAAAGCCCGCGACGACGGACGCGCCGAAATTGAAGTGATCGATACCGGCGTCGGAATATCGGATAAGTACCTGGAACGCCTGTTTACGCCGTTCGTGCAGGAAGACAGCCGTCTAAATCGGCGCTTCGAGGGCTCCGGGCTCGGTCTTTCGCTCGTTCAGCGGCTCCTGTCTCTGATGGAAGGGGAGATCGAGGTCGAGAGCGAAAAAGGGGAAGGCTCGACGTTCCGCATCATTCTTCCCATGCCGAAGGGAAAGAACGTGTTGACGCCGTGAGGATGGTAACGTCCGCACGTCGTAGGGCGGTGTCGAACGATCAGGTGGTCGGCAGATTGTCGAGCGCCGTGCGCACGTTTCGCTGAAAACCCTCCAGTTTCGTACGCTTAACGGGGCTGTCTTTGAATCGGCGGCGGAATTCCTCTAGATCGATCTCCAGCCATTCACGCAGATCCGTGCCGGTGACACCGGGCCGTGGCTCATAGCGTGGGTCGGTGGCCCGCTGTTTGAATTTGTTCCAGGGGCACACGTCCTGGCAGATGTCGCAGCCGAAGATCCAGGACCCGAATTCCCGCCCCAGATCTTCGGGTATGTCGTCGCCGCGATGCTCGATCGTCCAATACGAGATGCACCGGTTTGCGTCGACCGCATACGGCCGGTAGATCGCGTCCGTCGGACAGGCGTCGATGCAGCGCGTGCAGCTCCCGCAAAAATCTTCGCCGGGGGCATCATAGGCGAGAGGCACGTCCACAATGAGTTCACCGATAAAGAAGAAGGACCCCATGGAGCGGTTGAGCAGGTTTGAATGCTTTCCTATCCATCCAAGTCCGCTGCGCTGGGCCCACGCCTTGTCCAGGACGGGCGCGGAGTCCACGAAAGCCCGGCCCGAAACGCCGCCGACGCGCTCGTCCAACCAATGATAAAGCGCATACAGCTTCTCCTTCATCACCCGATGGTAGTCGTCGCCCCAGGCGTAGCGGCTGATTTTTCCCGCGCCTGCGGCATCGGCGTGTTCTACGGGCTGATAGTAGTTGTCGAGGACCGATACGATGCTCTGTGCGCCGTCGACGAGTCGCCGCGGATCGACGCGTTTTTCGAAGTGATTGTCCATCCAGGCCATGGACGCGTGGCGTCCGCTGAGCAGCCACTCTTCCAAACGGCGCGCTTCCTCGTCCAGACGCGTCGCTTCTGCGGCCCCGCACGCTGCGAAACCGAGGCGACGGGCCTCAGCCTTGAGCTCCCGCGTGAGTTGTTCTCGACTTGATTCATCAAATCCAGGCATGGGGCAGCAACGACGCACGCCCCGGATAGGTTCGAGGCCCTCGACAATCGCCGCCCACAAAGAGTGACGAGGAACTCGTTCGCCCCGTCCCCGACGATCCTGCGTTCGTTGGTCGTGTCTAAATTCGTCCTTGATTCCGGGCGTGTCAGATCGATCCGACCATCGTAGGTGAAGAGCCCGGTACCGATCCCTCCGTACGCGGGAGTGAGGCGGAACTCGTTGCGTTGTACGAAGGAGGGAGAAACGACCCGTCCGAAAGAGATAATCAGGAAAAAAATTCTCACGCCCGGGGTAGTTTGTCACTGCCGAGGAAGTCTGTGGTCGGCGGACGAGGCACGGCGCGTCCCAATCCTCGGTTGACACAGAAATGTTTGCTCTACGCGTGATTCGATGAGTCAAAAGCCTTACCATTCACGCCATTCCGGGCGAATTTCTTCGCTGATAGCCACCCAAGACCTGCGGCAGCCTCCCGCAGTCCGGAATGTGCAACTGGCCGGCGGCACACGTTTTGCCAATGGCGCGGTAGTTCCGCTTTACGCCGGTCCGATCTAGCGAGGACGGGGGTGATGTGGAAGAATTTGCCACTGTATGTTCATGTAAACGAGGAAAGAGGATGTCAGCACGAATCTTAGTTACGCTTGCTGCGGCCGTACTCTGGAGCGGATGCTCGAGTGTCGGAACGATCTCGACACAGGGTGACGAGTCAGCGTTGCGAGAGGTAAACCGCGCCGTACACGGAAAGGTAGTACGCGTCGATTTGCGGGAGGGCCAAAGGTTGCACGTCGTGGGACTTCGCGTTGAGGCCGACAGCGTCACATGGATCGATCGCAAGTCGAATACACTGGAGTCGCTTCCTACGAGCAGCATCCGCCAGGTCAGTATTCATAAGACCGGCAGTGGAGCTCTTCGCGGGCTGTTGGTTGGAGCCGTCGTAGGTGCAGCGGCCGGTGGAGTACGCGCTACGATGGAGGGCGACGACCCGCTAGACGATCCGCTGGCGATCACGCGCGAAGAGAAGCTGCGAATATTTCCGGCTGCGCACGCCGTGTATGCGACGCTCGTGACGACGCCGATAGGCGCCATCATCGGGACGCGGAAGGTGTACCGGTTCAATAACGAAGGTTTTCCGTCGACGGTCAGCACGCGCTAACGAGCTGTCTGCTTGAATGCCGGGCGAGAAGCCGCTTCTTTTCGCCGGACCGAGATACGCGGTTTGTCGCCGTTCTACAAAAAAAAAGCGGGTCGACCCGATTGGGCCGACCCGCTTTTTTAACGGTGTGATCCGGTGTCGCCTACTCGAGGTCGACGCACTGCACCGGGATCGTGTCTACGCGCCGTGCCTGGCTCGCACCTTCCTTCTTCGTCGTGCCTGGCAGAACACCCATGCCTACGGTGCTAAAGCGGCTGGCTGCCAACCCGTTGTCGACGTAGAACTGTTCGACGGCCTGGGCTCGTGACTCGGAAAGCGCCTGCGCATTCCGTTCACCAGGAGCTGCCCAGCCTTCGAGGCGTGCACAGAGGTTCGGGCACTGCTCGAAGATCTCTATGTTCTCCTGGAGTGCTGCGCGACCCTCTGCCGTGAGCGTGCTCGAGTTGCGTCCGAAGAAGACCGAGTTCATCTCGGTGATCTCGTAGCAGATGCCCGCTCGGCATTCTTCCGCAGTGATCGTGATCGTTCTGGTGTCGGTCCCGGCTGCGTTCGAAGCCGTCAGCGTGACCGTGTACGTACCGGCGTCGGTGTACGTGTGAGACACTTCGGCGCCCGTTCCGGTCGAGCCATCACCAAAGTCCCACTCGTACGTGATCGGTGTGTCACCCTGTACGTTGGCATCGAAGTCGACGGTCACCGGTTCGCAGACATCGAAACGCGTTTCGCTGGCGTTGATGCTGATGATCTCCGCCGGTGCAGGTGGCGCCTCGACCGTCACGGTGCACGATGCGGTGTCGGTGGCGCGACCATTCTCGGCCGTCACCGATACCGTATACGTACCGGGCGTCGACCAGCTATGTGTCACCGACATACCTGTGGCGGTCGAGCCGTCGCCGAAGTCCCAGCGATAGTTTACCGGCTGGGTCGCATCTGCATTGACCGAGACGGTGAACGTACCTGTCTCGTTGGTCTCCAGGGTGCTCACGCAGTCGAGTGACAGAATTTCCACCGGCGTGAATGCGCTCTTGAAGTTGATCTTGAGACCAAGCGTCAGCGCATTCATCACATCGAACGGAGCAAAATCTTCTCCGGTGGCAACCGCTGGTACCTGGGTTGCGGTTGACGGCTCGTCTTGAGCGTCAAATCCGTCATCGGGGAACGTGAAGCTGGACGTGTTCTCGAATACGAGCGACAAGCGATCGTTCAAGACGATGTCCAATCCCAATGCCAGTGCCGGTCCAAAGGTAAGTGCCGTCCAGCCGTGCTGGCCCTTCGTCACATGCGCACCGATTCCTATGAACGGTGCGACGCGTGACGGGGCAGCAATCCGAAAAAGTAGCTGACCGCCATTGTATATCCCTGGAGTTTCCGGGTTCGCAGGTACCGACGGGCCGTAGTAAAACGCTAAGGGGTGGTTCGAAATTTGCCACCCGAGGCTTAAGCTTGCCGTCTGGCTAAACTGATATCCAAGCTCAAGACCGGCCGCGAACGGCACCTCGCCGTCGACCTTCCAGTTATCCATGTTGAAGTTGAACGGCGACTGTTCCGTGTCGCCAAGGTGCCACGCAACGCCAACGCGCGGCTTGATAAAGAACGTGTCTTCTGGCCTGAGATTCTGCGCCCCTGCCTCCATTGTAAACAGGAATGCAATGAGGGCCGTCAGGCAGGCCGATAGTATTCGCTTAGTCATCGATTTGGTCGAGCGTTTGTGTCGCATGTTTAGAACGATTGTGTGGTTGAAAGGCCCGAGAGCGGACGAGCA
>CAZART010000111.1:7550-17278 GCA_964487555.1 uncultured Rhodothermales bacterium
TGTGTCGCATGTTTAGAACGATTGTGTGGTTGAAAGGCCCGAGAGCGGACGAGCAGGATATCGGCATCCTCTTTCGTGTAGGTGATTACGTGGGCCGCGGCCGAACGCGATGGTCCGACTCACACCGGTCACCTGTCTTACCGAAGTTGCTGCCTCCTCCCATTTATCTTTGGCCCTCGCAGAGGACCAGGATCGTGTGGACACGGCGATAGTGGCTCGCGCCCTTCTTCTAGCTGATTGTGTCGCCGTCCCGGCCGGCTCTCGCGTTGACGAGGCGGCTCGCGACGGTTCAAATACCCACGAAGAACTGTTCGCCGGCACGGGTGTGCGCCGACGATCGTTGCAGTGGGTTTCCTTGGCCCGACACCGCGAATCTATCGATTCCGATTCGCGCCTACCGGCGCGGGCACTCTTCAAAACGGGTAAATAGTCTTCGAGCACTGTCCGACGCTCCTCCTGAGCGTGATATTTACCTGTCCTCCTTACGTGTACGGTTCAGGCTGTGCTGAATAGCCAACATGTCTCCATCTAGGTGATGCCGAATCATCTGGGCCGATCGCTAGGCCGGACCCAGCAGCTTACCATCCACGCGCTAAAATAGGTACGGAAGTCACCCCACTTAAATATGTTAAAACTCGGTAACCTCTGCCGCAAAATGTTGCCATCTTGTAAGAAGCTTCAAGCGTGGCTCTTACAGATTACCTCCGAAAAGACACTTTAAATTCACCGCACTCTTTCCGTGCAACTCCGGGCCCTTAGACTAGAGGGAACAGGCAGTGTGTTCCCTCTACCGGCGCCGACGCCGGGCCGGAGGCGCTCATTTACACTTTTATTACGAGCGGAAGGTATGGCTAAATAGGTACTGTTTTGTGACTAACAGTATATACACATATAGAATGATTGTGTAGTTCTTGTTACGCCGAGCGGCGCATCCTCGCTGCCAAAACTTCTCCGTTTGTTGCTGACGGGAAGAATGGTTACAAGCGAGCTTACGCAGCCCCATCAAAAAAGCCCGCCTCCCACTTGGGGAGACGGGCTTCGCTTTCCATCGTGTACCCTGTTGTCGTTACGGCGGAAGCGACAACCGAGAGAGTGGCTTAACTTTGGCTGAGGCCGTTCACGTGCCGTTCCAGCTCGCTTTTATAATTCGCCGCCTTGTTCTTGTGGATAATGCCTTTCGAGGCAAGCCGATCGAGGTAGGACTTCGCCTTCGCGAGCTTTTCCGCGGCAGCGCTCTCTTCCGTAGATTCCCGAAGATCTTTGATCATAGATCGCATACGGCTGCGCTGATAGCGATTCCGCTCGCGGCGTTTGGCATCTTGCTTGATACGTTTTGCTGCTGACTTGTGTTGAGGCATAACGGTAGGATCTGAGTGAGAAGAGTCTATTTAGGCTCCGTGTTTTAGCAGGGTATTCGTGGATTTCGAACTCGAATTTACGGTAGCCCGATTTCGCAAAACGCGTAACTTGAAAAGGTACCCCGGTCGGAAAACACTATCAAGCTATTGGCGTACATTGGTTCCTTTACGAGCGAGCGAACTCCCCTTCACGAGTGAATTGTGCGATGTTTTCATTTTTATCGGAGTTTACTCGGCGCGCAGACGGACCATCGACGGTCATCGTGATGGATGCGGAGGGATTTGAGCAACCCCGGCATTACCAGGTCGTTCCGCGTCACCTTATGTATTTCTTCGCCGCCACGGTGCTCGGCATTGCCGTCCTCGTCCTCAGCATCATCATTCTCACGCCGCTAAAAGAATTTATTCCCGGGTACGGCACGGGAGAGATGCGGCAGAATGCGCGTCTGAACGCTCTTCGCGTCGCGGCGCTGCAGGATTCTCTCGAGGCGCAAGACCGGTACGCCACCCATCTGCGAAATCTAATGCTCGGACAGATCGATACGGTGGCCTTTGCCGGCGCCACGATTCCTACGCCGGAGACATCATCCGCGAGCTTTCAGGAGCCGGTTCAGGAAGAGCCGTCGACCGACTGGGCCGATCACCAGCAGCCGGCGATCTCTGTAGAGCGCCTCGATGCCGGGACGGGGAGGCCCTTTCGGCTCACGAGCGTGTCGGGACGGTCCTTGCCGAGCGTCCTCATGCCTGCGCTGCCGCCGGTCGATGGATTCGTAACGCGATCTTTTGATGCAAGAACGGGCCACTATGCCATTGATATCGCTGTACAGGAGGGCACGATGGTTCGTTCGATCAGCGACGGATACGTGATCTTTTCGGACTGGACGCACGAGGGAGGGTACGCCATCGCGGTGCAGCACGCCGACGGTTTTGTGACCGTTTACAAGCACAACCAGCGGCTTTTAAAGAGGGTCGGCGATCGCACACGCGCCCGTGAGGCGATTGCAATTAGTGGAAACTCGGGCGAGATTTCAACGGGGCCTCATCTTCACTTTGAATTATGGCACGACGGCCTTGCACAGGATCCGCGAAATTACATCGTCGGAGGTTAGGATAAGAGATGGCACTGTTTAGACGTAATGAGGAGGAACCGATGGCGAAACAGTCGAATACGGCCGTGTCGAATCAGATCAACATGATCGGCGAAGGGACGGTCCTGGACGGGACGTTGACGTCGGAAAGCGACGTGCGTATTAGTGGCCGCGTGGACGGCAATCTTGAAGTAAAAGGCAAGGTTATCGTCGTCCAGGAGGGGGTCGTTGAGGGGGAGATCAAGGCGGCGAGCCTGGATATCGCGGGTCGAGTCCAGGGTGAGATGCTCGTGGAAGAGCGCGTCGTATTGAAAAGCTCGGCTCACGTGGAAGGCAACATCCAGACGACACGGCTAATCGTGGAAGAAGGTGCCACCTTCAATGGCCGATGCCAGATGGGCAGCCGTTCGGTGAGGTCGGAGTCCATCCTGCGTGGAGAAGAAACGGCGCAGCCGTCGGAGCCCTCCGTCCGCCGCGCGTCGGCCTGAGTAAGGGCTAAGATGCAAGACCGAGGCTCCGGATCCTCCGACAAATCGTTCCACGACTCCTTTCGAGAGGCCGGGCCTTATCTGACGCTCGGCCTTGAACTGGGGCTGACGATGATCGTGTGGTCGGTCATCGGGTACGTGCTCGATCTGTGGCTCGATACGATGCCGTGGCTGACGTTGGCCGGCGTGTTGATCGGGATGGTGTCTTTGTTTATTCAGCTCATTCGGGTGGCGCGTCGGGGGAGGGGGGAGGGGGTCGAGGATTGAGGATCGAGGATTGAGGATTGGTCGAAGGTCGAGGAAGGAGGGTTGGTGGAGGATCGAGGGTCGAGAATCGAGGATTGGGGATCGGTCGAAGGTCGAGGAAGGAGAGTTGGTCGAAGGTCGAGGATTTAGGATCGAGGGTGGGGTGGGTGGTGGGGGGCTTTTCGGTTGGGAGAACTCGGGGGTTGGATCTTCGGGGTTATGTCGCATCTCCACACATTCCTTTCATTTACAATTCACTGCATATTGGACTTCATCCCGACTCTTTGTGGCTAGTTTTACGTTTCTAAGCGGCGTTTGGCGAGACAGGAGTCCCGCCGCGGCGATGAGCAATAGATAAGCTCCTGCGGCCTCGATGGAATCTGAGCAGCTCTGGTTGAGCATCGGACTTGGCATCGCGATGGGGCTCGGTTACGTTGCGGCGAGCTATTTCTCGAACAAACGTGCAATGCGTAGCAGCAGGAATTTCATGCTGCTGGTAGTGAGCACGATGATGCTCCGGATGTTCATCGCGCTCGTTTTGTTAATAGGAATTCTGTTGACGCTTCCCGTGTCGGATGTAGCCTTCCTGGGAAGCTTTTTTGTGATTTTCGTAATCGGTCTCACCTCCGAGGTCTGGACGCTACATCGTCGGCAGAAGGCTGCCGAAGAGGCGGCTGTACCGAATGGATCTCAGTCTGACGCCTGAATAGACGTGAACGTACACTCAGCAATCCTACGCTGCCTCGCCGGCCTTGCGTTTATTGCGGTCTCTCTATCGACCTTCGCCGACCCGGCAAATGCAGCCGCCGAGGGCGAGGAGCTCGACACCGTCGAGCACACGGCGGACGGCGTCTACGTTGACTTTGCTCCCTTCGGAGCCTTAGAACTGCCGCGCATATTTCTCGTGCGCGGCGAGGATGGAAATCTTCATCTGGATACGTTTGCCTCGACGACCGCGGCGCTCAAGTCCGGGGACTACGTGCTCGTACATGAGGCGGAGGGCGACCACCTCGAGCGCGTAAGCGATGAGGCCGTCCTCGCGGAAATGATGGGAAATAAGGAGCATCTCCACAGCGCTGTTTTGCCGGCGACCGGTGAGCTGGTCGTCGATTTTTCGATCACCCGCCATCTGGTGTTCGGCCTTCTTGCGGCGCTCATCACGCTGCTGATATTCGTGTCGCTCGCTCGCAAGTACAAAACGGGCCAGGGCCGCAATTCGGCGCCGCGGGGTGTGTTTCAGAATATGTTCGAATCGGCCGTCGTATTCGTACGGGATGAAATCGCAAAGCCCAATATCGGCGACAAGTATCCGCGATTTCTCCCGTTTTTGCTTACGGCCTTTTTCTTCATCCTTTTCGGCAACATTCTCGGTCTTGTTCCTTTCGGAGGAGCCCCTACTTCGAACATCTCGGTCACGATCGTGCTGGCCGTCTTCACGTTCGTACTTGGACAGGTCTTCGCTTCGAAGGATCACTGGAAGCACATCTTCTGGCCACCGGGTGTCCCGTTTCTGATCAAGTTCATCTTGATTCCGGTCGAGTTCATCGGGCTCTTTACCAAACACGCGGCGCTTGCCATCCGTCTGTTCGCAAACATGATGGCCGGTTCTCTGGTGATTCTGAGTCTGATCGGCCTCATCTTTACGTTCAACGCGCTCTTCGGGGGAGTCGTGGCGGCGGGTGTTGCACCGGTCAGCCTGTTGATGACCCTCTTCATATCCTTCGTCAAGCTGCTCGTAGCCTTCATTCAAGCCTACGTGTTTACGATGCTTTCCGCTCTCTTTATCGGGATGGCGGTGGCCGAGCATGCGACGCACGAGGGAGAACTACCGGAACATCACCAAACTACACGCGAGGTCACCCCGCACGTTTTGGGTGACGTGGACGTCGTGCAAGCAACCACGGTGAAACGACACCCGGAAGCAGCCGTCACCGCATAGCGCGGCGGCAAAAACAATAACATCAACGCACTCATCTAACGAGATAAACGAGGGAGACATCACAATGGAGGCAACTGCTTTAGCTTGGTTGGGCGCCGGACTCGGAGCCGGACTCGTCGCACTTGGAGCCGGACTCGGCATCGGCCGGCTCGCCGGTCCGGCCATGGAAGGCTCGGCGCGTCAGCCGGAAGCGGCGGGCGACATTCGTACGTCGATGATTATTGCCGCGGCGCTTATAGAGGGTGTCGCGCTCTTCGGTCTCGCGATCTGCTTCCTGCTCGCGATAAAGTAAATCCGGCGCCGGACCGGAGCCGACGGCTGTGCCGTCCCCCGGCTCAGTCGACGCACCGAACGACTCACCAACGCTTGTAGACCATGGACATCATTCTTGCAGCGGATCTGCTTACGCCGAACGCAGGCCTGATCTTCTGGAAGGCGCTCGTCTTCGGACTGTTGCTTTTCCTGCTGTACAAATTTGCCTGGAATCCGATCATGTCGGCGCTTAGTGAGCGGGAAGAGACGATCGATTCGTCCATCAAGCGCGCCGAGCGCGCCCTGGCGGAGGCGAAGCAGATTCAGCAGGAGAATGAAAAGGCCCGTCGTGAAGCTGAAGCGGAAGGACAACGCATCATGCGGGAGGCTCGGGATATGGCGGACCGGGTTAGGACGGAGGAAGTCGACAAGACCCGTGAGGAGATTCGCCGGATAAAGGAGCAGGCCACCGCCGACATCGAGCGCGAAAAGCAAAGTGCGCTTGACGCCCTTCGCGACGAAGTCGCGGAACTGGCGATCAGTGCGGCCGAAAAGATTCTCAGGGAGAACCTCAACGCCGATCGGCAGCGAAGGCTGGTCAATCAGTTTATCGACGAGCTTCCCAAGAACTAGCGAGAGGGGTGAGATGATCGTAGCCCGGCGATATGCAAGAGCATTGTACGAGGAGGCCGAACGGGAATCCAAGAAAGACGCCGTGGATAAGGACGTTGACTTTATCCGCCTCAGCCTTGCTGAATCGCGCGAGCTGGTGGACTTTTTCCAGAGCCCCGTCATCTCGCGCGAGAAGAAGCAGGCGATCGTGCACGCGCTTTTCGACCCTCACGTCGATGGGTTGACCATGCGGTTTCTCGCGCTCCTGGTAGAGAAGCAGCGCGAGAATATCGTCCCGGCTATCGTGGCGGCGTACCTGGGGATGCGCGACGAGCACCTCAATGTGGTCGAGGCGCGTGTGCGCACCGCCGAGCACATGAATGAAGTCGAGCAAAAGAAGCTGGCCGAAGCCCTTGCGCGGATGACCGGCAAGAAGATTCGGCTTCAGGTCACTGAAGATGACAGCCTGATCGGAGGCGTCGTGATCCGTATCGGAGACACGGTCTACGACGGGAGTGTTCAGCATCAGCTCGAGCGTCTGCGCGATAGAATGGAAGTCGGTTCGTATCTATTGAACTAGTATTTGTTTTTGCCGGGCTTTGGGCGCGGCGATCGAGATTTAAGATCAGCGAAAAGAGTATAGCGTTATGGCAACGTCGATTCGACCAGACGAAGTTACATCCGTTCTGAGGCGCGAGCTGAGTGGATTTGAAGCCGAGACCGACGTCTACGAGGTCGGAACCGTGCTGCAGGTGGGTGACGGGATCGCGCGCCTCTACGGACTTTCGAACGTTCAGGCCGGTGAACTCGTCGATTTTCCCGACAGCGGAGCCACGGGCATGGTTCTCAATCTGGAGGAGGACAACGTCGGTGTCGTGCTTTTCAGCGAAGTCGATAACGTCAAAGAAGGCGACGAGGCGAGACGCACAAGGCGTATCGCGTCCGTGGAAGTCTCGGAGGGCATGCTCGGCCGCGTCATCGACCCGCTCGGCCGGCCTGTCGACGGGCTGGGCCCGATCAGCGGCAAGAAGTTTGAAATGCCGCTCGAGCGCAAAGCGCCGGGTGTCATTTATCGCGAGCCTGTGAGTGAGCCCCTTCAGACGGGAATCAAGGCAATCGACTCGATGATTCCGATCGGCCGCGGGCAGCGAGAGCTCGTCATCGGCGATCGTCAGACGGGTAAGACGGCCGTTCTGATCGACACGATCATCAACCAGACGTTGACACATGAAACGGATAAGCCCGTTTTCTGCATCTACGTGGCCGTCGGCCAGAAGGAATCTACCGTCGCGCAGGTGAAGCGATCCTTCGATGAGAACGGGGCGATGGACTATACCGTGATCGTGAACGCTCCGGCGTCGGTCCCGGCGCCCCTGCAATTTATCGCGCCGTATGCGGGAGCCTGTATCGGGGAGTTTTTCCGCGACACGGGGCGGCACGCCCTCGTCGTGTACGACGATCTTTCGAAGCAGGCCGTAGCTTACCGCGAGGTGTCGCTGTTGCTCCGGCGGCCGCCGGGGCGCGAGGCGTATCCGGGAGACGTGTTTTATCTCCACAGCCGCCTTCTCGAACGCGCTGCAAAAATCAACCGCAATGATGACGTCGCGCAAAAAATGAACGACGTGCCGGAGTCGCTACAGGGCCAGGTGAAAGGGGGCGGATCACTCACGGCGCTTCCGGTTATCGAGACGCAGGCCGGTGACGTGTCCGCCTACATTCCGACGAACGTGATTTCGATCACCGACGGCCAGATCTATCTTGAAGCCGACCTCTTCAATGCGGGCGTGCGGCCGGCCATCAACGTGGGGATATCCGTTTCGCGCGTCGGTGGAAACGCTCAGATCAAGGCCATGAAAAAGGTGGCGGGAACGCTGCGTATCGATCTCGCCCAGTACCGCGAGCTCGAAGCATTTTCGAAGTTCGGATCGGACCTGGATCCCGCGACACAGCGTCAGCTCCGGCGCGGTGAGCGTCTCGTCGAGGTGCTCAAGCAGGGACAGTATCAGCCCGTGTCTGTCGAAGATCAGGTGGCCATCATTTATGTGGCGACGCAGGGAATTCTCGATAAGATTCCCGCCGCACGGATTAAGGAGTTCGAGACGCAGTACCTCGAGCGTCTCGAAATGAAGCACCGGGACGCGCTCACCGAGATCCGAAATTCAGGTACGCTAACCGACGAGACGGCGGAGCTCCTGAAGAAAGAAGCGAATGAGCTCGCCTCCGTCTTTCAAGAAGAACAAGCAACCGCGTAGAAACAGGAGTAGGCCGTCGGGTGCCGGAATAACGAGGCTTGACGCCTCGCCCGATTCCTGATTCCACAGCGCCGCCCATCAGGCTATGGCAAATCTTCGCGACATACGCAACCGGATTAATTCCGTACGGAATACGCAGCAGGTAACGCGTGCCATGAAGATGGTCGCTGCCGCCAAACTCCGTCGTGCGCAGGAGCGGATCTTCAGGACCCGCCCCTACGCCTACAGGCTCAGCGAGATCATAAGCCGCCTCAAAGAACAGATGGATCCGACGCTGCACGAGCTCTTTCAGGAGAGGGATCAGGTCCGGAGCGTGCTCTTCGTGATCGTCACGGCGGATCGCGGCCTGGCCGGCGCCTTCAACGCGAACATCATCAAAGCGGCCGAGCAGGCGATGGCCGAATACGAGTATCTTCGCGAGAGCGGTGATCTACACGTATTGGCGGTGGGTCGGAAGGGCTCCGACCACTTTTCCAAGCGCGGCTATCCGATGGTGGGCTCGTTTCGCGGCGTTTTTGACAATCTGGAGTTTGAAACCGCGCACAGCGTCGTCAATCTGGCCGTGGAAGGGTACCTCGAAGGCAAGTGGGATGAGGTGAACGTGGCCTACAACGAGTTCAAGAATACCATCTCCCAGAACCGAGTCGTCGAGCCCGTCCTTCCCATCCCGCGTGAACAGTTCCTGACTCCGGTCATGGCGGCGGAGTCGAACGATGGTGAGGGTGTCGAGAAGGGACGCCAGGTGGATTTTATCTTCGAGCCCGGCGCCGAGAACATCCTGGAAGTCCTGATCCCGCGATTTCTACGCTATCAAATGTGGCGCGTATTGCTGGAATCGAATGCGTCTGAACACGGTGCGCGGATGGTCGCCATGGACAACGCCACGTCGAACGCAGACGATCTGCTCCGTGAATTGCGACTCAAATACAACCGCGCTCGGCAAACGGCGATTACGACCGAGATCATCGAAATCGTTTCGGGCGCCAACGCACTCGAGTCAGGGACGTAAAACGCGCATGGGCCCGTCTAATCGCGGCCTTTGAAGAAGCGTAGCAGACGGCTGCCGACATGAACCGTCCGGTCCGTTTGCGCGTACGAAAACCGGCGGATATATTGGGTCCCGCCTCACGAGACCGAGAGGTTAATGGGAGGCGAGTGACTCGTACCGGGCGGCTGCGCCCGGAATTGGAGAGGTGGCCGAGTGGCTGAAGGCGCTCCCCTGCTAAGGGAGTATACGGTAACCCCGTATCGAGGGTTCGAATCCCTCCCTCTCCGCCAGACAACAGAACAAGGCGGTGCCCTGCCGGCGTCGCCTTCGCTGTATCCGGCGGGCGGGCTACGAAGTGCTTCGAATCATCGTTCGACGAAGGTGCGCCACCGGTGCACTTTCTCCGTCGTCATCGAGCACGTAGACACGAGCAGCCTCGTCGTCGTCGCTCCCGAACATGGACCCTGCGAGGCGCTTTGCCGCATGGCTGAGCGCTTGCGCCTGT
>CAZART010000112.1:0-17251 GCA_964487555.1 uncultured Rhodothermales bacterium
CACGCGGCAGGATCTGGGATGGCGATGGGCGCCCATCGAAACGGTGAATTGAACCGTGAGTCTGCGCGTCCGTGTACTGAAATGATCGCTATTGAGAAGCGGCAGAATAGGTGAATGCGCACGAGGTGGCGGTAGAGGGATTGTAGACATGCTCGACATACTCGTAAATGGTCGTGAGTCATACCGGCGAAAGGATTGGAATCAGGCCTACCACTCCCTTTTGCTTGCAGATCAGGCGAATCCCCTGGAGAGCAAAGACCTGGAACGGCTGGCAACATCAGCATACCTGGCCGGGCGCGACGTCGATTTTCACAGCTTCCTCGACCGTGCTCATCATACCTATTTGGAGGCTGGAGACCCGGTGCACGCCGCCCGATGTGCCTTCTGGATGGGGCTCACTTTAATGCTTCAAGGTGAGACGGGGCAGGCGAGCGGATGGCTCGCGCGGGCGCGGCGGCTCGTAGAGGGACGAGACTGTGTGGAACAGGGATATTTGCTGCTGCCGCTCGCCGAGCAGCATCTATCCGAAGGAAATGGTGATGTCGCGCACGCTACCGCCGTCAGAGCCGCCGAAATAGGGGACCGCTTCGCGGACGCAGACCTGATCGCCTGCGCCTGTCACCTGCAGGGACGAGCTCTGATCCAGCAAGGCCAGGTTCAGGGAGGGCTCGTGCTCCTCGATGAGGCCATGCTGGCGGTCGTCGCGGGAGAACTGTCGCCCATCATGACAGGTCTGATCTATTGCAGTGTAATCGAGGCATGCCGGCAGGTGTACGCGCTGAGCCGTGCTCATGAGTGGACGTCCGCGTTGGCCTCGTGGTGCGACCAGCAATCCGAGATGGTTGCCTTCACCGGGACCTGCCTCGTGTATCGCGCTGAGATCATGCGATTTCATGGTGCCTGGCCGGATGCGATGGCCGAGGCATGCCACGCCTGCGATCGATTTTCAAAGCGAAGCGATCGCGACGGGCCAGCCGCGGCGTTCTATCAGCAGGCCGAGCTGCACCGTCTACGGGGGGAGTTTGGGGCGGCAGAGGAGGCCTATCGAGCTGCGAGCCGATCGGGCTTCACACCGCTGCCCGGATTCGCGCTGCTACGGATGGGCCAGGGACGCACCGACGCAGCTTGTGCGGCAATCCGCCGCGCCGTACTTACGGTCACTGACCCGCTGGAGCGCGCAAAGCTCCTGCCCGCGCATATCGAAATCATGCTGGCCGCGGGCGAAATCCCGGAAGCACGCAGCGCGTGTCGCGAGTTGGAGGCGATCGCGCAGAAGTTCAACACGGGCGTGCTGCGAGCGATGGCCGCGCACGGTTGCGGCGCCGTCGAACTGACCGAAGGTGATGCCCGCGCTGCGCTGACGTCACTACGTCACGCTTTCGAGATGTGGCAGCAGGTCGAGGCGCCCTACGAGGCCGCGCGGGTGCGTGAGCTTATGGGCCGGGCCTGCTTTGCCGTGGACGACGACGATGGCGGTGCGCTGGAGCTCGATGCCGCAAGGGCTGTTTTCGAACGCCTAGGAGCCCTGCCGGATCTCGCTCGCCTCGAGTCGTTCGGAAAGCCTGCTTCTTCGGGGCATCGGCACGGGTTGACACATCGCCAGCTTCAGGTCCTCCGCCTGGTTGCCTCCGGAAAGACCAACAAGGAGGTCGCGGCCGAGCTGTTTCTGAGCGAGCGAACGATTGACAGGCACTTGAGCAACATCTTCACCAAACTGAATGTCTCGTCGCGTGCCGCTGCAACGGCCTACGCATACACGCATAAGCTGCTCCCATAGCGCATATCCTGCTCCCATAAACGCACGATATGCTCCCGTCACGCACAATATGCTCCGGATAGTACATAATCTGCTCCCGTCAACGGAACGTGCGCGAAATTACCCACATTTGCGGAAGACGCAGGTTGGGTAGTTTCACCGAAGCGCGGCCCGGGACAAACTCGCAAATTTGGTCTGCAGATGATTTCGCAGAACCAACGAGGACGATCCTATGGCCACGATTCAAAGTCGCGTGACAGATCAACAGCAAGAGCGGAAGCCGGCCAATCGACCGACTCGGGCCGCGAGAGCCCGCAAACACCTGCTTGAAGCACTTCCTGTCAGGGAGCGACGGCTGCGACTCAACGGTGTGTCGACAGCCGTCCTGGAGGGCGGTTCCGGCCCTCCCATCGTACTGCTGCACGGACCGGGAGAATACGCGGCTAAATGGCTGCGCGTAATCCCGGATCTCGTAACGACGCATCGCGTCATCGCCCCAGATCTACCGGGGCACGGCACGTCGGAAGCAATCGATGGTCCGATAGACGTCGAGCGCATCCTCGCGTGGCTCGACGATCTTATCGAATGCACCTGTCCGACACCGCCCGTGCTTGTGGGACAGATTCTCGGCGGAGCCGTCGCGGCCCGCTTTGCCTGCGAGCGAAGCGAGCGACTCAACAGCCTGGTGCTCGTCGACGCACTCGGTCTGGCAGCGTTTCAGCCGGCCCCCGAGTTTGGTATGGCGCTCACCGAATTCGCGGCGCAACCGACAGAAGAGACGCACGATCGTCTGTGGAGCCGGTGCACGTTCGATCTTGATGCCATGCGCGACAGGCTGGGACAGCGATGGGAATGGATCAAGGCCTATAACGTTGACCGTGCCCGAACGCCGGGCTTACAAGCCACTCAGCAAGGTTTAATGGAACAGTTCGGGATGCCTGCAATCCCATCCGCGGACTTGAGGCGCATTACTGTCTCGACGACGCTCATATGGGGACGGCACGATCTAGCGACGTCGTTATCGGTTGCAGAAAACGCGAGTGCCCGCTATGGCTGGTCCCTACACGTGATCGAAAACGCTGCTGACGATCCGCCCATGGAACAGCCCGAGGCATTCCTGGCATCCTTGCGCGCGGAGCTCGGCACTTCGGGCCGAAACGGAGCAGAGGTCGCTCAGAGACAAGAAACACGGAGGCTATGGGACGAGATCGCGCCAGGCTATGACAGGACGAACACACCCACGCAGATGTGGATAGCCACCGAAGGCCTGCGCCGTTCGGGTCTCCGTTCGGGCATGCGGTTTCTGGACGTGGCCGCCGGCAGCGGTGCCCTAAGCATTCCTGCGGCGCGTCTCGGAGCTCAGGTGCTGTCGACGGATTTGTCGCCCGTCATGCTTGAGCTGCTCCGAGACCGCGCGGATGATGAGGACCTCAACATCGAGACCCGTGTCATGGACGGCCACACGCTTGAGTTCGACGACGACAGCTTCGATATGGTGGGATCGCAGTTCGGCGTCATGCTGTTCCCCAATGCGCGAAAGGCCATTCGCGAGATGACACGCGTCGTTAAGCCGGAGGGCCGTGTGCTGATCCATGCCTACGGCGATCCGCACAAGATCGAATTCTTGAGCTTTCTCATCGGTGCCGTTCAGTCCGTCCGTCCGAATTTCGAGGGTCTTCCAATGGATCCTCCGCCGCTCGAATTTCAGCTGGCGGATCCGGACACACTTTACGAAGTGCTTTCCGCCGCTGGACTGAAGGACGTAAAAGTCGAGACGGTAACCGAGACCACGGAGCACGAAACCGGAGAGGATCTATGGGAATGGCTGATATCGAGCAACCCCATCGCCGAGATGCTGCTTGGAGGCATGCTGAACCTCACAAGCGATGAAAGAGATGCGGTCCGGCAGACGCTGGAGGAGATGGTCCGCGAGCGTGCCGAAGGCCGACGTGCCGCCCGGCTGACAAACCCGGTCAACATCGGCATCGGCACGAAGTGAACTCTTGGAGCGAGGGGCCAATGACTCGTCGGGCTTTAGGGGTATTCCCGCCGGCGCCGGCACCAGAACGGAGTAAGAACCGACCGGAGTTGTGATCGAGATTAGGAGGGTCGATCTTATGGGTTGGCCCCTTGAGATTGAAGGAGCGGATAAACGTGCGTGTTTCGCCTGATCGTTCCGAGCAACTCCGGCGCCTCTTCGAAAAGCTCATCGATCATCCCGCCGACGAACGTGCGGCTTTTCTTGAAGAGGTCTGCAGAAGCGACCCGGCGCTGCGCCGCGAGCTTACTTCCCTGCTTGATGATCCGGAAGACCTGCCGGGCTTGAGCCCGTTAGCATGGGATACCATCCGGCCGCTGCTGGAGGCCATGCGCGTCGCGGCGACCCCAACAGAGGGGCTCATCGGCCGCAGGATCTCCCATTTTCAGATCGTGGAGCAACTGGGCGCCGGCGGAATGGGGGTCGTCTACAAGGCCGTTGACACGCAGCTCGACCGCACGGTCGGCCTCAAATTCCTCCCTCCGGAGCTCACGCGCGATCCGACGGCGAAGACGCGATTCGTCCGCGAGGCAAAGGCGGCCTCGGCCCTTGACCACAACAACATCTGCACGATTTATGAGATCGGCGAGACGCCGGCGGGGCAGCTCTTCATCGCGATGGCCCATTATACGGGCGAGACGCTCAAGGAGAAGATCGAACGCGGACCCCTGCCACTCGAAGAAGCGCTGGATTACGCCGTTCAAATGGCCGACGGGCTGTCGAGGGCCCACGCCGCGGGGATCGTGCACAGGGACGTCAAGCCGGCCAATGTGATGATCACCGATCATGGCCAAATCAAGATCGTTGATTTCGGTTTGGCGAAGGTGGCCGGACTGACGCAGATTACGCAGACGGGTTCGACGATGGGGACCGCGGCGTACATGAGTCCGGAGCAGGCTCGCGGCGAGGCCGTCGACGAGCAGACGGACGTGTGGTCATTGGGAGTAGTCCTCTACGAGATGCTGACGGGTGGGCGGCCGTTCCGCGGGGAATTCCATCACGCCGTAATTTATTCGATCTTGAACGAAGCGCCCGAGCCCATCCGTCAGGCCAATCCCTCGGTCCCTCCGGAACTGGAGCGGACGGTCGATCGGGCTTTGCAGAAAAAGCGGGAGGGTCGCTACACGGCAGCGGCAGACTTGTTAAAAGACCTACGGGGCTACCAGGACAGCCTGCGTGGAAAGGGGGCATTTGATCTGCGAACGGTCCTTCGTCGCGCCCGCAAACCCCGTGTTGCGGTTCCGGCGGCAGTCGTGCTCCTGCTCCTCGTCCTGTCGTCGATCTGGTTCTTCGATCGGCAGGCCAAAATTCGCTGGGCACGGGAGGTGGCGCTTCCGGAGATCGGGCACCTGGTGCAGGCAAGCTGGCGGGATTATACCGAGGCCTACGGTCTCGCCGAGCGCGCAGAACGATACATTCCGAACGATCCGGAGCTCGCGGAGCTCATGGCGAGCAGCTCCCTGCATATCGACATACGTACGGAGCCGCCCGGGGCAGAAATTTACGTAAAAGAATACAGCGCGCCGGAGAGCGATTGGCAGCATCTGGGGGTCACGCCCATCGATAGCCTGAGAATGCCGATCGGGATCTTCCGATGGAAGATAGAAAAGGACGGCTATGAGACCGTGCTGGCCGCCGCGTCCACCTGGGACATCGGGATCATCGGAGGACGGGACCTTTTGATTCCCAATCATTTTGTGCGGGTGCTGGATGATAAGGAAAGCATCCCACCCGGGATGGTGCGTGTGCAGGGCGGGGAGACGCGCTATGGGGAACTGGATGATTTCTTTATCGACCGGCACGAAGTCACTAATAGCCAATATAAGGCATTCGTCGACAGTGGCGGCTACCGGAACAGATCCTACTGGAAGCACGAGTTTTCCAAAGAAGGACGGGTGCTTAGCTGGGAGGAAGCCATGGCCGAATTTGTCGACCGAACAGATAGACCGGGCCCATCCACGTGGCAGGCCGGCGATTACCCTGAGGGACAGAGGGACCATCCGGTTACCGGCGTGAGCTGGTATGAAGCCGCGGCGTATGCTGAATTTGCAGGCAAGAGTCTCCCGACGGGAACGCACTGGGGGCTGGCACGGGGCGAAAACACGTCTTTGATCCGGTGGCCACAGCTTGGTGGGTACGCTGCTCTGGCGCCCTTCAGTAATTTTGGAGCTGATGGCCCTGTTCCGGTTGGCAGTCTTCCCGGTGTTTCGCCCTATGGTGCTTATGACATGGCCGGAAACGTGCGGGAATGGTGCTGGAATGAAACCCCCATGGGGAGACTATTGAGGGGTGGGGCCTGGAACGACAACACCTACAGGTTCACGGAGCCGGCTCAAGCGCCTCCCTTCGATCGATCGTCACATAACGGCTTCCGATGTGCTCGCTATACCGACCGTGAGAAGATCCCTGAAGAAGCTATCGCCCCCATGGTATTTGTCCGCAGCAAGGACTTTTACAAAGAACAGCCCGTTTCCGATGCCATTTTCCAGGTGTACAAAGAGCAATACGCGTATGACAAAATCGCGCTAAATGATCGGCTTGAATCGAGGGACGAAAGCGATGACGCCTGGATTCATGAACACATTTCCTTTGATGCAGCCTATGGAAATGAGCGCGTTATACTCCATCTATTTCTACCTAAAACGACAGCGCCGCCCTATCAAACGGTCGTCTATTTTCCCGGCAGCTCTTCACTGTTCCAGGTATCGAGCGAAGAGATCGAGAGCTATTTCGAATTTCCTACGTTCCTTTCTTTCTTAGTGAAAAATGGTCGCGCGGTGGCCTATCCCATTTATAAAGGAACGTTTGAGCGACGAGATGATGCACTGATATCCATTTTTCTTAACGATAATTCCTATCAATATACTGATCTAACCATTCAACTCGTTAAGGATTTTAAACGAAGCATTGATTATTTGCAGATGCGAAACGACATCGACGGTCAGAAATTTGCCTACTATGGAATGAGCTGGGGAGGAATGTACGGAGCGATTATTCCGGCCGTGGAGGACCGAATCAAAGCATCCATTTTGGTGCCCGGCGGCTTCCAGCAGCGTGGTCGCCCCGAAGCTCATCAGATCAACTACATCGGCCGAGTAACGACACCAACGCTGATGTTAAATGGCAAATACGACACGCTTTTCCCTTATGAGACGTCGATAAAACCAATGTTTGATCTCTTGGGCACGCCGAGCGAGCACAAAAAGCTCATTTTATACGAAACGGATCACATCCCACCAAGAGATGAGTTTATCAAGGAAACACTGGCGTGGCTGGACCGCTATCTGGGACCCGTAGGCCAATGACAGCCGCCTGCTCGAGGCCGGGGAACGGAGGGCGGTGGGAGCCGATTCAAACGGTGTTTTGATACGGGCGGATTGTCCGCCTGTTATAGTGGCAAGAGGACGCCGATACCATCCAAGCGTGAGCCGGATCCGACCCATGAATGCTGACGAACTGCGAACGCTTCAAGCGCCCTTGAAGCATAAATACCGAGACGATCCCGGAGCCGGGCTCGTCACGCTCAAAGCAAGCGGTCGGATCGGAGAGGGAATCTCTTGCAGGGTCGAGACGGGGAAGGCCCTCGTTGAGGCAGGCCTACATCCGGCGACGGGTGGTGACGGAATCGCCGCTTGCTCCGGTGATATGCTGCTCGAAGCCCTCGCAGCATGTGCAGGGGTAACAATGAGTGCGGTTGCTACGGCCCTCGGCATAAAACTTCGCGACGGATTGGTGAGGGCCGAAGGAGATCTGGATTTCCGCGGCACGTTGGGCGTCTCGAAGGAGATTCCGGTTGGATTTCTAGCCATCCGGCTCCACTTCGACTTGGAGACCGACGCGACGGAGGAGCAACTTGCGTCTCTGCTGCGATTGACGGAGCGCTACTGCGTGGTCTACCAGACGCTCCGCAATACTCCGGAGATTCGCATTTCTCATCAGGCCCGATAGGACTCGCGACGACGAAATTCGCTCCGTGAAGCCTCCCCACACCCTGATGCGCGTGCTCGCGAGCGTCGGTTCCGCTCTCCGTTTATATTGGCCCCTACCGTTGTCACGATAGGAGGACCCATGAGATGTACGCCGGGACCGCTCTGCCGGCTGGTTGCCCTCTGCCTATCCGCGCTCCCTGGCGCGGCCTCCCTGGCCGCCCAGGATGTGCCGTCCGATCCACGCCGCGGCCTCTGGATTGGCTTCGGCCTGGGCGCAGGAAGTGGACAAATCGATTGTAGTCGGTGTGGACAGCTTGAACCGAATGACCCGTGGAAGGGCGGCGCAGGGGCCGCAGGCTATTTCGCAATCGGCAGTACCGTCGGAGCCAACCTGCTGATTGGCGGTGAAGTCAACGTATGGGCCAGAGTAAAGCGTTCGGAGGGGCAGCAACGAGACGCAACGTTATACCTGCTTTCGTTGCACGTACGATATCATGCTGCCCGTGCGTCCGGCTTCTACGCGAAGGGAGGAGTCGGAACAGGTGGTTCGATTCTGGCCGGCGGCCCAGGCCTGATAGAGAGTGGCGGTTGGGGTGCGCAGCTCGGTGGCGGCTACGAGGTATTTCTAGGCAATCGGCTTGCCCTGTCCCCTTTCCTGAGCTACGTACATCTTCTTTCGAAGGGTGCAGCGGGTAGGAACCGAGGGACTGCAGCTATAGGACCGGACGATCCTGGTTACCTTCAGTTCGGACTAGGCCTAACGTGGTATTGAAGATTCGCCGTGCGGTTGGATGCATGCAGTAGCCGATGAGCGCCATTGCCGAGGCTACGCGTTCCTCCCCGCGGCATAGCAAGGTATCGAGTGAAGACGCAAGACTCAGCAGCAGAACGACTTCGACTGGCAGACCTGATTGCCGCCCTCTCGCTCGAGACGGACCTGGGAATGGGCCATCCGCCTGAGGAGGCGATGCGGACGTGCCTGCTTGCTACGGGTCTTGCCCGCCGCATCGGCCTGTCGGAACCGGAAGTCGCCGACATCTTCTGGACTGCGCTTCTCATGCACGTTGGCTGTACCGCCCTTGCACACGAACAAGCCGCGTTCTTCGGCGGCGATGAGATCGCCGTAAATGCCATTGGATCGAAGACGGATTTCGCCAATCCGAAGGAGATGTTTGCTTTTCTGATCGAGTTAAGCAGCGGAATGAGACCGTCGCATCGGGCCCGCCTCTTCTTCGTCGGCCTGACCCGCGGCGAGCGACTTGGCCGTGAGGTAGCCACGGCGACGTGCGAGGTGGCGGCCACGACGGCACTCCGCCTCGGATTTCCGGCCGGCGTACAGCAGGGGCTGGATCAGCTCTTTGAGCGATGGGACGGAAAGGGCGCTCCGCGAAATCTCGCCGGCGAGGCCATCGCGTGGCCGGCGCGAGTGGCTCAACTCGCCGCCCAGGCTATCATATTCGATCGGCTCGCGGGCGTGGAAGCCGCCGTCGAAATGGCTCGCCGCCGTGCCGGCACGGCGCTCGATCCACATCTGGCCGACGCCTTTTCGCGCCACGCCGACAGCCTATTGCGGGAGATCCATTCCGTCGACCCTTTGAGCACAGTGGTCGAGTCGGAGCCCGCGCCGCAACGCTGGATCCCCGAGGCGGAACTCGACGAGGTAGCTCGCGCCTTCGCCGACGTTGTCGACCTCAAATCGACGTTTACGCTGGGTCACTCCACCGCTGTCGCCCAATTGGCCGAAGCGGCCGGTCGCGCACTCAATCTCCCGGAACCGGAGGTGGTATGCCTAAGACGTGCAGGTTTCCTCCACGATCTGGGCCGGGTCGGCATACCCAATGGAATCTGGGAAAAGCCGGGACCGCTCACGGCAGCAGAATGGGAGCAGGTGCGCCTGCATCCCTATCATAGCGAACGGATCCTTTTGCGTTCGCCGGTACTCTCGTCGCTGGCGCCGCTGGTCGGCATGCACCACGAGCGCCTCGACGGATCCGGATATTACCGCCAGGCGACAGCCGGCAGCATACCTATGCCCGCGCGCGTGCTCGCCGCAGCGGACGACTTCGAGGGCTTGACGCAGTCGCGGGCCCACCGCGCGGCACTCTCCCCCTCCGCTGCCGCCGACGAGCTTGCATCCGAAGCCGAGGCGGGACGGCTGGATGCCGACGCGGTGGATGCCGTGCTCTCGGTGGCCGGGCAACAACGCACGCGACCCGTACGCCAGGGTTGGCCGGCCGGTCTCACCGACCGCGAGGTGGACGTGCTTCGACTTCTCGCGCGCGGCCTCTCGAACCGGGAGGTGGGCCGCCGCCTTTTTATCTCGCCAAAGACGGTCGGCCGCCACGTCGAGCACATCTATCAGAAGTTGGATGTCTCCTCCCGGGCCGGCGCGGCCATTTTCGCCGTCCGGAACGATCTGCTGCGAGGACCGGCACAGTAGCCGCGTTAAACGAGGGGTGAACGCCTGATGCGCGCGTGGTCTGCTTCATTTGACGAGGTGCATCGGCCGGCCCTCGACCCGCTTGCCGGCACGCATGCGGTAGAAGTACACACCTGACGGCATCAGATGACCGGTATCGTCTTTTCCGTCCCAGCGAACGGAGTACGTTCCGGCCGGTCTGGTTCCATCAATAAGGGTTTGAATTCTCTGGCCCAGCAGGTCGTGCACCGTCAGCACTACGTGCTCGGAGCGCGTCAGCCGGTATTCGATCGTCGTGCTCGGATTGAAGGGGTTCGGGTAGTTATGCATGAGTGTAAAAGAGGGGGGGAGCGCTGCAAACGGCTCAGCAGCGGTCCCGATAGTACCGGCCTCGACTTTTAGCAGTTGGCCATCCGCGAAGGCCGCGATGTAGAGATCACCGTTCGGAGCAAAGTCGATGCCTGCAGGGAAGTTCACGTCGGATGCAAGCGGCTCGACACTCCCCTCGTTGAGCCTGACGATGCGGCCCGTACCGGGAAGGAAACCGGATGTAGGGTTGAACCCCCCGAACTGCGCCACCACAAGGTCGCCGTGCGGATCTAGCGTCAGATCGACGGCGGTCGTAAGCCCTTCGTGGAAGACGGAGACGTCGCCATTGAGTTCGACTTCGTAGATGCGTGCGGTGTTCTCCGCAAAAGGGAAGCCTGGAAACGCGGAGACGTAAAGCCGGTCGCCGGCAAAGACGATCCCGGTCGGGACGGCCTGCATCGCGGGCGGACCGACGGAGGTAAGATTGGGGACGGGCGGGAGCGCAGCGACGACACTCAGCGCTCCGGTGTCCGCTTCCCGCCGGATGACCGCGTTGGCGGAGGCATCGGCGATGAATAGGTTATCATCCGGTCCGAATGTCATATTGTAGATATTGGTCTGGTCGGTATCGACGTCGAAATTATGATCGAGGACGAAGCTGCCGACGTCTTCAACGTTCTGCACGTCGTCCATGCTCAGCGGTGGATCGCCGGGCACAAAGCCGGTCGTGTCGATGCGGAGCAGGCTTCCCTCGGGCGATTCCTCGCCCAGTCCCAGCGTCGCCCACAGCATGCCGCCGTTGAAGAGCAGGTGATGTGCGCTTTCGGGTTGCCCCTGCACGATGTTCGACGGCAAGCCTGTAAGAAACGGATGCACCTGCCCGTCGGTCATCACGACCGAGATTCGACCGTCATCGTTTCCTGTGCCTTGCTCGGCCACCCAGATCCTTCCCTCATCGTCTACCTCGATTCCTTGAGGCGCAATCAGGTCCGTTGCGAAGACGCTCGGGTCGACCTGAGCCTGTAGCGGTGCGGCCGTACCTAACAGAATCGCGGTACAGAAGACCGAGCATGCGACGGTTTTAACGAACAATTTCATACCTTACCTCCAGGTCGTCAACCTGATGAATTAACGGAACAAATGGTCGGCGGCGGCCCGCTCCGGCGCAGCATGTGACCGGCAGCATCGTAGGGACCTCTCTTAAACTCCGCGTATTTATACCTGCGTATTTCCAGCAGCAGAGGTGCAATCACGGTGCCGGTGATCCTATTCCGGACGACCACCTGATCGCAGCCTGGACGAGAAATCGACGGAATTTTAGGGCAGACGATGCTTGGCTCTGGCTTAACTGACGTCGGCCAAATCGTCTGGACGTGTTCATCACCGGACGCAAGATGCCATGCGCCGCGTTGTTTGGCGTCCGGAACGATCTGCTACGCGGAACCCATCAGGTCTCGACGTGAAAATGGGGCGAACGCCCCATGCGCCGAACCCTCCATATCCGCATCTTTTGTAGAGCACTACCGCCGAGCGCCGCGGACAACGAGAGAATGGTTGACAGGACGCTCTACGCTCTGGGCTGAACACGAAGAATGAGACGGAGGATATGATGCATCACCTTAGCTCAGTTTCACGATGGATGCTCGTCGTTCTTCCGCTCGTCTTTTCCATGGAGTCACTACCCCTCAATCTGTCAAACGACGAGGTCGAGATGATGACCGCAAACACGAACGATCGAAAAAGAGCTACACGCAATGCCGCGGTGGAGGCCGCACCCGTGCTGGATCTCGAAATGCAGGTTCATATTATCGGTGAAGGGCCGCCCCTGGTTCTCGTCGGTGGAGGACTTACCGGCTGGAAAAGTTGGGAGCCGCATGCCGAACAGCTCGCCGACACGCGCACGGTAGCTCGCCTTCAGCTTTTGAACGTGGAATACGGGCTCGAGGATCGTCCACTTCCGCAGGGGTATAGTGCAAGGATGGAGAGCGCCGCCCTGGCCGCGGCCCTCGACGGTCTCGGCTGGCGGGAACCGCTGGACCTCGTCGCCTGGTCATACGGGGCGCTCATCACGCTAGACTTCGCGTTAGGCCACCCGGCGCGCGTCCGCACCCTTACGCTGATCGAGCCGCCGGCTGCGTGGGTGCTGCCCGACAGAGGCAAGAGCGACCCGGACCTGCAGGCGCTGCGATCGCTCGACATCGGCGAAGACGTCAGCGAGGCCGATCTCGAGCGGTTCCTGCGGATCGCCGGCCTCATCCCACCAGAAAGCGACCCCAGGGAATTACCACAGTGGTCGGTCTGGATGGAACACCGGCGGTCGCTTCGCGCTGTGGTCAATCCAGTAAAGCACCACGACGAGCCGGAACGCCTGCGTACGTTTGAACCGCCCGTCCTGCTGATAACGGGTACAGGGACGGCACCATACTATCGCCGAATCCAGGAAATGCTGGTCGCCCACCTCCCCCGAGCCCGTGCCGTGGAAATGCCCGCCGGGCATGCCCCCCACATCATTTCGTCAGACCGTTTCCTCGCCGAGCTCGCCCGATTCCACGAAAGCGCAGTCAAAACGGAATAGTGATGGATCAGGGCTCTTTTACACGGCGAGAAATTCTGATTCTGGGCTCGACTCTCCTTCTTATTCCGGGCTGTTCGTTAGGTCGATATCGTCACAGCGAAGAGAATACCGAAATGGAAAACGTGCAAGACGTCACCTCAAGTGACGGCACCGTCATAAGTTTTCTGAAGAGAGGAACAGGGCGGCCGCTTCTTTTCGTGCATGGCACGACTGCAGATCATAAGAGTTGGTTGGCGGTCTCCCCGCACCTTGAACAACATCTTACCGTCTATGCCATGGACCGGCGTGGCCGGGGAGCAAGCGGGGATTCTCCTGATTACGACTTCATTCGTGAAGCTGAAGATGTAGCTGCAGTTGTGGACGCGATTGGCGAGCCCGTTTTCCTCTTCGGGCACTCCTTTGGCGCACTCTGCACCTTGGAAGCCGCACTGCTGACGGACAAGGTAAGTCGCCTCATTCTCTACGAGCCGCCGATTTCAAGCGGCGCTTCCTTTTTACCTCCTGGCGTTCTCGATCGCATACAAGCGCTCGTCGATCGCGGTGAATTGGAAGCGGCAATGGAATTGACCTTGCGAGACGTAGCGAAAATACCGGAGCACGAACTGGAAGCTTATCGCCGGACGCCATTGTGGGAAGCCCGCATTCCACTCGCTCCTACGATTCCCAGAGAATTGGCTATTGACCGTACGTACCGATTCAAAGGGGAGAAATTTGGTGACTTCCGCGTGCCCACTATGCTTCTGCTGGGTGGCGACAGTCCGCCGATCTACCGGCAGGCTATCGGAACACTTGATTCAGCACTCCCAGAAAGCAACGTCGTCATCCTTCCCGGTCAGCAGCATATAGCCCATCACACGAATCCGGAGCTGCTCGCAAGAGAAGTACAGCGATTTTTGCCGGGGTAGGGGTGAGGCTGATACTGCGTGCGGCTTGACTACCTGCCTTCAGTCGACACAACCGGACATGGTTGCTCGGAACAACCATGGCATCTACATTGATTGGAACGTCCGGTGTACCTGCAGTGCCGCTGAGCGGCGAGGACTACCACTTACCGCAGCATTGATTGGTGCATCGTGGTCGCCACTTAGCGTACGGGCGCGCCGATCCTGGTGGCGAGTGCCCGCCGCTTCTTGTCGGGCCCTTAAACAGCGCCCTGGTAACGAAGGAGGCTGACATGAAGAAGAGCTGCGCAATTCCTCGGACTCGGCGAGGACGAGATTGCACGGCACAACGGCCGAAGAGTCGAGACTGCGGGACATCAGCGGATCAATCGGAACACGTCAACGACGCTCCGGAAGGAGTGACTCGGCCTGTTTGGGGATCTACGAGATTCTCGGGTGCATCTCTTCTGCTTTTCCTTTGCATTTTAACGGCCTGTGAACGCGAGGCTGAAGATATCGACTTGATTAACGGCCCTTCAGAACCGGGCTTCGCAATTTCTGACGAGAGTACGTTTTTCGGTACCGTTTTTATAGAAGAAGCGGCTGCCTTCGATGCGCCGAGCGACGGCGATCTGTGGCCTTCAGCCTGGTCGGATGATGTCTTTCTTTATGCCGTAAATGGTGACGGCAAAGGCTTCGGACTGGATAGCGCATTTTCAGATATCGTAAGTAACAGGATGAGTGGCCATCCTCGAGACAGATCCTTGAACGGAGAGCGTCTCGCCAGCGGTGATAGGGTTGGCACGATATGGAGTGATAGTTCCATGTACAATCGAAAGCCGACGGGTATGGTGTCGATTGGAGGTGTGCTCTACCTCGCCGTACAGGATCTGAATAAACGAGGCCCTCACATATTCAGCGAGGCGCCTGCCGCGACCATTCTGCGTTCAGACGACAAGGGCAGAACCTGGCATTGGGAGGAGGCAGCACCTATGTTCAAGGACTACGTTTTTACTACCGTGATGTTTTTGGATTATGGAAAAGACGGATCTGATAATATCTTCGATGAATACGTATATGCGTATGGACTTGACCACAATTGGAGAGATTCCTTCAGTGACGTCGTGCCGGATCCAGATAAACTTTATCTGGCCAGAATGACTCACGGCGCCATTCAGGACGTTTCGAAATGGGAATTTTACATGGGAGATTTGGATGGCAATCCAAGCTGGTCGGAGCCGGGGCACATCCATAGGCGGAGGCCCGTTCTTCAGGACGACAGGCGCCGGTATCAGGAGACGATCAGCGCCTCGCAGCCCGATAGCCTGAGCGTAATTTCGCAGGGCAGCATCGTCTACAATAGACCGTTAAACCGCTATATTTATACGTCTTGGACAGAATTTACGTTCGAGTTCTATGAATCTCCGTCGCCGTGGGGACCATGGAAGCTTTTCCTCTCGAAGGACTTTGGCGCTTATCCCTGGACGGAGCTGAGCTATGGAGGCTACGCCACTACCGTCCCCTCCAAATTCATCAGCGACGACGGAACCGAAATGTGGGTAAGTTCCAGCACATTTGTGGGTGGGATCGAGCACTATAACTTTTCCCTGAGACGATTGTGGGTAACACCATATCGAAAGACCGCCCCGTCTAATCAAAAGAGTAACGTTAACCTGGCAGCCTCGGCTGATCTGCTTAACGTCAGCCCCATCTCTGCTGCCGCCGTGAGATTCGGAAGGCTCACCGCAATCAATGACGGCAAAAAGCACGTAGACAATGCTGTTGACAGTTATAGCATCGAAAAGAAAGGAGAAGATTACTGGGGTTATATCTGGCCCAAAGCGTATAATATGAACAAGATGATATACACGACCGGCGAGATAAACAACGAGGCGGGAGGTTGGTTGGATGATTTGCGTGTGCAGGTACGGCAAGAATTTCAATGGATCGATGTGGATAATGTGATTGTGACTCCTGCTTATCCCTATAATGAAAATGTTAAAATTAGTACTAGCTACTCGTTGTCTTTCGATACAAGTTGGGGCGATGGCGTCAGAGTTATCGGACGACCGGGAGGTTCTGCTGAGTATACTTCGATCGGAGAACTGGAGGTATATTATGAATAGCGATGTGGCGCCAGGCAGCAGCGATTAGTCGGATATGTTGGAAGACAAACCATTGAGGGAGCTGATTCCGGGCTACTGTGCCCTGTGCGTCTCACGGTGCGGCTCAAGCGCCGTGGTCGAGAACGGGCGCTTTACAGCCTTACGACCCGATCCGTCACACCCAACCGGTAAGGCGCTCTGCGCTAAGGGACGGGCGGCACCGGAACTCGTCTATCATTCGGACCGGTTACTACATCCGCTAAAGCGAACCCGGCCAAAGGGGGATCGGGACCCGGGCTGGCAGCGGATCAGCTGGGACGAAGCACTCGACCTGACCGCTGCGGAGCTAAACCGGCTCGCCGAAGAACACGGCTCGGAAAGCGTCGTGTTTTCCATCGCCTCCCCGTCCACATCGGCATCAGCTGATTCACTGATCTGGATCGAGCGCTTGATGCGAGCCTTCGGTAGCCCGAACGCATGCATGTCATTCGAGCTATGCGCATGGGGTCGATATGGCGCCACGTATTATACGTACGGCGCCAGCGTGCCGGGCGAATACATGCCTGAGCTTGAGCATGCCGGGTGCATCCTCTTCTGGGGATACAATCCGAACATTGCCCGGCTCTCCCACGCGGTCGCCACGACCGAAGCCCTTAAGAGAGGAGCGCGGTTAATCGTGGTCGACCCCCGCCGCGCCGGCCTCGCTGGAAAGGCGGATGTCTGGCTGCGAGTGCGACCGGGTACCGATGGGGCCCTGGCGCTCGGCATCGCCAATGTCATGATCGAGCGTGGTTGCTACGATCGCGACTTTATTCGCGATTGGACGAACGGTCCGTTGCTCGTACGTGCCGACAACGGGCGCTTGCTGGCCGAGAACGACCTGTTTGCCGCCGGCAGCGGTAAGATGTACATGGCCTGGAACAAGGTCAAAGGTCGTCCAATACGGTATAACCCGGCCACGGGCGACTATGAGGGCAATAATGTCGAACTGGCCCTTTTCGGCGAATTCGCGATTGAGACGTTGGAGGGGAAGGTCATGTGCCGGCCTGTCTTCGATCTTATGGCTGAACTTTGCCGGCGTTATCCACCGGAGAGGGTGGAAGCGATCTGTGGCATCGATCGCAATCAGATAGCAGGTGCTGCCGGAATGCTCTGGGAAGCGCGCCCCGTCGCCTACTATGCGTGGAGTGGCGTCGAGATGCAGACGAATGCCACCCAGATCGCCCGAGCGATTGGGCA
>CAZART010000113.1:0-16941 GCA_964487555.1 uncultured Rhodothermales bacterium
AGGGCCTGGGCTTCTTACGCCGAGTGCTGGATCGGTTGAGCGACCCGGAATGGGATCCGGAATCATCCGTGGACCTATTAGCGGCGTTGGAGGAGATCGCTCCGGGGTTCATGGCGTGGGCCCAGGCGTACGAGCAATAAAGGAGTATTACGACTGCAGCGGACGCCGCGCGAACAGCTTGCTGCGCACGATTTCTGCAATTAATTTGCACGGCACAGAGGCCACGGGGCGGCGCCGCTGAGCCGCGAACCGCTTTACAGCCTCCCTACGTCGTCGACCTTTCTCATCCATTTGCGTTCACCTCATGAGTTCTTCGTACTGGGCAAATCGCCGCTTGCACGTCTCGATCACTCGTCTCGGAGTCGCACGAGACTTCTTGTCAAACACTTCGTCGATGAAGATCGCTAATCCGTTAAGCGTATCCACGCCATCTCTGACCGATCCTGATCATGAGGCGAGTCGCCGCCATCATCGTAGGCATGATTTTCTTCGGATGTAATGGCGTGGAATCCGAAGTTCTGGAGTCTGCGTGCGAATCGCCCGAGTCTTTTGTAGCCCACGTTCTGGACACCGTTCGAACGTATTCAATCTACCGCGACTCGGCGGATTGGTACCAGATCGAAACGGACGCCCATACCTCGATCGCAAACGCTGAGTCGATAACGGAAGCGTATCGCACGGTTGACCGCGTACTCCGCCAGTCTGGCGACGACCATGCCTGGTTCAGGCGGCCTGAGCCGGAGGGCAAGAATGAAGAGAATCGTCCGATCAAGCATCAGAATCCCACTGTTGAACGTATTGCCGGCGAAATCGGCTACCTCGTAGTGCCTGCTGCGATGAGCCTCGGCGTAGATGGCATGCGAGAATATGCGAGAGCGCTCCAATCTGGGATCAGGCGTCTGAGTGACGCCGGCATACGTGATTGGATCGTGGATCTCAGAAGTAACTGGGGTGGCGACATGTGGCCAATGCTCGCCGGCCTCGGCCCTTTTCTCGGCCATGGCATGGTTGGCCACTTCGTCTATCCGGATGGATCCGAGATCCCCTGGTCGTACAGCAACGGAGCGGCACGACTCGGAGAATCGACCATCGTGGATGTCGATAGCGAACCGTATGATCTTCAGGTTTCAAATCCGCGAATAGCAGTCCTCATCGGCGATGGGACAAGCAGTTCAGGCGAGGCAGTGGTCGTCGCGTTCCGCGGTCTTGCCGGAGTGAAGACCTTCGGCTCGACGACATCCGGAATGACGACGGCCATCGAAGGCAAACGGTTATGCGACGGCTCCGTTGTCGGAATCTCAACAGCGGCTTTTGCTGATCGCGACAGTCAGATTTACAGCGGCAAATTGGTCCCTGACGTGCCTGTTGAGCAAACGGGCTCTGGTGATGCCGTATTGGGGGCGGCAAGAGAGTGGATGAATTCCGAGACTACGAGTCCCGAATGAGGAGCCATCCGCGCTGAACACCTTGGGATAAGCTTAACAACGCACTTCAAGAGTACGCCGCCAGAAGGGCTAGCCTAGAGTAAAAAAGGCGTCTACATCGCTTCGAACCAATCGAATCGCCGGCGGCGCAGTTGAGCGCCGGCCGCTATGCGGACAAGGGACATTCGAGGCATTCTCAATTGCAGGTTTTGAATCGACCCGCGTAGGAAGTATGAAAGGAGACACGATCGGAGGCCCGATCCGTTGGCGAATGCACATTCCGGTGCCTCCTGAGAGAGTGTTCGCCGTTCTCGACTCTGACGAGGGACGCGCCGCGTTCTGGGCGGAGTCCGCTGTCGAGATCGAGAATCAGATCGAATTTCGGTTCATCAATGGTCACACGTGCCGAAGCAAGATCCTGGAGCGGCGCTCTTCTGAGGTGTTGTCGATCGATTACATGGGTGGTCCTGTGCGGTTCGAACTGACTTCGGACGGTCACGGCGGGACGGATCTGCTTCTCACGCATCACAATGTCGCGCCGGGGGAATGGAACGAGGTGCACGCCGGCTGGCTCAACGTGCTGTTTCCATTGAAGGCGTGGCTTACACACGGTGTGGACCTTCGCAACCATGATCCCGAGCGCTCTTGGGATAACGGCTATGCCGACCAGTGACGCGAGCGGTGCGCCATGACTCGGGTGTTGGCGCCCAACCGGCCGATGAAGCCGGCGGTCACCTACGGAGGGGCGCCGCTGCCTACACCTACGTCGGCTGAGTATTATCGTAATGCGTCCGGGCGCAGGTAACATTGCGCGATATTCGTTCGTCCTTCAGATGCTCCTATGTGTCTCTTCCGTTCACCGAGTCTGCTTTATGCCATGTTCTTCCGTCGCGTTGATACTGTTGTGCTATTGTTGTGCACTCGCACCGGCAACGCATGCTCAATCTCTCGACCACACTGAGTCGACGTCAAGGGAGGTAACGTATTCTAACGGTGAAATCATGCTTGCTGGAACGCTCCTGCTCCCCTCGGGGATGGGACCGTTTCCTGCTGTTGCCATAATACACGGATCTGGTTCCAGCGATCGCTCGAATCCATGGACATCGGCCTATGCATCCGCGCTCGTTGAGCGGGGGATTGCGGTGCTGCATCCAGACAAGCGTGGGTCGGGGAAATCAGGCGGCGATTGGAGAGAGGCTTCGTTCTCCGAGCTCGCAGACGATGCGGTCGCTGCGATGGACCTGCTCAGGACCGATGTATTAGTGGACAGCACCCGTGTCGGACTGATTGGATTTAGCCAAGGCGGACACGTGGCACCTGTGGCGGCGACTCGCTATTCGGCTGCCTGTTTCGTCATCAACGTATCCGGTTCCGTAGTCCCGATCTTCGAGCAGATTTGGGATGAGCTTCGCAAAATGGGAGAACGGGAGGATCTGTCGGTAGAGGCGTTGAGAACACTCCAAATGCTTCATGATCGCGCTGTGGACTATGCGCTGACTCGAGAGAGTTGGACGGCGTACTCGACAACGTTGGCGGAGGCAAAACGCGGCACTTTGGGCGAAACGGACGTAGTCGAAGGCTTTCCCACGACTCCAAATTCCGGAGCCTGGGATTTCTTGCGAACGATCGGAAATTTTGACCCGCTTCCGTACTGGCGAGAGGTCAACGTTCCGACGCTTTTTCTTTACGGCGGGCGCGACGAGAATGTGGATGTCTTCAAAAGCGCTGACATAATTGAGGAGTCGCTAACATCTGCAGGATTGCCCTACGATCTTCTTCTCTTTAGAAACAACGGCCATGCTCTCTTCCGGGAGGATGCTATGGACTTCATAGCGCGTTGGATTCACGACGGAGGTACCGATTGAGGAGGACGCATGACACTCTATGGCCATTAGTGTTTGCCGCTTGGATCGGCGCATCCGGAAACTCAGTTTAGGTAATTGCGGCGCATGCCGCTTGTTGCGAACCGGCTGATTCCGAGATACAATGAGGCACACTCAACCTCCAGACGCCAAAATATCAAGCCAAGGGATAATGCGCTTCTCGCGGTCACTGGCTCTTGCAGTAAGTCTCTTCGCGATCTATGGATGCGCTTGGCAGCATCCGAGCACGGATGGTCCTCGGATGGACGTTCCGTCCGGCGTCGGGAGCACGCAGCCGTATCTATACCAAGCACAAGATGGCACACTGTGGATGAGCTGGATCGAGGCTGTCGACTCCGTGAGCCATGCTTTCCGCTTCGCATCATACGAGGAGAGGTCGTGGAGCGACGCGAAAACGCTTCTCACAGACTCGACCATCTTCAGCAACTGGGCCGACATACCGAAGCTTCTCGTGATGCCGGACGGCAGCGTCGTCGGCCAGTACTCGGTCAACAATGGACACCACTATTTCGCCACTGATCTGGTGCAGCGGCGCATGGCGCCGGACGGTTGGGTCGGTATGGAGTTGCGGTTGCACGATGACGAGACGGCGACACAGCACGGTTTCGGGTCGCTCGCCTCGATCGAAGAGGGTGCGCTGTCGGTCTGGCTTGATGGCCGTACCACGAAATTGATTGAGGGAGAGTATGACGAATCCGCGTGGGGCGACATGCAGCTTCGTGCCGCTCTTGTGGGAGGCGGGAATACGATCCAGCATCGTTGGCTTCTTGATGAACGCGTATGCGAGTGTTGTGGCACTCGTGCTGTACGTACGTCGAATGGTGTATTGGTCGCCTATCGCGACCGAGGAGAGGACGAGAGACGAGACATTAAGCTTCTTCGGTACGAAGATGGTCGCTGGTCACGCTCGTATTCACTGCATGACGACGGATGGATATTCAATGGATGTCCCGTCAACGGGCCGGCACTCGCGGCGGTAGGTGACAACGTCGCTGCTGTCTGGTTCACCGCGGCCAATGACTCGCCACGGGTTCAGGTTGCCTTTTCGGAGGATGAAGGGCGTACATTCGGCCCGCCTATGGTGGTGGATGATGCGAGACCGAAAGGGCGAGCGGACATCGTTTTGCTGACAGACCGGTCGGCGCTCGTCTTGTGGATCGGTGTTGAGAATCGCATGAATGCCATCATGGTTGCGCACGTGACGGCCGACGCTGGAGTTGGCAACGTTTCCACAGTCGTCTTTCCGAAGTCCACCGCGTTTACCGGCATGCCCCAGATGGCGCGCAGCGGTGACGACGTCGTCATCGCTTGGGTCGATGGAGGGCATCCGGATTCGACGGAGATTTTTCTTGAGCGGCGGCCGATCGCTGAGCTCCGATAACTTGGCGGCATCCGGGTTCGCCAATCTCCTGGATGATCCAGGGGGCAGGGGGCCGCAAGGCCTCTGACCTACCCGGCGCGCCCGTCGCCGATGATTTAGCCTTCTAGGATTTAATGTCTGAATGGCAATTTGAATATTCAATGGTCACGGCTGCCCTTCGTGAAGATGCGTGGCAATACTGGTCAAATAGGGAAAACCACGCCAGAATGGAATCCGGGGGCAAGAGAATTGAGCTTGAGGCCGTGTGGCGGGATGCTGAGATTGGTCCGCGGCGGATGTATTACCGCCTAACAAATAAGGGCAAGAAGGCGATGACGGTAGAGAAAAAGCTGTGGATGCGGATCCACAACGCCCTCGTGGAGCTCTGGGGACCCGCTCTTCCGTCCTATACAGGGAGGTAACGCCCATGTTCGACATCGAGGCGTCCATCGCCGCGTGGCGGCGGACCTTGGAGACCAATCCGGCCTTCGACGCAGCCGACGTGGAGGAGCACGAACGGCACATTCGCGACCAAGTGGACGCGCTCGTCGCTGCGGGAGTCGCCGCCGAGGAAGCCTTTCGGGCCGCCTTGGAAGGATTCGGAAGCTACGGCCAGGTGGAATCCGAGTACCGAAAGGTCTACTGGGGAAAGCGCGTACGCCGCGGCGAGCTGGCGCTGGAGCTCGGCGTGCGGATGGCTATGCTGCGCAACTACCTTCGCGTCGTCTTCCGGACGATGAAACGGCAGAAGGGTCTGAACACCGCCAATATTCTCGGGCTCTCGGTAGGGATGGCCGGCTGTCTCCTCTTGACGTGCTACGTGCTGGACGAGCTGCGCTAAGACGCCTTTCACGAGCACGCGGATCAGATTGTGCGCGTGACGACCGAGCAGATGGCGGCGGGCGGCACACGATACGCGCATACGTTTCCGGCGGCCGGACCCACCCTCGCGGCCGAGATACCCGAGGTACTTGCCGCGACGCGGCTGCTGCGGGCGGGTTTCAGCAACCACGACGTTCTGGCAGTTGGCGCCGATCGGTTTAAGGATCCCGAGTTCCTCTATGTGGATGCGTCCTTCTTCGACGTCTTCACGGTCGAGGTCGTCGAGGGAGATCCTGCCGCCGCCCTCACGCGCCCCAATACCGCCGTCGTTACGCGAACGGCAGCGAAAGCGTACTTCGGCGACCGGAGCCCGATCGGAGAGGTCGTGACGTTTCCGGATGTGGCACCTCAGAGTCCGGCCACCGGGTTCGAGATCGTAGGCGTCGTGCAAGGATTCCCTTCGTACTCGCACGTCCACTTCGACATTCTTCTTTCCCTGGAAACGTGGAATCAGGGTCGCACGGCCGGCTACTTCGACAACAACTGGCGCGTGTTCAACAGCTATACGTACCTGCGGCTCTCGCCTGGAAGCTCGATTGGGTCGCTGGAAACGAAGCTGGCGTCGCTGGTGGCAGCGCGGTCCGGGTCCGATATTCCCGAATTGCTCCGGATCGAGCCTGGGCTTCAGCCCTTGACGGACATCCACCTGCACTCCCGCCTCGGCGGCGAGCTGGAGGCCAACAGCGACATCCGCACCGTCGTCATCCTCGCCGCCCTGGCGGCGTTCCTGCTACTCATCTCCGGGATCAACTTCATCAATCTCTCAACGGCTCGGGCCGCGCGGCGAGCGGCGGAGGTCGGCGTCCGCAAGGCTATGGGCGCACACCGCACCCAGCTGGTGGGGCAGTTCCTTACCGAATCCCTGCTTGCAACGGCCCTCGCGACGTTTGGGGCCCTCGCGATATTTATGCTGTTCATGCCGGCGTTCAACGCGCTCTCGGGTAAGGCACTCACACCGCTTTTCCTGCTATCTGATTGGAAGCCGGCGCTCAGCGTTCCGGTCATCAGCCTCCTCGTCGGGCTCGCCGCGGGGAGCTATCCGGCGCTCGTCGTCTCGTCGTTCCGGCCGGCGGCGGCGCTAAAGTCCGGCATTCTCGATCCGCGTTCGCGCGGATCGATCCGGCGGGTTCTCGTCATCGCTCAGTTTGCGCTCTCGATCGGACTCATGATAGCGACTGTTGTCATATATCGGCAGCTCATCTACATGCAGAATGCGGGCGTGGGGTACGAGAAGGAGCACCTGCTCGTGCTGGACTATCCCTTCCGCGAGGCCGACGCGTCACGGACCGATGCGCTGCGGCAGGAACTCCTGCGTCATCCGGGTGTGCAGGAGGTCTCGTTCGGATCGCTATGGCCGACGAGCTCGCGCTACTTTACGATGCCGCTCCGACCGGAGGGTGCGCCCCGTTCCGCGCGCATCGCGGCCATATGGACCGAAGTCGACGAGCGCTATGCGGACGTTCTCGGACTCCAGCTCGCCGCGGGCCGCGGCATCACGGGACGTGGCGCGGACTCGGCGGCGGTCCTGGTGAACGAGGCCGCCGTCCGCGACTTCGGATGGGACGATCCCATCGGAAAGAAGATTTTCTTCGCCGAAGACGACGCTCCGCTCGGGACGGTGATCGGCGTCGTGCGGGACTTCCACTACCGGTCGCTCGTCGATCCGGTCGAGCCTGTCGTGCTGTCGAACAACTGGCAGCGGGGGCGCTATCCGATCGTGAAGATCTCTCCGCGCGGGCGCGACGATGCGCTCGCGCACATCGAGGCCGCGTGGGGCCGGCTGCTGGCGGATCAGACGTTTGAGGTCACGTTCGTCGAGGCGTCCTACGACGCGCTCTATCAGGCCGAGCAGCGTCTGACGCGTACGTCGGGCGTCTTTGCCGTGCTTGCTCTCACAATCGCTTGCCTTGGTCTCTTCGGCCTCGGGGCCTTCACAATCCAGCAGCGCACGAAGGAGATCGGCGTGCGGAAGGTCCTGGGTGCCACGACGGCATCCATCGCCGGTCGCCTTACCGTGGAGTTCGTCCGTCTCGTCGCGCTCGCTTTCGTCATTGCCGCGCCGGTGGCCTACCTGGCGATTCAACGCTGGCTCGACGGGTTCGCATTTCGGATCGAGCTCGGGCCGGGACTTTTCCTTCTGGCCGGTGGGGCGGCCCTGGCAGCGGCGGTGCTCACCGTCGCTTATCAGGCGGTCCGGGCGGGGATGTTGAAACCAGTGAGAAGCCTGCGGTACGAGTGATTCTGTTGACGACTGAACTGTACTCAGGGATTGACCGGGTCTATTCGTTGACCTCAGGCCGATAGATGCTCGCGAGTTTTAACACGCTCGCAATCAGGCCGCGTATCAATGCGCTCCAAACGGACGCCGTCAAAAGCGGAATTGCCTTCAGTGGCACCTGCGTATCCATGCTCGAACCGAACGGATAGCGGCCGGCGGCGTTGGGCGCGAGCCGTGATGGACGGCTCCGAGCTCCGGAAGCACGTGTACAAACACGTAGACTGCCGAGATGCCGCCGGCAATCGACAGTCAGCGGCTTCGCGGAACCACGTCCAGAAAAAGCAGCTTACCCCCAAAGAGATGCAGCAGCACGAATAACGCCACGATGATGCATTGAACGGCAGTCATGCGCGCACCGATGCGGGGTGCGATGCAGCGGCTCCCGAAGAGAACGAGGGATGCCTAACTGCTTCGAGGATCACGAGCCGGCACCAAAGGCGTCGCCGCCGTACAGCTCTTTGTGCCGAGCATCGATGAGACGGCCTATCGGCATGTTCTCGAGGAGGGCGTATCGTTCGATGAGCGGCTTAAAATTGCCACGGCCGTAGTTGCTCAGACCCTTGTAAAACAATACGAGGAGCTCATAGCTGGACAATTGTGCCTTTATGAAGCTCATGTACGATTCCTTCTCCTCGAGCGCTGCAGAGGACGAATCCACGAACATGACCATCTGATACAGATTGCGAAAATAGTGACCTAAATCGGACTGAACATCGACATAGAAATCCTCATAAGATTGGACAATCGCCTGCTCCAGGTCTTCGCGATCTACGTCCCTCGGATCTGAAGAGGCCTGTTCGTATTCGGGCCGCGTCGTAATGACGTTGGTCCAGTGTCGGTAGGATTGGTCAAATCGACCGTAGAACGAGCGGAAAGCCTCTCGTCCACTCAGTCGATCTGATTGAGGCCTCGCACCGTCAACGAATTGAATATCGACGTCTTCATACCTGATACGGTGGACGATGTCACTGTGCAAGCGCAATAGCTGAAAGAACGTACTTTCGAAGATCTGCTTGCGAGCCTGTTCATTTTGCAATATTTGCTGTTCTGCCAGGTCGTCGCGTTGAAACTGCAACTCCTCTCGCGTACTACGTAGCTCCACCCGCTGATATACGAGTTCCTCCTGTTGCCCTACGAAGGCTGCGTATATGAAGAACAGCCCTGCGAGCGCCCATAATGACCCCGCTGTACCTCCGACGAACTCCCCGATCTCGTCGAGGGAATAGGCCGGGCCAAGCGTCATATATACTCCGTACAGGCCGATTCCGACACCTGCCGCGACGAGCATCCACGCCAATAACAGAACCAACCGACGCGTCTGCCGATAGCTTTTGACGGAAACGTCCTCACGAGAGGTAAGTGCTTGCATATTGCTTAGACGTCGAACTCGTCAGATGTACCAACCAAAGCGCCAGACCGTTTGCGAAAGGACGACCAGGGACGTGCGAGATACGCACGCGCCGTCGAAAGGCGGTCAAGGACAAGACGCACGAACGCGCTAAACCGCGGAAGTGCAAGTCTCATGATGTACGGGACGCGGGTGCCCTACCTATATACAACCCCGGCAGGCAACGATGACGCGACTGACTTTGTGATGAGCTTGCTCGGCAACCTTCACGATTTCAATCCAGGGGTTTTTTGATGTCCCCCTACTTCGTCGTTGCGTAGGGATAATCTTCAATAAGGCTACTTATTGCAATGGCGCAATATGGCAACGGGCGATTACCGACACATAACGATCTTTTTGCGATATCCTGCCATATATATCGCGTGATCCCTGCAGTTCTTAAGTATCGGATTGCCCGGTTCGTGAGCACGATGACGAACACGTTCGTGCGCGGGTCCATCCACCTGGACGCCCCCGTAAATCCGGTATGCCCGGAGCTCCAGGCGAAAGAATAGTTGCCGGATCTGGAGCGGCCCGACGGCGTGTCCCATCACGGCGTCCAGCAAATCCGACAGCGAGGCGCGCATGCCTGCGGCCGCGATCAACCGGCCGACCCAGGCGCGGTTTGGCTCGGTGCCGACCATCCGGCGAAGGTTCCGCTCTATGCCCGTGCGGGTATCTCGGAATTCCGGATCATCAATCTTCCCGACAAGCTCGTCGAGGTCTACCGCGAACCGTCTGAGAGCGGTTTTCGGCGTATCAAAAAGCTTGGCCCGGCGAGCCATTGACCATCCAGACATTTTCGAACCTGTCCACCTCCGTGGACGACGTCCTTGCCTGACGCGGCGAACCGGCGTTCACCTATCTGTATTGCATTCGTTTCGCCGATCCCTTCGCTGGAACCCGCATGACAGCGCGGTGTAGCATGATGTATAAGATGTATAACGTGACGGAACTGCCGTGGCCGACGCAACGATGATCCGCAAGCAACTCTACATCACACCCGAGCAGGACCGGGCCCTTAAAGACCGCGCACGCGCGGAAGGCCTCACGGAAGCGGAAATCGTCCGAGAGGCGTTGGACCGGCATCTCAAGCACGAAAACGGGCCGTTCGTGCCCGGCGATCGGCGTCAGCTGATCGATGAGATGATCGAAGGTAATCTGCGGCTCGCTAAACACCTTCATTTTCCGAAGGGCTATACATTCAACCGCGAAGAGCTCTACGCCGAACGCGAAGAGCGGTGGGTCAAGAAACCAACGTCATGACCTACCTGCTCGATTCCAACGTCCTTATCTACGCCACGGACGAGGAGGATCCGCAGCGGATGGCGCGAGCCTCCGAGCTGCTTCGATACCTGGCTCCGGCGCGCCTTGCCGTCATTTCAGCGCAGGTGTTGGCCGAATTTGCAAACGCGACCCTCCGCCGGGGACGGAGCCTCGCGGCGATCGATGAGGTTTATCGTCAAGTGGAGGTCTATTCACGTGCCATGGTCGTCCTGCCGCTCACGCCGGCAATCATACAGGAGGCGGTACGCGGCGTCAGGGATTTCCGACTTGCATATTATGATGCCCAGATCTGGGCAGCGGCTCGGCTCAATCAGGTGCCATTTGTCCTGAGCGAAGACTTCAACGTGGGCGCCACTCTCGACGGTGTCACTTTTGTCAATCCATTTGACCCGGAGTTCGACGTTAGCAGGTTGTAACCGTGGTATGGCAGCAATCCGGCGATGATGCCGGCGTGAATCTCTCTTTTTAGCGACTCCAGGCACGCAAATTGATCGTTCGCGCCATTCGCCTGGTACGCCTCGTCAAGATGGCTCGAGGGCTTCGCCTACCGCATTGACGTGGATCCTGTGATATTGCTTCCGGCAACGATCGTCGCCCTCATCATCTCGGTACTGACGGTGCTGGGCCAGTCGTGGCGCGCCGCCGCGATCAATCCGGCGCGGACGCTACGGTATGAATGACGCGACGACGTGCATCGCCGGGTTTCGCGTGCCAGATATTCCGAAAATTGACGTTCGTTAGACGGCCGTATCGCCGCCAATTCTGATTAATCCGATTCCCAGGATGACAAGTCCGACCGCCAGCAGAACGGCCCCGAGATAGGCGAGATAGATCAAAAAGTTTGGATCCGTGGCCGTAGGATCCAGAACCGAAAAGAAGAAGGCCGCCGGCAATAAAATGGCCGATGACGGGATGAGGGTGCGAACCAGGCGCTTCATTTTACCCGAGAGAGCCGCTTCGTCGACGTAGCGCAAGATCAATAGGGAGAGTATGAGCAGCACGCCGGCATGAGCGTGGCCCGCACGCCACAAGTCCTGTCGGAGTTCGTTCTGCATATATGAGGAATCGCCGATAAGTAGCGTAAGTATGCTGACGCCCCCGTAGATGACCGTGGGCATAATGACGAGCAATATGCCCGCAAGGCGTCGTGATTCTGGACTCATTCTAACAGGGTGCAAGACGTTATTGAGTAGGTCGATCCAAGTTCACCTGTCGCAGCTATAAATAGTCGGACACCTTTGGCGATTGCTTCGCCTGCACCGATTGCGCGATGTGATGGTCCAAGCGCTTCTCAAACTTGGCAGGTCTTCCGCGAGCCGCGTGGCGATAAGCCGCGCTGCCGAACAGCTAAGGATCCGTAGCGTTCAGTTGCCGAGTGAAAAAAGAAGGCCGACGCTTACGGACTATTCACCTTCCAGCTGCACGACCACCACACGGAACGGCGGACCGGTCTCCAGATCTAGCAATGGAACGACGAGGCGGTCGCGCATGGTGTCGAGGGCGAGGGCGGCCGGCGAGGGCGTATCCGGAGAGACGACGGCGCTCTCTCCCATCGCGTGTTCTAGCCGATACACCGATCCGGCTTCCCAGCTCGTGACGTACAGCGTCCCGTCGCTTCCCACAATGCCGTCGAGCCCGCCGGAGGGAAGCGTCGCCGCCGTCGTGACGCTTCCGTCGCCACCGATCCGCAGGACTTCATTCGCACCGAAGGTCGCCACAAGCAGCCCTTCGTCATCCACCCAGCAGCCGTTCGGACCCTGCAACACGTCGGCACCGGCCGCAAACTGAACGAGGCTGTCTCCGTCCAGGCGATAGACGGCGTCCGTTCCCGAGGACGAGAAATCCGGATTCAGACCTGTATCGGTCAGATAAACGACGCCGTCAGCTCCAGCGCACACGTCATTCGGAAAGGACACCCGCGAAGTATCCACAGCGATCTCACGGAGCGGCGCGCCGCCGTTCGCCAGGTCATACGTGTGTACGGCATCCATATCGGCCACGTAAAGCGTGTCGCCAACGATCGTCATCCCTTTCGGCGCGCTTAGATTGCCGGAGATCCACTCGAGCTCGACGATCTCTCCCGTCTCCGCCTCGACGCGCGAAATGAAGCCGTCGCCGTCGATCGCAGTGGGTCCGCCCGATCCGAAATTCGACAGCAGATAGACATCGTCGGCTGCGTAATAGGCGGCGGCTTCGGACGGCGTCTCGAGCTCGATGTGATAGGGCGGAGTGCTCGCGGCCGGCGCCTCCTCTTGGGGAACGTCTCTCTCCCCTTCGCAGGCGGAGACGGCGAAGGCGAGCAGGACGAGCGGCAGCAGGCGGAGGGTTGCGTTTTTCATCGTTAGGCGGCGTTTTGATTGTTCGAATGGTTCCAGGCAGGCGCGCCGTGCGTCAGGACCGGTAATATGAGAAGAGGACGCCCTCAGTACTGATTAGATTAGAGTTTCACCATAACGCTCTATTAACCAGCCCTGAGAGGTCCTCTTATGAAGAAGGTAGCATACATCGCGATCGATGTCCACGCTCGGCAGTGTGTGCTTGGTTGGATGGATTTAGACGGTATGTACCAGAACCAGTGGCGCGTGAAGACGAGCGAGTCGCGCCTGATTCAGGCGGTCGTGGCCGTGGAAGCGAAGCGGAAGATCGTAACGATTGAGGAGGCGTCACTGGCGCTCTGGGTGGCTCGCACGCTGCGCCCGTATGTGGACGAACTTATCGTTTGCGATCCGCGAGAGAACGATCTGATTAGCAAGAACGTGCACAAGTCCGATGGGGTCGACACGTACTCCCTCTGCCGGCTCACCCGTCTGGGCGAACTCAAACGCGTCTATCATCCAGAGGAGGATCACCGTGCGATCTTCAAGGAAGCCGCGCGAGAGTATATGAAGCTACGCAACGAGCAGCGCGGCTGGAAGTCGAAGATCAAGGCCAAATATCGACGGTGGGGGATTCACGAGATCGACGGGTACTCGATCTACCATCCGCGAGGGCGTGCCGGCTACTTGAAGCAGGTGTCTGAGCGGTCGATTCGGCGTCAGCTCGAGCGGCTCTACGCGATGTTGGATGCGGCCGTGGCCGCGTGGAGTGACTCTTGGCGGCACCTCCAGGAGCTCGGCCGGCGCTACGGAGAGATCGAGCGGTTCCAGGCGATGCCGGGGATCGGGCCCAAGGGAGCCCACCTCTTCGACGCCTTCATCCAGACGCCGCATCGGTTTTCAAACAGGCAGAAGATCTGGCGCTACTGCGGCCTGGCTGTTCGCTCCCAGACCAGCGCCGGCAAACCGCTGGGCTATGAGCAGCTCGATAAGTCGGGCCACGGCGAACTGAAGGCGATCTCCTACCGCGCCGTAGGGGCCGCGCGGCGTTCAAAAGAATACAACGAAGTGGAGGCCTTCTACGACGCCTCTTTGGCGCGGACCGGTGACCCGGTGCACGCGCGCCTGAACACGCAGCGCAAAATCATCAGCACACTTTACAGCATTTGGAAGCGGAGGGTAGAGTACCGACCTGACCTCTTCTACAAGATCTCGCCGAGCCGTCGCGTGGCGGCCTAGGTCGTTCGATCTGCGCACTCGAGCTTGATGAGCACGATGGGCGGATCGAGGGTGCCGGGGTAGTCTCAATGTTTGAGAAACTAGCGGCCCGAAGCGGGTACGCTCAAGGACCGGATAGGCCCCCCGGCCTTTACGGCCGATATGATCATAGGCCGCTGCCGACGGGCGGTGAGTCTCACATACGCGACTGGTCGGAAGACTGAAAAGCGAACGATAATGCAGATTCGATACCCCAACCGTGCACATTCGACCTGCTGTCGCAGATCGACTGGGACACCAAACGATGTAGCTGTTGGCAAACGGGGGCGTCCCGTAACAACAAGACCGTTACAGGCGAATAGATAAAAACGCCTTGCGGTTACTTCTCATACGCGTTTCTACGCATCAACGCGGACGCGTCGGCAGAGTACGAAAGGGCTCACCTCAGGCGGCGGTCCCACCGCTGAACATCGACAGGGCAAGCACAAGTCGGTCTCCCTCCCGAGAAAGGTAAGGGATGTCTCACATCTCGTCACGCTTCTCATAGCTGCCGCTGCGGCAGTAGAATGGGTCAGTGACGCGTCCACCTCAAAATTAGATAGGACGATCGGTTCGTGCTCAGGTACACCGCCTTCTGAGATCTACAAGTCGGTCTCAAATGTGAAGACGAATCGATAAACGCCGCGGCAAGACGACGCCCCCGGTTTCAACCCGCGAAATCCTCGAGAAGGATCGCCGTCTCAGGAAATTGGTCGACGATACGACGATCCCCACACTCTCCCCTCCTCCTTGCCCTCGCTCACCAGATCAGGCAGCTTCCGGCCGACCCGCCCATACAACGCACGGGCCTCCGCGATTAAAAGCTCAGGTCCGCGCGGCGTCGCTAACTGAATCTGCTCTAAGCAGGCGATGTCTTCACTGTTGATGGATTTAGAGATCGCGGGTGGTTCCATTATGGATCCATAGCCGCATCGTTAGCCTACCTAGGCAACAACATGTTGCAATGGATACCGACCCCGACCTGTTCGTGCGTGAGGTGCTTCGATTTCTACTTGATTAGCTTTCGCTGCTCGTCGTGGCTGAGCATCGGACCGTCGCCGTCGCCCGCTCGCGTGAGGGGTCCCGAGGCATTCGTCCTCGCATTTATCGATGATGGTCGCTCTACCCTCGGTCTCTGCATTCTTCGGAATTCGATAGCACTGAAGGGACAGGAACTTGATCGATGACAAGCTGATTACTGCCCGGTAGCGGATTCCATCTCCGTCGTGTCCTCGCGGTTTCCATGATCCTGCGATCTCTTCTCGGCGCCGTGCTCCTAATATGCTCTGCCGATTCAGCATACACCCAAAAGATGCCAGGCACAGACAACGGCGCCGAATTCGTACCCGCCTGGGCCAAAGAAGTCGTCTGGTACCAGATCTTCCCGGAGCGCTTCCGGAATGGCGATCCCTCCAACGATCCGACCGTCGAGGACATCGAGGGGGCCGATCCTCCCGAGCCGCCGAAGGCCTGGCAGGTTCATCCGTGGGGTAGTGACTGGTATGAGCTGCAGCCCTACGAGCGGGAGAACGGAGACCGCCAGTTGTGGAGACACCTGCTCCGACGTCGCTACGGAGGCGATATCCAGGGCATCATCGATCAGCTCGACTACCTGCAAGAGCTGGGCGTCACGGCCCTCTACCTGAATCCGGTGTTCGACGCCCCCTCACTGCACAAGTACGATGGTGCGAGCTATCACCACGTCGACCCCAATTTTGGGCCGGATCCGGAGGGCGACCGTGCACTGATAGCCCAGGAGAACCCGCTGGACCCCGACACCTGGGTCTGGACGAGCGCGGATGAGCTGGTGCTCGAGCTGATACGGAAGGTGCACGAGCGCGGGATGCGCATCATCTTCGACGGCGTCTTCAACCACATGGGCATCAATAGCTTCGCCTTCCGCGATCTCGTGGAAAATCAGCAGGATTCCCCGTACCGCGACTGGTTCGTCGTGACGTCGTGGGACGATCCGTCGACGCCGGGCCGCTCGGAATTCGACTACCAGGGCTGGTTCGGCGTGAAGTCGCTGCCGGAGTTTCGGGAGGACAGCACCGGCCTGGCGCCCGGCCCGCGCGACTACGTGTTCGCCGCGACCGAGCGCTGGATGAACCCGAAGGGCATGGGCCCCGAGCACGGCATCGACGGGTGGCGACTCGACGTGGCTTTTATGGTGGCTCACAACTTCTGGAAAGACTGGCGAGAGCACGTCCGCTCCATCAACCCGGAAGCGTACCTCACGGCCGAGCTCGTCCTGCCAACCGAAGAGGTCGTGCCGTACCTCCAGGGCGACGAGTTCGACGGCGAGATGAGCTACAACTTTGCGTTCGCCTCCGCCGAATTCTTCTTCGACCCGCCGGAGAAGCGCATTTCGGCCGCCGAATTCGACCGGCTGCTCGAAGAGATGCGCAAGGCGTACCCACCTGAGGTCGCCTACGTCACTATGAACCTGTTCGGCAGCCACGACGCGAACAGAATCGGCTCGCACGTCGTGAACCGCGGCAAAGCGTCCTTCCGCGACTGGGGCGAGTACTTCGGATGGTCCAAAGGCGGCAATCCGGACTATGACGTCTCGAAGCCCGGTGACGAGGAACGCCGGATGCAGAAGCTGTTCGCGATCATGCAGATGACCTACGTCGGTGCGCCGATGATCTACTATGGCGACGAGGTAGGCATGTGGGGCGCGAACGATCCGGACAGCCGCAAGCCGATGGTATGGAGCGACCTCGAGTACGAGCCGGAAATGGTCAACCCGGACGGGACGACGCGCGAACCCGACGTGGTGGCGGTCGACGAGGATCTGCTGGCGCACTACAAGCACCTCATCGGCATCCGCAACCGGCACGAGGCGCTCCGCGTGGGAGCGTACCG
>CAZART010000114.1:0-6001 GCA_964487555.1 uncultured Rhodothermales bacterium
GAAACCGTCTTCCGGCACGGCCGCGCCGCGGCGTCCGCGGTAATGCAGCCAGAGGCGAAGTCCCTGCAGGACCTGCCGGGTGTCCAGGAGATTCGTCGCGTCGGGCAGGCGGGATACGAAGTCGTCGGCATCGGCGTGCTCCGCTAACTTCGTCATTTCGCGCGTGACCTCCGCCGCCGAAACGGCGGTGGAACGATCGAGGCGATGAACGGCAATCAAGCCGCCCCCGAACGGTGTCACAAAGCCGTGTTCCACGGTACGTTCATCGCAGGCGGAGCACCGGCCGCTGATTCGCACCAGAAGACCGGGAGAAGCGCGAGCGCCTTTCAGGCGATGGCCTTTTGGGCAGTTGACGTAGACCGGCTGTAGCATCGGTCAAGTCCGTGTGGTGATTGGCGGACGCAATCCACGACGAATATGCGAGGTGGACGGCGGATGAGCCAAGATATCGAATTCGCCGCCAAAGGGCCCGCAAACTCGGCGACGCAATAGATGGACAGCTATTACATTATCATGAAGGCTCGAACCGTGTGACCTCATCGTCGCAGCGCCGTTTCGCGCCGTTTCGTGGAATCCGACGATCAAATACCATCCCTATGATGAAGCCATTCCCCCTGCTTGTCCTCGTCTTGTTCACGGCGTCCGTGTCTGTGAAGGCCCAGCATTTGCACGGTCATCCGGACCGCGTCATCGATTTTCCCGACGTGCCGGGGTATCATACGCTGAAGACCGATCTCCACATTCACACCGTCTTTTCGGATGGAGCGGTCTGGCCCAACATTCGCGTGCAAGAGGCGACGCGCGACGGCCTCGACGCCATTGCCGTCACCGACCATCTCGAATACCAGCCGCACAGGGCCGACATCCCGCATCCCGACCGAAATCGGTCGTTCGACATTGCGTACGAAGAGGCGACGGACACCGATCTAATCGTGATCCGAGGGTCCGAGATCACCAGATCGATGCCCCCGGGCCACGCGAATGCGATTTTCCTGGAGAACGTGAATCCGATGCTTCAGGATGATCCGCTGCCGGTCTTTCAGGAGGCACGGCGCCAGGGTGCGTTCATCTTCTGGAATCATCCCGCGTGGACGGCCCAGGCACCTACCGGGGTGGCGGCACTCACGGAAATGCATCTGCAGCTCATCGCGGAGGGCCTTCTCAACGGGATTGAAGTAGTAAATGAGACCACCTACTCGGATGAAGCGTTTCAGATTGCGCTCGACCACGATCTCACCATCATGGGCACGTCGGACGTGCATGGACTGATCGACTGGGAGTATGACGTGCCCCATGGGCATCGTCCGGTCACCCTCGTTTTTGCGGCCGAGCGCACCGCGGAGGCGCTGCACGAAGCTCTCGTGGCGAAGCGAACCGCCGTATGGTTCGACAACATGCTGATCGGTCGTGACGAATGGATCGGTCCACTGATCGAGGCCTCCGTTTCGGTTGCTCAATCGGGCTATCAAGGTGAGACGGCCGTCCTCGACGTCGTTCTCGAGAACACGTCCGATGCCAGGTTCATTCTTCAGAACCGGAGTGAGTTTTCGTTCCACGCGCACGGCGACCTCGTCGAGGTGGCGCCCAACGAACGGACACGGATTCAGATCAAAACGCTGGAGCGGCGCGCCGTTCTTGAGCTTCCGTTCGAAGTGTTGAATGCCGTTACGGCGCCGGGCACGCACCCCGTCATCACACTCGAAATTCGCGTCGAATAGTGGCGGCTCGTCCGTACGTCCGTTAATTTGGAGTCTCGCCGGACATCCCCGCCCGGCAAGTCCCCGCTACGGTTTTTCGAGATATAGACGTCAATGGAAGAATACCTTGATGAATGGAACGGATATGCCTTCACGGGCCACTTCCTGGGCCGGAGCGGCAACGGACATTCAGCGCTCGAGTACGTGATCTTTGTATTTTCGTCGCGCAGCTACCTCTTTGCCCAACACGCGCGGCTGTCCGCCGAGGAGCTGTCCGAACAGGAAGGCGGTGAAGACGTTCGCACAGCCGAACGCATTTTGCAGCAAGAGGCAATTTCCCGTGCGAAGGATCGGCTTCGTAAGAAGGATTACCAGCAGTACGAGCGGTACGAGTAGACGCCCTTGTATGCGATGAAGCCCGAGACCACGGCTCGACTGCTCATCAAATGTCCGGACCGGCCGGGCATTGTGGCATCCGTTTCCAATTTTCTCTACAACCACGGCGCGAACATCACGTCCCTCGATCAGCACTCCACGGATCCGGAGGGCGGGGTCTTTTTCATGCGCCTTGAATTCCAGACGCCTCACCTCGATCTCTCTCGTCCGGTGCTCGAGCGCGCCTTCGGCAACGCCGTCGCCGATCGGTTCGAGATGGACTGGCGCATCAGCTACGCATCCGAGCTGAAGAAGGTGGCTATCCTCGTTTCGAAGTACGACCACGCGATGCAGGAGCTGTTGTGGCGGGCGGATCGGGGAGAGCTGCGCTGCGAGATCACGCAGGTAATCAGTAATCACGCGGATCTCCGCGAGTCGGTGGAACGGTTCGGGATTCCGTTTTACCACATTCCTATTGAGAAGGGAAAAAAAGAGGAGGGGGAAGGATTCATTCTGGAGCGCCTCGAGCGGGCGGCGGACGTGATCGTCCTGGCGCGGTACATGCAAATTTTGACCGAGAGGTTCGTTCAGCGCTTTCCGGACCGTATCATCAACATCCACCATTCCTTTCTTCCGGCGTTCGTCGGCGCGGATCCGTATCGCCGTGCCTATGAACGCGGCGTGAAGCTTATCGGTGCGACGGCGCACTATGTGACGGGCGAGCTGGACATGGGGCCCATCATCGAGCAGGATGTGATTCGCGTCTCGCATCGTCCCGGCCCGGACGAGCTCAAGAGGCTCGGCCAGGACATCGAGCGCACGGTTCTGGCGCGTGCGGTCACGTGGCACCTGGAGGATCGCCTTCTCGTGCACGAGAATAAGACGGTGGTGTTTAGCTGAACGGCGGGCAGACGCGAACGTACACCAGCGGTGAGTTGTATTTCAATCGTGTCGAGGCCGGCGGAGCCGCGCGCACGGTGTCGTTCGCCGTGACCGCGAGGTAACAAGGAATCGTCCTAATCAATACACCGCACATGTCCGAGTATTCAATCATTGGAAAGCGCGTCCGCGTTCATCTCTATGACCGGATGGGGATCAGTATCGGTGTCCTTACCGGCCGCGTCGCCGACATTGCGAAGGACGTTCCCGTCGGTAAAGGGCAGGATGGAATAGAAATCCGGAAGGACCTCGCCTACGTCGTGGACATTGAAGCGGCCGATCCCGAGGTACCCTTTCGCAACAGCGCCGGCGACGAAAACGAAGGGTGGTTCGCCCTCCAGGATGTTCAGGTCGTACAAGATGACCTGCCGAGCCACCTGTCGTTTAATTAAGCGTAGAAGTGTTGTAGGAATGCGCAGCCGCCTGACGAATGGCGGCCACGGCCGAAGGCGATCGCTTGCTGAGCGTCACTCTCCGGCGTAGGTCACCTGCTCGAGGTACCGCGTGCTTTGCGGGATGTTGCCCATCGGGTCGGGGCTCTCATCCTCTATGTAGTACCGTGCAACACCGACCTCGTCGGCCGCCTTAAGAACTTCCGGCCAGTCGATCTGACCCGTGCCTACGGGCACCTTCGTCTCGGGTGGTGAGCCCCCGCTGAAGTCGCCCGTCGGCGTGCCTTCCTTTATGTCCTTGACGTGGAGCGAGACCCATCGGCCGGGGTGCGCGCGCAGCAGCGCCGCGGGATCGGCACCGGGATGAAAGGTCCAGAAGACGTCCATCTGGTATTTGACGTCATCCGTGTCCGTCTCCTCGAGGAGCACGTCGAACGGGACGGTCCCGTCTTCCGCCGGCTTGAATTCATATCCGTGATCGTGGTAGAAGAAGGTCAGTCCCTGATTGGACGCCGCACGTCCCCACTCGTTGAAATCGGCGGCGGTCCGGCGCGCCTGCTCCACCGTGAAATCGCCGTCGTGAGGGATCCACGCTATGCCGACGTAGTCGACCCCGAATAGCTCGGCTTCATCGAGTACGACCTCGAGGCTGTCGCGAAAGCGCTGGTAGCCGGTGTGCATCGACGTGGCTGTCAGGCCGGCATTGTCGAGCTCCTGCTTGAACCGCTCGGGGGGCAGGCCGTAGGTGCCGGCGAGCTCGACTTCCTGGAATCCGGCGTTGCGGACCCACGCCAGCGTGCCGGGCACGTCATCCTCCATAGCATGTCGGATGCTGTAGAGCTGGAGCCCGAGCGGCCCGTCAAAATCGCCCTGAAAGCGGAAGGTCTGATTTGCGGGTTCGGCCGCAGCCGTCGTATCCTCACCCACGTCGGATGTGCGTTCCGTGGTACAGGCGGATGAGAGTGCCGCGATGGTAACCAGAAGTGTAGTGATCAGTAGGGGAAAGCGTTTCATGCCGCATTTTTCAAGTGATGGACGACTCCTTAAATGAGCGAAGGCCGCGTGATATTGCCGGCAGACGCGTAATCTCGCTGAAAGACGCATGAATGCGCCGAAATGCTCCCACGCGTCAAGCGCTACCCGAGCCCGGAGAGTATAACCATTTTTGAAGGAAGGGATGAGAGGATTTCCTCGTTTCACGCTGCTCCTCGGACTCATGTTGCTGCTGTCGTGGACCACCCAAGCACAGCCTGAAGTCGGATTCTTCGACGGCTATACGAATGTCGGATCCGCCAATATTCCGGGATCGGTTCTGTTCGACGCCGAACGCCAGGAGTACATCGTGGAGGGATCGGGCGCCAATATGTGGTTCGATACCGATGAATTTTATTTCGTCTGGAAACGATTGGCCGGCGATTTCATACTTCGCACGCACGCGCGATTCCTGAGCGAGGGAGTGGATCCGCACAGAAAACTCGGATGGATCATCCGATCGAGCCTGGACGCGAAGGCGGCGTACGTTGATGTCGCCGTGCACGGGGACGGTCTCGCGGCCCTGCAATTCCGCCGCGCGCAGGGGGGCGAGACCGAGGAGATGCAGGCGTCTACGACCGCACCCGACGTGATCCAGCTCGAGCGGACGGGCGGCAGGTACATCATGTCCGTCGCACGTTTTGGTGAAGAGTTTGAACGGACCGAGCTTACCGGGATGGATCTGCCGGACGACGTCTACGTCGGACTGTTCGTTACGTCGCACAACGAAGACGTGCTCGAGAAGGCTGCTTTCACCAACGTGCGCATGGTGATCCCGCCGGCCGAAGGCGACGTGGCGTATCAGGATTACATCGGCAGTAATCTCGAGGTTATGGATGTCGACACCGGCCATCGGAAGATCCTGTATCGGATCCCCGAATCGCTGCAAGCGCCGAATTGGACGACCGACGGCAAGGCACTCATCTACAACCACAACGGACTGCTCTACCGATTCGATCTCGCAACGCGGCAGCCGGAGGTCATCAACACGGACTTCGCTACCCGCAACAATAACGACCATGTAATTTCGTTCGACGGGACGATGCTCGCGATCAGCCATCACCCCGAAGAGCACGACGGCCAGTCCATCATTTATACGGTGCCCATAGAGGGTGGGACGCCGAAGAAGGTCACGAACGAGGGGCCTTCGTACCTGCACGGATGGTCGGACGACGACCGTTATCTTACCTATACCGCGCAGCGTGGGGGTGATTACGACGTCTACAAAATTCCGGTGGAGGGTGGCGCGGAGATCCGCCTGACCGATGCCCCGGGACTCGACGACGGACCGGAGTACTCGCCGGATGGCGCATACATCTACTTCAACTCCGTTCGCAGCGGCTCCATGGAGATCTGGAGGATGAGGCCCGACGGGACCGAGCAGGAGCAGCTGACCGACGACGAGCTGAACAACTGGTTTCCCCATATCTCACCGGACGGTAAGAACATGGTGTTCATCTCCTATCTGCCCGACGTCGCCCCGGACGCCCATCCGTTCTACAAGCAAGTCTATCTGCGCTCCATGCCGGTCGATGGCGGAGAGCCGAAGGTCATCGCCTATCTTTT
>CAZART010000114.1:6101-16708 GCA_964487555.1 uncultured Rhodothermales bacterium
ATCTGCGCTCCATGCCGGTCGATGGCGGAGAGCCGAAGGTCATCGCCTATCTTTTTGGCGGTCAGGGTACGATCAACGTACCCTCATGGTCGCCGAACGGGACGCACATAGCCTTTGTAAGCAATTCGGATCTGGGCTTCCGTGAATAAAGAATACGTCGCGTCCGGCGACCCGCAAGTCCTTCCCTCGCACGCAGAATGGACGGCGAAGAACGAAGAATTCAAGCTCGGTCCGCATGGACATGTAAAGAGCCGCGGTGCCGAATAGGATCGAGGACGTCGCCGGAGCGCCGCAGCGGCTCCGCGGGTTTATTCGTGTGTGGGAACACGCATTGACACGCGCGGTTCATGTGACCGGGAACAGCGCCGGCATACGAATAGGAACGGATTGACGAATAACATATGACGTCGAGGCTCGGACAGCGGATCAAGCAGACCAGGGCCTTCGCAAGCATTGCGGAAGAGGCGCTGCTCGGGGTCGTCGTTGCCGCGTCGGAAATGCGGGAGCAAATAGATCAGGCATGTAAGAAATACGACGTGGGAACATCCCATTATAACGTGCTGCGCATCCTGCGCGGAGCACCGGAGAAGGGCTATCCTCGGTGCGACGTCATTGAACGTATGCTCGATCCCGCCCCCGACGTCACGCGGCTCATCGATTCACTCGAAAAGAAAGGACTCGTAAAGCGCGAGCGATGCAAGGAAGACCGGCGGATGTCGATGCACCGGATCACCGATGCCGGGCGAGCCCTTCTCGATGAGATGCACGACGACGTGACCTCCGTCCTTTACCGTTTCGGAGAACGGTTTACGGAGGAAGAGCTGATAGAGCTGTCGCACCTCTGCGAAAGAATCTATGCGCCTGAAGCAGGGGCCGTGCCCGCCTCCGATGAACGGGCCTGACGCAGTACAATACGGAATAAACGCCCCGGAGCCGCTCTGCCTTGATGAGCGGCTTCGGGGCGTTTTGCCGCCCCCAGGCGGATGGTCGCGCGGGGGTCCATCACAAAACTCGAGCCCGTTACAACGTTGAAGAAACGGAGCGAGGAAGAATGTATAGAAAGTTGCGTGAGCGTCAAAAGAACCGGACAAAACACAACGTCCGAAACCTGGCCAATAGCGCATCCGCAGATGGAATACTCGGTCTACATCGTAGACGACCATCCTCTTTATTGTGAAGGGCTCACGGCACTCCTGGCACGAGAGCACGGCCTGAATCTGTGCGGCGTTGCGTACTCGGCGTCTCAAGCCCGGGACGAGGTGCCAACCTTGCATCCTGATCTCCTACTGCTAGATCTAGGTCTCAGTGACGGCAGCGGACTCGATCTGATCCAATTCTTCCGTACCGTGATGCCGGACCTGACGATGCTCGCCGTGTCCGCATTTGACGAGACCATCTACGCAGAGCGATCTTTACGTTCCGGAGCCGGCGGTTACGTGATGAAGTCCGAAGGGGCATCAAATCTGATCAAAGCTATTCGAACCGTTTTGCGCGGAGACCTTTACGTGAGCGAGCCGATCCGCCAGCGAATCTTTGAACGGCAGCTGGGCCTGAGCCGTGACGCGGGGAAGGTGAGAGACCTCACCGATCGCGAGCTGGAAGTCTACCGGATGATCGGCGAGGGGATCTCCATCGGAGCGATTGCCGAACGGCTGCACCTCAGTCCGAAGACGGTGGATTCCTACCGCCGAAACGCGCAGGAGAAGCTCGGACTTCGCTCAGCGAAAGAGCTGCTTCGCCACGCAACGGTATGGCGACTCGAGCAAACGGCGTAGTCGTCAAAGCTCTTCACGAGCTTCATACAACTGTAATTCTCCTTCGATTCGTGCGGCCTCCTGCGAACACAACAGCCGATCAGAGATGCCATTGATTCTTACGAGGCCTTCGACAGCCGCGAAGCGGGTTGGGTGAAGGTGGAGCTGACGGTGTAAAGTAGTCCGAACGAGGGCAGACGGGGGAGGGGGAAGGAAGCGTATGATTCCTTCCCCCTCCGCATGTTGAGCCGATCGCGCCCCTAGCCAGGCTCTGGCAGGGGGATGCAGAGCGTTACGAAGTGGGCAAGTGCACTCGTTGCCTACTGCAATAGAATCGACGTTCGGGTATGTTCGACCGGATGCGTCGGAATCTACTCGACTATGTTCGCATGAGGTGGAGCGCACTTTGCCGTCCGAACTGCGCGCGACCGGCGGTGTCACGCGCGCCGTTTGCGGGCGGTGCGCCGTTCGCGGACGCTGCGCTCGTTGCGGGTGCTGCGTTGTTTCTGGGCGGCTGCGGAGGGTCGACGTCGGCGCTTGAGCCGGCCGGCTACGCAGCCCGGGAAATCGCGGATCTGTTCTGGGCCATGGCCATGGGTGCGGCCGTCGTCTGGGTTGTCGTGATGGCTCTGGGGATCTACGCCGTGCGCATTCGGCCGAGGCCGGACAAGCCCCGCCAGGCCGCGATGCTCATTATCGGCGGTGGTGCGGTGTTGCCGACGCTCATTCTTGCCGGATATCTTATATATGGTCTGGCGCTGCTTCCACGCCTGACGGCGCCTGCACCGGAAGGTAGTCTTCAGATCGAGGTGACCGGCGAGCAATGGTGGTGGCGGGTCCGATATCACCTTCCGAACGGCGAAACGTTCGATCTGGCCAACGAAATTCGCCTTCCCATCGACGAGCCGGTCGAGTTTCTCCTCGGCAGCCCCGACGTCATCCATTCGTTCTGGATCCCATCTATCGGCGGGAAGATGGACATGATTCCCGGCCGTGTGACCCGCCTTACGCTGGAGCCCATCCGAACGGGCATTTTCCGGGGGGTCTGTGCGGAGTACTGCGGCACGTCGCATGCGCTAATGAGCTTCTACGCGGTCGTCACGGAGCGCGCGGAGTTCGACCGGTGGCTGGAGCAGGAGGCGCGCCCCGCCCGGGAGCCGTCGGAGCCGCTCGCCGTGCGCGGTCGCGAGCTCTTTCTGGCCAACGGCTGCGGGGCCTGTCACACGGTGCGCGGGACGCCGGCCGACGGCGTGGTCGGACCCGACCTTACGCACGTTGCCGGACGGCGGAGCATCGGCGCCGGCATGCTGCCCACCGAGCGGGATGCATTCTACCGGTGGACGGCTCACACGGATGAGGTCAAGCCGGACGTGCTTATGCCTTCATTCGGCATGCTGCCGAGCGACGACCTGGATGCCATGGCCGCCTATCTCGCCGGACTGCAATGACCGACGACGGCAAACCGTTCGAAGAACGTCCGGAGGACGTGGGGCCCCTCGAGGAGGCGCCGCCTGTGGAGGTCCGCCGTGCACAGGCGGATCGGCTGCTCAAGGCCTGGGAAACGCCGAAAGGCTGGCGGTACTGGTCCGCGGTCAACAACTCCGAAGTGGGGATGTGGTACACCACCGTCGCCTTCTGCTTCTTCATTTTCGGCGGCATCCTGGCCCTCCTCATGCGCACGCAGCTGGCCGTGCCGGAGAACGACTTCGTCTCCGCGGACTTTTACAACCAGCTCTTCAGCCTCCACGGATCCGTGATGATGTTTCTCTTCGCGGTCCCCATTTTCGAGGCGTTCTCGATTTTCATACTGCCCGAAATGACAGGCGCCCGCGATCTGCCGTTTCCGCGCCTGTCGGCCTATGGATTCTGGTGCTTCTTGATCGGCGGCATTTTCGTCTGCGGCTCCATCTTCTTCAACGCCGCTCCGAAGGGTGGATGGTTCATGTATCCTCCCCTGACCACCCAGTACCAGCCGGGAATCGGAGGCGACGTCTGGCTGCTTGGCCTCACCTTCATCGAGATTGCCTCGATCGCGGCGGCCGTCGAGCTGATCGTCGGAATTCTGAAAATTCGCCCGCCGGGCATGCGTATCAATCTGATTCCGCTCTACGCCTGGTACATCCTCGTCGTGGCCGTCATGATTCTCTTTGCCTTCCCGCCGTTGATCGCCGGTGACGTCATGCTCGAAATCGAGCGGGCGTTCAATTGGCCGTTCTTCGATCCGGATCGCGGGGGCGATCCTCTATTGTGGCAGCATCTCTTCTGGATTTTCGGCCATCCGGAAGTCTACATCGTATTCCTGCCGTCGATTGCGCTGGTGGCCATGATCGTCCCGACCTTCGCGCGCACGCCGATCGTCGGATACGGATGGATCGTCCTGGCAGCCGTCGGGACGGGGTTTCTCAGTTTCGGGCTCTGGGTCCATCATATGTTCACCACGGGCCTTCCGAGTATCTCACTCGGACTCTTTTCAGCGGCGTCCGAGGCGGTCGCCATACCTACGGGCATCCAGATATTCTGCTTCATCGCTACGATCGCCGCAGGACGCTTTGTGCGGGCCGTGCCGATGATGTTCGTCTTCGGCGGGCTGGCCACGTTCGTGATCGGCGGCTTGACGGGTGTGATGGTGGCCCTCGTCCCGTTCGATTTCCAGGCGCACGACACCTACTTCGTCGTCAGCCATTTGCATTACGTGCTCGTGGGAGGGACCATCTTTCCGATCGTCGCGGGTTTCTACTATTATTTTCCTATTGCGAAGGGAAAGAAGCTGTCGGACAAGCTCGGACGGATCGCGTTCTGGCTGATGTTCGTCGGGTTCAACGTCACGTTCTTTCCGATGCACTTCACCGGGCTTCAAGGCATGCCCCGTCGCGTATTCACCTACCTCGCCGGTTCCGGATTCGACGCGCTGAATCTGATTTCGAGCATCGGCGCTTTCGTCCTGGCCACCGGATTTGCCGTTTTCCTGTGGGACGTCGTGCGTCCGAAGAAAAAACAGCCCCTCTCTGAGCGCAATCCGTGGAATGCCGGGACGCTGGAGTGGCTCGCCAACATGCCGGACGAGCCATGGGGCACGCGCTCGATCCCCGAGATCGACAGCCGGTATCCGCTGTGGGACCAGCCGAATTTCATGCGCGACGTCGACGAGGGGCGGTATTTCCTGCCCGATGCGGAGGAGCTAAAGCGCGAGACGCTCGTGACGACGACGATCGACGCACAGCCGCAGCAGTGTCTTCGCGTGCCGGGGCCGACGTTCCTCACCCTCATCGCCGCCGTCTTCACCGGCGCCTTCTTCATTCTTTCGACGTTCCATCTGTGGTGGCCGGCGACGGCGTGCGGCGTCGTCGCCGTGGGGACGATTCTCGTTTGGATGTGGACCGGTACGGCCATGATTCCTGAGAAGCCGGAGAAGGACGTGGGACTTGGCGTGTCGCTGCCGCTGTATGGCTCGGGCCCGGCTTCCGTCGGATGGTGGGCCATGTTCATCACGATGATTGGCGACGTGACGGCATTCATCGCCATCGTGTTCGGGTATTTCTTCTACTGGACGGTTCACGACGATTTTCCGCCAGATCCGGCGATGGGGCCCGGGGTTTTCTGGCCGGTGCTCGCGTCCGTTTTTTTGTTGGTATCGTGGGGGCTGACGTGGCATGCTCAGCGGATGAATCGAAAAGACCGCGCGGCGGCCTTCTACGTCGCACTGCTCTCGGCGGCGGCGCTGGCCGCGGCCGGCGGTCTGGCGCTGGTGGCGGGACCGTGGCGGACGGGCATGGATCCGACAGCGCACGTCTATCCCGCCATCGTCTGGCTGCTCGTGATCTGGACGACCCTTCACGTGATCGTCGGCATCATGATGCAGCTTTACTGCGCGGCCCGCCGGGCGGCCGGGCGGATGTCCGCGCGCCACGACATCGACATAACGAACGTTGCTCTTTACTGGCACTTCGTTGCGATGACCGTCGTCGTGACCGTGGCCGTGATCGCCGGATTTCCACACGTGGCTTGAGCTATGAAACGACTGTCCGAAGAGCGAGAAAGTCTATGGATGCTGGCCGCCTCGCCCACGATCTGGGCGGTCCACTTTCTCTTGTCCTACGTCACGGCAGCCATCTGGTGTGCGAAAATCGCGGCGCCGCTGGGGCCGATTCGTGTGACGATCGCGGCGTACACGGTCGTTGCGCTAACGGGCATTGGCATCGTGATGTGGCGCGGAGCCCGTCAACATCGATATGGCGGTACGACGGTACCCCACGACTTCGACACACCGGAGGATCGGCACCGCTTCATGGGATTCGCGACGCTGCTGCTGTCCGGCCTGAGCGCCGTGGCGACGATTTTTGTGGCGTTGACGGCTTTATTTATCGAGACCTGTTACTGATGCGCCGTTTCTGCCTCGTCATAGGATTCGTCGTGCTCGCCGCCGTCTGGCTGGGACCTCTCCCGGCGCTGGCGGGGCACACCTTTTCGGCGCATATGACCATGCACATGGGCGTCGTCGCCGTGGCGGCGGCGTTCCTCGCGTGGGGTATGGCCGGCGCTCGTTTAGATCCGTCGCGTCGATGGCCTTCCTTTTTCTCGCCCATCGCGGCCTCGCTGGCCGAGCTCGTCGTGGTGTGGAGCTGGCACGCGCCCGGTTTGCACGCCTTCGCACGCGGCAGCGATGTGGGGTTCGTGCTGGAGCAGGGATCGTTCCTGTTGGTCGGGCTGTGGCTGTGGCTGTCGGCCTTCGGCGGGGCGGTGTCGGGCGGGCGCGGCGCCGCAGCTGCGAACGGAACGGACAGGGGAGCGGCGCATGATGGTGGCGCAGCCGCCGTCGAAAGGCGCGTCGCTGCCGCCGCGCGCGCCCGGCGAGCGGCGGGTATGGTCGGACTGCTCTTTACGTCCATGCACATGACCCTCCTCGGTGCGCTGCTTGCGCTTACGCCGCGCGTTCTCTACGACCATATGACCGGCTCGGCGGCCATGACGGCGCTGGAGGATCAGCACCTCGGCGGCGCCATCATGCTGCTCGTCGGCGGGGTCGCGTACCTCGGAGGCGGACTCTATCTAACCGCCACGCTGATGCGCGGAGCCCCTCGTGCGATCAGGACGGATCAGTCGACCACGCCGAGGTCGGAGGGAGCGCCATGATGCGGATCCTCAAGAGCGTATTTTTTGCGGTCGTCGGCTTCCTGGTAGCGAGGCGCATGGCCCGCGGACCATCCACCCGAGAACTCGCGCCGCCTGAGGAGCCCCGCGCCGGCCGTCGAAGCGAGCTCAAGACGTTTCTGAAACGCCTCGCGATGCTTGTGCCGGTGTTGGCCGTCCTCGGGTTTCTGATTGCCGCATCCGGGATCATTCCCCTCAAAGCCAGCTCGGGCCACTGGGCCATTACGGCATGGTTCCTGAATTTCTCGATGGAGCGATCCGTCGCGCTGCACTCGACCGGTATCACGTCTCCGCCGCTCGATGATCCGGTGCTCGTCTTAAAAGGCGCCGGCCATTACGATTACGGATGCCGCCCCTGCCACGGCGGTCCACAGGGGGAGCACCCGCGAATTCCACAGCAGATGACGCCGAATCCGCCGCATCTTCCACCCCAGATCGAACGGTTTGCGCCGCAGGAGCTGTTCTACATCGTGAAGCACGGCGAGAAGTTCACCGGCATGCCGGCATGGCCGGCGCAGTCACGAGATGACGAAGTGTGGGCGGTGGTCGCATTTTTGCTGCGACTGCCCGATATGGATATGAACGAGTATACTTCGCTCGTCGAAGGACCGGCCTCGCGCGCCGGAGCTCTCGGAGGCCCTAGGCAGGGTGCCGACACAACCATGGCGCCCGGCACGACGCCGTCGCCAGGTGCAACGACTGCGCTCGATACGTCAGCTGTGCCTGGTAGGTCAACAGCGCCCGGTACGGCGATTGCGCCCGACACGAAAACCGACGCAAGCGCGCCTATGGAGGGATTAATTCGGCCGCAGGGCCTGCCGTCCGGCGGGGACGTGCCGGTCACCGTCACCGACCGGTGCGGCCGATGCCACGGGCTGCAGGGAGAAGGTCGCGAGATCGGTTCGTTTCCTCGTCTGAGCGGTCAGCGCCCCCACTACGTTTTCGCGAGTCTCAAGGCGTACGCGGACGGCGAGCGGCACAGCGGTATCATGCAGCCCATCGCCGCCGCACTGACCGAGGAAGAGATGCGGGAAATTGCGTTTTACTACAGCCGGCTGAATGCACCCGAGATCTCACCCGCGCCCGACGACGAACACAGGGCCGCCATCGACCGCGGCGAGCGGATCGCACGCGAAGGCATTCCGAGCAAACGCGTTCCTTCCTGCGCCGACTGCCACGGTCCCGGGTCACTGCCGCGCAACCCGTTCTATCCCCATCTTGCCGGACAGTTTGCCGAGTACATCAAGCTGCAACTGGAGCTTTTCAAGGACGACAGACGGGGTGGATCGGTCTACGCAGGACTGATGCACCCCACGGCGGAGGACCTCACGGAAGAGCAGATGCGCGACGTGGCCCTTTATTATGCATCCATTGCCGCCGAGTCCACGGATCCGGCATCTTCCCCTGCCGAACAACCGTAAGCGGCGCCGGTCGGTTTACGTCGGCCATCCCGCACCACCGATCGTGAAGGTGTCCGACGTTTCGGACCGCCTGATAAATGACGATCCAACCATGCCACAGGTGAGGTGCCGCGGGCTGGAACGGTCCTGAACCTCGCCCGCTTATTCGGCCTGCACGTCATCGGGTCGTCGCCGGCCCCGGCGCGGTGAGGCAGCCCTCCAATGATCTACAGACTGAGGCGTACGGCAACCGCAGGCATCATCGGATAGAGGGTCCGTGCTTCTTTATGCCAGCGTTCGCCCCTTCGAACGAGGCGCCAGTCGATCACGTTATCCCGATCGAACACGTTGATGAGCTCGGCTCGGAGCTGAAGCATCGCGGAGCCGACGGGCTGGGAGTAGGCGAGGCTCACGTCGAGCTGGTAAATCGGCGGAAGCCGGTGAGAAGCGGGATCGCCCAGGTCAAAGGGAGCGTGGAGCCGGGTCGTCTCGGCGTGTCCGAAGTAGTCGTAGTAGACTTGCCGGAAGCCCCACGTCCGCCCCCAGACGCCGTGCCAGCGGGTCGTGAAGGCCAGCCTGCCGGTCGGCATCCAGTCGGTCGCCAGCTCCAGCCGGTGCGGCTCGTTCCAGGGTACGGGATGGCGCCGGCCGCTGAACAGGGCGTCGCCCCGTCGCGTCGCCCGTTCGTACGCGTACCGCGCTTCGGCGCGGAGGCTTCCCGTCTCGAAGGACACGGAGACATTGCCGCCGCGCGCTGACCCTCGCGTGTCCGTCAGAAACTCGGATTGCACCGCCTGGCCGCTGAGGAAGCGGGCCTGATCGGCCGGAGCGTAGGCGAGGGCAAGTCCGTGCTGTTCGATCTTCAGGTATCCCTCCAGCCGTACGCTCCATCGAGTGTGCGGCGAGAAGAGGAGTTCCTGGGCCAGATGATAGGCCATCGGAGGGCGCACGGTCGCGTCCACGGGAAGCCAAACCCGCACGGCCGGCAGGAGGGCGCCGGCATTTAAGTTACTGGCATCCGTCTGGCTGAGAAACTGGCGGTAGAGGCCGGCGGACGTCCGCGCCGACCAGGGTCCGATGATGCTACTGGAGCGGTCATACAGCAGTGCGGCGCGCGGTTCGGCGTAGACCGTCTGCCGTGCGTTGAGATAAGTGAGCCGGACGCCGGCCTCCGTCCGAAGCCGCTCGGTCCATCGAATGCGGTCTTCGAGGTAGGACGCCGCGTACCACGAATCGACGGTACTGCCGACCGAACCTCGGCCAAAGGGGGCTCTTCCATCCCCTACGACGTTTCCGAAGCCGCCGCCGCCGTTCTCGGTGCCGCCGCCGGCGTTTTCGACGCCGCCGTCGGCGTTTCGGGATCTGTCGGCGAAATAAACGGAGCGCAGATTGAACCGGCTGTCAATGATCCCACTCTCGGCGCCTAGTTTGACGTGGTGTGCCCCGTAGGCGTGATCGATAGATCCTTCCAGCGCCATCGTGAATACCGAGTTTCCGTCTCGAACGGGCGTGGTCGACAGCGATGCCAGGCGCGCCGTGTCGTCCTGGAAGACGACGTCGAGGCTGTCGAGCGTCCGGTAGTCGTGATCGAGGCGGTAATTACCGGCGCGAAGCTGCAGTCCGGCGAGCGTCCGGCCGCCGAGTACGGCTTCGTATCGGATCTGGCCCACTTCGTTTCGCCACGCGTAATCGTCTATCACCGTGAATTCTGCCGCATCCGATTGAAAGCGGGCGAGCTGAGACGCGGAAAGAACGCCTCCACCCAGATTGTGACGGCCCTGGTAGAAAGAGGCGTGGACGCTTCGGAGCGGACCGAACCGCACGCGAACGGCGCCGTGCACGTCGGAGAAACGAACGGCCGGGTTCACGGGGGCATCCAGCAGCGTGGACGTATCCGTGGTCCCCAGTGACGTGCTCGACTCTTCGAAGGGCGCCATCAAAAGAAACGGATCCGGCCGGCTCCAGCCTTCGAGTGTGGACTGCAGCGGCGAAGGCGCGAAGACGTCCCAGAGTCCGACGCGAGCCGCCACCATCGCGGAAATCTTACCGCCTCCGTCACGGCCGGGTGAAAGGCGCAGGCGAGCGTTCAGCGTGTACGGGTCGGCTTGCACTTCGAAATCGTTGACCTCCGCGACCGCGTGCTCCGCCAGCACGATTCCGCCGAGCTGGCTGCCGTAGGCGGCGCCGAAACCGGCCTTATGGATGGTTATCTGATCGAAGGCAAAACTGCTGAACGGACCGACAAGGCCCGCGATGCTCCGAGGCAAGAAGACGGGGACTCCGTCGAGGCGAAACTGCTGGGCGC
>CAZART010000115.1:0-16096 GCA_964487555.1 uncultured Rhodothermales bacterium
TACAACGGCACAGCGTCCTCAGGAGCCGCCGCCTGCTGAGCGACCGGTTCAGTCGTGGCTCCGCAGCCGGCGACAAATATCATCGTGGTGAACAGTGCGACCCTGGTTATTATCAGGTCCATAAGGCTTTTGCCTCCGATTGCGAGCAGATTCAGTCGATCGTCGATGGAGTATAGCTCCTCCAGGCCCCGTTGCAGGTCCTGATTGATCCAACTTCGGAGCCGTGCGTCCGGCTGTCAACTTGGGATAGCCGAATTTATGATGTCGCTCCTTTTTCGCGATTGAGGAATCTAGTTCGCTATGTTCTCAATCACAACGTCCGGTTTCACGGAAGACCGATTCGATGCGTCATCACGGCGCTTCCGCTATCGCTCTCTTTGCACCGGAGCAGTCGCCGCGCCACTTCGTATCTCATCCGCTCTTCGCCGCTTCGCACCTTCCAATCCTGTCAATCGCTCTGCCGAGTCCCGAGTTGCAAAAGATCTTGAAGCCTGCTAATGTGTCCGCGTAGCGTACGCGGGCGTCTACGGACGATTCGTTTCGCCGAATATATCATTCCATCGATGAGTAAATATCCACATACCATTGAGAACGGGGACGGGGAGGCGTTGACCTTCCTGGGTGTTGTGTCCGATTCAAGGGGCGATCGCCTGGAGGCTGAAAATCGACTTCGCCCCGGGGCGGGGCCGCCCATGCACGTGCATCACCTTCAGGAAGAAGCCCTGACCGTGATCGAAGGTAGGATGGGCTACCAGATTGCCGGGGAAAAAGAGCGATATGCCTCCGCCGGCGAGTCGGTCGTTTTTCCTCCGGGTCAGGCCCACCGGTTCTGGAATGCGGGAGAGGACGAGTTGCTTTGCCGCGGCTACCTGATGCCGCCCCTCAACGTTGAGTATCTTCTTACGACGATGTTCGCGTCGATGCGAAGTGAAGGCGGGCGTCCGGATCTGCTGGATGCGGCCTATCTTCTTACGCGATACAGGAGCGAGTACGGCGCGGCGATGATTCCGGATTTCGTACAGCGGTATGTATTTCCAATCATGATCGGTCTTGGCAGGCTGATAGGGAAGTACGAGAAGTTCAGGGACGCTCCCGAGCCTGCTGAGCGAATCACACCTCAGGAGCGTGCCGCGTGAAATGCGTCGCAGCAACCTCCCTATTGGCGTTCGTGCTCGCTGCATGCGGGGCAACCGAATTCCCCCGATTACTCCAGGCAGCGCGCCGCGAGCCGTGGGAGGCAGGCGAATCGTCGGGTGAGTTTTGAACCGTGCTCGGCAACTAGCAATCCAATGCGCTCAATGGTCTTGAAGAGGCCGAATACCTGGGCAAGCCAACAGAGCTCACCGGCCCGGCGGCGTGAATGCTGCCGGCGCCGTTCCTATATTTGCGGAGGGGATTCGGCCACACGTACGACGAGGTGGACGTATCCGAGAATGCCGGACGGTAATCCGTGAAGGGCGCCAGTGACAGATGCGCGCGTTCCCCCGCTACCACGGGGAAGCATCATGAAACGTCGTCGGATGCCACATAATACATTACGTGCTGCCACACCGAGCGCGATCTGCGAGCAGCGGTGAAGAACATGATCACCTTTCTTTCCATTGTTTTCCTCAGTTCCATAGCGGCTAGCTCTCTTGCCGCGGATGACGCAGGCATTCCGGATGACTCGACCGACCGAGGATATGCCTTTACGCGTGCACCGCTTGCCGAGGTGCCTTACACGACGCTTCCTCTTGGCGACGTACAGCCGCAAGGATGGCTCCTCGAGCAGCTGCAACGGGCCGCCGACGGCATGACGGGGCGGCTCGATGAGATGTATCCGCTCGTCGGAGAGCAGAACGCATGGCGCGGAGGGGACGGCGACGCCTGGGAGCGGGGGCCCTACTGGCTCGACGGTCTCGTGCCGCTCGCTTACATCCTCAGTGATGGCGCTCTTCAGGAGAAAGCGCATCCCTATATCGAATGGATCCTGGCCAGCCAGCAACCCGACGGCTTTTTCGGGCCGTCCGAGGTCAGCGGCGAAGGCGGCGAAGGCGCACGCGTTCAGCGCGGACGCGCGGCAGACTGGTGGCCGCGCATGGTTGTGCTGAAAGTACTGCGTTCGTATTACGAAGCTACGGGCGACGAACGCGTCATCGATTTCATGACCCGATACTTCCGGTACCAGTTGGACACGCTGCCGGAAATTCCGCTCAACAACTGGTCGAACTGGGCACGGGCCCGCGGCGGCGACAACCAGGAGAGCATCTACTGGCTGTATAACCGCACGGGTGACGCCTTCCTCCTCGATTTAGCAGAAATTATCTTCGAGCAGACGCAAGACTGGACCGGCGATCTGCGGGCAGGTCAGGTTTCCGACGACTATTGGTTCACCCACGTCGTTAACGTCGCCATGGGCATCAAGCAGCCCGCCGTGCAGTATTTACAAGCGAAAGACCCGCGCTACCTCGAGGCCGTCGAACACGGGCTGGCCGCGCTGATGGAAAAGCACGGGCAGGTTCACGGCCTCTTTTCGGGCGACGAGAACCTTCACGGGACGGATCCCACACAGGGCACCGAGCTGTGCGCGATTGTCGAATTCATGTATAGCCTCGAGCGGCTGATGAAAGTGACGGGAGAGATCGGTTATATCGATCACCTGGAGCACGTCGCATACAACGCGCTGCCCACACACATCGCCGACGATTACCTCTCGCGGCAATACTATCAACAGGCCAATCAGGTTCGTCTGAGCATTGCGCCGCGCAACTTCATCACTCTGCATGACGATACGGACATCTGCTACGGTATTCTGACTGGATATCCGTGCTGCACGACGAACCTCCACCAGGGATGGCCGAAATACGTGCAGCACCTCTGGCTGGCCAGTCGCGACGGCGGCCTGGCGGCACTGCTGTACGGCCCGAGCGAAGTGACCGCCCGTGTAAGCGGAGGCAAGCAAGTACATATCCGGCAGGAGACGAACTATCCGTTTGGGGAGACGATTCGGTTTGAACTGTCAACGGAAACGCCGGTCGAGTTCCCGCTGCATCTTCGTATTCCCCGCTGGACCACGCGGGCGGAGATCACGGTCAACGGCGAAGCGTGGGACACGCCCGCGCCCGGCCGCATCATCCAGCTCAATCGAATGTGGCGTGACGGCGATGTCGTCATGCTTCGGCTCCCGATGCCCGTAACGACGCAGCGCGGTCGTGAACAGGCCGTCAGCGTGAAGCGTGGACCGCTCGTCTTTGCCGTTGCGGTTCCGGATCGCTGGCGCCGCATCGCCATGCCGAATCCAACGATGCGGGGCGAGGACGGCTGGGAGGTTCACCCCGAGGGGGCCTGGAACTTCGGCCTTCTCTTGAGTGCGGACGATCCGGCGGAGTCGTTCGAGATACGGCACGGGCAGATAACGGGCTATCCGTGGACGCCTGAAGCAGCGCCCATACGTCTGGTCGCCAAGGGCCGGAGGATCCCCTGGTGGAACGAATACAACGACACGGCGGGCCCGCTTCCACACAGCCCGGTTCCAACCGACGAACCGCTCGAAGACGTAACGTTGCTCCCTTACGGCGCGACGACCCTTCGGATCGGACTGATTCCTACGGTGTCTCAGTAAGGGGATCGCTATTCAATCAGCGGAGATTTTCTCACCATCACTCCGGCCCTGCGCCGGTGAGGTGCAGGCCGTTCGACGGCCCAGAGGGCCGGCGTGCCGGATTACCAACAGGCCTTTTCAATCGGGCATTCGCAACAGCCGCTGGGTACCGCCGTGCCGGGCCTCGACGACTCCTTTGCTCATCTTCGCACCGCTTTTGAGCGATTCGGTCCGCTGTCGGATGCTGTTTGGGCCGACGTCCGTCGTCACTGGCGGCTTCGCAGCGTACACCGGCGCGATGTCCTTACGCATGAGGGTGAAACGGAGCGTACGTTTTCTCTTGTCATCGAAGGCTCTCAACGCGCCTATTTCTTAACGCCAGGCGGCGAGGAGATCACCGTTGCGTTTACCTATCCCTACCATCATTCAGGCATTCCCGATTCGTTCTTTCTCCAGAAGCCGTCGGCGTATACGCTCGAGGCGCTCACGGACGGAGCGTTTCTGGCAATCGACTATGAAAACCTGAAGACCCTAATGGATCAGCATCGCGAGCTGGAGCGGTGGGCGTGGCGGTTGCTTGCAGCTGCTCTGGCGGGCCGGGGGAAGAGAGAGCGGGAGCTTCTAACGTTGACGGCGGAAGAGCGATACCAGCGGCTCTTTCGCGAGGCACCTCATCTCCTTCAACTCGTTGCTCTGAAGCACCTCGCCTCCTATCTAGGAATGACCCCGGAGACGCTGAGCCGTATTCGGGCAGGTCGTTCTTGATCTAGATCAATAACTGCGGATGCGTTGAGCCGTAGAATGCGGGTGTCACCGTCATACTACGGCTAACGGAACGAAGCGTCCATGTACTCGCTCGCAAAGCTGCAATCGTACCGATGTGTGCTGGTCATCCTGGCGACTGTGGGCCTGCTGGGCCTCAACGGGACTTTCATCTACTATGCGCTGCTGCAGCCGCAGGCGCTGGCTGATGCGTTCCGACATCCTGTGAGCCTGGTGTTCATTCTCGAAGCGTTCATCATGGTAGGCTTCACGGCCTTTGTGATTCGGCTGGTGGGACTCGAACGGCCCGCTTGGCTTGCTTTCGTCGCCTTGTCACTGGTAGGAGGGCTCGCATTCAGCGTGCCGCTGTTCCTTTTGCTGCAGCTTCGCAAGCCGGAATGCGAGCACAACGCTCGTCACCCCGTCTGAGACGGCTTCCAGGTATCCCGCCGCCGGACGAGTTCCAAAGTGGATGGACAGTGACTTCGTACTTCTTTCGCGCAATTTCTAAAAAAACAGAACTGGAAGAACGCAATGCACGGATTTAAAGAGACTCTGGACAAACCTACCGTACGTCTTCCCGGCCAGGGTGAAACGTTCGACTTCGGGGGACTGGGTGTGGACTGGAAGATCGACGGCGAACAAACGGAAGCCCGTTTCGCCGTCGTGCATCATCCTATCAAACCCGGAGCGCTTGCCGCCCCGCTGCACTACCACCACAATGAGGACGAATACTCTTACGTATTAGAGGGTAAGCTTGGAGCGCTCCTCGGTGATGAGATCGTGGAGGCCGGTCCGGGCACCTGGGTGTTCAAACCGCGGGGCCAGTGGCATACGTTTTGGAATGCCGGAGACACGCCGTGCCACATCATTGAAGTACTTTCCCCGGCAGGGTTCGAGAATTATTTCCGGGAAGTAGCAGAGGCCTGGGGCGACATTGAGCGGTTCGCGGAGATCAACGAGAAGTATTCCCTCGACATGGACTTCGAAAGCGTTCCCACGCTTTGCGAGCGATTCGGGCTGACGTTTCCGGAAATGTGAAGGAAAGCGCAAAGCGCGCGAGTACGGCGCACGAGCGAGATCAGTCGGTGAGACAGGCCGCGCAGAAGTCGGCGGCGCGGATCGACCGAGTTGGCACAAGCTCGTCATAGAAGATCGAAGCGACCGCTTCGTGTCTCTTGCGGTGGGCCAGGCGGCGGCTCGATCGATGAATGCCGCTCTACGTCCAGCCGGTAATTACTCATGGGAGGCAAGCCGACTTCTGTGCAGTCGCGACGAGATCAACCTACGACCCCTGGAAACACGCACGGCCGGGTCTCACGTTCTACTCGTACGACATCGGCACGCGGACGCGCTTCAATGAGTGCGGGCGGCAGTCATGTTGCGACTATGGAAGATGCCGCCGGCCAGACGACGAGAGGAGATGCATATGGACGAAGTCCGAATCCATCAAACAGGCTCCGAGGACGGCACGCAGATGGGCGGCAGCGTGCGCGGGATTTCCGTCGTCGGGCAGTATGGTCCGCATCGCGCGCCAGAACTCATCGCTGACGAACTCATTCGGTTTTTCAAGGCAGTACCAGAAGTATCCTGATAGAGGAAATGGATGTTTGTGTGATCGGCGCCGGCGTAGCCGGATTGGTAAGTGCGAAGGTACTAATGAATGACGGGTTCAATGTCACCGTCTTCGAGAAAGACTCGACGGTCGGGGGCGTCTGGTCGCCGTCGCGGGCGTACGCCGGACTTCGCACCAACAACCCACGTGAAACGTACGCTTTTTCCGATTTCCCCTATCCAGAGACGAGTGACGAGTTTCCTACGGCCGGGCAGGTGCACGCCTATCTACAATCGTACGCCCAGCATTTCGGAATCGAACCACAGCTTCGGCTCAATACCGAGGTGATTTCAGTATCCCGGCGCCCATCCGACGACGATAGGTCGTCCCCCGGCTTCCGAGTGATGGTTCAGCCAGTGGACGAGACTTCGGATCGAGAGGCTTACGATTTCGACTTCGTCGTCATCTGCAATGGCGTCTTCTCGAGGCCTTACGTGCCGCGACTTCATGGCGAGGAACGATTCACCGGATTGCAGATCCACTCGAGCCAGGTTGTGAATGCGGACGTTCTTAAGGAGCGTCGTGTCGTGGTCGTCGGGGCCGGCAAGTCGGCACTCGACTGCGCGACGGTCGCAGCGCACAAGTCCGATTCGTGTACCCTGGTTTTCCGCACGCCGCACTGGATGCTGCCGAGGTACTTCTTTGGCCGTGTGCGAGTCGATAGGGTTGTGTTTACTCGTTTGTCGGAATGGTTGCTTCCGGCCTACCATCGGGCGACCCGTGTCGAGATCGCATTGCGTGCGGCGGCAGCACCGCTGATCTGGTTATGGCGTAGGGGAATGAGTCGGCTTGTACCGCGCCTCACCGGAATGCCCTCCAACATGATACCGGAGACGCTGGTCACTTCGGGCGTCCAGAATATCGGTATCGGAGAAAAGTTTTATGAAGTCCTGCAGCAGGGGTCGGTGCAAGCCAGGCGCGCCGGCATTGTTGCTTTTTCGGGCGAAGAGAAGATGAAGCTCGATACCGGCGAGGAGATCGAGGCCGACGTCGTCATCTTCGCAACGGGCTGGAGACAGGAGGTTTCCTTCCTGGATAGCGATCTGCGCCGAGCGGTCCGGCAGAACGGCCGGTTCCATCTGTTTCGCCGGATTCTTCCACCTAGGGAACGGCGCTTGGGATTCGTCGGCTACGCGTCATCGACCAATTGCCCGCTGACGTCGGAGATCTCCGCCAACTGGCTCTCCCACTGCTTTTGCGGTCAGCTAAACCTGCCTGACGCCGCGGAGATGGACGAGGAGATCGATCGGGTCCACATGTGGTTAACGTCAGTCTTCCCAAACCGGAACGAAGGTTATTTCATCGGAGCCTACGTCGCGCAGTACGTCGATGAGCTCATGCGCGATATGGATCTGCCTACCCGGCGCGCTGCGAATCCCTTTTCCGAGTACCTCGCCCCCGTCTGGGCGGAGCGGTATCGACACCTGCTGGAGGAGCGACAGCGGGCTCGGCCGCGCCATGCCGGTCGGGCCCTTCACGGCTGCTCCGTTCTGTAAGCCAAACGCAGGGCATAACGACGGTTGGCGTTCTCTCGTGCGAGAGGACTCACCGAGAGCGATGAGACGATCACCCACCGAGATGACGATCGAGAGCGCTGTAGGCGGCCTGTTCCTTTAGATTCAATCGGCGCAGCAGGTTGTCGAAGCGTAGACCGTCTCGCAGCGGTTCCATCATGGGATCCGTCTCGCTCCATGCGCGGACGACTACCCGCCATTGGCTGCATTGTGCCGGTATCGCACCTATCTGTGAAATCAACCCGTGGAGAGGAAAAGGACAAATTAACCCAGCGTGACCATAGAATACGGAGCTGCGGTATAGGGCGCTGCTCGCACGTTCGCGAATGCTGAATCGCCGGCGGCCGCGTGGACAACCTGGCATTTACTACATTACAACCTCGTGAGCGACGCGGAGGGTGCGCTCCAATACTCCTGTAGCTTCTCGTTCTTACTATAAATAGCATCTTTTTCGGCGGATCCGGAGTGGCCTCCCGATCGAGAGAGACAGTCTTGAGATTCGCGTGCACAAGGCGGTGGCATCTCGGGAATCACCATCGACAGTTGACGGCTCAACGTATGGCTACAACCTCTACACGCATTATTCGCCATGTGAACGCACGTCGCGCGAGCGTCTATCGCGCACTTCTCGACGCACGAGCGGTCGCTATATGGATGGTACCCGATGGCATGACGAGCCACGTACATATGTTCGACGCTCGCGAAGGCGGGCGATTCAGAATTTCTCTCACCTACGACGAACAGACCGGAGCCGGCAAGACGACGGCGCACACCGACACATACCACGGCCATTTCGTCAAGCTCGTACCGGGTGAACAGGTGGTCGAAGTGATGGAATTCGAGACGGCCGATGCCGCGATGCGCGGCGAGATGATGGTCACATTTACGCTAACTGATGCCGCCGGCGGCACGGATGTACTCGCCGTACACGATAACCTGCCGCCGGGCCTCTCACCGACCGCCAATGAAATTGGCTGGGAGATGGCACTCGGCAAACTCGCGGCTTTCGTCGAGTCGGGCCGGAAAAAATAGGATTGATACGGCGCCTCGATTTCGTGACGGCATTCCGGACAGGTCGCGCCTGGGTTGCGAACCACAATCTCATGGGCAGCGGAGATCTCGAGGCGCAGACGCAACAGAAACCGCGTAACATATAGTGCGGCCTACACGCATCTCGGTCGACCATGGCCAAACCTATTTAATCATTCGCTCGCGTTGTGTTCGCACCGGGCGTTTCTATCTTACGGACCACTCGAATTTCCTGACTTTCACGAAGGTAGACGACCATGGGTGACAAATCTCCGAAGTCCACGCAAAAACGAACCAATCAGAAACAGACCAAGGCGAAAGAGGCCAGGCAGCAAAAGCGAGACGTTGAAAATACGAAACGCGCGGTACCCCCCAGGAAGTAGTTACACCAGTGCCGCAGAGTCTACTCCATGCGGCGAACGGCAGCTACGTCAAGCGCGCCCTGATCCGGTACTCCAGACTCGAGGCGGAGCAGTGAGGCGATTCGCCGGAACGGAGATATCGTCGTCGTCATGGGTGCCGAGGAGGTCAAACGTCGGGGGGCCTCGGCCGCAATCCGCCCGGCAGTAGGCACATATCGTCGCAATATGACAGATGAACGCCACGAGATTGATCTACGTCGCCGACAATGGGTAGCTGCTGTGAACGGCGCTGACATCAGCGAGTATCTTGATCTACTAACCGACGACATCGTCTGGTTTCCTCCAGGACAACCTGCACTAAGCGGGAAGGAGGCGTTCGAAACCTGGGTCGGTCCGTTCATGGACAGTTTTACGTATCAATTCGTGATAAAGGACCCGAGGGTCACGCCGGCGGGAGATTGGGCGGTGGAACGAGGCGCCTTCGAGACCACGATGACGGCGAAATCTGACGGAAAAAGCGGAAGCCATGCAGGGACGTATCTGGTTGTCTGGCGAAGGACAGACGACGGTATCTGGCGCATCGAACGTTATCTGGATGAGGTCCAGATCCCGTAAAGGCCATCGTCCAGCTCCATCGTCCTTCATGATTCGTATCGCAGCGCATTGCGCATGGTGCTCGGATTCCCTGCATCCCTCATGATCATCTATCAGTCGGCCTTTTGTATTACGGAGCCGACACTGGAGAAGAGGGTGAGAGCATTGTAGTCTTCGGAGTAGCCGACAATAGTGCACCGAGTGTGGAGAATCGTCGTCACCGTGCGCACCGGCCTCGGCCGGCGTTGCTCCACCGATTCAGACCGAGACATGCCGCTCGATGCCTGCGAGTGAGGAATAAAAGTGGGATTAGACCGGTCTTTTGTTCATTGAAGCACATCCCGAGATGCGGAGGTATCGACGTGAAGTATGGTATCGACATGAAGTATCTACTCTCCCTGCTGTTGCTCTGCATCATGCCGGCCTGCTCATTTTTCGACTCGCGTGGGAGCGACGTCTCCGCTCATTCGGGGTCCGAAGAAGTAATCCTTTCGAACGAAACGTCTGAGCGCGTTTACTATTTCGTGGTCGGACGAAGGATTGCAGCGTTGATTAATTGGATTCAGCATCTGGATCCTGCAATGAGCGTTGCGCCTGGAGGAGAGCAGAGGATTGGCTACGATGAGATCATGCAGGTGGAAGGAGGCGAGGAGGAGGCCATTGTCTACTGGTGGTACGCAGAGCAGCAAGGGGAGGAAGCAAAACCAGGCAAACTGCACTTAATCATCGTAGATCTTTAGCGAGAATAAGTATCGGCCGCAGTGGGCCGATGGGCCGCGGTTCCAGTCATTCCGCTCGCGCTATACTTGATGCTCATCCTCGCCGGAGATCTGGACGAGAGAATTGGCAACGGAGTTGTGATCGTGGTCGCGAGGGTCGATCTTCTGACGGATAGCCCCTGAAAGTGAGGGAGCGGATGAATCTGCACCTTTCGCCCGACCGTGTCGAAGAGATCCGGCGCCTTTTCGAGAAGGTTGCTGATCTTCCCGCCGACGAACGGCCGGGTTTCCTTCATGAGGCCTGCAGCAAGGACGCTTCGCTGCGCGGCGAACTCACCTCACTTCTCGAACACCCTGAAAAGCTGGCGCAGTTCGACCCGTTAGCTGGGGACGTCATCGAATCGCTGCGGAAAGCCTTATTTGCCGGGCCCGAGGGTCCGGCACGTCCGGAGGATCTGGCAGCTCCGGAGGGGCTCATCGGACGGAAAGTCTCCCATTATCAGGTCGTCGAACGGCTGGGCGCCGGCGGCATGGGCGTGGTCTACAAGGCGCTCGACACGGGCCTCGACCGCACCGTTGCGCTGAAATTCCTTCCCCCGGATCTGACGCGCGATCCGGGCGCGAAGGCGCGCTTCGTCCGCGAGGCGAAGGCGGCCTCGGCGCTCGACCACAACAACATCTGCACGATCTACGAGATCGGCGAGGCGGCGGAGGGGCAGCTCTATATCGCGATGGCCTGCTATGCCGGCGAGACGCTTACGGCGAAGATCGAGCGAGGGCCCCTGCCTGTCGAAGAAGCGCTGGACTTTGCCGTTCAACTGGCCGACGGACTGTCGAGGGCCCACGCGGCGGGGATCATCCACCGGGACGTCAAGCCGGCCAACGTGATCGTGACCGATCGGGCCCGAGTCAAGATCGTTGATTTCGGCCTGGCGAAGGTAGCTGATCTCACGCAGCTTACGCAGACGGGTACGACGATGGGGACGGCCGCCTATATGAGCCCGGAGCAGGCTCGGGGCGAGGCCGTCGGCGCGCAGACGGACGTGTGGTCGTTGGGGGTGGTGCTCTACGAGATGTTGACAGGCAGGCTGCCTTTCAAAGGGGAATTCTTCCACGCCGTTATCTATTCGATCCTGAACGATGCGCCGGAGCCTATCCGTCAGGTGAATCCTGAAGTGCCGCCGGAACTCGAGGAGATTGTCGACCGGGCACTGCAGAAAGAGCCGTCGGCGCGCTACGCGTTAGCGGCTGACGTACTAAACGATTTGAGGAGCTATCAGGACAGTCTGCGAGGTACAGGGGCATTTGACGTGCGAACAGTGCTTCGTCGCATCCGCCGGCCACGTGTCGCTGTGCCGGCCGCAGGGGTGCTCCTTCTCGTCGTTCTGGCTTCGATCTGGTTCTTCGACCGTCAGGCCAAGATCAGCTGGGCACGGCAGGTGGCGCTTCCGGAAATCGAACGACTCATAGAAGCAGACCGGGATCATACTGAGGCATACCGATTGGCCGAGCAGGCAGAAAAGTTCATTCCAGGCGATCCGAAGCTTGCGGGACTTATGGCCACCAGTTCCTTGCATATCAACGTCACCACAGAGCCATCTGGTGCCGCGATTTATATGAAGGAATACGACACGCCGGAGAGAGAGTGGCAGTATATCGGAACAACGCCCATCGATAGCATCCGAGTTCCGGTTGGAATCTTTCGATGGAAAATGGAGAAGGAGGGTTACGAGACCGTCCTGGCGGCCGCTTCCACCTGGGACGTAAGTATGGAGGACGCAGGCATGATCCCGAATGATCTCGTGCGGGCTTTAGATGAGGAAACGAGCATTCCGCCGGGAATGGTGCGCGTGTCTGGCGCCGAGACGCCCCATGGGACGATCGAAGATTTCTTCATCGATCAATACGAAGTGACGAATGAGCAGTTCAAGGCCTTCGTCGCCAGCGGCGGCTACCGAACCAGAGACTACTGGCAGCACGAGTTTGTCGATAATGGACGGGTGCTTACGTGGGAAGAGGCCATGGCCCTGTTTGTCGATCAGACGGGTCGGCGGGGTCCGGCCTCCTGGCAGGCGGGAGACTATCCGCCGGGGCAGGAGGAGTATCCCGTTTCTGGTATAAGCTGGTACGAGGCGGCAGCGTATGCCGCGTCTGTGGGCAAGAGCCTGCCGACAGGACAGCACTGGGGGCTTGCACGCGGTGAAGCGACGACGTTGATCCGCTTTCCCCAACTCGGGGGGTTCGCTACATTTGCGCCCTTCAGCAATTTTAGAGGCGAAGGGCCCGTTCCAGTGAAGAGTCTTCCCGGCCTCACCTCTTACGGAGCCTACGACATGGCCGGCAACGTGCGGGAATGGTGCTGGAACAAGACGGCAAAGGGAAGACTGCTCCGGGGAGGTGGCTGGGATGACAATACGTATATGTTTACGAATCCAAGCCAGGCCTCTCCATTTGATCGTTCAAAGACCAACGGATTTCGATGCGCGCTCTATCCTGATCGGGAGAGGATTCCCGCATCAGTGCATGGAACGTTACCCCTGCCTGAAACCAGGGACTTTTACCGGGAAACGCCTGTTTCTGATGCTATTTTCGAGGTGTATAAAAATCAATTTTCGTACGACCCGGCCGACTTACATGAGCGCCTGGAGTCGACGAATGAAAGTGCGGCAGTTTGGATTCACGAGCGGATCAGCGTCGACGCGGCCTATGGAGATGAAAGGATGATTCTGCATCTGTTTCTTCCCAAGAATACACAGCCCCCATATCAGACCGTCATTTACTTCCCGGGTTCGGCAGCGCGGTTTCAGGCATCGAGCGAAGACCTTACCAGCTATTATGAATTTCAGGTGTTCCTTTCATTTCTCGTCAAGAACGGACGCGCCGTTCTGTTTCCGATCTACAAAGGCACGTTCGAACGGCAAGACATGGCCGTGCATCGAGCTCATAGTGAACGAGATTCCTATCAATTCACCGAATACGTGATCCAGTGGGTCAAAGATTTCAGCAGAAGCATCGACTATCTGGAGACGCGCCAGGATATTGACAGCGACAAGTTGGCCTACTACGGCATGAGTTGGGGAGGATGGATCGGGCCGATCATTACGGCTGTGGAGGAACGTGTCCAGGTTAGCATCTTAGCGCCCGGGGCCATTCTGCCTCCTCGGCTCCGTCCGGAAGTGGAGCAAATAAATTATATCACGCGAGTCAAGGTGCCTACACTGATGATGAATGGGCGGTACGATACCATTGCGCCGCTTGAAACGAATATCCAGCCGATGTTCGACCTCCTAGGGACGCCGGAAGAGCACAAAGCATTGAAACTGTACGACACGGACCATATCCCGCCCCGCAACGAATACATCAAGGAGACTATGGGCTGGCTGGACCGATATCTGGGACGGGTGCAGTAGATCGTGTGAACTCGTCGAGTCGTAGCGAGCCAGGCCCTGCCGCGTTACGAACCACATGTATCCATCGTGGTCCTGTGTGATGTCGGTAGCCGGGGGAGTTCTCTAATGTGCTCGACCGTAAAGCCGGGCGTCTGGGCGTGAAGAGGGGTAGCGAATACGGTCGAGAGTTATGCGGAACGCCGGGTGCACCGGAGCCGATGGCCTCACGGTTGCGTTTCTACTAACATGATGAACTCGAGGAAATCGCGAGAAACGCGGGGCTCGATATCGTACCCGTCGTGGCGCGCGACCTCGAGCCGTTCGCGCGCGAGATTGGCGTGCCCGAGGAGCATCTTCCGTTGATCTCAGAACGCGCGCGCTTCCTGGTGGCCCGCCGCCGTTGAGCCGTGTACGGCGATCGGAGTCCGGCGGTTCGGTACAAATTCCAGGCTACACCATGCGATTGATTGTTTTCATGGTGATTCTGCTCGTCGGAGCCGACGTGGGTCCAGCCTCAGCCCAGGACGTGCTGATCGGAGCCCATGCCCACAACGACTACGAGCATGACCGGCCGCTTCTCGACGCGCTGGATCATGGATTTCACAGCATCGAAGTCGACGTCTATCTCGTTGACGAAGAGCTGCTCGTAGCCCACGATCGCGACGACATCCTACCGAGCCGGACCCTTGAATCACTCTATCTCGAGCCCCTTCGCGAACTAATTCGACGTCGCGACGGCTCGGTATACGGCGAAGGAACGCCGTTGCTGATCCTTCGTGAAGTCCGATGCGGAGACGACCTACCGTGCTCTCCGATCCGTGCTCCGCGGCTACGTCGACATCATCACGATCTTTGCAGGCGACGACGCAGTTAACGGCGCCGTCACTGTCGTCATCTCCGGCGCACGGGCGCCGGACGCTATGCTCGATGAGCCCGTCCGATTTCCAGCGTACGATGGGCGGCCAACTATCTTATCGCGCGCGCCAAGACACCCCCTTCGTTTATGCCCTTGATCAGTGCACCATGGTCCGCCGTAACCTCGTGGAGCGGCGAGGGTCCGATGCCGCCTGTGCACCGCAAAAAATTGCGAGACCTCATTGCAACCACGCACGAGCAGGGACGCATGCTGCGCTTCTGGGCCACACCTGACACGTCGGCCGTCTGGGGCATTCTCGCAAAGGAAGGTGTCGACTTAATCGGCGCCGACGATCTGAGCGCACTTAGTCGCTATCTCCGGCTTCGGTAGTCAATAAGCCCGCGGCCAATCAGCGTGACGCAGGACCGTGCCGCTGGATTCTCGTCCCGACGTTGCTCCGCACATACGAGAAGGATAATTTGGCTCCTGGGGACATTTTCAAATCCTATCTTCTCGAAGAGTGTCCCCTGAGCGTGAGGTAGCGAATGAACGTGCACCTTTCACCCGGCCGGGCCGAGCAGATCCGGCACTTCCTCGAAAAGGTCGTTGACCTTTCCGCCGACGAACGTGCGAATTTCCTCGATGCGGTGTTTTGTGACGACCCGGCGCTGCGCGGCGAACTCACCTCACTTCTCGAACACCCTGAAAAGCTAGCGCAGTTCGACCCGTTAGCGGGGGACGTCATCGAACCGCTGGACTATGCCGTTCAACTGGCCGACGGACTGTCGAGGGCCCACGCGGCGGGGATCGTTCACCGGGACGTCAAGCCGGCCAACGTGATGGTCACCGATCGGGGCCGAGACAAAATCATTGATTTCGGCCTGGCGAAAGTAGCTGACCAGACGAAGCTTACTCAGACGGGTACGACGATGGGGACGGCCCCCTACATGAGCCCGGAGCAGGCTCGGGGCGAGGCAGTCGGCGCGCAGACGGATCTCTGGTCATTGGGGGTGGTGCTCTACGAGATGTCGACCGGCGAGCGGCGACAAGGATGCCGGCTCTCTGACGTACGGAAATTCCCACGCGCGGCACGGCCGTGGACTGGCTTTCGCCCGACGTGGTGAGTTCGTTGACCTCGTCAGCCGGTGCGCACGATCGCGGCGGCCGGTTCAGCCGCGAGCGCCTTGAAACCGGGGATCAGCCGGCGATGACGCCGACCTTCGCTTCCGCGTGGACGTTACGGTCTGCCCGGCCTGCGGCGGCAAGATGAAGCTTTTCGCCGCGCTGACACACCCCCATGCGATTCGCACCTACCTCGACAGTGTGGGACTGGATTCACATCCTCCGCCCGTCGCGCCCCCGCGGCCACTGCCCCAGACCCCATTCGAATACGCCTAGCCCGCGCGCCCCGCGCCGCGAAGGCAGGCCCTGCACGGGACCAGCGGACACGTCTGTCCTCCCGCGTCCCGAAGCACAGCCTTCCCGGGGCGAAATCACGCGATCCGCGCCCCCGCTACTTCCTCCCGACGCACCCGCCGCCCGACAGATTACCCTCCAGACCGTTATTCCAACGCCACGGCACACGCCCGGTAGGCCACCGAAGACCTTGCCCCACTGCTCAATTGCCCCTTTATTCTTCCTATCCGCTATCCGCTATCCGCTATCCGCTATCCGCT
>CAZART010000116.1:0-15614 GCA_964487555.1 uncultured Rhodothermales bacterium
TTGAAATGCTGCAAGAAGTCGGCTTCCAGTCCAATGGAGACAAAGAAGATGGGCGCGAATATGTAGGTGACGAACTGATGCAGTACGGTTCGCGTCTGCGACCGCATGTGGGTAGAGTCGCCAACGGCTATACCGACCAAGAAGGCGCCGAATATGGCGTGAATGCCAATGGCTTCGGTAGCCGCTGCGCCGGCGAGGGCGAGTACGAGCGTAAAGCTTAGAACGCCGCCGGGCCAGCTCAGGCGCGATTGGATCCACGGCATTGCGCGGTGCACCAGCCATCGGCCGAGCGTCAGCGTAAACCCAACGAGTAGCAGCGTCAGGCCGATCGTGGCCCCGATGCCCATGCCCCCGTGCTCACCTCCGATCTCCGCATCCGCCGGGGCATTGGCATTCATCATTCCAAGAATGATGGAGAAGATGATCCATCCGACGAGATCGCTAAACATAGCGGCACCCATGACGAGCATCCCGACGTCCGTCTTGAAGAGGTTCATATCCATCATGATCTTGGCGATCACCGGCAGTGCGGAGATGCTCAGCGCCGTACCGAAGAAAAGGGCAAACGTGAGCAAATCGGCGCCGGGCTCGATGCCCCAGAATCGCGGGAATGCGTACGCAGTGCCGAAGCCGACGGCGAAGGGCACGGCCGTACCCAGTACGCTAACCAGTAGCGCGGCGCGGCCCTGTCGCCAGAGCACGCTGAGGTCGATCTCCAAACCGGCTATCAAGAGGAGCAGCACCACCGCGAGGGTTATGACGGTGTGATACGCCAGCGCGACAGGCCCGGTGGCGGGGAAAAGACCTGCGAATATGCCGGGGGCGAAGGCTCCCAGCACGGTAGGTCCTAACAGGATACCGGCAAGAATCTCCCCTACGATCGCCGGCTGCTTGAACCGGTTGAAGATCTCCCCAAAAGCACGCGCCAATCCCAGCATGACGGCGAAGCCCAACAGCAGCAGCGTGATTTCGGCCGGTGTAAGTTTTTCCATATAGAGACGTGCGCCTGGGGGGTAGGTAATCGGTAGATAGAAAGCGACGCAACGTGAAAGACCGTTCCGTCTTCCGGATCAGTGTATTTGTTCGCGCACAATCCAGAGATTACACGGAATCTCGCGGAGTACCCACTCCATATCGGACGGAAAGAGCCGCTCGAAAAAGTGGCCGTGCCCGCTGCTAGACGGCAACACGAGCAGATCTGCTTTTTGCTCGCGCGCAAATTGTGCTGCGACGTAGCCGGTGTGACCCTCGACGACGCGTGCATCAACCGGGACGCGGCTGCTTCCGGCCGCGTTCACGAGATCCTTCAGCAGGTCTTCTTCGTGCACCCGATTTGCGCGCTTATACGAGCGAGCCCGTTCCATGCGGACTCCTTCCGAAAGCACCATGGCCGTTCCATATTCCGTGAGTACGCGTATGGCGAATAGCTGCTCCGCCTCTTCCCTTTCGGCCATTCTGATGGCCTTCATCAACGCGACAAGCGCTTGCTCCGAATACTCCGTTACGAATACCACCCGGCGCATCGGCTGCGGGATCACTTGAGGCTTGGTGAAAAGCATCAGCGAACACGGCGCCTCTCTTACGAGCTTATGGGCGACCGACCCCAAATAGTAGCGCAGCGGCCGCTCTTTCTCGAGGGCCCCTGCGAGCAACAGGTCCACTCCATGCTTCTCGACGGCGCTCAAGATCGCCGCATCAGGCGATCCGCTCGTCCAGAAGATCTTCGTATCCTCCGGCAAGCCGATATGCCGCATCGCCTCCCTTAGACGAGATTCTTTCTCGGGAGAATGGGCGCCTGCGTGAATCAAACTGAGCGGCGCGGCAAGAAGGCGGGCACGGTGGATCGATTCGGCGAGAAGCGCCTCCAGGCGAGGTGAGAAGGCAACAGCTACGGCTACGTGTCGATAAAGACCCATGTAGTATGAATCGAATGGGTTCCAGAGAGATCGGAGGCGCCGGACCACAGTGAAAAAGCACTTCGTAGTGAGTCAGTTCCACCGTTTGGCCGGAAAGAGGCGGCCGTCGTCGCAGGAGCCTGTGCTTTTTGCAAGGCTATTCCTTGGAAATCGCACCCCACCTGAGTAAACTGTGTGCATGCGTATTCGTCCACGCCGTCTTCGCGCCGGCGCCGGCATCCGCCGATTCGCGCGCGAAACCCGTCTTCATGTCGACCACCTCGTCGCCCCGCTTTTCGTGGTAGAGGGCGAGGGTATCCGCCAGGAAATATCGTCGATGCCCGGGCAATTCCGGCTCAGCCTGGATGAGCTCGAGCGCGACGTGCGAGAGATTCACCAGCTCGGCATCCCCGCCGTCGCACTGTTTCCGAAGATTCGGGAGGCGCTAAAGGATCCGACCGGCTCGGAGTCTCTGAACCGCGAGGGGCTGTTTCCGCAGGCCATCCGAGCCGTGAAAGCGGCGGCGCCGGAGCTGCTGGTCATTTCCGATGTCGCGCTGGACCCTTACTCGTCCGACGGCCACGACGGCATCGTTCGAGACGGCAAGATCCTCAACGACGAAACCCTCGAGGTGCTTGCGCAGATGGCGGTTGTGCAGGCTGAGGCCGGCGCAGATATCGTCGCGCCATCGGATATGATGGACGGCCGCATCGCCGGACTTCGCGACGCGCTGGATTCGGCCGGTTACGTGGATACCGCCCTTCTCTCCTACACGGCCAAATATGCGTCGGCCTTCTACGGCCCTTTTCGCGACGCGCTGGACTCGGCACCGCGCCCGCGCGCGGGTGTGCCGTCCGATAAGAAGACCTACCAGATGGATCCGTCGAATGCCCGCGAGGCGCTCCGCGAAGTGATGCTCGACCTGGAAGAAGGGGCGGACATGGTGATGGTGAAGCCGGCTCTTCCCTATCTCGACATCATCTATCGAATTCGGGAGGTGAGCGACGTGCCGGTCGCCGCCTATCAGGTCAGCGGAGAGTACGCTATGCTGTCGGCCGGCATCGCAAACGGATGGCTCGGGCGTCGAGAAGCCGTTCTTGAATCACTTACCGCGATCCGGCGCGCCGGCGCGGACGTCATCCTTACCTATTTTGCAAAAGAAGCGGCCCAATGGCTCGAGTAAAGAACTCCGTCTCGATCAAGCATATCGACTACAGTCATCTCGAGGGCGGCCTCGTTCGGATGATGAATCGGTTCAAGGAAGAGGGAACACTCACCGGCGATCTTTCCGCCGATGAATTCCTGCGGGCGAATGCAAACGCCGCGCTGCTGGGCCTACTCTTTGACCAGCGCATGCGCGCCGAGTCTGCATTCACCGGTCCGATGCGCCTGAAGGAGCGACTCGGCCATCTCGATCTAACGAAAATCGCCAGGATGGATGTCGAAGAGCTTCGCGCGCATTTTGCCGATAAGCCGGCCGTCCACCGGTTCACCAATAAAATGGCCGAGACGACGCACGCGCTCGCCGCGATGATCACCGAAGAGTACGACGGCCGTGCCGAGAACATCTGGAACGACGGCGCGGCGTTCGCCGTCGTCGAAAAGCGCGTGCGGAAACTGCCGGGCTTTGGTCCGCAGAAAGCCGAAAAGATGAAATACGTGCTGCATTATTTCGGATTCCGCGACTTCTCGGAAGAGTAAAGGGCGGATCCAGCGTATTACGCGTAGTCTTCCTCGGCCTCTAGTTTTCGATAAAGCGTTCGTCTTCCGATGCCGAGAATTCGGGCCGCCTGTCGTTTGTTGCCGTCGACGGCGGCAAGGACGTGCTGAATATATCTGCTTTCTATTTCTTCGAGCGCGGGCAGTCGCTCGTCCGGATTGAGAAGAGGATCGGCGCGGCCGTCGGCCCACGGGGCTACGGTGCCACGGGCCTTTTCCTGGATCCGACGGGGCAGATGCGACACTTCAATGTCACCGGACGAGCAAAAAGCGACGGCACGCTCGACGGCGTTCTTGAGCTCACGCACGTTCCCGGGAAATTCGTACGCTCGAAGTGCTTCGATGGCGTCTCGTGAGAATCCTCGGATCGGCTTCTCCATCTGACGACCAAATTCTTCCAGGAAGCGGGCCGCAAGGAGGTCGATGTCGTCGCCGCGCTCCTTCAGCGGTGGAACGCGAATCTGGAACGTCTCAAGACGATAGAAAAGATCGGCGCGGAAATCCCCGCTCCGCATTTGCTCCTCGAGGTGCCGGTTGGTTGCCGCAACGACGCGCACGTCGACCGCCTTGTCCCGACTCGCTCCAACAGGTCGAATTCTATGTTCCTGGAGCACGCGAAGGAGCTTCGCCTGAAGATCTACCGGCATCTCTGCGATCTCATCCAGGAGAATTGTTCCTCCGCCCGCCTGTTCAAAGAGGCCTTTTCGGTCGCGCGTGGCTCCGGTGAAGGCGCCTTTACGGTGTCCGAAGAATTCGCTCTCGAGCAGCTGCCCCGGCACACCCGCGCAGTTCACCGCTAGAAACGGGCCGTCGGAGCGGTCGCTTTCTTCGTGAACGGCGCGCGCCACGAGCTCCTTGCCGACGCCACTTTCGCCAACGATGAGGACGGGACCGGCCGCGCGCGAGATATGGACGATCTGCTCGAAGAGCGATCGCATAGAGGGCGAACGCCCGAGCAAGCCGTGGAAATCGTCGGTCCCCAGTATTTCGCGAAACCGGCGCACCTCACTCCGGAGCCGCCGTGCCTCCAGCGAACGGGAGACGGAGATCACGAAGTGCTCCAGATTCAACGGCTTCGTCAGGAAATCGTCGGCTCCGCGCTTCAGGGCATCGACGGCCTGCGCGATGGATCCGAATGCCGTAACCATGATGAAGGCCGGCGGCGATGGAAGGTCCCTGGTATAGGCCAGGAGATCCATGCCGTTGGCTCCGGGCAATCGGAGATCACTGACCACGACGTCCGGAATGCGCGACTCCATTGCCGCGCGGGCCGCTTCAGCCGAGTGGACGCCCATGGGGTAAAACCCGGCATCGGAAATCTCTTCCTCGAGCAGTTCTCGCAGACCGTCGTCGTCTTCGACGACCAAGATGCGGGCGTCTTTCATAGTGAAAACGTGTCGGATGTATCCATAAGGTCATCGGCTCGATTCTCCTCCTGCCGCGTCGTCGGAAGCCGGATCGCGAAAAGCGCACCCCCAAGGTCGCTGCGGGCCACTTCGATGCTCCCGCCGTGCTCCTCGACGATCCCGTGGACGACGGCCAAACCAAGCCCGGTGCCGTGCCCGACTCGCTTGGTCGTGAAAAACGGCTCGAAAATGTGCTGAGAAAGCTCGTCGCCGACACCCGGACCGTCGTCTTCTACACGGAGGAGCAACTCGTCGTTTGCTTTCTCTAAGGAGACGCGGACGCGGCCGTGGCCCGCGGCATCGATACCGTTGCGAATCAAATTAGTCAGCACCTGCTCGATCCGCACCGGATCCACCCGGATCGTCTCCGGGGGGTCTATGCTGCGCACCTCGATGCGCACTCCACGCCGCTCGGCTTCGTCCTGAACCGCCTGCACGGCGGCGTCGACCAGGTATCCGGGTCGAACCGACATCCGATTCGGAGAGGACTTCCGCCCGAAATCGAGCAGCTGCCGTATGATGCGTTCCATACGGTGTACCTGGCTGCGTATCACATTAATCGCGTGCTCCGCGTCCGCCGGGAGGTTCCCGCCCCGCAGTGCGCGGTGCGCCCTTCCTTCGATCACGCTCAACGGGGTCCCCAGCTCGTGCGCAACGCCGGCCGAAAGTGTGCCGAGAGCCGCCAGCTTTTCGGCATGACGCAGCTGCTCTTCCAGGTCCGACTCCGCCTCCCGCCGCTGCTCGATCTCCTGCTCGGCTCGTTCCAGACTGTCGAGCATCGTGTTGAGCGCGGTAGCCAGATCCGTGATCTCCCTCGGCCCTCCAAGATCCGCACGATGATTAACATCACCCTCCTCGACGCGCCGCATACTGTTCTGCAAGGAAGAGAGGTGGCGACCGATAGCTCCGCGATGCCCGACGAGTACCATTCCGGCAACGATAAGTACGGCGATCGCCGAGAGCCCGGCGACCTGCTCTCTGAGCCCCGCCACGCTCGCGCGGATGTCGCGTTCTCGGCGCGTAATGTGGAGGAGCCCTGTTGCGCGCTGTCCGGCATCGGCCAGCGGCAGGAAGTAGGAATACACGTTGCGGCCGGAAATCTCCTCGTATTCGCCCTGCGGCACGTCCTCACCGGCAAGGGAGGAAAGTCTCCGGCGATCCGGCGTCAGGTTCACGGCTCCTGCGGATGCCATGGTTTCGCCGTCGGCACCATAGACGTAGACGCCGTAGACGCGGTTAATGCCGACGGCCGATTCAAGCGCACTTCGCAGGCTTCCTTCCTGATCTCGTTCCAGAGCTCGCTGCACCGGAATCTCCAGGGCACGCGCGATCAACTGGACATCCTCTTTCATCTTCTCCTCGATCCGCTCTTCGAACGTCTTTAGCAGAAGCGTTCCGAGGATGCCGATCGCCACAATCAGCGGCAGAATCACGTAGCATACCAGGGCGAGGCGAAGCGTGATGCGCTGCCTGAATTTCTTCGTCTTCAGAGCCATAGTCTCGTGTGACCATTAAACACATGTGCCAGTATTACACACCTTTAGGGGCCACTAAGGTCCGCGGTGAAGCGTCTTCGGACTCGCATGCCCGGCCTTCGCAAGATTCTCTTTTCTCGAGGGATCGGCCATAATTTAGAGCCCTGTTAGTAGATCAGCCCGCGTTGGCTGCGGGTTTCGGCACGCGTCGTGCATGGGTATATGATCAAGAAGCGGACCGCAAGACGAGCAACGGCTCGGCTCCCGTCGGTTCACGCATGTTTTTACTCCCAAACATCCACTTTATTTATGTTACGTACATCCATTCTGACGGCCATTTTCGCACTGACCTTCTTCGTGTTCTCTCCTGTGCTCGCGCAGCAGGCTGCGCCGCCGCCACAGGAGGTACCGGACATTGAGGTCGACGATGAAGAATTGACCGCAATCGCCAGGGCCTACGTCAACGTTCAGAATATTACGGAGCAGTTCAAGGACCGTGTCAACAGCGCGGACGACGCTGAAGCAGCGAAGGCGCTTCAGCAGGAATACACGGAAGTCGCCAACGCCGCCATTGCCGATGAAGGCGTCGAGATCGATCGCTACGATACCGTCATTCAGGTGGCTAGCGTAGACGAGGAACTTCGCCAGCGCCTGCTGACTGAAATTCAGGACCTTCTTGATGAGCAGGGAGGCGGCGGCGATTCTTAAGAACGATCCGCGTACGTGAGCCGGTCCACGCTCGAGTGAACCTCCGTCCGGAGCGATTCGCCTCGGCCGGCACCAGGGGACAGGCGGCCGCATTTGGCGTTCAGACGTCGGATGCGGCCGCCTCTATTTTATATGGACGCGGACTCGGTATGAACTCCTCAGCCTACAGGGTGAGCCGGCCGAGTGTATTGACAAAATAGGAGACTCTGTGGGGACGGCAGAACAGTTCGCCTGCGTAGTCATACCTTGCTACGTACGTTCGCTCCATCTAGTGTTCTCCTATGGAACTGAGTCTTCTTAATCTCCTCCTCGTCCTCATGGCGGCATGGTCGGCGGGCCATGTTGCGTCGCGCTTCGGCTATCCATCCGTTCTCGGCGAGCTCCTTGCCGGTATAATCCTCGGCCCTCCGCTCCTGGGACTCCTGCACGGCAGCGAGGCTCTATCCGTACTCGCCAACATCGGTGTCCTCCTGATGATGCTGTACATCGGGATGGAGATTAATCCGCGTGATCTCAAAAAGGTCTCGTGGGCGGGGGGTCTCGCCGCCCTCGGCGGGTTCGCGACGCCGTTTGTGCTGGCTTACCTCGTCGTTATATGGTTCGGCGGGACCCAGATGGCGGGCATATTCGTCGGCATCGCCGCTGGAATCACCTCTCTCGCTACCAAGTCGCGCATCCTCGTCGACCTGAAGCTGCTCGACACGCGTATCGCCCACGTCCTGATGGCGGGCGCCCTCTTTTCAGACACGCTCTCGCTTATCATCTTCGCCGCCGTCGTAGGCGTGGCCAAGACAGGCGCGGTGGACGTCGTCGAGATCGGCCTTGTCGCGCTGCGGGCGGTCGGGTTCTTTGCCGGAACGGCCCTGATAGGTATCAAGCTGTTTCCGTACGTGGGGAAACGGCTTTCGGAAGCCGGGTACACGGGCCGAACATTCACTTTTACGCTGGTCCTCATCATCGCCGTACTTTTCGGCGAGATTGCAGAGCTGGCTGGGCTCCATTCCATTCTCGGCGCCTTTATCGCAGGGCTCTTCCTGCAGGAGAACGTTCTGGGTCGGAGCCTCGCAGAAAACCTGACGGAAGCGGTGCGTGAGGCATCGATCGGATTTCTCGCGCCTATTTTCTTCGTCACGGCCGGCTTCGCCGTTTCGTTCAGTGTTTTCCAGGCGGACCTGTGGCTTTTCCTGTCCATCATGGCCGTGGCCACCATCGGAAAAGTTGTAGGCACGGCCGTCTTCTATCTGCCGACCGGGTACGGCTGGAGGGAGGGCATTACGATCGGAGCCGGCATGAATGGCCGCGGCGCCGTCGAAATTATCGTGGCCGGCATCGGATTGGAAATGGGTCTGATTACGCCCGATATCTTCTCGATTCTCGTCTTTATGGCTATTTTCACCACGGCCGCCGTTCCGCTCTTCCTGAAGTGGGGGACGGACTGGCTCCGGGGGCGAAACGAGCTCGTGCGGACGGAGACGGAGCGGCGTGGCATCGTCATCATCGGGGCCGGTCCATTAGCTCAGCGGCTTGCCGTGACGCTGAAAGTTTCCCAGCCGGTGTGGCTGATTGATGCCAACGCGGGACACTGCGAGACGGGTGCGCGCCTGGGGCTATCGGTCATTTGTGGGAACGCGCTGCAGGAAAACGTGCTCAGTGAGGCGCATGCGGGCGAAGCGCACACCGTCATCGTAATGACCCCGAATACCGAGGTGAACACGCTCGCCGCGCAGACGGCGCGCGACGTGTTTCAAATCCCGAAGATCGTCGTGCTTCAATCGAACGCGGCTGGAACCGGCCTTCGCGCCGCCCTTCAGCGCCTTCAGGGAACGGTATTGTTCGGGGGACCGATCGTGCCGCACCTGTGGAACCATTGGATCTTTCAAAATGAAGTGGTCTTCGAAACGATCCCGGCCGGAAATTTACCCTCTCTTGAGGCAACCGATTTGTATCAGCGCTTCGTGGCCGAGGAAAATCGACTGCCTCTGGCTGTCATCCACGGAGAGAGGGTCGATGTCTTTCATGCCGGAACGACGTTGAGCGAGTCCGACGCGCTGCTCGTTCTCGAATATATATCTGCCTCCCGCCCGGACGATCACCAGTTGGACCGCTTCAATGAATTGGTGGAGCGCTGCCCGATTCTCGATCTTGGAGAGGCCATATCCGTCAACGAATTATTCCGCGCGGCTTCAGAAGCACTCGTCGAAGAAGGCCTCGAAGTATCGGCCGATCGTCTGAAAGAGCTCTTTCATAACCGCGAGCGCGCATACTCGTCCGTTCTCGTGCCCCGTCTGGCCGTTCCGCACGTCGTCGTGCCGGGATCCGACATCTTCGAGCTCGTCGTCGTGAGATCTCGATCCGGCATACGATTTCGTCCTAACGAGGACCCTGTTCATGCGGCCTTTCTTCTCGTTCGATCGAACGAAAACCGCGGCTTGCACCTGCGCGTCCTGGCCGCCATCGCCCAAATTGTGCAGGATCCCCTTTTCGATCAAAAGTGGCTCGAAGCACCCGGACCAGGAGAGATTCGCCGGATTCTGGAGACGCGTCTTCGTCAGCAAATGAACGGTCCCTCGGCGCCGCAAGAACCGGTCCGATCGTGACCGTATATTCCCTCGCACTGCCTCGATTATTCGATCCTCGCATGAGTTCCTCTCGACGACAGTTTCTCGCCAGCGCAGCCGCCTTTACGGTCGGCTTCACCGGCCTTCAACGTTTTACGGTCTTCGCCGGAGCGCGAACGAACGGGTACGGGCCGCTCGTCCCTGACCCCCACCGCATCTTCGACCTGCCGCGCGGCTTCTCCTATCGCGTGATTTCCCGCCCCCGCGACGTGATGGACGACGGCTTCTTCGTCCCGACGGTACCGGACGGCATGGCCGCGTTCGCCGGACCGGGTGACCGCACCATTCTCGTACGTAATCATGAAATAAATGTCGGTGTGCCGGGCGAGGTCGGTCCTTTCGGTCCTGGAAACGAGCTCCTCGAAAAGCTGGGTAGAGATGCCCTCTACGACCCGGGCGCCGGCGACATCCCGTTGCTCGGGGGTACGACGACCGTCGTTTACGACACGCGTAAACAGCGAGTCATCAGCCAGCATCTGAGTTTGGTTGGAACGGTCCGGAACTGCGCCGGCGGGCCAACACCGTGGGGCTCCTGGATCACGTGCGAGGAGTCCACGCAATCGGCGGGCGAGATTACGGCCAGGGACCACGGGTACAACTTCGAGGTGCCGGCGACCATGGATGCTCGGGTTGCCGACCCCATTCCGTTGAAGGCGATGGGACGATTCAATCATGAGGCCATTGCCGTCGATCCGGGCTCGGGCGTCGTGTATGAAACCGAGGACCGCCCCGACGGGCTGATCTACCGCTTCATCCCGACCACGCCTGGGCGCATGCAAGACGGCGGCCGTTTGCAGGCCCTCGTGGTGCGGGACCACCCCGGCCTCGACACGCGGAACTGGGAGGTGACGACCGTCGAGCCCGGCACCTGGCTGGACGTCGAGTGGGTAGATCTCGACGACGTCGAGGCGCCAATCGACGATCTGCGCTACCGCGGCTTTGAGGCAGGCGCCGCGCGCTTCGCACGAGGCGAAGGGATGTGGTACGGAAACGACGTCATCTATTTCGCCTGCACGAACGGCGGTACGGCAAGGGCAGGCCAGGTGTGGATGTATCAGCCGAGCCCCTCCGAAGGCACCGAGGAGGAGCGCAGCGAACCGGGCCGCCTGCAGCTTTTCATCGAGCCGAACGACCGAACCCTCGTCGAGAACTGCGACAACGTGACGGTAGCCCCTTGGGGCGACCTCATTTTGTGCGAGGATGGGCCCGGCGAACAGAACCTCGTGGGCGTGACGCCGGAAGGCACCCTCTACCGTCTCGGCCACAACGCACTGAGCGGCTCGGAGCTGGCCGGCGCCACCTTTTCGCCGGACGGCACTACGCTGTTCATCAACATCCAACATGACGGATGGACGCTGGCGATAACGGGGCCGTGGGTGGGGGAGGATTGAGGAGCGAGGGCGAGGGTCGAGGGGCGAGGAGCGAGGAGCGAGGTGGGGGCGGATAATATTTTCGAGCAGAGAGAACCGGCCGATATCGTTGAAGTTGGAGTGACTTATTCGGGCCGCAGGGCTCCGCCTTGATGCTCTTACTGCTATGCGAATCCTGATCGGCGCCGGTGCGGCGCTTCTCCTTATCACGCTCTGCTTTGCCGGATCGATTTCGTCGGCCGGCCCGGAGATGCGTGCGGACGTCACGACCCTTTCGGCGGACGCGTCGATTCGCGCCGACGGCAGCGTCGACGCAGGCGCCTTCATCAAGCCGGAAGCTGCGCAGCGGTCGCTGGCCGAGCGTTCGGAAGAGCAGACCGGGCCCCTCGCGGGCTACGTTGTTTTCGAACGGCGGGGTTCCCGACCGTTCTCCCTCAAATCTCTTCTTTGCAATGAGCCGGCACCGCCATCGGCAAGCGTCCGGCGCGCTCATCTTCACGTCTATCGATTGTGAACCGGTGTGACGGCTCGCCCGTGGTCGACGGACGAGCATAGCGGCCTCGCTCGATCGAGCAGGCCCATCTCCACACCTCTCGGACCCCTCCATACGGTTTTGGCCGTTTTGTAGGGTCGTTCGTGCGAGGTCTCGCGCATCGCGGCGACGGCGGAATGTTTCCTCCGGCACCGCGCCGCCCATTCCAAGATCCACCTGGCCGTAGGCGTCTGGCCCACGGCCGCCTCATCGATAGAGCAATGAAACGTACATCGATTTCCAAGAATTCTTCTCTTCCGGTAGATACAAAGCCGCATGTGCCGCCGTCGCAGCCCGCGGGGAGCGCTCCGGGCGCATCGCTCACGGGTTCATCATCGGCGAAGCGGTCTGAGAGATCGCATCCGTCGTCGGTGAGGACCTCCACTTCAGCGCGTGGCGTGGCGCGGACGGCGCAGTCAGGAGGTTTCGCCCAGGGGTCGTCGACGACGGCGCGTGCCCGGCCGTCGGGGAAGCGTTCACCCACGGACGTACAGCCCACGCCCAACTCGATGGACGCGATAAGGCAGGATCGTGTCACGTTGATCGCGTTTTATGCACTCTTCGGCGCGGTACTCGCGGGCGTGATCTACTTCATCGTGTTGGTCTTTTTGATCTAATGCCCGGGACGTTTGTCGACACGGGCCGCATTTCGCTGAATGCAATCGGCGCACGTGACGTGCGCATCGAGGATAGCTATGATAATCCCCTACATAACCGGGCTGCTTGTCTGCTGCGGAGCACTGATTTACGGGATCGTGCGGCCGCCATCGCGATGATCCGCGTCTGAGATGAATGCCGTGGGCTTGCGCCGACGAAGGGCGCGGGTTCTGTTGTGATCGAGCCGCCGGTTCGGTTCTGTCGCGTCCGCAGATGCGACGGACGATCCGGCGGCTTTTTTCGTGGTCTGAATTGGGGATATTGGTGGCAGGTTTGCGGAGGAGTTTGGGCTGTTTCATACAGGGTCTGATGGATTATCCAAGTTGGCTGGAAGAGGTGGATCATACCGGCGACGCGGGCATCGTGGTGACCGCGCCGGACCGGAAGACGCTGTTCGAGCGGGCCGCCGTCGGGATGTTTGCGGTCCTCGTGGATCTCGACAGCGTGGCGCCGGCGACGGAACGATGCATTGATGTGGTGGGATCGGATACGGATGATCTACTCGTCCGCTGGCTCTCTGAACTGAATTTCGTGCATCTGACCGAGCGCATTGTCTTCAGTGCGTTCTCTATCGAGATGATGACGGATACATTACTTTCGGCAACGGTGCGTGGCGAGCAGATCGATCCGGGGCGTCACGTCATTCATACGGAAGTGAAGGCGATCACGTATCATGATCTCCACGTCCTCGAACGCGGCGGTGAGTGGAAGGCGCAGATCATTTTCGACATGTAGCGGTCCGCCCGGCACCTGAGAACGGCACCGGGACGTCTGGTTTCCCAACACAGATTCGCCACCGCCGATGCGACCTATCGGTCTAAATCCCGGCCTCGTAGCGGCGCTTGTTATCGGCGTCTTCATGGGGGCACTGGACCTGACGATCATCGCGCCGGCGCTGCCGGAGATCGGCGCGAGCCTCGGCGTCAGCCCGGCTGCCGTGGTGCTGGCGTTCTCGATTTACGCCGCCTTCTATGCGGTGTCGGTTCCGGTGATGGGGAAGCTGGCGGATATCCGCGGATACGTCGTGATTTATCGCGTCTCGCTGCTTCTCTTCGCCGGCGGAAGCGCGCTCGCGGCGCTTTCCACCAATCTGCCTATGCTCGTAATCGCTCGGGTGATTCAGGGGATCGGTGGAGGAGGCCTCTTTCCCGTCGCGCAGGCGATCGTGGGGACGACGGTATCAGCGGAGAAACAGGGGCGGATTCTCGGGATCCTAGTGGGCGTATTCGCGCTCGGCGGTGTGTTGGGGCCAAACCTCGGGGGATTTCTCACGCAGACGCTGACGTGGCGATGGATCTTCTGGATCAATGTTCCGCTCGGTGTGATCGCCGTGATGATCGTCCGGCACATCCATATCGAGGGACATGGCAAGGGGCGCCGTGTAGATTGGGCGGGTGCCGTCCTCGTCGCCGTCGCCCTTGGAAGTCTCGTGATGGCTCTTGAGAGCCTCCGCCAGTTTGAACGGGGTTTCTTCAATCTCTACACGATCGGCTGCATTTTCTCCACGGTTGCCGGCTTTGCGCTCCTGGTCATCGTCGAGCGGCGGCGGTCCGACCCGGTGGTGGATGTTTCATTTGTGGCGTCGGCCTCAATTGCACCCCTGTTGGCGGTTTCATTTCTGATAGGTTATGCGCTGCTGGCAGCGGTCGTATTCACGCCGCTGTATGCGCAGGTGGCATTTAGAGCGACGACGCTGGCCTCCGGCGCCGTGCTGAACGCGGCCGCGGTCGGTCTCGGTCTTTCGAGCTACTTGGCGGGACAAATGACCGTGACGCGTTCGTCGCGCCCGCTCATTTTGATCGGGATGGCCTGCACCGCCGTCGGCATCGGTCTGATGATTATGTTGCGTGGAAGCGTCTGGGGGCTACTCGCCGGCCTCGTTCTCCTCGGCGTCGGCCTCGGCCTCACGCAGGGCCCATTGAGCTACGTGGGTCTGGCGCTTGCGCCCCCCGACAAGCAGGGGCAGATCTCCGGTTTGATTGCGATTACGCGCAGCATGGGCGGCGCGACGGGGATCACCCTGGCGGGCGTCCTGCTCAGCCGCGCCGTGTACGAGCTGCGTGGTACGGTCGTCCGCATCAACACGGCCGACATCTGGGGCTCGGAAGGCGGCGGCCTCGACGCCCTGGACGAAATGTCTCCTCAAGCCGCGCAGGCCGTGCGGGGTGCGCTGATCGAAGGGGTGGTCGAAGGCTGGTACTGGGCCCTCGGCGCCGCCATCCTGGGGCTGGTTGTAGGATTCTTGTTGGATAAAGGACCGATGGCGCGCCGTGAGACGTAGATTTGATGGTGTGGGATCGATGACAGGTTTTCGACTACGAGACGGCAACGCTCGGCGGTTCCTCCGTTTCGTTGAGGCATGAGCCGATTGGATCTGATGATGGGAAAATATAAGCTTACGCGGGTTTCGGATTTTGTGTGGGAGATCCCGAAGACGGGAGGAATGCGCGTGCCGGCGCGGATCTACGCCACGCGCGAGATGCTCGACGCCATCCTCTCGGACGAAGCGCCGAAACAGGCCGCCAACGTGGCGCATTTGCCGGGCATCGTCGAGGCTTCGCTGGCGATGCCGGATATTCACTGGGGCTATGGGTTTCCTATCGGCGGCGTAGCGGCGTTTGACGTTGAAGAGGGCGTGATCTCACCGGGGGGCGTGGGCTACGACATCAACTGCGGCGTCCGCCTGATGGCGTCAAAACTGAAGCGGCCGCAGGTAGAGGCGCAGAAGCAGCAGATCGTAGACCACCTTTTCGATCGAATACCGACAGGCGTCGGTTCCTCCGGTGCGCTAAGAGTATCTCGGGAAGATCTGCGTCAGGTCTCGCTCGCGGGCGCACGGTGGGCGGTGTCGAACGGGCACGGAACGGAGTCCGACCTCGACTACATCGAAGAGGGCGGCTGCATTGACGGCGCCGACCCGAGCGCCGTCTCCGATCGCGCGATGAAGCGCGGGCTGACCCAGCTCGGCACACTCGGCTCAGGCAATCATTTTCTCGAATTCGGGTATGTGGATGAGATCTATGACGACGAAGCCGCGCGCGTCCTCGGGCTCGAACTCGACACGGTCACGGTCATCATTCACTCCGGTTCGCGCGGATTCGGCTATCAAATCTGCGATGATAATCTCTCGGTTATGGACAGGGCGATGACGAGGTACGGGATCGAACTACCCGACCGGCAGCTAGCCTGTGCACCGATCGAATCGGAAGAGGGTCAGAATTATCTCAGCGCCAT
>CAZART010000117.1:0-13124 GCA_964487555.1 uncultured Rhodothermales bacterium
TAGCCCGGCGGCAACTTGCCTGGCGAAGGCTTTTTCGAAGGCGGAGCGGAACCTCCGCCGTCACCGTACCCCGGAGGAAGCTTACCGCCGGAAGGAGCGGAACCCCCGCCATCTCCATACCCGGGCGGAAGCTTCGCGCCCGACGGCGCCGACCGGTCGTCGCCGTATCCTGGCGGAAGCGTGCCCGATGGCTTCGACGAAGCCGCCTGCTTCGCCTTCTCCTCGCGGTCGTTCATCTTCAGGTCGCAGGCGTGCGCCGCCTCGATGAAGAGTTGCGCTTCTTCGATTAGCGTATGCGCCGACTCTTTCGTCGGCGAAACCGCCGGGTTCTCGTGCCGGTCAAGCAGATAGCGGGCAAATTTGCCCTTCGCGTATCGGTCGTAGAATAGCTTCGTATCGTAGAAACGGGTCTTAAACTCATGCACGATGTCATCCGGATCCTCGCTCACGTCCAGGTACTGCGTCCGCACGAGCCCGCGCGCAGCAAGGAGCATCGAGCTGTACGCGAGCTGATCTGCGCGTGCAAAATCACCCTCCTCAAGCGCCACCTGCGCCTCGAAGTTCTCGGATTCGGCCTTCGACACCTCCATCGAGAACAGCGAGACGACCTCGCCGGCACACTCGCCAACCCCGAGGTCATCCAGCGTGAACAGCCTCGGATCGCCCCAATCAGTGAAAAATTCGGGGTTCTTCTCGTAGACCGGATTGTCCATGAATGGCCTGAGCAGCTCGCGCGCCTCGCGTTTCCCCAGTCGCTCGACCCAATCCTTGAACTTCTCGCCCCGTTCGCGCTCTTCGACATAGCGGTTCGTCACGGCGTCGAGTACGTCCGGGATCGATTTGGAAGGCACGCTGGCAATCGCCATGCCGTAGCTGCCGCCGTTGTTCTCCCACTCGCCGCCGAGCACGACCTGGAAGAAGGGCACTTTGTAGTTGCCCACCTTCCGGCTGTTGCCGTAGAAGCCGATGTCGGCCACGTGATGTTGACCGCACGAATTAAAGCAACCACTGATCTTAATCTTCAGATCCTTTATCGCATCCGGCAGGGTCGCATTCTTGACCTTGAGCCGCGTCAGCAGCTCGCCCGCCAGGCCGCGTGAGGAGGCGATGCCCAGCTTGCACGTGTCGGTGCCGGGGCAGGCGGTGAGGTCGACGATCGTACCGGCTCCCGGATCGGCGAGCCCCTGCGCCCTCAAATCGGCATAAAGATCGGGCAGATCTCCCTCGGTGACCCATCGCAGGACCAGATTCTGCTCTACGGTCGTGCGAACGTAGTCGCCTACGTATTTCCGCGCGATGTCGCCGAGGGCGATCGTCTGGCGCGCCGTCAAATCGCCGAGCGGCAGGTTGATCGTGGCAACGACGTAGCCGGGCTGGCGCTGCGCGTAAACATTCGTCGCGTACCAGGAATCGAATCCTTCTGGACGATCCTGGCCGTTCAGCAGGATCGGCGCTTTCAGCGGCGATTCGTCGTAGCGCTCCAGCTCGTCTAGATACGCGGTCCACCGGTCGTCGTGCGGCAGCTTTTCCCGCTCCTCGTACACGAGCCGGCGGAACTCCTCGATACCGAGCTTGCCGACGAGAAATTTCAGCCGGGCCCGATTGCGGTTGTTCTTCTCGCCAAGCCGTGCGAAGACGCGCCCGATGGCCTGCGAGATCGGGAGGATCTCTTCCTCGCTCACGAAATCGCTCAACAGCTTCGCCTGGTGCGGCACGGCACCAAGCCCTCCCCCGACCCAGTACGCAAATCCGCGGCGACCATCCACGACTTTTGCGACGAGCCCCATGTCGTGCATGCTCGCCAGGCCGCATGCCTGCCCTTCGCACCCCGAAAAGGCGATCTTAATCTTGCGGCCGAAATCCTGCGTGTCGTCGTGGCCCAACAGAAAGTACGCGAGAGCGCGCGAATACGGCGTAACGTCGAACGGCTCGGTACGGCAGACGCCGGCGAGCTGGCAGCACGTCACATTCCGCACCGTATTGCCGCACGCCTCACGCGTCGTGATGCCCACTGAGGCGAGCCGCCGCATCAAATCCGGCGTATCCTCGATGTGCACGTAATGTAGCTGGATGTCCTGGCGCGTCGTGATGTGCAGGATGCCGTCCGAATAGTCATCGGCGACCTGCGCCAGCATGTCCATCTGGTCGGGGGTCAGCCCGCCGAAGGGGATCTTGATGCGCATCATGCCCGGCGCATCCCACTTTGTGTCGGGACCCTTAAAGAGTTCCTGTGGATAATCCAGAGTCTGCGTCTCGACGCCGTCGTGGCGCTGTCCGTTGTCGTAGCGCTGGCCGTAGATGCCGCGGCGCAGCCGCGTCTCAGCGAACACGCGCTCGTCCAGCTTACCCTGGCGCATCAGCTCCATCTGGCCTTCGAATACGTCGATCTCGTGGAACAGGTCTTCAGAGCTCGACGCTTGAAGCGCATCTTTCCAGGTCACAGGCATGTTGATGTCGTTCGGATGAAGATGAAAAGGAGGATGGTCGTATGTGGCCGATCGAGGCCAAAAAAATAAGCCCGCTCACCGGATGATGAGCGGGCTCTTGAAGTCTTGAAGTCTAGTCTATCAGCGGACTAGGCGTCAGCCATCGGCACTCACCTCAGGTGATTGGCGCGGAATGCGCGCACAGGCGCACATACAGACGCAGCAGCACATACAGAGGCGCGGCTCCGAATCCAGGCTGGAAAGTGGCTGAAAAGCGAGATACATCGTCGTTCGACGGTGAGTACGTTCGTTCGCTAAATTACTGATTCCTATAAGCGTACGAAAAGGATCAGGTAGTTATCAAGGCCGACGTTTTCGTGGTAGCGCTTTCAAGCGAGGTAAAATGGACGCATAAGGTGCATTTCAGCTGGTCTTCTCCGAATCTTTGCACGTGCGGATCCATCTCGAAGCGGACCGGAGGGAGGAATGGTGCCGTCGCATCCTTCCGATCAGACCCGTTCGCCGAAACCGCGAAAGCTGCTCCGAACCCGATCAAATCGGCGGGACCCATCCAAAGTTCCGGACGCTCACGTACCGGTTCCCTCGTCTTCTGAGGGCTTCTTGATGAAGCTGCTGATCAGCTCGAGAGGCATGGGAAATACGATGGTCGAGTTCTGTTCCGAGCCGACCTCCGTGAGCGTCTGAAGGAAACGCATCTGCATCGCCATAGGGTGGTCTTCGATCATCCGCGCCGCATCGCGGAGGCGTTCGGCCGCGCCGAATTCACCTTCTGCGTGGATGATTTTCGCGCGTCTCTCACGCTCGCTCTCCGCCTGCTTCGCCATGACTCGCTGCATGTGCTCAGGCAGGTCGACGTGCTTTACCTCGACCAGGCGCACCTTGATGCCCCATGGATCGGTCTGCTGATCGATGACGCTCTGAAGCCGCTTGTTGACTTTCTCACGCTCGGCCAGGAGCTCGTCGAGTTCCACCTGCCCGATGATGCTCCGCAGCGTGGTCTGCGAGAGCTGGAACGTAGCATAGCGGTAGTCCTCCACTTCGAGAATCGACTTCATCGGATCGATCACTCGGAAATAGACGACGGCGTTCACCTTGACCGATACATTGTCCCGGGTGATGACGTCCTGCGCCGGCACGTCCTGTACGATGATGCGCAGGCTAACACGCTCGAGGGAATCGATGGGCCAGAATACCATAATGAATCCCGGTCCTTTGGTCCCTTCGAGCACTCTCCCGAGCCGGAAGACGACGCCACGCTCATATTCGAAGAGTATCCGAATGCAGCTAACAAGGTAAAGGACGACGACGGCGATGGCGATACCGGTCACGCTGAAAGCATCCATGAGTCTACCTCGTTTGGTGAGTAGTTGCGGTGAGAAATACCGGCCGAGGCATTACGTTTCCGCACGGTGCGAATCGGCGGGCCGCGACGAGACGCCGGACGGTTCCACCGTCAGCAACAAACCCGAGCGGTCTATGATGCGAACGGCGTCTCCCTTCGACACCGGCTCCGACGAGCCTGCCGTCCACAGCTCGCCCTGCAGCCACACCATTCCGCTATACTCTCCGTCGTTCTCCACGAAGGAATCCGCAGCCGCGGCAGTGGCGCCGATGAACTGCTCGGAGCCGGTCTGCAGCGGAACACGATGTGCACGCACGACCTGTCCCATCAGAAAAAAAGCGATTACGCCGGACGCGACCGCGATCGGTATGACGACTGATTTGGAAACCTCGACGACGCCCAAGGGAGAGTCCACGAGCATAAGTCCGCCGAGGATGAGGCAGACGACACCGCCGATTGTGAGCAGACCAAAGCTCGGGACGAATGCTTCGGCGACGAAGAAGCCGAGGCCTACGGCAATCAGTGCAAGGCCTATGATATTGATGGGGAGCACCGCCATGCCGAAAAACCCTAGAAGCAGGCAGATGGCGCCCACCGTGCCGGGGACGCCCCATCCGCCCGAGTAGAACTCGAACACGATCGCATAAAAGCCGAGCAACAGCAGGATGAAGGCCACGTTCGGATCCGAGATCGCTCCTAGCAGACGCTCGCCCCACCACGGCTCCAACGTTTCGACAACCGCATTTTCCGTTTGAAGCGTGACGGTTCGATGCTCAAGGTCAACATTTCTTCCATCGATCCGGCTTAGAAGCGCCTTCCTATCCGGTGCGGTCAAGTCGACGACGTTGAGCGCGACGGCTTCCTCGGCGACGATCGATTCGCTGCGGGTAATGGCGGCTTCAGCCCACTCCGCGCTGCGGCCCCGGGTTTCGGCGATCGAACGCGCCCACGCCCGCGTGTCGTTCATCACTTTCTCGTCCATGACACCGCCGGTTGTATCGGGCGCGCCGCCCCCGATACTTACCGGATGTGCCGCGCCGATGTGCGTGCCCGGCGCCATGGCGGCGACGTGAGCGGCCATAGTGATGAACACACCCGCGGAAGCGGCCCGGCTTCCCGCCGGTGCCACGTAGACGATAATCGGCACTCGGCTGCCGAAGAAGGACTTCACGATGTGGCGCGTTGATTGGAGGAGGCCACCGGGGGTATCCAGCTCAACGAGGAGGGCGGCGGCGTCGCGTTCCGTCGCTTCGCCAAGGGCCCGGTCGAGGAACCGCGCCATCATCGGCGTTACGGCCTGGTCGTCGAGGTGCACGCGCAGGACAAACGGCCGTCCTGCCGACGATTGACGCCCATCGACCGATTCGGATGCCGTATCTCTCTCCGAGGCCGCCGCATCGTAGGCGGCGATCGAGTCGTCCGCCGAAGAGACAGCGTCGTCCGTGGAGACGGAATCCTGCGCACGTGTGTCCTGAGAGAACCCCACTGCGCACAGGATGAGCGTCCAGGCGAGAATCAGGGCCGGCGAGATCGGCATAGGAGGATGGCCACGTGGAGTGTCGCTATATTCTCATATAACCAATCTCGCGCAAACCTCCAATCTTAAAAGGACGTTCTCGGCGCGACCCCCATCGGAAATGGCCGTCAGGCGAGGGTTCCGGCGTGCCGATCCCCAATCGGAAGCGCTCACGCTTTCGCGCCGGCCGAAGCAGATCTCACGCGGTAAAAAAAAGAAACCTCCCCGCTTTCCGGCGGGGGGGCTTCTCCCTGTGCGCTCTTTACTGCCTTCCGCAGATGCGGCTATTTGGATCTGCCAGAACCGAAGCCGCTCTGCGGCCTTGCGCTTCCTGTTCAGCGGCGGTCGCCCGCACGTTTGCCGATCAGATGCGCACCCGGTCCGGGCCCTCTTTCGAGGTAGCTCTGGTCTGACTTATCCGAATAACTGCAGTACTGATTGGGGCGCCGTGTTCGATTGGGCGAGCGTGGCGGTACCCGTCTGCTGGAGAATCTGAAGCTTTACGATTTCAAGCTGTTCCTTAGCGAAGTCGGCGTCTGCGATCCGGCTTCGCGCGGCTTCGTAGTTGTTCATAGACGTCGTCAGATTTTCCTGTTTGAACGTCAGACGCTTCTGGTTGTCTCCAATCGAGCTTAGCCGGTTCGCTATCGCTTCGATGGCTACATCGATGTTCGAGAGCGTAGCGCCCGCACTCGCGGTGCTCGTCACGATCAGATCGGTCGTGGTCACGGAAAGCGTTCCCGTACCGACCGACGAGATCGAGACGTCGAAGGTGTCACCGTTCTCGGCGTTCACCTGGAAGGTAAAGTCCGTGGCGCCCGTAGCGCTGAAGAGGCTCGTGCCGTTGAAGGTCGTATCTCCGATGATGTCCTCGATCTCCTCCGAGAGGGCGTTGAGCTCGTTCTTGATCGCCGCGCGCTCCGACGTTCCCATTGTGGCATTGGCCGCCTGCACGGTCTTCTCCTTCATCGTCTGAAGGATTTCCATGATCGTGTTCAGCGTGCCTTCGGCCACGGTTAGCATGGACTTGGCATCCGCTATATTATCGAGGGCCTTGGCCTGGCCGCGGACGCGAGCTTCGAGCTTCTTGGCGATCGTATAGCCGGCCGAATCATCTTCGGCGCGATTGATGCGTTGTCCGGTCGCCAGCCGAAGCTGGTGTAGTCCGAGGTTCGAGTTTGTCGTCTGCAGGTGGCGCAAGGCGTCCATCGCCTGCAGGTTCGAATTGATGCGTGTCAGGTCTCCGAATGACATGGTTCCGGGTGTGTTTGATTAACGGTTCTGGCATCGACCTTAGTGGTCTGCTGCATGTATCGGAGACCTAAGCGGGGACTTAAGTAAGCGCCTAATTTTTTTCTTAATTAAGCAGACGGCCCGTTCTCTTATACATCTATATCATCTTCCCTCATGCGTGAACACGACTCATCCCGCCGTGGCTTTCTACAGCGACTGGGAACCGCCGGTATCGGGCTCCCTTTGCTGGGAATCTTGCCGGCCGACGATCGGCACCGGGCGCGCGCTCTTGCCGTCGGCGGCCGACCCTCCGGCGAACGCCCTCTCTGCGTCTTCTCCAAACATCTGCAGTTTCTCGACTACGAGCCCATGGCCGACGCCGCGGCCGCGGCCGGATTCGACGGCGTCGATCTCACCGTGCGGCCCGGCGGGCACGTTCTACCCGAGAATGTGGAGCGCGATCTGCCTCGCGCCGTCCGCGCAGTTGAAGCCGCGGGTCTTGCAGCGCCCATGATGACGACGGCGATCGCACGCGCGGACGAGCCGCATGCGGACGCGATTCTGCGAACGGCGGCCGATCTTGGCATCCGCTACTACCGAATGAACTGGGTGGATTACGACGACGATATCGGCATCATCGAACATCTTCGAGCTTACCGTCCACATCTCGAGCGGCTCGCCGCCCTGAATCGCAATCTCGGCTTGCACGGTGCTTATCAGAATCACGCAGGCGCTTCGATCGGCGCCGCCGTCTGGGATCTCCACATCCTCCTGGACGGCCTTGACCCGGCCCACGTCGGCGTGCAATACGATATTCGTCACGCCGTCGTCGAAGGTGCGCATTCATGGCCCCTCGGACTCAAGCTGTTGCATCCCTATATAAAGACGACGGTGATTAAAGATTTCACTTGGAAAGAGCATGACGGTGCGTTGCGCATCGAGAACGTGCCGCTGGGGGAGGGGACGGTGGACTTCGCTGCATATTACAGACTCATCGGTACGTACGGCATCTCCGGTCCGATCTCCCTTCATTTCGAATACCCGATGCCCGGTGAGACATCCGAACGGACAACCGTCGATCGTACGCGGGAGACGGTTGCCGTAATGAAAAGTGACCTTCGAACACTTCGCAGCCGCCTGTCCGAGGCAGGCCTGTGATGGGAAGTGCGTAATCGCAAGGGAGCGCGCTTCCAGATGAGGTGCCGAACGCTAGATCGATGAAAAAAAGCGGGTCCGTTCGTAGATGCCCTCCGGGAAGGTTATATTAACGAATTCATGATGAAGGGGTCACGCTCGCCGGAAACCGGCCCTTTCTTTCCGATGAGGCGTTTCGATCCCTCAACCAGATTCCTGTCGGTGCCAGCTAAGACGTTGAATCTCGTGATGCGGCGGGTCGCCGTCGACGTTCTTAAACGTTTAACGTCCTCATTGCTGTGGAAAGACTGACGATCGACCAGATTGCCAAGATGGCGTATGTGTCACGCTCGGTCGTGTCACGCGTCATCAACAACCATTCTAACGTCAGCGATGAGGCGCGCGAGCGCGTCCAGCGGATCGTCGACAAATACAACTACTCGCCGAACGCTGCTGCGCGGAGTCTGGTAACGAGTCGTTCCTACGAAATTTCGCTACTCACGCCGCGAAAGGACGATGAGGTTCTGGCGAATGGATTCTGGCCGTTGCTGTTGACGGGAATCACCGAGACCTGCCATGAGCACGGGTATCTCGTCTCCCTGTCGATGGTCTCCGACAAGATGAAGCACGAAATCCGACGACGCATTCTCTCGCGCACGGACTTTGACGGTTTCGTCGTCGTCGGCCAGCAGGTATCGGATCTTATTGGAACCGCACTTCACAGAAAGCGGGCCGCATCGGTCGTCATCGGCGCTCGACCCAGCTGTGCAAGCATTTCGTATATCGACGCCGGCAATGCCTTCGGCGGGATGCTGGCCGCTCGGCATCTTATCGATCTGGGGCACACGCGCATCGGCGTCATTACGGGCGTCGCAGAGACGCAAGAGACGCGTGATCGTCTTAACGGGTATGTGCAAGCTTTGAACGGCGCCCGTCTCGGTGCACCTTCCGAACTTCGCGCGTCGGGGGACTATTCCGAAAAAAGCGGCTACCAGGCCATGAAACGACTGCTCGCGCTCGACGTGCCGCCGTCCGCCGTTTTTTGCATGTGCGACGCCATGGCTCTTGGCGCCCTGCTAGCGATTCGCGAATCGGGTCGCAGCGTTCCCGATGACATATCGGTTGTCGGTTACGACGATCTTCCGTTTTCGAGGTATACCTCGCCGCCACTGACGACCATTCACCAACCGGTATTCGACATGGGAGGGCTGGCCGCGCGATGCGTCATCGATCAGGTGGAAGGACGCCTCCGAGCGCCGGCCATGCGTCGGCTCGACGTCACGCTGACGATTCGCGAAACGTCGGCTCCTCCACGAGGATAATCGCGCACGTTAGTAATTGGCCGCCGAGACGTGGACGAGTTCATGTGTACCGGTATTCCGCCTCTGAAACCGGTATTCCGCCTCTGAAAATGAGAAACTATGGAACCGATCCCATTTGCTAAATTCCGTTGATTTGGCTAATTAAGAGCCCACCCGATTGTTAAGATACGATTAAGTCATCCCTCGGCACTCGACGGCGGGGGCGGTCCTGGCCGCTTTCGCGTACCGGCATGTACCGACCGCGGCACGTTTTGTTAGAGGTACTTCAGAATTGCCTTGTCATTCGGAGTCGTATTCACTATTTCATTGGTCAGGCATCGGTCGGGTGACATTCACGACCACTGATTGAGACACGGGGGTATGTCGTGAACGGAAGATTCTTATGCGCTCTCATAGCGCCATGAAGCTCCGTGCTCTTATAGTTTCGCTCTAAAAGTTTCGAAGCATACGAACATCAAACCAGGATCTGGAGGATCGCGCATATGAGACTGGTAAAGATACTACTCTTCACCTTGGCTCTTCTGATACCGTTCACAACGGCATGGGCCCAGTCAGGTAAGATCGCCGGACAGGTCGTCGACGCCGCATCGGGCGAAGAGCTACCCGGCGTAAACGTGTCGATCGTTGGCACCACGCAGGGCGCCGTGACGGACGCCGAGGGTTACTATTCCATCATCAATGTTCGGCCCGGTTCGTACGATCTCCGGGCCTCCTTTGTCGGTTTTACGGAGGAGATTCGGGAAAATGTCCGCGTCAACATTGATCTGACCACCACCGAGAATTTCCGGCTGCGAGAAGAAACAGTCGGTCTCGACGAAGTGGTCGTCGCAGCAATGCGTCCGATCGTGCAGCGCGACGTGTCCGCGAGTGTGGCCAACCTGGCCTCCGCGGACCTGGAGAACCTGCCTTCCGTCGACGTGGAAAAAGTGATCGGCCTGCAGGCCGGCTTCGAGCGAGGACTTACCATTCGCGGCTCCAGCGGCAGCCAGGTCCAATTCCAGGTGGACGGCTTCACGACACAGGGCGGCCTGACGAACGTGCCGTTTACAGGAATCTCCTTTACGGCCGTCGATGAAATCCAGGTGCAGACGGGCGGCTTCAACGCCGAATACGGCAACGTGCGCACAGGCCTCATCAATGTGGTGACCAAGGAGGGCCCGAGAGACCACTATTTCGCCGACGCGATCGTCCGCTATAGCTCGCCGTCTCAAAAATATTTCCCCGCCACGACGATCGACGGACAGGAAGTGAAGCTCCCGAACGACGAGCTGGCGTATCACGTCCGGCCTTTCTTCGACGAGGACGTCGCCATGGGCGGGACCGGATCGTGGGACCAGTTCATGCGCGATTCCTACACAACGTTCGAAGAGGGCTGGGTGGCAATCGCGCAGAATTTCAACGATAGCCACGGTGCGAACATAACGCCCGAGCAGGCGCAGGAGGCGTTCAGGTGGTACCTCCGAAAGGATTTTGAACTGGATGATCCCGATTACGAAATCGATGCGACCATCGGCGGTCCGGTGCCGGGCATTAGTCCCTATCTCGGTGACTTACGCTTTACGGCGTCCTTCCGCAACGAGCAGTCCGCCTACATTGTGCCGATGATCCGGGACGTCTACGGCGAGCAAACGGTCCAGGGTAAGCTGACGTCGGACCTCGCTCAAGGTATACGATTTGAGCTGCACGGCATGTGGGCGAAGCAGAAGGGCATCAACCCCGACGAAGGCAACAATCCCTGGGGTCTGCAGAGCATGTGGACGGGAGACATGCCCTACTACCCGTGGGATTTCGCCCAGCCTTATCTCGCACGAGCCATCGGCGGAGAGGAAATTTTCGCGACCCACTTTCGGAATCCGATGGACGTGACGCGAGGCGTCTTCGGCGGCAAGCTGACGCACACGCTCGGTAGCAAAACGTTCTACGAGGCTCAGCTGCAGCGTGTCACAACAGAGAATTTCACGCACGCTGACGACGAACGCGACCCCACCGTACAGCAACGAGTGGGTGAGATCGAGCTCACTGAGGAGCCGTTCGGATGGGAGTGGCGCGACGCGTACGACGTGCTCGGCACGGGCCTTCGAACGGGAGGTCATTGGTTCAGCGCGCGCGACTCCTCCAAAGTCTCGCGCTGGGCAGCCCGATTCGATCTCACCAGCCAGGTGAATCGATTCATGGAAGTGAAAACGGGGCTGGAATACATCCTGAGCGACTACGACGTAAACATGGGAGAGGTTGATCCGGCCCATCCGCACCATACGAATCCGAATTTCGTGTGGCAACGGTCTCCGCAACAGGGAGCCGCATACGGTCAGACGAAGCTCGAATTTCGCGGAATCGTTGCCAATGTCGGCTTGCGGATGGACTACTTCCACGGTGGTGGCGAATGGTACGACTTCGATCCGTTTACCCGCGTGCTCTCAGCACAGTTTGGCCGAGATGCTCTCGACGATCCGGAGGCTCTGGAGCGCGAGGACTGGGGCACCCAGTCGATCGGCCGGCAGCTTAACCTGAGCCCCCGCCTCGGTGTGTCGTTCCCAATCACGGAGAACAGCAAGCTGTATTTCAACTACGGCCACTTCCGGGAGATGCCGCAGCCGTTCGACATCTTCAACGTGCAGGAAATCAACACGGGTGCGGTTAGCTTTATCGGCAATCCCGAACTCGACATGCCGAAGACCGTTTCTTACGAGTTGGGCTACGAGCAGAATATAGCCGATATGTTTCTGCTTCGCCTCGCAGGCTACTATAAGGACCTGACCAACCAGGGCCGCGGCGTAAACTTCCAGAGCATCGACGGAGAAGTCAATTACTCGACGATCTTTCCCTACAACTACAGCGATGTGCGTGGAGCAGAGATCACGCTTTCGAAAAATAGGGGAGCATGGCTTCGAGGTTTTGTCAATTACACGTACATGGCCTGGAAGGGCGGGAATTTCGGCGTGGCGAGCGTATTCGAGAATCCCGTTCGTATGCGCGAATACCTGTTGTCCTCAACGGACTTCTATCCGAGCACGCCCATTCCGGAGCCGTACGGCCGGGCGAATCTCGAGGTGCTGTTCCCGAAAGAGATCGGTCCTGAGATCGCGGGCGGTCATCCGCTCGGCGATTGGCGCGTAACCTTCCTTGGGGAGTGGCGCGCAGGACAGACGCTGACGTGGAACGGCCAGACGCTTACCGGCGGACGATCGAGCTCCCGTGAGCTGCAGGGCAACATCAAGACGCGGGACTTCTATACGCTCGACATGCGGTTCAGCAAAGCGTTCAATACGGCGATCGGTCAGGCGCAGTTCTTCGTAGACCTCACGAATGTACTCAACATCCGCCATATGTACGGATTCGGCGGCGGGGACGATCGGCAGCGGTATCTGCGGTCGCTTCACCTGCCGGACGAGACGTTCGAAGGTCTTCGTGACGGCAAGCCCACCAACTACACGCTCATTCCGGGCGACGACAAGGTCGGCCACTTCCGCGACCACGGTGCGCCGTTCGTGCCCATTATCCCGCGAGGCGACGGAACACTGCCCGAGACGGGCGTCGAGCTGAGCTATGACATCAGCGAGTACTCACCGCACAACAGCCCACTCTATTATCTCCCGGCGGACTGCGGTGAAGGCACGGCGTTCTGCGGGGGCACGTACTTTCAGTGGACCGGCAGCGATTTCGTCGAAGCGTCTTCCAGCGTCGTCGAGAAGGTGAAGGACGACAAGGCGTATATCGATATGCCGAACACGATGTTTAACACCTTCCTGAACCCGCGCAACGTCTTCTTCGGGCTGCGCCTCAGATTTTAAGGACGAAGGTTCCGGCGGCGCGAACGTCTCACGTGATGCTCGCGCCCGCCGGATTCCCTAAAACTGGAGCGGCACTTGTGACTCTTTCCCTCGACGGTGCACGAGCCCACACCATCTTCTTCCACTCGGCAGATGGACCGAATACACGGGCGACGGGCGTTGTGATCGTTCCGCATTGCATACACTCGCAGCCTCGAGGCGACGTATTCCTCAATCCCTGGACACTATGAAATTCGGATACCAGAAAAAGATGACGACCCGAATCGCGGTGCTCTTCGTAGCTCTGCTCATGCTCTGCTGGGCACCGGACTCGAAAGCCCAATGGAGAACCAAGTGGCT
>CAZART010000117.1:13224-15571 GCA_964487555.1 uncultured Rhodothermales bacterium
AATACGGGCGAAGGCCTTAGCGACTACGGCGTCGATTTCCGCAGCCAGTTCTCGTGGATCGGAGAAATTCCGGATCAGCGGAACTACAACACGCTCGGAAATCCGATGTGGTTCAACCATCAATGGAATTCCGTGTCGAACGATACGCTCGGCCGCCTGGGTGGGGCGACTATGGTAGGCAACGTCGTGATTCACGCCGATGCCGCGGCGCATGCGCCGGGGCCGAACGACGCGGTCTTCAACACGTCGGGGCAGCCCGATCACGTGGGCACGGATGATCCGGCGCAGCCGCATACCATGACCTATATCGAGTCCGACTGGTCGGATATCACCACCGGCAGCGACCACACCAACGAGCAGAAAATGGCGCTCGAGCGCAGTCTGATCGAGTGCGGCGCACGCGGCAATCCGATCAATGTGGATCCTGAGTGTGAGGCGCGCACGTGGCCTAATCACGCCTATTTTGCCCACGGGGCGACCGGCGATGCGCGGCAGGGTGAAGTCGACTTCGTCGAGCATTTCAAAGAACAAAGAGACGATCCGTCCCTCGGACGCGCAGGCGGCTGGGGCTTCATGAATGCGTACGGCCCGTACACGATGGCACCGGGCGAGGAGGTTAAGATCGTCGTCGCCGAAGGCGTCGCCGGCCTCAGCCCGCAGGCCGCCTGGCACGTCGGTCGGACGTTCAAACTGGGCGGTGCGGATACGGAAATGCCTATCGCCTTCAATATAAAAGCCAATCGGCCGTGCACCTCACTTGGCGAGGACGGTTGTGTTGAGCAGACGAAAAACGAATGGGCACTCTCGGCGCGAGATTCTCTGTTCCAGATGTTCGAGCGAGCCAAGGCCGTCTATGACGCGGGCTACGAAATTCCGCCGGGTCCGCTTCCTCCGAGCGCGCTTAGGGTAACGTCCGGCACTGACCGAATTTCGCTGGAATGGGATGCGTATCCGGGTGCGACGCCAAACGAGTGGGAGGTCTGGCGAGCGCAGAAGTCCTTTAACGGTGTGGTGACGTCGCTTCGGGTTAATCAAACAACCGGGCTCGGCGAACCCGATAGTGCTCGCGCCTACCAGCTCGTGCAAACGCTGCCGGGCAGCGCGAATAGCTGGACCGACGACAACGTCTCGCGTGGTCTGTCGTACTTCTACTATATCCAGGCTGTCGGCGACGTGAACAGCAGCAGCGCGGGAAATACGCCGACGGGGGCGCGGCTGAAGAGCAATCGGTATTACGCGCAAACCTACGAACCGGCCTTCCTCCGACGCGAGAGCGGAACCGAACTATCGGAAATTCGGATCGTGCCGAACCCCTACAATCTGGAAGCGACTACCGATGTGCGGTTCGGGGATAAGCAGGATAAGATTGCCTTCTTTGGATTACCCGGACAAGCGACCATCAAGATCTTTACGGAGCTCGGCGAACTCGTCGAAACCATCGAACACACCGACGGCTCAGGCGACGAATTCTGGTTCCTCACCACGTACTCTAGACAGCTGGTGGCGAGCGGTATCTACCTGGTGGTGATCGAGAACAGGGAGGAGGGCAGTCCGAATTTCGGTGAGCAGGTCATTAGAAAGTTGATCATCATCCGCTAACGTGGATGTGACGCGCGCTTTCCCCACAATCGGGTGAATCTGAACATTTGACATAGGTGCTTCCATGAAGAAAGGAGTGTTACATATTCTGCTTATCGTGGCCTTTGGCGTCGCGACAGCGCCGCAGGCTACGGCGCAGGGCGTCGATGAGTTCGTCGAGGGCGTGTCGACGGATAAGCGCGCGCAAACCGGCTTCAGCTTCCTGGGTATGTCTCCGGACGCCCGTGTAGCGGGCATGGGCGACGCGACCACCGCGCTCGAACAGGAGTCCTCCGTCGCTATGTTCTACAATCCGGCCGCCATGGCTCGGCTTACGCAATTTCATGCTGCGGTCGGTCGTACCAGTTGGATCGCGGACATCGACTACAATATGGGCAGCATAGCCTTCACTCCGGCCGGCGGACGCTTCGGAGTATTCGGACTATCTGTGATGTCGGTCGATTACGGCGAGGTCATCGGAACCGTAGTCGACGAGAGCGCGCCCAACGGATTTCGGGACTTCTCGGAAATCGGTCTCTCCAACCCCAGTCCGACGGCTCTGGCGTTAGGACTGGGCTACGCGAATGCGCTGACAGATCGCTTCGCCGTAGGCGGACAGGTGAAATACGCGCGCCAGGACCTCGGCACGGTGCCAACCGGAGACGGTGAGTCGAGCGACTACGACATGGAAACGCTTGCTTTTGACTTCGGCGTACTCTACAACACGGGTTTCCGCAGCCTGAACATCGCCATGAGCGCGCGCAACTTC
>CAZART010000118.1:0-15405 GCA_964487555.1 uncultured Rhodothermales bacterium
AATCCCCGCTTCATCCAGACGGTCCCCCGGCACGGCTACCGGTTCATCGCGGAGGTCTCGATTTCCCCTCGGAGCGTCGCGGCCCATGGACCGGACTCGGTCACAGACGTTTCGGGAGCTCAGGGCGATGCGGGGTCTCCGGGCGACGCGGGAGAGGTCTCGATGTCCACCTCGGACGACGGATCCGTTTCCGCGCCGAACCTTGCCCGTCGAAGCGAATCGGCGTTTTCAACAGCCATGGGGACGGCGCTCGCCGGAACGCTTGGAGGCGCCGTAGCCGGACTGTTCGGCGGTCTGCTCTACGGTTTCGGTCTCGCGTACTCGCCGGTGGCTCAGGAGCTCGGAACCGCCTCCATTCTGCTCGTGCTGATCAGTCTCACCGGGTTCCTCGGTACCGTGGGAGGGTTCGGAATTGGTGCGGGGATGGCGGCAGCCGAATACGCCGCGAGCGGTCGACCGGCCTGGCGGATCGTCGGAGCGGTGCTGGGCGGGATGCTCGTAGGCGGAAGCGTGAAGCTTCTTGGTGTCGACGCGTTCAACCTGCTCTTCGGACAGACGCCTGCCGGCATCACTGGCGGGATGGAAGGAGCCGCACTCGGTCTCGCCGTAGGGCTGGGAGCTCACCTCGGAGGCGGCTTCGAAGCGGCGACCTGGTGGCGACCCGTCGCCACGGCGGCCGCGACCGGGGCTGTCGTAGGGGTGTTGATCGCCCTGTCGGGGGGTCACCTGCTGGGAGGCAGCCTCGATCTGCTGGCTCAATCTTTTTCGGAATCTAAGCTTCAGCTGGACGCCTTCGGGCGCTACTTCGGGGAAGTGCGCTTTGGAGAAACAACCCAGATCGTCCTTGCCGGGATCGAAGGGCTCATCTTCGTCGGCGGCGTGGTCGGGGCCCTCATCGCGTCCCGGCGATCGAGAAAGGCTTCGCCGGCAAACCAATGATCAACTGATTAGGCCATCCATGCTACTGTAAGGCCGAGGCAGACGTTTGGATGGCGAGGCGGCACGGTATATCCGAAGCGATTCCCGCTACGTTCTCAGATCACCAGCACGAGGAGACCGGAGTACGAGGGACGGCGACCCGACATATGACTGGTCCCCGATCTGAATGGTCGAGCGCGGTTCTCGAGAACGTCCCTCAACACATTGCGGGCGATGACGTTTCAGTCGCCAGCCGCGCTCACGCGGCTGGAGCGACCCACTCGAACTCGTATGCAGGCAGGTGCTTATCCGGTTCGCCGTGCGTGTCGTCCTACAGACGATATGGATCGGCCGACGTTTGCCGGTCTTCCAATTGATTAAGCGACGAGGACCTCGAACCGCTTCCGCATATTTCCAAGTCCTTTATGCGGGCCTCTTCGTAAACTCGTTAAATTCGTAATTTGTATTTCGTAAATGACGAAGCGTAAATTCCGAATCAAAAAGGTCTCATCTACCCTTCCATGCAGAATCCATTCGAATTCGGCGGCATCGTTCAGCAGCATGCTTTCTGCAATCGCAAGCAAGAACTTCGCGATCTTCGACGAGCGGCGGAGAACGGTGATCGGCTGCTGGTCTACGCCGAGCGAAGAATGGGGAAAACCTCGCTGGTTAAGAAAGTATTGGCGGGTTTGCCTAAAAAGACGTTTCTGCCCCTTTACGTCGACATTTGGGCCACGCATGATGCAGCCAGTCTTGCTGCGACTATTGCTCGAGCGGTCACAGAGCAGGCAACATCGCGCAAAGAGCAGATGCTTCAGACTGCAAAGGAGCTGTTCAGATATCTCGTGCCGGCACTTACGTTGGACGAGGCCGGGAACCCTTCGATACAGTTCGGCGCCCGGTCTGGAATGGAGGTTCAACCTCAGTTGGAGGATGTCCTGGATGCTCCACAGCGTTTAGCTGCCCAGCGGAAAAGACAGGTCGTGGTCGTGCTGGACGAGATCCAACGACTGGCGGAGTACGAGGACGACCTGGCGGAGCGCGTCTTGCGGAGCCGGATCCAGACGCATAGCCGTATCGCCTATTTGTTTCTTGGAAGTCGAAAGCACTTGATCGAACAGATGTTCTTGGATGTGCAGCGTCCGCTCTTTCGGTCGGCCGGACACTATCCGCTGGGGCCGATCGATACAAAAAACTGGATCCCGTTCATTTCCAGTCGCTTCTCGGAGGCCGGCAAGCCGATCGAGTCTGACTTGGTAGACGATCTGTGTCGCCGAACGCTCGGCCACCCTTATTACACGCAGCAGCTTGCTCACGTACTCTGGGAGATCTCGCCGGAATCGACTCCGGTCGGGCATGCTGAGCTGGACGAGGCGGAATCCGTCCTCCTGCAGAGGCTATCCTACACCTACACGGTTTTGTGGGAGAGTCTTACGACGAATCAGAAAATCGTTCTGCAGGGTCTGGCCACCGAGGATACAGGCGTGCAGCCCTTCTCCTCCACCTTCGTCCAGAAGTATGGAATAGCACCCTCGAGTGCACACGTCGCAGCTCGGGCTCTCGTTGAGAGAGACGTGCTCGACCGATCGCCTTCCGGCTATTCCGTGAGCGACCGGTTCCTGCGACTCTGGATCATGCGAACTCTGGGTGAGCGTTGATAAGCGGAGCCGCCGACTGGTGCAGTGAAGAGGAAGCCGCCACGAACCTGCATGGCGGCTTCCGCCGATCCATAACCGCTACATTACTGCCGAACCGCGGAAACATCGGCGCTCCACCGTCGCGGAGTATTGTTTGCATGATGTTTACCAGACTTTATAAATCTCCCGGCTGCCAGAGACATACATCTCGTTCATGTTCTTGAACTTCTCGTTCATTGCCCGATTCTCGGGCGTATCAGCCATCATCTGCTTAGAATTTTCCTCGTAAGCGGCAAGGCTGTCGTGAGTACTCGCTACGATGACACGGTGCCATTGCCCCGTCATGTCTGTCATCACATAAGTCTCTTTCTGATTTTCCGCCCACTCCTTAAAAAGTTTGGCCATCTTGCTGGCATTGCCTGGCTTGCAAACGAAAGTGTCGTGTACGATGATCATTGGGTTGGTTCTTAGGTTTGGTCTAGTGTTAGTTAGTTTATACCGTTCATCCAATCACGAACAAGTCGTTTCCGCTCGCGCGCACGTCCCGATCTTTGATCCTCTACGAGCCGCCTCGATTTGTCCTTCACGTCGTGGCATTTCATGGGTGCTTTGGCAATTCGGACGGGTTGTTATCGATTAGATCTGCAAGGTCGGGAAATTGATCCAGTATCCGCGTCGACACATAGCGGCTTGGCGATCTGCGGCGGGCCGGAGGGCCGCGCGTTGCCACAGCCGAGGCCCGGACGATTGTCTCTGCTCTTTGCGGCAGAGCGGCCGCACTGCTCTCCATCCGAACTCACCCACGATCTGGCCCGGCCGCGACGCGCCGTCGCCCATATGCCGGAGCTGACGCTTTGAAGGAGTCGATATTGGGATCGGCGGCTCCTCCGGACCGCCGAAAAAATTTGTCATAGGAGTGTTGGGCTGCTCAAGGGGCGTCCGTGAGCAAACTCTCGCGGTGAACAACACGCCCTTGACTGACAACCAGCTCCACCGACCGCGTGTTGCGGATATCCCCCAGTGGATTGGCTCCCAGGACAAGGAGGTCCGCACGTTTTCCCGCTTCGATCGTGCCGAACTCATTCTCCCGGCTCAGGAGCTCGGCGCCATTCCGTGTTGCCGCCTGAATGACTTCCATTGGAGTGAGCCCGGCCTGGGCGAGGAGTTCCATTTCCACATGGGCGCTGAACCCCGGGAAGTTGAACGCGTTGCCGGCGTCCGTTCCGAGTGCGATCGTTACACCGGCACGGTGCAGTTCTCTCACGTGGGCAATCGCCGCGGGCAGTATTCGTCGCATGAGATCCGGCAGTCCTTCGATGAGAAACACCGGGGACTCGTGAGAGGGTATTCGCAATCCGGCTGCGGCGCTGCAACCCTGCCCCCGCGAGATCATGTGGCGCCACCTCGTCGCTGCAACGCCACATTACGGCGTGCGGAGGCGGCCTGCCCCTATACCATGGGCTACGCTGCCGAGGTCGCCAGATCGTGCAGAACAGCCGCCGTGCCCTCAGGCTCCAAAAGCTGTAGATCATGCGCCGTTGCCAGTTCTCTGTACAGCCAACCCTCAGCTCGGGCTCTCGCGGCAAACGGACCCAGAAGGTCATTGTCGGGGTCAAGCTCGCCTGTGCAGCGAACAAAGGCTCGGGAAAGGCTGTCGACAGCACCAGAAAGGCGGATCGGTTCAGTCTGGGTAGCTGCCGGATGCGGCCGGGTACGCCTGATGTAGCTCATCCGCTCTTCATTGGGAATCAAGCCCTCGGGTGGTAGCAGTTCCGGCGGCATCGGAAACCTTCCATCGCCCCGCTCTTCCGCCGCTCGTAACAACGAGTCAGCAAACTCCTTCGGCACGAGATCCTGTAGCGCCTGGCCATCATTCGGCACGAACGCATCGAGATAGATCAGAAGCCGAATCAGGTCGGGGACGCTGTCCGCAACCCCGGTGACGACCATTCCACCAGAGCTATGACCGCATAGCACCACATCGCGGAGCTCTTCGAACGTGAACACCGCCAATACATCTTCTATGTGGTCCGATAACCCAATGTCGGAGCCCAGGTGCGCGCGCTCGCCCAAGCCCGTCAGGGTGGGGGTGAAAACGTCATGACCTCCTTCCCGGAGCTTCCGGGCAACTGGTGTCCATTCCCAGCCGCCACCCCATCCACCGTGCACGATTACAAAAGTCGCCATGTCTCTACCACCTCAGCGAAACGGAACTGAAGCGCCTGATAAGGCACCCACCATTATCTGACTGCCTAACAACTTCAGGGTAAGGAGTGCAGGGCGGTCACGCAAGCCTGCCCGTGACCACTCAGCATCTTTGGCCTGCCTCCGCGTGACGGCGCTGAAGCGGTTCACATAGGTTGACCATACTACTCGATTCCAGCTCCCTACCGCCTTGACGCTGGCAGAGTTGAAGCGCCCTCACAGTGCGCTTCTCCCGGAAGTCTCCACCCGCGGGTTACCGTGTCCCATGAGCTTCACACCACCGGGTTATTCCGGTCACACATCCTGGTAGAATACCGGTGACAGAACACCGGGTCGCGGCGGGGCTGAAGCCACACGCGAAGTTCGAAAGACTGCAGCTAAGAAGGGCGCCATTGTCTCCTGTAAACCACTCTGCCGAAGTGCTACGTCTTCCTGGCTACCCTGATACGTGAATGTGCATCGCCTCGTTGCCTCGGCGCTCAACGTCTCGTCGAGGCACATGGATCAGATACGCATCGTACAGGAACTTCGCAGGCTGGCGCATAACGGCCCCGAAATCTGCGGCGCAGGGCCACTCTAATGTTTGGTCAAGCTACAGAGACACGGACGATCCGGCAAACTGGGACCGAGTCGCCCTGCGTCCGCAGCAGTGAATGTTAGCTGCACCGTCGGCAGGACCTCTTTCGAGCGCTCCTTCACCACCTAAAGGCGTTGGGCAGATCCGTGCAAAAAAGTTGCTGTAACCGTTTTATGGTTTGCGACCTAAGGTCCTCGCGTAGTGGAAGCAGGCCCGCTCCTCCTGCAAGCACTCCGGCTTTACTGAAGACTCTTAAGCCTGCCTCTGATACGGCCGACGAGATCGAACGAGACGCCGTCGTGTCACTTAGGAGATGCTTCACTCATAGCGCAAGCTCTTCACGGGATCAGCCAGTGATGCCTTGATGGACTGGTAACTCACCGTGACGAGCGCGATGAGCAGTACGAGCGCTCCGGTAAGCACGAACAGGCCGGGGCCGATCTCGATGCGGTAGGCGAAGCTTTCGAGCCAGCGCTCCATGGCGACATACGCTACCGGCGCGGCCACCAGGAAGGCGAGGCCGATGAGCTTCAGGAAATCTTTTGAGAGCAGCGCCACCACGGCGGCGACACTGGCCCCGAGCACCTTTCGGATTCCAATCTCCTTCGTGCGCTGCTCGGCGGCGAAAGCAGCAAGGCCGAAAAGACCCAGACAAGCCACGAAGATGGCGAGGACACTGAACGTCCCCAGTGTCTTTCCCAGTTTCATTTCGGCACGGTAGGTCCGTTCGAAATCTTCGTCCAGGAAGTAGGAGGCAAGCGGCTCGCCCGGCAATACCCGGTTCCAGACGTCCTTTACCTGTGCGAGAGCCCTGGGCACGTCCCGCACATTCAGACGAATGGAGACGTAGTTGAACGAGTTGGCTACGTCGAGGACCAGTGGTTCGATCTTCTCATGAAGCGTGGAGAAGTTGAAGTTCTCGACGATACCAACGATCCGGGCCTCGTGATCGAAGAGCCCGAGTTGCTTTCCGATCGGGTCCTCGCCGCCAAACAGCTCCACGGCGGCCTCGTTAATCAGGAATGCCTCGTCGAAATCGGTTCCGAAGGCCCGGTTGAAGTCGCGTCCCTGCACGACGTCTATGCCGTAGGTTTCGGCAAAGTCGTAATTGACCACGAGTCGCTGTACGCGAAGCAGGGAGTCCTCGGGCGGGAAATCCTCCAGACGGAAGCTAACATAGCCGGGCACTCGGCCGGGAACGGAGGAGGTGGCAGTCACGCCCTCAATATCCGGCAGCTTCTCCAGCTCCGCCTTTAGCAGGGCGTAATGCCCATGCACTCTCCCTGTATTGCCGGTTTCCACGATCAGGATTTGCGCTGCGTCCACCCCGCGATCGACGTGCTGCAAGTAGTTCATCTGACGTGAGATGACCAGCGTACCGATGATGATGAATGTGGTAATCGCGAATTGCGCAACGACGAGGCCACGGCGGAGCAGACTGCTTCGGGCGCCTCGTCCTCCACTGCCCTTCAGCACGCGGAGGGGCTCGAACGCGCTCAGTACAAGAGCCGGGTAACATCCAGCGGCCAGTCCCACGACGAGAACGAGGCCTGCGAGAAAGGGCGCCAGCCACGGCTGATCGACGAAGCTAAGTGTAAGCTGCTTCCCCGCCAAATCATTGAAGGTCGGCAAGGCAAGCGCCGCCAGGCCCGGCGCCGCCACGACCGCAAGCGACGTCAGGAGCACGGCCTCGCCGATGAACTGAACGAAGAGCTGGCGGCGCTGAGCTCCCAGGATCTTGCGTACGCCCACTTCTCGGACCCGGTCGGCCGAGCGTGCCGTCGCAAGATTAATGAAGTTGACGCAGGCAATCAGCAGGATGAGAAATGCGATCGCTGAGAAGATGTAAAGGTACGAGAGGCTGCCGCCGGGCTGCAGCGCATCCGTGGAAGGACCATGGAGATGGATGTCTGCGATAGGCATCAGCGCATAGGAAGGAGCGGTACCTTCCTCCTCAACCGCTTCGCGCATACGGCCGGTCAGCATGTGCTCCAACTCCTCTACGAGGTCGCGGCCCGGGACGCGCACGTAGGTATAGTAGCGGTTGTACTGCCATGCGGTATCGCTGCGCCACACTCCTTCCGCGTGCATGGTGACGAGAAAGTCGAACTGGAGATGTGAGTTTGGCGGCCTCACCTCGATCACGCCCGTAACCGTATACGTGCGGTTATCCACATGGATGGTCTTCCACAGCGGGTCCTCGCCGGCGAAATATTTATTCGCCATCGGCTCCGTCAGGACGATGGAGTTCGGCGCCACGAGTGCATGTGCGGGATCGCCCTGCAGAAGGCGAAACTCCAGCACATCAAAAACCTCAGGATCGGCCATGAAGAGCTTCTCCTCGATGAAGCTCTTTTCACGGTACCGTACGGTCTTTCGCGGGGCCCAGTGGCGCAGCCGCGCCACCTTCACGCGGTTCCCGTACGCACTTGTCAAAACTTCGCCGGCTATGTAGCCCGAGGCAGCTGATGCACTGGAGCCACCGGCGACGTAGTGGAGCCGGTACAGCTCATCGGCATGTTCGTAGAACCTGTCGTAGCTCAGCTCGTCGGTCACAAAGAGGACGCCGACAAGGAAGCAGGCAAGCCCAACGGCGAGCCCCACAACGTTGAGGACGGTATAGCCTGGCCGCCGCTGCAAGCCGCGCAGTGTCGATCGAATGTAGCTCTTCAGCAATCCCACTGAGCGAACGCCGGACAATTCCACCATTAAAGGATGCAGGCCATGACATCAGCCGCGCAAAGAATTTGTCTCTTCGCGCTCGAGTTCGGGTGCCGACGTGCATCTGAAACGCTAAGAATACGCAGCGGGTTGCGAGGAGCCGTTTAACGGAGATCGATCAGCCGCCAACCGCAACGACGACCTTACAAGAGGTTCCTGGAGGTGACGCCAGGAGTCATCCCACGCGGCCACGGCCACATCCAACATCGCGTAGAGCCGCTCGAGCTGACGCCGAATCGCCCGTTCAGACACCTGCTTCAAATAGCCGCCGCGCCTGGGCCCGTAGATCGAATACCCGTCAATCTGGTGGACGCCCCATCGTCGATATTTGGCCTTGATCTTCGACTTCCAACCGCGCTGCTCGTTGCGTAGCTTGATATACTCGCGTGCGGCTTCCTTGAAGATCGCGCGGTAATCCTCCTCCGGGTGATAGACACGCTTGAGCTCGCCCAGCCGTGTGAGCCGACAGAGTGAGTGTATCCACCCCATCGGACTTATGCCCGTTCTTGCTGATCAGATCGTTCTCTCGCGGATCGCACACGATGAGTTCGTCCACATACGGGCGCAGCGTGCGAGCCACCCAGAGCGCCAGTGATGCCTCCTCAATCGTTACGATCTTCCGCTTCGCTTCCACGGACACGACCGCCTGAATCAGGCGCGACTCGCTCGTCTTCACGCGCCACTGGTTCTGGTATATACCGTCTGAATCCATCCACCCAATCACGCACTCCCGTGCGTGGACATCGATCGCTATGTATGCTACCTTCTTCATAAGAGGAACCTCTCAGGGCTGGTTAGAAAAAGAGTTAGGATGAAACTCAATCTAATCAGTACTGAGGGCGTCCTCACTTCTCATATTACCGGTCCGGAACCCCGCCGTCAGCCGCCGAACCCTCTTGCGAGTCCGGCGCCGCGCTCGAGCGGAACGACGTCGACCGCCGGGCGACGCGCCGAAAAGCGAACCGCCGCGCCGCGCTCCTCGGAGTGCCTCCGCGCGCGGGCGTACGGGAGCCCGAAACCGACGCCGCCCGTTGCCCGAGCGCCTCATTGAAGCTCGAGGATCGCCGTGGCCGTGGCCGGCGCTCCCTGGGCGAGAGGAAGCGTCGCCTTCAAAGTGACGGACTTTGCTCGGCCGGTCCGTCGCGCCACTACGACTTTGAATTGTTTTTCGACATCGCCGGGATTGAACGTAATCGAGGAAGGCATCTGCACGAGGCTGCCAGGATCGGCCTCGAGCGAGACGGTGATCGACTTCGGTGCCGGGGCGCTCAGGGTCAGCCGCGCGAGCGCAGCCTGTCCGGCGGACACGGCCTGCGGCTTCAGCGTTAAGGATTTGAGCGCGATCGGCTTCAGCACCAGCCGGACCTTCCGGCCGTCGCCGGCGCCTTCGGCGGCGACGATCACCATCGTCTCGCTTCCGACCAGGGGCGTCTGAGCCGAGAAGGCGGCAGAGCCCGTGCTCGTGACGCTGAGCGATGCCGGGCTGAAGATCAGGCCTGCCGGATCACTGCTGAAGTCGATGGTGACCGGTGACGTCACGTCATCCATCGTCAGGGTACCCTGAACCGTCGTTCCCCCGATCACGTCGTTCGGACTCAGCGTTAGCGCGCTGATCGAGGGTGCGGACGGCTCGATCGAGATCGAACCCTCGTTCACAGCGCATACCATCAAGGGTTCCTGGGCCGTCGCGCCGTTGTAGGTCGCGCTTACGGTTACGTTCGAGCAGTTCGATACCTGATCGAAGTGCTTGTAGACGGAGAAGGCGCCTTTCCCCTCCCCTGATAGCTGTACCTGAAGTGGCGACAGCTCGACGGCGGCCGGATCGCTGCTATCAACCACGACGATAGCGCCGGCCACGGGCTCTCCGTTCGAGTTCGTTACCTCGATGAATCCCGAGCCCTGGTGCGTGTTGGAGCCGGCGACCCCCCAAAGCTGGGGCATGGATAGATCGACGAGATAATCCTGCGCCCAGGCCGGGTGGTGGCCGACCGGGATCAACGCGATCACCGGGATGAGAAGGAAAAGCTTCCGGTTCATGATCTTTACCTCATCTTAGATGTTGCTGCGCGCGCGTTAAAGCGCCCGCGCGTTGTTTCCCTCGTTGGACTCACTTACGCTCCGCCCGGTATCCACCTCAACACGAAAGCCGCCGTTGTCATTCCAGCCTTCGGTGGCGAGACCGGCGTGATAGCAGCCGTTGCCCATCCCGACGCGGGCCACCGTCGTCTGCGATTGGGGACGCTGGTAGCTGAATTCGCCGCTCTCTCCCGCCCGTAGCCCATTTATGTTCTGGCGCGCCACTTCCTGCCGTCCCAGGAAGAGCTTGATCGTGAAGGCATCCGTAACGTCGACAGTCGACGTGTTCTCGACGCCCCACCGCAGGTCCGGCACGGTTATCTGCGCCGTGTTCGACGTCGGCTGATTGCTTCTGCGATCCACGCTGCCCTGCGGAATGCCCTGGCAGAAAGGCGAGCCGTTGAACGGCTCGAGGGCCGTGAAGATGTCGCCGTTGGCGTCCGTCGTTGTCGCCGATCCGACGACGTAGGCCGTTCCAACGAATGGAATCGGCTGCAGGTCGGGCAGCGGAGCGCGGCCGCCGCCGCCTCCGCCGCGCGAGGGCGGCTGCGCCGGGCGGGCACCTACACGGCGAGAGGGCGCGGCGGCCTGCACCACCCAGTTGAAAACCGGACCGAGGGCGTTGCCGACATACAGCCGTCCCGTGCCCCCATTGCCCTCTCGCGCGCTGCCGGCGTCGATCTCGACGTGGAGATAATCCCAGACCGCGTTCCCGGCCTGTCCGGTACCTCGACTTTTGATGGTCGCCGTCCCGGGCACGCCGTTGATGGAGGTCACCGCAAGCAATCCTTGCCCGCGAAGCGTAATGCTCGTCGTCCCCGGCGGGATAGGGAACTGCTGGTCCGGCGTCGCAATGGGAATGCCGTGATAGCCCCCCGTGAACCCATTGATGACATTCTCCAGGTTGATCGTCCCGACCAGAGCCACGGTAACCGCCCGCCCAGCGAAACCTGCACTCGTCAGAGCACCTTCGATCGCATCGTTGGTCGCATCGTAGAGGGCGCGCAGCAGTGCGACGAGGTCGGATGCGGTGGCATTCAATCCGTCTTTCAGTGCCAGCACCACCTCATTCATCGTGAAACCGGCCTGGTCGAAATACTGTGCGATCTGCTCCATGGAGGCATTGTACACCTCCTGCAGCGCCGCGGCGATCTGTCCGGCCGCGAAGCCGGCCTGCCTCATCCAGCTCGTCGCCTGCTGAGCGCCGGCGTTGAACACATCGTTCAATGCTTGTAGGGCCTGCAGCGCCGACACGTTCGCATCCTGAAGCAGCTGCGCGATCTGCTGCCCGGAGGCGTTGTAGACGTCCTTCAATGCCTCAACGATGGCGGTGATCGAGTAGCCGGCATCCATAAGAAGGTCAAAGGCCTGAGCCATGGACTGATTGTACCGGTTCTGCAGTACCTCAACAAGCTGTCGAAACCGATCACCAGGACACCCCGCCACGCCGCAGACATCGAACTGAAGGGCAGCGATGAAGCCTTCCGCCGTCGTATTGAACTTATCTTGGAGGGCCTGGGCAATCTGGCTGATGCTGAAGCCGGCCTGATGCAGCCACTCTGCGGCCTGTCCTGCGCTGGCGTTAAACGAGTCGATGAGCCCCTGCGTGACCTGCGCCGCGCTGTAATTGGCCTGCTTCAGCCACGTCGCCACCTCCTCGCCGCTTGCATTGAAGGCGTTCTTTAGCCCCGCTGCGGCGTGGCGCGCCCAGACGCCGGACTGCGACATCCAGGACGCCACTTCCTGGCCGGTGGCGTTGAAGCCGTCCTTCAGGCCCGTGGCCATCTGCGTAGCGGTGAAGCCGGCGTCCTTCAGCAGCTGCGCGACCTGCTGTCCGGACTGATTGAACGTCGAGATCAGCTGTGCGGCAATCTCCTCGACATCGACGCCGGCCTCCTTGAGCGTGCTGACGAGCTGCTCCGGCGATACGAAGCTCTGGCCGCCGCACTCCGCATTGTAGAGCGTCACGCTGCTGCCGTAACTGCCGGAGGACGGATCACGGTCGCCGGACCCATTGAGCGTCACCCATTTCTTGCCGTAGGGAGGCCACAGGTTCGTGATCTCGACGTTGACCGGATGGTTCTTCTTATTCTCGATGTAGAGGATCTGAGACTTGCTGATGGCCTGGGATTCACCCTGATCGAGATGTACGGTCGTGCCCGTCGCGCCGCTCGACGTGCTGTACCGGTAGTAGAGCTCGCATTCATTGGCGGCGAGGGCCGGGAGTGCCCACATAGCGGCTATCAGGCTGACCGCAGCTAGACGCGTGGCGATGGGTTGTGCTCTCATGGCTCTTGTGCATTAAGATGAAGGGTTCTGCGTTAGGTGAATGAAGTATGTGCAGTAGAATTCGAGCATCTGACGAGGTCGTCGGCATCACATCAGTGTGCCTTACTCTTCTTCTATCGCAAAAGCAGACCGTCGCGTATCATTCGAACGGCCGACTCGCGCTGAGAATGGTCTTGTTCGGAGCGCCGATCGAGCTCCGGCGCGCCACCGCCTTCGACGGACCCGGCTGGCATTTCTAGGGCTGGGTGTCTAGATTGACGGATGAATCCTTGCGGCCAAAGGATGGTCGTCCAACGCGACTAAGGTTTTCCGCCCGACAATCTCTGATGGCGGACGTCCCCGGGCATATCACGCAGCTATTCCAGGAAGCGCGGCAGGGTGACGCGGATGCAGCCAATCATCTGTACGACGCCGTCTACGAAGAGCTTCGCCGCATCGCGCACCAGCGTCTATCCAAGAACCGCCCCGGCCGCACTCTCAATACCACCGCGCTGGTTCACGAAGTCTACCTGCGCATGGTTGACCCCGTGCTTGCGGGTGCAAACGATCGGGCCCATTTCTTTGCGCTTGCATCACGGGCGATGCGCTTCGTCCTCGTCGACTATGCCCGCCGACGGACGGCCGGGAAGCGAGGGGGCGGGCTGCAACGCGTGCCGCTCAAGGAGGTGCAGGTAAGCGACGAAGAACGTACGCTCGATCTGATCGATCTGAACGATGCGCTCGAGCAACTCACGGCCTTCAGCGATCGGCTCGGCCGGGTTGTCGAATACCGATTCTTCGGGGGCCTTTCCTACGAAGAGATCGCCGAGATATCGGAAAGGTCTGTTCCGACCGTCAAACGGGATTGGCAGCGCGCCCGTGTATGGCTGTATCAGGCAATGCGGACGTCAGAACCGTGATGCCGGCCGCGCTCGCGTGGCTCGCTAACCTGACGAAGGTGATCCTTTTCCACGACGCTCTGCGATAGATCTTACGAAGCGGTCCCGACAACCGCCCGCAGATGAACATCAAGGATGAAGCATCTCTCCGCAGAACGCTGGCATCAAATCGACACGCTCTTCGCCGAGGTGCTTGACCGGCCTCCGGACGAGCGCACCGCGTTTCTCCGCTACGCCTGCGGTAGTGACGTCGCACTCTATGAGGAGGTTGTCTCCCTGCTCGACCTCGGCGCGGAAGCGGAGGACGTGCTGGGAGAGTCGGCCACTCCCTACGCCGCATCGCTGCTGAAGGGGCTCGAATCCGAGCTGGCACGCAGCTACGACGAGGCGCTAACCCATGTCGGCCCTTACCGCCTCCTCAGGCGCGTAGGGACCGGCGGCATGGGAGCGGTCTACCTGGCCGAACGGTCCGACGGGCAATTCGAGCACCGAGTTGCCCTCAAGCTTGTAAAGCGGGGCATGGATACCGAAGATATCCTCCGCCGCTTTCACAATGAGCGCCAGATTCTCGCCTCACTGCAGCATCCGAACATAGCGCAACTCCACGACGGCGGTGCGGCGGCTGACGGACGCCCTTACCTCGTCATGGAGTACGTCGAGGGCGTGCCGCTCGACCGCTATTGTGATGAGCACAGATTCGCCGTAGACAGACGGCTCGAACTCTTCCAGACCGTCTGTACGGCCGTGCAGTACGCGCACCGCAATCTGGTCGTCCACCGCGACCTGAAACCGAGCAACATCCTGGTTACTGACGACGGTCACGTCAAGCTGCTCGATTTCGGCATTGCCAGGCTGCTGGCGGACGATTCGACACGAGTCCTCACTCGCACAGGGGTGCGCGTGATGACGCCGGAATTCGCCGCGCCGGAGCAAATCGAAGGCTCGGCTATCACGACTGCCACGGATGTATATGCCCTCGGTGTGCTGCTCTACAAGCTCCTGACGGGCCATCCGCCTTATGTCGTTGGTGGAGCGACGCCGCGTGAAATCGAAGCTGCCGTCCTGGATCAGAATCCGGACCGGCCCTCCGCGATGGTGTCCCGAATGCGCACGAAGCAGGGTCCCGAGGACGGCACTTCAACGACCACGCCGACGGAGATCGCGGCCGCCCGATCCACGGACCCGAAGCGCCTGCAACACAGGTTGGCGGGCGACCTGGATACGATCCTGCTGAAGGCGCTCCAGAAGGAACCCGCACGTCGCTATCAATCGGCAGAGCAGTTTCACGAGGACATTCAGCGGCACCTCGCCGGTCTCCCCGTCCGTGCGCGCCCGGACTCACTCCGCTATCGAACGCATAAATTCGTTCGGCGGCACTTCTACGGCGTGGCGGCGGCGATCGCGTTCGCCGTCCTCCTCGGCGGATCGGCCGTCGCCCTGGCAGTCCAGCAGAAGGCGACCGCCCATGAACGTGACATAGCTCGCCTGGAGCGCGACAAGGCGGAGGAGGTCGCTGCGTTTCTGGAAAATCTATTGGCCTCGGCCGATCCGTTCGAACAGGAGCGGCTCGATACACTGCGCGTTCAAGACATGCTCGATCGCGGTACCGAGCGCATCCAGAAAGAGTTGGGCGATCGGCCTCTCGTGCAGGCGCAGATGCTCAATGCGGTCGGGCGCGTCTACGACCGGCTGGGTCGCAGTCAACAGGCTGCCGAGCTGGTCGACCAGGCGCTCGTTACGCGCCGGGAGATCCTTGGCGCGGATCATGGCGACGTGGCGGAAAGTCTGGGTGACCTGGGCCGAGCGCTCTTCAACCAGGGCAAGTACGACGATGCCGCCGCGCGGCTGCGCGAGGCCCTTGCCCTGCTACAGGGCATGCACGCTCCACCGCGCGAGCAGGTGGCCGGAGCGATGCGCAGCCTTGGCATGGTCCTGGAGGCGCAGGGCCACCTCGACGAAGCCGAACCGCTCCTTCGCGAGGCTCTCGCGCAGTTCCGCGAGATACACGGTGAACATCACGTCGAAGTAGCCTCCAGTCTGAGCACCCTTGCATTGATCGCCTGGGCACAAAGCCGCTACGTAGAAGCGGAAGCGCTGCTGCGTG
>CAZART010000119.1:0-15208 GCA_964487555.1 uncultured Rhodothermales bacterium
ATGCTAATTCTCGACGAGTTGTCGAAGCCTTCAACGGACCTCCCACCGCCATTCTACTTCAGGTCCTTCGTATTCGGCAGCGCTTAGACGGATCCGGAGGCGGCGTGGCCGGCGACGGCTCCGGCCAGCGCTTCCGTTTTCTCTCGATCGTACTCCGCGAGCTGAAAGAGCGCGGCCATATGCGGCACCGCAACACCGCCTCTTTTGCAGTTTCATTGTACTTTAGTGTCGAGTGGCTAACCGACCGACTTTACTCCAATTCAGGTATCGCCGGATGAATCCCGCTATCGATTCCGTCAGAAGCAGAGTGTTAATAGAGACAGGCTTCGATCTCTACGCATCTCCGCGTTTTATCGAGCATTTAATATGTTCGGAATGCAATCTCAAACCGACCACCCATACCTCACCCCATGATGCCCTCCACGCCGATGGATTCAAAATTGAAATAAAGTCTTCTATCCTCGCGGACAAGGTCGTCCGAGCGACATCTACAAGTGGGCGGAAACACGTATACAACAGATCGCGATTTTACTTCGACTGCCTTCAGGGGGTCGGAGGAAAAGGTAAAGGCGTGCACGTATACGTTCTTGTGGGGATTCATGAAGGTCAGCTCTCTTTCTTTGTGATCCCTAATAGTGCGCTAAAGGGGAAAAAGACTGTTGAGATTTTCCCAGATGAACGTGTATATAGAAACTCGGAAAAGTGGCTGAACTATGAGGTAAGCTTCGAAGATCTGGAGGCGGCGATCCGACGTGCGGGCTCGGGCGGCGAAACGGCTCAACTACAAATCTGGAAAGCGTGAGGAATCGTTCTGAGCTTCGCGTTTCCTCGAGTGCGCTTCAGGTTTAACAACATACTCTTTAATACCAGTCTATAACGTCAGGGATACGGCTGACGGGAGCGTTCACCAGACTGCCCTACTTGCCCTCTCGCAGTCTCCGAGGATGGAAAGTATGGACGCCCTGCGCCATCCCGGAAGCCGCCATACGTCGAGGCGCAGGCCTACTTCGGCTACAAGGGAATTGAGCCCACCGTCGGCGCGTTCGTCTCGCCAGACGTGCAGGCACTCAAGCCTGGGATCAGGTGGCGCTTTGGCAGATAGAATCTGCCTGACAGACACAATTCGTTTCAGTTTGCGCGCTAGTCTCCAGACCGCTTGTACATTCCGAGGGCGATTGCCCCGACTACGATGTAGCCGACCATCAGTTGTCCGTAGTTGATGTCCTCGAAGGTGCTCACTTCTCGGACCTCAATACCCACAAGTTCGTAGCGACTGACCTCAGTCCCGGACTCCCCGAGGAATCGCATCTGACTCTTCTTCTCGGGATTAACGAGCCGTGCGTCACGATATAATTCGAACTTATAATAGGTCGGCGGTCGTACGGAGAGTATTACGACGAGCGCTATCGCTCCCCACATGATGCGCTTCTGGCGGCTATTCATTTCTTCCTCGGCGGCTATTTCTTGTGCAGGAAAACTGGGCAGAATCCAATTTTCATAACGTACTCTTTACACCAGTTATGTTCACTGACATTGGAGATACGGCTGACGGGTTCGTTCACCAGCCGTACAGCCCTACCCCTTGCAGTCGCTCGAGGATGGAAGGTATAGGAGCCGTCTGCCATCCCAGAAGTCGCCATGGCGAGACTCCGCGCCGATCCGAGGCAGGTACGCCACTGCGGGCATTGAAGCCGTTAGCATGGATCTGAGGGTTTTGCGGCGCGCGATTCAGTGCAGCGATCTTGTAGCATTGCTTTCCTGCTCTGCGAACCGAGCTACCGCAATGGACCAGAATTGGTGTGCACAACCCCTCGGATGCCTCAGAATGCCTCACGCCGCGCCGAAACGATGGAGGCGAGTCAGAGGATAAACCGCTTCGATCAACCGGGCACTTGCTGGCACTCAGTCTCAGGTCGAATCGGCACAATAATGCGCGATCGCTGCCGAATGTGAACGGTATGGGAATCCGTTCTAAACGTCCGCCGCTCGAGAGAAACACAGGTTAAACAGGCACTTGGGCCGTATATTTCCTCGGCATGTTTAACCGACGCCGACAGGTCGTAGGTGATACAGGACTTACACAAGTGAGACCCACTTCCGCCGTCAGTCTGGCGCAAGTAGCTCAGTCGATACAGCAATAGACCTCTACAGAAAATGCCCGCTGGAAGAATCCCCGCTTGCGGGGTCCAGTGGGCAATTTCTGTCGAGTGAGTGGTCCCGCAAGGGAGCACGAATGAAAAGCCGTGAACGGTCCGTAGACTACACCCAGCGTTTCGGGTATTTGGTGGTCAGGGAGGGAATTGAACCCCCGACACACGGATTTTCAGTCCGTTGCTCTACCAACTGAGCTACCTGACCCAACAAGGCGTCTACAAGATGACCTATCCTCGATTCTGAGAGCCGCCGAATATAACGGCAGGACGGCGCCTATTCAAAACCACGGCGGCGGCGCAGGCATGGATTCACGTCTCTTTTAAAGGAATGCGTCCCACCTTTCAGTGACGACGCTTCTACAGCGAGCGGATCGTGTCGGTTTCGCGAAGAATCGTGCGTATCGGAGTTGGTTCGCGGCTCATTGACGATTCTGAAATGAACACCTGCGTCATTCTTTTATGCAGGGAAGGTGTCGGGCTGGGCACGAAGCACATGGATACCCCGTCTCTCGGCGCAGAAGGATTCGCAACGCTCTGCTGAAGCCGCAGCTCTCTGGAAATGCGATATGTCGGCGCCTCGCAGACGTGCGAGTGCCTAGAAGGATGGCGGAGCATCGAATGCTGATCGGGAAGAGAAACGCACTGGCTGCGGCTGCTAGCGTCCTTCGAGCAGCTCTTCCTTCATGCGAGCCGAGTGCTACGGCCGCTCAGCGCGCGGCGGTGAGCACTTTGTCGATTCGGTCCTTCAGTACACTCGGGCTGATCGGCTTAACGAGATAGGCGTCGACGCCGGTTTGAAGGGCTTTGATGATATCCTGACGCTCGTTCTTACCGGTCGTCATGATAATGGGCGTCGAGGCATGATCTCTGCTGGCCCGAATGCACCGGACGATGTCGAGACCGCTTGTTTTTGGAAGCATCCAGTCGACAAGGATCACGTCATACTTCTGCTTGCTAAGGAAGCGTAGGGCCTCCTCGCCGTCATGGGCCACGTCGACATGCGAAAAACGCAGCGCCTGCAAGCTTCGGCTAGTGATCGTCGCGAGGACGAGATTGTCCTCTATAAGTAGAGCTTTCATGTAATTCGGGCAATCGCGAACTGCGTCTCGAACTCAGTTCGACCGTTTAGCAGTCAATCAACGGCCTGTGATCTTCGTATCGTCCGATTCCCCGGCTGCTTAAGAATCGCCCCCGGGAGGCACGAGATGCGGTAGCATGGGCCACGGACTTCGACGAGCCGAAAAAAAGTTCGTGCAAGAGGTGACGTTTCGGCACGCTGCCGTGTCTATTAGATGCATCTCTCTATGCTGCCTCGTGGGTCGGGGTCCGACAATGTGGAGTCGGGCCCCGGCCCATTCTCCATTACGATGGCCCGGTTCCCGGTTTCGCTCGCTCGGTCGTGATCCGAACTTCGTGTTGTACGCAATCGAACAGATAGCTCACGGCGTCGACGTAGGAGAAAACAGACGAGCACGCCGGGATGTCAATCTGCACGATCCGGTCACGTGGCTCTTTCCGATACCCCTTGATGATGCCGGTGTCTTTGGTGAACGTGAGAAGGGCCTCCAATGTGGCCTCAATGCTGCGGCCGGCCGCGGGCTCAGTTTCCTCGACGCTAGCGGATGCATCGCCGGGCTTCGCAACCTTTTCCGGATCCGCGGCATCGCCGCGAGAGGAATCATCGACGTACCACGATCGGCCGCGAAGCATTCCGATCAGGAACGTAGAAGCCTGGCGATGCGGAAGTCGAAATTGCAAGTCGCCCTGAACGATCGTGACGTCGTTCCCGCCCACTTCAAATCGATCGATGAGCTCCTCCTCAATGGCAAATTCAGCCAGCTTGTCGAGCGACAGCGTCGTGAGGGGCTCAATCATCGCCCGTTTCTCTCTATCGAACATAGAAGTAAGGATTGCACACTACTACCGGGAGGTTTGCCGCTGCGATGAAGCTCTTCAAAAAGGCTGCCGTGGCAGGCCGTGCGTCATTTCACGACCGGGATAGGTCCGATTTGCAGCGCATATCCCTCCGGGTGTCCGATTTACGGCACCGGCGGAACGATGATCGGTCTCGAAGTGCGACGAATTCGGGGGCCTTTGACGCTCGCGTTTATGCCCGCGACGCAGGGAAAGAAGTCGCGCACGCAAGCCCGCTATGGATATGATCAAATAGGGGTGAAAGCGGAACCCGATCGACGCGGTTCAGTTTTGTACGACGCGCAAGACGCCCGCCCGATGCTCCTACATTTATGGGCTTTCGGTGAAAGCCTGAAGCGGTGGTTGCAGCGGCTTGGAAGGCGCGTGTATCTTGTGCATTGACTCAAGACAGGCCGCACGGCCCACTTGACGTAGATCTGGTCCGGTAGTTCAGTTTGGTTAGAACGCCTGCCTGTCACGCAGGAGGTCGCGGGTTCGAGTCCCGTCCGGACCGCTCCATACCCCATGTAAATCCTAGAAACACAGGAATTTACGGAGATAGGAAAAGGAGGCTGTACAATGAAGGTACAGGCCGCCGAGATGCAAAAAAGGGCTCCCCGAATCGGCGGTGGAGCCCTTTGATGGTTACAATTCAGACGCCTACTACCGCTCCGCCTCTTCCTCGAATACCTCCCTAAATCTTTTCTCGCTTCCGAGATATTCGACCAGATCGGAGCGCGTAATAGTCCACTCCCCTCCCCCGGGCCGGATTGTGAGCCAACGTCGAGCCTCTATTGAATTGGATCCAGCGCAATATCGATCAATTGAACTCCCGGCTCGCACTTGGGCGCGGTCGAGAGTTCAGCGGGAGTAGAGTGGTATCCATCCGCTACCACTTCGAACCAGAGTGACCCGCACGATCCGGTCAAGTCGATGCTGTAGTACCCATTCGTATCAGTTTTGCTGGAGTCCACTCGGGCTGCATAAAAAACTAAGCCGCCGCTGGCGGTGAGGTACACCATCGCCGCTGCTATCGGATTTCCTGTCGCGGCGGATTTTACCGTACCTCCAAATTCAATTTCAAGATGTCGCGGATTTTGGTCGCCGAAATCAGGGCCGATGTCGCATCCGACGAATGCGAGAGCGAGGCTGAGGATCATGATCGAAATGGGGGCTCGCACGGGGATCCTACAAGTCGAGAAGTTATTTTCGAATACACGACCAGGAAATGCACAATGTCAAGTGGGCACCTCCCGTCGTGTCACGTCGGCTCGGGCCTCGAGTTGAACAATTGACAGCTTTTTACACTTCTCCTGTTGTCGCTTGAACTCGAATTGATAGCGGTCCACGTTGTACAACCCCCTTGCCGTCTATGTCAAAGAGACATGCCTTACCTCCTGCCCACGATAAGGACTGTTAGGATGTACGGCAATACTCTTGACGAGAGGCCGATTACGATCAAGTCACCACCTCCTTCAATAGGCGAACGATCGCGTGTTTAATGAGGCTGGCTTTCTCGTTGGCCTGCTTGAATGCCGTGGCGCCGAACACTTGGGCGTTTTTTGCAACGAGATCGATCGATCCGCCCGTATTCGAAAGCCATGGTGAGATGCTGAGAAACGGAAGGGACTCGCCACGATCCTCAGCGCCGTGTGGGATAAGACATCGATAAGTGCGATGGCGCCCTCAGGATCGCGGCGGACCTGCTCACGTGATTTTGTACTACGTGATTCTGTAATATAGGAATGTTGGTGTCCTATTGGGACGGCGCTCCGGCCCGTTCCTCAAATCCGCAAGCACGCGTCGCCTGTGCCTTATTTCTCCGTCATCGTACCCACGTGCGACCGGCCTGAATCGCTGCGACGCTCTTTGAGCGCGCTCGCTGCTCAGGCGTATTCCACGGAACGATTCGAAATTCTTGTCGCCGACGACGGCGGCACGGTCGCAATCGACGACGCCCTTGCCGCCTGCCGGCAGCGAGGTGTAAAGACCACGCTGCACCGACAACCAAACGCGGGACCTGCGGCCGCCCGGAACGCGGCCGCCCGGCTGGCGCAGGGCGAGATTCTTGCTTTTACGGACGACGACTGCACACCGGCGCCCGACTGGCTCGCTCAGCTCGAACGCCGGCATCTCGATACCCCCGGCCGAATGGTCGGAGGACGCACCGTCAATTTGCTGCGGGACAATCGGTATTCGGCGACGAGCCAGCTCATCGTGGACCTCGTCTATGACCATTTCAATGCCGACCCCGAACGCGCCACGTTCTTCTCGTCAAACAATCTCACGGTCCCTCGCGTGCCGTTTCTGGAGATGGGCGGCTTCGATGCGAGGCTACGGATCTCCGAGGACCGTGAGCTGTGCGATCGGTGGCTCCACGGTGGCTATAGGATGACGTACGTGCCCGAGGCCGTGGTTTACCATGCGCATCCAATGACGCTTACGGGGTTTGTTCGTCGGCATTTCGGCCGCGGACGCGGCGCCGTCGCCTACCACCGAATCCGATCCGTGCGCGGATCCGGTCGTCTTCGTGATGACTTCTCGTTCCACCGCGACCTCCGTAATTTCATCGCTTACCCGTTCAGAAAGTCGCCCGCCCGCGAAGCTATCCCCCTTGCCGCGCTGCTTCTAACGTGGCAAGTCGCAAACACCGCCGGGTTTGCGTGGGAGGCTGCGCGGTCGATCCTTCCCCCTCGCCGATCCATCGCCTCATGAACGCGCGACCTTCTCTCAAACTCGGAATCATTGGGTGCGGTCGAGCGGCAAGGCGCCTCCACTTGCCGGCCCTTCAGCGCGTCGACCGCATCGACGTCGTGGCTCTGGCGGATGTCGACTCTGCGGCTCTCCACACTACGGCGGACGCCTTTGGTGTCGTTGCTCGGTACGCGGATTATCGGGCATTGCTCGACGACGCTTCGGTTGAGGCCGTGGCCGTATGCGTACCGGCCGAGTTCCATGAGCGCATCGGAATTGATGCGCTAGAGGCGGGCAAACACGTCCTGATCGAGAAGCCACTGGCGCTCGACCTGGAGGCCTGCGATCGGTTGATCGAGGCTGCCGCGGCAGCGCAGACGCGGGCGGTCATCGGATTTAATCTCCGGCATCACCGCCTCGTGCACGAGGCGGCGGAGCGGGTGGCGGCGGGCGAAGCCGGCACCATCGAGGCCGTTCGCAGCACGTGGACAACCGATATCCGCCGCCAACAGACGCTCTCGCCATGGCGAGATCGGCGGATTTCGGGCGGCGGGGCGCTCTTCGAAATAGCCGTTCACCACATTGACCTCTGGCGCTTCCTCCTGGGCACCGAGGTCGAAAAGGTCTACGCTGCCGGTCGTTCGATCCTTACGGAGGACGAGACGGTCGCCCTCACGGCGACGCTCTCCAACGGCGCGGTGGTCAGTGCCGTTTTCTCCGAGCAGAGCACCGTCGAGAGTTCCGTCGTCATTTACGGGCGAAACGCCCGGATAAGCGTGTGCCCATTCCGCTTCGACGGCCTGTCCATCCAGGATGCCGTAAGTGCCTCGGATGGGATGCGGGGGCGGCTCACGCGTCTTATGGCGTTCACCAGGGCTCTTCCGGCAGGATTCGCCAGTGCGCGCATCGGCGGAGAATACCGCCGTTCCTATGACCGGGAGTGGGCACACTTCCACGACGTCGTCTACAATGGCACGTCGCCCATCGCCACGCTGATGGATGGGAGAAGAGCCGTGGAGGTCGTGCTCGCCGCTGTCGAGTCCCTGGAGACGGGGCAAGCCGTGCGGGTTTCGGAAGCGCCAAAGAGGATTCGCTCCGGAGACGAGATTTGATCAGCCCATGGGCACGGCGATACTAACGCCATGCAATTATGATCGAGATGTCCGTCGTGCTCGTCGTACAGGGATCGTATCACACGGTTCGCCGCACAATCTATCATCTTCGCCGACAGACGGTTGTGCGGCAGCTCGAGCTCGTGCTGGTAGCATCCGATCGCGATATGCTGCCTACCGGCGATGGGGCCCTCGTCGACTTCGGCGCCGTGCGACTCATAGAAATCGGCGCTATCACGTCGATTGCTCGTGCGAACGCGACCGGTGCGCGGGCCGCGGAGGCGCCGATCGTGGCCTTCGCCGAGGATCACTCCTTTCCCTCGCCCGATTGGGCGGCCCGCCTGATCGAGGCGCATCGAGAGCCGTGGGCCGCCGTCGGTCCGGCGGTCGAGAATGCCAACCCGTCCCTGCTCGTCAGCTGGGCCGATTACTACCTGGGCTACGGCCCATGGATGGTCCCGATAGCGGCACAGGAAATGGAACACCTCCCCGGCCACAACAGCAGCTACAAACGGGATCTTCTGCTAGCCTACGGGGACGACTTGCCGTCGATGCTCGAGGCCGAAACGCTGATGCACTGGGACCTTCGCGAACGCGGGCACTCGCTCTACCTGGAAGCAGCGGCCCGCACGGCACACGTCAACTTTTCCCGCCTCTCTTCGTGGCTTCTCGCGCAGTATCATAGCGGGCGCGTCTTCGCCGGCACCCGGAATCAAGGGCTGGCCCCGATGATGCGACTGCTGTATCTCGCCGGGTCACCGCTAATACCGCTGGTGCGGCTCAAGCGAACGTATGATTACGTCTGCTCGCCGGGCCGGAGCCGCGGCCGGTTCATGCGAACGCTGCCGGTGCTCATGCTCGGGCTCGTCGCAAACGGCGTCGGACAGTTTGTAGGCCACGCCGCGGGAGTTGGTCGCTCTCGCGAGCGACGTGCACGCTTTGAATTCGACCGCTTTAGCGCCCTGTCGCCCCGGGATTCGATCCATAGAATCCCTCGAATCGACTGAAGGGGTTCGGCAGCGTCGCCATGCTTGTTATCCCTTCGAAGCCCACTCACAAGAATGGGTTAAAGTGAGCGTTCGGGAGATGCGAGGACCGTGTCGGACCCTCCGACTCCGCTGTGGAATGCGCACATGGTCGTTGTCGGTCAAAGAATGTCCGCCGCGCGTTAGCACGCGCCGGCGAGGTCCCCGACCTTATTCGGGCCGGCCTGGAAGATCGTTTCGCTACCCTGACTTTCTCCCCGCCGGCGGCAGCCGGCGCGACTTCGCCGGTTGAGGGGCGTCGGCTTGGGCCGGCGCCCTTTTTTTGGTCGTGGCGGCTTCCGGCCAGCGAATGTCCGATCTGCGTTCGATCCGGTTCAAGGGCGAGGCGAGATTGAGACTGCCGGCCGAGGCAAGACCGGCACGGCTGCAAAGCCGCTAGATGTACAGCACGAAAAATCGACGGAGGTGACGGAATGAAGATCTGGAAAAGTGTAAGACGTGCATGGCACCTGTACAACAATTGCGGGATCGCGCCCTGGGATCGCCTTTAACCTGCGTTCGCCGTTCGCGACGGTGGCGATAGGCGAGCTGGGAATCAGCCTTGCCGCACTCGGCATATCAATCCCTGGTCGACTTCGCTCCGTCGGTTCACGACCCGCCACAGGGGCGTCGGCATCGGCCGGCGCACCTTATCATTTCACGCCGAAAGACGGGAAGGGGAGGTCACTCGATAAGCGCGCCATGCTCGACTTTCAGCAGTCTCGTGTGGCTGCGGATGATAGGAAGGGATTCGGGTCCGTAGTTAAAAAGAAGGTCGACGGCTGCCATTCCGCGCTCGAATCCTTCGAAGTTCTGGCGATAACGCAGGAGTTCGAAATCCAGCACGCCGGATGCAAACCGCTCGTCGGCGCCAAAACTTTCGCGGGGAACGACGAGCTCCTCCCCTTTGAATCGGCTCAGTACGCCTTCGAGCGTAGAAGGCTTGCCTTCCAGCTGTGACGCGCGGACCAGCGGGGTGTCGATTCCTAGCAGATCGCGGGTGAGCCCGACGGACGCCCACGTCAACTCGCTGAGCATTCTCCATTCGGTGTCGATTAGGCATCGCAGGCGATGCTCATAATAGTCGAAAAACGGCGTTGTGCGGTAGTTGAAGTGCAGGGCCCTCCAGTGCGTTCCGATCCAACGGTGCCGGCCTCGAATCTCCACCTCCGAAATCGGCAGGCCGTGCTGGCGCCCTTTGAGAGGAATGCTAATCCATTGCCACCCGTCCGGCGTCCGAAGTTTCGCCCGGTTCTGATAAGATTGTCTACTGTACTGAAACGTATCCGCAAGAACAAAAACGTCCGCCGCATCCATCAGCGCGAAGAACTCGGCTCGCGGCCAGTATTCCGAGGGGCGAACGACAATCATTCGGTAGCATTGTTTAGCCGGAGATCGACACACCCGTTCGATTACAGACTTCCCACAAAGCGCGTCATCATTTCGTGCTATATTATGTAGACGTCACCGAAAACGATCCAATGAGGCTTCTCCCATGCGTATCGCCCTGATCCTGTCGCTCGCCCTGGCGATCCTGGCGGTCGTCTTTGCCCTGCAGAACCCAGCCAATATCGACGTCGAATTGGGCCCGTTCGACCTGCACGGTTCCACGGCCCTTATCCTTATGGTGACGTTCTGCATCGGCGTCGTCGTCGGCATTTTGGCCGCCGTTCCAACGCTCATGAAGCGGCGCAAACGAATCCGTGAGCTAGAGCGGCACGCCGCCGAAACGGGCTCAACCTGGTCGCCCCCGGAGAGCGATCTTCACACGAGTTCTTCGAAGGAGTATCGAGCCGAATAAGTTGAACCTGAAGCCCCCCCCACTCCGTGAAGGCGACACCATCGCCGTCGTGGCGCCCGCGAGCGTGCCTCGCGACATGTCGAAATTTAAGAAAGGCGTCGAACAGCTCCGCGCGCGAGGCTACCGCGTCGAGATCGGCCGCACCGAGTACGTTCGCCGAGGTTATCTCTGCGGTCCGGATCCGGACCGACTCAACGAGCTGAACGGCTTTTTCAGGCGGCCGGACGTCAAGCTCGTGGTGAGTGCGCGCGGCGGTTACGGCACGATGCGCTTGCTTCCCGAGTTGGATTACGAGGCGATCAAACGGCATCCGAAGCTCGTCGTAGGCTACAGCGACATTACGGCGCTTCACTTTGCCATCTACAAAAAAACGGGCGTGCCCGGCCTCTCGGGGCCCATGGCCGCCGTCGAATGGCACGATCCAGATCCTGCGAGCGAGCGGCTCTTCTGGGATCTCGTTCGAGGCGGGACGCCGGACTCGGTCCTCGGGCCGAAAGGCGAGCAGATGCGAGGGGTGCGGCCCGGCACGGTGCAAGGCGTGCTGATGGGCGGCAACCTTTCGGTCGTCGTCCGCCTGATCGGCACGCCCTTTCTTCCGTCGCTGGACGGCGTCATCCTCTACGTAGAGGACGTCGGCGAGCAGCCCTATCGAATCGACGCGATGTTCGCGCAGCTGAAGCTCAGCGGAATTCTAGATCGTCTGGGCGGACTCATCATCGGATCCTTCACGGATTGGGAGCCCGACGACGACAGTCCTACCCTCTCGCTAGACGAGGTTCTCGACGATTATCTCTGCGACGTCAGCTTTCCAGTTGCGAAAGGACTCGTCTACGGTCATTTTCCGGTGAAGAACACCCTGCCGATTGGTGTTCAGGCTCGTCTAGAGGTAACTTCGGAACGAGCGTCGCTCGCGATCCTCGAACCTGTCGTTAATACGGACGCGTGAACGTCCCTGAGCCTCCTCTGATCTCTTTTGTGATCCCGCACCGATGCCGAGTGCGGACAAGCCCTTCCACATTCCATGGTTGAACGCCCGCTTAAGCTGGCCGTCTTCGCATCCGGCCGCGGAAGCAACTTTCAGTCTATTCTGGATGCCGTCGACCGTGGCGAGCTCCGCCTGGATATCGTGCTGTGCCTCTCCGATCGGGAGGGAGCCGGCGCGCTGGAGCGTGCCGAGCAGCATGGCGTCCCCACCGTCGTGATTCATCCGAGATCGTTTGAGTCGGAAGCGGCCTATACGGCCGCTATGATACGTGCACTGGAGGCCCACGCCGTGAATTTCATCGCGCTCGCCGGATATATGAAGAAGATCCCGGGTGCCATCACTTCGACCTATCGCGGCCGCATGGTGAACGTCCACCCGGCGCTTCTGCCCGCCTTCGGCGGACAAGGGATGTACGGCCGCCGCATCCACGAAGCCGTTATTCAGTACGGCGTCCACTGGACCGGCGCCACCGTGCACGTCGTCGATGAAGAGTACGACACGGGTCCGGTCGTGCTTCAGGAACCCGTGCCGGTAATGCCGGGCGACACGGCGGACGACGTCGCGGCTCGCGTTCTGGAGGTAGAACATCGTATCTATCCGGCGGCCCTGCGGTTATTCGCCGAGGATCGGATCCGGTTTGTCGGCCGGCGGGCCGTCATAGAGGAATTTCACGAAAGCTAAACCCGAACGCTTTTCCGCATGATCAACGTCAAAGACCTCCCTCCTCCCAAGGATCGGTACACCGTGCGTCGGGCGCTGCTCTCGGTGTTCGACAAGACGGATCTGGTGCCGTTCGCGCGCCGTCTTATCGACAGTGGCATTGAGCTTGTGTCGACGGGGGGCACCTCACGTGCGATCCGTGAGGCAGGCCTTCAGGTGTCCGACGTGTCGGACTTGACCGGTTTTCCGGAGATCCTCGATGGACGTGTAAAAACCCTTCACCCGGCGGTACACGGCGGGCTCCTCTCGAGGAGAGACGACGAAGAGGATATGGATGAGATCGCCCGGCACGGAATCCGGCCTATCGACCTCGTCGTCGTGAATCTTTATCCATTCCAGCAAGTCGTGGCGAGAGACGGCGTATCTTACGCCGAAGCTGTAGAGAACATCGACATCGGCGGACCGACGATGATTCGCGCGGCGGCCAAGAATTTCTTCTACGTGGGCGTGGTGACCTCGCCGTCCCAGTACGGCGACGTAGCGGATGAGATCGAGGCCGAAGGGGGGCTTTCGATGGGTACGCGCAAGCGGCTCGCTCGAGAGGCGTTTCGGCACACGGCCCACTACGATGGTGCCATCACCCAGTATCTGTATGGACAGGAGGAACCGTTGGAGGAGAGCGAATTTCCGGAAGAGCTCTACATTTCAATGCCTCGTGCGCAGGCGCTGCGTTACGGCGAGAATCCGCATCAATCTGCCGCACTCTATGGAGATGCCGCACGGTTCTACGAACAGCTTCATGGAAGGGATCTCTCCTTCAACAACCTGATCGATCTGAGTGCGGCTCTCCAGCTCATCGACGAATTCAGTGACGACGCTCCCGCGTGCGCGATCCTCAAGCATACGAATCCGTGCGGCGCGGCACTGGCTGATTCGCTCGAAGAGGCGTATTATCGGGCAGTCGCCACGGATCGGCAGTCGCCCTTTGGAGGGATCGTGGTCGTAAACCGCACGCTCGACCGCGTGACGGCCGAGGCCATCGATTCTATATTTACGGAGATCATCATCGCGCCGGAATTTGAAGAGGGCGTGCTCGATTTTTTGAAGCTGAAAAAGAACAGGCGCCTGATTCGTTCGCTCGTTCCGGCGCGCCGAGACGAAGCGCCCGACATTCGCTCCGTGGTCGGCGGCGTGCTCGTGCAGAGGCGTGATGCAGCCCTGCCCGCCGGATCCCGGGCGCGAAGCGGGTACCGCGTGGTCACCAAGCGCCACCCGTCAGATGAGGAATGGAACGATCTCGATTTTGCCTGGCGCGTCGTGAAGCACGTGAAGAGCAATGCCATCGTATACGCGAAGGATCGCCGGACGCTGGGAATTGGCGCCGGCCAGATGAGTCGAATTGACGCCTCGGAACTCGCCGTCATGAAGGGAAAGAAGTCGGAACTTGAATTTGCGGGAGCCGTGGTAGCATCCGACGCTTTCTATCCGTTTGCAGACGGTCTTATAGAAGCGGCGAAGGTCGGTGCACGATCGGCTATTCAACCGGGTGGATCTATCCGGGACGACGAGGTCATCGAAGCGGCCGACAACCACGAGATGGCGATGGTCTTTACAGGTACGCGTCACTTCCGCCACTAGAGGAAGGTTCTTACTCGTACTTTCATCCTACCAGGGAATCTCCGATACTGCCGCAGGGCACTCCTTTATAGAAGACGTACATGGGCTTCTTCAATATCTCGACCGACATCGCCATCGACCTCGGCACGGCCAACACGCTGATTTATATCCGCGGCCGCGGCATCGTGCTGAACGAACCGAGCATCGTTGCCGTGCATCGCAACAGTCGAAAAACGCTGGCCGTGGGCTACGAGGCCCAGCAGATGCACGAACGGACGCACAAAGAAATCGAGACGATACGCCCGCTCAAGGACGGCGTCATCGCGGACTTCGAGGTGGCCGAGCAGCTAATCCGCGGATTGATCCGCAAGGTGCAGAAGAGCTGGATGACGTCGATCCGCAACATGGTCGTCTGCGTGCCCAGTGGTATAACGGAAGTCGAAAAGCGCGCCGTGCGCGACTCCGCCGAACATGCTGGCGCCAGAAAGGTCTACCTGATCGACGAGCCGATGGCGGCAGCGATCGGCATCGGGCTGAACGTCGAGGAGCCCGTCGGGAACATGATTGTCGATATCGGCGGCGGAACGACGGAGATTGCCGTCATCGCGCTAAGCGGCATCGTTATCAACGAATCGATCCGCGTCGGTGGCGACGAACTCGACAACGCGATCGTGCAGTATTTCAAACGCAACCACAACCTCCTCATCGGAAGCCGCACGGCCGAGCGCATCAAGTGCGAGGTGGGCAGTGCCATCGAGCTCGATCCGGAGCTGGAGGTTTCCGTGAAGGGGCGCGACCTCGTGAGCGGCATCCCCAAGGTACGCACGATATCGAGCGAGGACGTCCGCGAGGCGCTGCGCGATTCGGTGGCTCAAATCACGGCAGCGATCTTACGCTGTCTCGAGCGCACGCCGCCCGAGCTCGGCTCCGACATCCTCGAGCGCGGCATCATGCTCACCGGCGGCGGCGCGATGCTGAAGGGTCTCAACACGATGGTTCGCAACCGCGTCGAGCTCCCCGTCTACATCGCTGAAGACCCATTGACAGCCGTCGTTCGAGGCACGGGCAAAGTCCTCGAGACCGTCGAAGACTTCGAGCGCGTGCTCACATAGTCCATCATTTCGTAAGTACAGTGACGTAATAGGACGGTCGATGCGCGTGCTCCGCTAGCCGCGTTGACGAGTAGTAGCGAAGCTATTGCGAGGAAACGCAACGACGCGGAGTACGATGCAGCGGCACTCATATGT
>CAZART010000120.1:0-15135 GCA_964487555.1 uncultured Rhodothermales bacterium
CATCGAGTTCACGGAGAAGCCGCAAACGGCCGAAGGCTGGATCAACGGCGCATTCTTCGTCCTCGAGCCTGAGATTTTCGACTATATCGACGGAGACGCCACCATGTGGGAGCGGGAGCCGCTCGAGGCCCTTGCCCGCGAGGGTCAGCTGATGGCCTACGAGCACAATTCGTTCTGGCAATGCATGGATACGCTGCGCGAGCGGTACATCCTCGAAACTCTCTGGGAGAGCGGCTCGCCCCCGTGGCGCGTATGGTCGGACCAGAGCGAGAGCGTTGCAACGCCCTTCGCCGGCGGAGACGGATTCTCCTCCTCGGTTTCGGACTCCATAACCACCAGCTCCTAGGCACTTGCTCGACCCGAGATGAAGGAATCACCCCGCGTAAGCATAGGCCTTCCCGTCTACAACGGCGCCCTCTTCGTTGAAGAAGCGGTAACCTCGCTTCTGACGCAGACATTCGCGGCTTTCGAATTGATCATCGTCGATAACGCCTCGAACGACGATACCGGCGCGATTTGCCGACGCCTTGCAGCGCAAGATTCCCGCATTCGATACGTACGCAATGACGCGAACATCGGAGCGGCCGCGAACTTCAACAAGGCGTTCCACATGTCTGCCGGCACCTATTTCAAATGGGCCGCCGCCGACGATCTCTGCCTTCCCACTTTTCTCGAACGCTGCGTCGACGTTCTCGACACCGACCCAAAAGCCGTGCTTGCGTTTCCGGATCCCCGGTTTATCGACGCGCAGGGGTCGGACCTCCCGTATTCGCACGAACATCAGGCTTTTATCGATCGAAACGGAAAGAAGTGGTACTGGCGTTCCGCAAATCGCTATCGCCTCTCGACGTCCGATCCGATTAATCGCTTCGACCAGATTCTCCTACGCACCTACGTGTGTCAGGAAATCTTCGGACTGATCCGTCGGGAGGCGCTCGAGGGCACGCCCCTCATCGCCGACTACTACGGTTCGGACAAAGTTCTTCTGGCTGAGCTCAGTCTGCGGGGCCGGCTCCGCCGCGTACCCGAAGAATTGTTCGCGCGACGCTGCCACAGCGGCCAGTCGGGCTATAAGTCGGCTGCCGAGCGCGAGCGCTGGATTACCGGGCGCAATAGCCGGAAGGTGAATTTCTCTCAGTGGAAGGTCCTGCGCGGCTATGCGCGGGCCCTTTCCTCCTCGTCCCTTACAGCAGCTGACAAGGCACGCGGCCTGACGGTGCTCTACCGCTACGTAGCGCGCGCCGACAAGATTATGCATCACCTTGGCCTTCTGAAAAGCGACCGCGCCCGCAGCGAAAATCCTCTCCATGATACGATCGAACAGTCGGATGGAAGCATCTGTGCAGCGCCCGAATTGACGCTAACGCCAGGGATTCGCGCCGACGCTTCTCGCTGACATCCTTCATAACCAACACGATTCCCTCTATGCGCATTCTCCTCACAGGACACAAAGGCTATATCGGTACACGCATGGTCCCGCTTCTCCTCAAGGAGGGCCACAGCGTGGTCGGACTGGACAGCGACCTTTTTGAGCGGGCGAATTACGGCCCTGCTCCCGTCACCATTCCGGAATTCCGGAAAGACATTCGGGACGTCGAGCTCGACGACGTTCGGGGGTTCGACGCCGTTCTGCACCTGGCCGGGCTTTCGAATGATCCGCTCGGGGATCTGAATCCGAAGCTGACGTATGCGATCAACCATCTCGCTACCGTCCGACTCGCCGAGCTGGCCAAAATCGCCGGTGTCCGCAGGTTCATTTTTTCGTCATCGTGCAGCACGTACGGAGCCGCCGGAACGGACTTCATTGACGAAGCGGCACCCTTCAATCCCGTCACCCCCTACGGCGAATCGAAGGTCCTTTCAGAACGAGATCTCGCCCAAATGGCCGCCGACGATTTCAGCCCCACGTACATGCGGAACGCCACCGCCTACGGCTTCTCGCCGCGGCTGCGATTCGACCTGGTCTTGAACAATCTCGTGGCCTGGGCGACCACGACAGGAATGATCCTCATGAAGAGCGACGGCACACCCTGGCGTCCGATCGTCCACATCGAGGACATATCGCGAGCCTTTCTCGCTGCCTTGAATGCACCGCGTGAGCTCGTACATAACGAGGCCTTCAACGTCGGCTCGACGGACGAAAATTACCAGATCCGTGAGATCGCCGAAATCGTCGCCGACGTCGTGCCCGGTTGCCGCGTCGAGTTTGCCGCCGAAGCCGGACCGGACAAGCGCACGTATCGCGTCAATTGCGACAAGATCCGCCGCGTGCTTCCGTCCTTCGAATCCCGGTGGACGACCCGAAAAGGTGCGGTTGAGCTTTATGAGGCCTACCGTCGCATCGGCCTTCGTCAGGAGGAATTTGAGGGGCCGCGTTACCGCCGTTTGGCCCACATTCGCAAGCTCATGGCGGAGGGTCTGTTGGATGTTAACCTGAACTGGAAGAATGTGCCGCTGCAAGCGACGGGAACGTGAGGGGCGGGATTGAAGATCGAGGATCGAGGATCGAGGATTGCGGATTGCTGCGCCTGTAAGACGATTCTCGATTCTCGATCTCCCGATCCTCGCTCCTCGATCTCCCGATCCTCGATCCTCGCCCCTCGCCCCTTCCCCCTCCCCCCTGCCGAAACCTATATCCACCAAACCCATGCCCCCCATCTACACACACGAATCTGCCTGCCGTTCTTGCGGCGGGGACGGCCTCGCGACGCTGCTTTCGCTGGGTGAGACGCCTTTCGCGGATCGACTCCTCACCGAGGCACAACTCGTCGAAGATGAACCGACGGCACCGCTGACGCTCGTCTTCTGCCCGAACTGCAGTCTCGTACAGATCGCGGAGACGGTCCGGCCCGACGTGCTTTTTCATAGCGACTATCCGTATTTCTCGTCCGTATCGCCCTCGCTTCTGAAGCATTTCGCCGACAGCGCGCGGGCCATCATGGCGCGGTTCGAACTCGACGCTTCGAGCCTCGTGGTGGAAGCGGCCAGTAATGACGGCTATATGCTCCGCAATTTCGTGGACCACGGCATTCCCGTTCTCGGCATCGATCCGGCTCCGGCGCCCGTTGCCAGGGCCCTCGAGCTTGGGGTAGGGAGCCGCTGCACCTTCTTTACGCACGAGCTCGCAAAGGAGCTCGCCGATGACGGAAAGCGGGCCGACGTCTTCCTAGCAAACAATGTGCTCGCCCACGTGGCCGATCTCGGCGGATTCGTCGACGGCATCGGTGTCGTGCTGAAGGACTCGGGGACCGCCGTAATCGAAGTGCAGTATGTCGCCGATCTCGTAGAGGGGCGCCGCTTCGATATGGTGTACCATCAGCACTTGTGCTACTACTCGCTCACTGCGCTAGATCTCCTCTTTCGCCGCCACGACCTGTACGTGAACGACGTGGAGCGCATTTCCACTCAGGGCGGCTCCCTGCGAATCTTCGTGCAGAAGCGTCCCGCTCGACGGGACTCCGTTCGGCGGCTGCTCGACGACGAGCGCCGAAAAGGTCTTGATCGAGCCGGCTATTTCACGACATTCGCCGGCCACGCTGACGCGCTGTGCCGCGACCTGCGCACCCTTGTCGAGGATCTGCGAGGCGGCGGACACCGCGTGGCCGCCTACGGCGCCGCCGCAAAGGCAACGACCATGCTCAGCCACTGTGGGTTCACGTCCGAGCATCTGGACTACGTGGTCGACCTCAACCCGTTCAAGCACGGTCGATATATGGGCGGCAACCACCTTCCGATCGTCCCGCCGAGCAAGCTCAAAACCGACCCGCCCGATTACCTCCTGCTGCTCGCGTGGAATTTTGCGGACGAAATCATGCGCCAGCAGGCCGACTTCAGCCGCGCCGGTGGCCGCTTCATCATTCCGATGCCGGAGCCCACGATCGTGCCTGCCTCACGCGAATTGGCGGCGTAAACGGCGCGTCCACCTTCATTACAGAGCCACGAACGGCACATGCTCAAGTACGCGCTTTCAAGTTTTGCTCGGGAGATCAAGACGCTGGACGTCCTCGAGCGTCTGGCCGTTCCGCCGGGACGCGTTGCATCCGTCATTGATTCTGCGCTTCAAAGGCTGTCGGCACCCATTCGGGGCGCGATCCCCGTATCTCTGCGCGGCTTGCCGGAAGGACTGTCGTGGTCCATCCTCGACGGCATATGCGCTGAGCATTTCGGAAGCGGCCTCGTTCGCGCTTCGCACGTGCACCTGACGGGTTGGAAGGCTTCGTGGGTGTTTCGTGTGTTCGCAAGGTTGAAATCCGGCGAGATTCGGACGTTTGTCTACAAGAATGCCGTTTACAATTCCGAGCACGTGCCGGCCGTCAGGAATTTACCGGTCAAGCCCGGCCCTCCGGAATACGCCGTCTACAGAGCCCTGAGATCCCGCCCGGGCGCAGCCTTGCACGCGTACGTGCCGTCCGTATACCTCGCCGAGGAAGTCAACCCGGGCAGCCACTATCGATATTTGATCCAGGATCTCGGATCGTCCCACCGTGCGCTTCCACGTACGGAAGCCATCAGCGGGGTCGTCGCCTGTCTTCCCGGACTCCACCGCAACCTGGCAGCGGTGCAGTCCGAGATCTCCGGCTCGACCCTGCTCAATTATGACGCGTCGTTCCGCAAAGCCCTCGTTCCGTACGCCTACGCCGCGTTCGCACGCTACGCAGAGTACGCGCCGGTCGGGGCTGCGCAGGACGTTCTGGACGGCTGGGAAGGCGTCGTGCAAGCCTATCTTGCGGCGGAGCCGCTGGAAGAGGATCTCGCCGGCCCCATTCACGGTGACCCCAATCGAACGAACGCACTTTTCGCCCGTGGCGGCTCCGACATCCGCCTTATAGACTGGGAATGGGCGGGTATCGGCCTCCCTCACATGGACCTTGCCGCCGTGATCAAAAGCGGCCCCGAACCGCTGGAACGCGAGGTCTTGAAGCTGTACGCCGAGACCGACCGCCGCATTAGTCCGGCCGAGCATCTGCGACTCTATCGAAGGTCCAAGCTTGAACGAGCGCTGATCGATGCTTCGTTCCTCGCTATTCAAAAGATGGAAACAACCGGCCAGGCCGACTTCGACATCGAAAGCCCGCTTCGCCGCGCTCTCGAAACGGCGCATTCTCTTACCTGACTCCCAAGGTCCACTATGATGCAGCAGCCGCAACCTTCCGAGCGCCTATGATGATGCAGCAGTCGCAACCCTCCGAGCATTCTCCGATCCCGGCTACCGGGACTTGTCCGGCTTGCGGGTCGGCCGACGTGGAGATGGTCTATTCCGTACCCGCCATTCCTGTTCACAGCGTGCTGCTTGTGCGAAGCCGGCAGGAGGCGCTGGATTTTCGGCGAGGGGACATGGATCTGGCGGCCTGCGCGGCGTGCGGCTTCATCTTCAATGCCGCCTTCGACGGCACAAAGCTGAATTACAGCCGGGAGTACGAAGAGACCCAGGGCTTCTCAAGTACGTTCAGCGCCTTTCACCGCCGCCTCGCCGCCGAAGTCATCGATCGATACAACCTGCACCACAAGCACGTCCTTGAAATCGGCTGCGGAAAGGGTGAATTCCTGACGCTCCTCTGCGAAATGGGACCGAATCGAGGCACAGGTTTTGATCCGGCTTACGCCCCCGAACGACATGAGACCACCGCGAATGACCGCATCGCCATCGTCCAGGATTTTTATTCGGAAGCGTTCGCGCACGTCAAAGCCGACTTTATCGGCTGCAAAATGACGCTCGAGCACATTCCGGACGTGTATCGATTCGTGCGGACCGTTCGGCGCTCGATCGGTGACCGTGAGACGACGGTATTCTTCCAGATCCCCAACACGACGCGCGTGCTCGAGGAATACGCGTTCTGGGACGTTTACTACGAGCACTGCTCCTATTTCACGGCTTCCTCTCTTGCCACCCTATTCACTCGCGCCGGATTCGAGGTGCGGGACGTGTGGACGGATTACGACGATCAGTACCTGATGCTAGATGCGTTGCCGGCAGCCGTGCCGGTATCGGGCGACGGCTACGCCGGAATCGACGTTCCGACGCCGGCGGCGGCCAATCCGGAGCTCGGCAGCTTCCGAGAGGGCATCGATGGCCGCCTCGCGGCGTGGAGAGAAGGACTCGCCGCCACCCGGGCACGCGGCGAGCGTGTCGTTCTTTGGGGCGGCGGCTCGAAAGCCGTGGCCTTTCTGACCACGCTGTCAGTCACGAATGAAGTCGTCGGCGCCGTGGACATCAATCCGTTCAAACACGGTACCTACTTAGCCGGAAGGGGCCACGACATTCTCGCGCCCGCCGACCTCCGGAAGATTCAACCGGACGTCGTCATCATCATGAATCCCATCTACCGACGTGAAATCGCCTCCGACCTGTCAAGTCTCGGAATAGATCCCCGGCTGGTCGACGTTACGGATGGCCACGACACACTCACCAGCCGCGGATCCACAGGATGACCACAACAATCTCTACGGCCGAGGCCGGAATCGACAACACCGACGCAAGCACGACTTCGTGCCCGATTTGCCGTGGTTCGAACGTCGCCCCGATCGCCGATATACTCGCGATGCCGGTATTGTGTAACGTCCTGCTGCCGTCGAAGGAAGCGGCGCAAGCCGTTCCGCGGGGCGATCTGAAACTGTCTTTTTGTACGAAGTGCGGCCATGTCTTCAACACGTCGTTCGACGCCGCACGGTTCGACTACACGGCAGAGTACGAAAACTCACTCCACTTCTCGGCGCGATTTCAGGCCTTCGTCGAAGATCTCGCCGATCGACTCATCGTGACGTACGGACTTCGGGGAAAGAAGGTGGTGGAGATCGGCTGCGGCAAAGGCGACTTTCTTGGGCTACTTTGCGAACGCGGTCCCAACGAAGGCATCGGTTTCGATCCCAGCTTCGAGCCCGACCTGCTCGAGGAAAACGCCTCATCCCGATTCACGGTCGTGCGCGATCTATATTCGGAAACGTACGCCGACCACGACGCAGATCTGGTCTGCTGCCGCCACGTCCTGGAGCACGTGCCGCAGCCGCGCGCCTTCATCGAAACGGTGCGCCGAGCGGTCGGCGAACGTACGGATACCGCGCTCTACTTCGAAGTGCCGAACGTACTGCATACGTTCCGGGATCTCGCCATCTGGGATTTGATCTACGAGCACTTCTCGTACTTTAGCCCCTCATCTCTCGCCTTTCTCTTCGCGGAATGCGGATTCAGGGTGGAGCGGGTCAATGAAGTATACGGCCGCCAGTTCATCGGGATCGACGCACGCCCCGGAAAGGCGATCGGCTCCTCTTCGAAACGTTCTTCCGAGGGTGTGCTGCATCTCGCGCGCCACGTTGAGAGCTTCATCGAAGGCTTCGATGCCAAGAAGGCGGAGTGGCGATCGATGATCGATGGCTTTGTCTCACGCGGCGAGAAGGCGGTCGTTTGGGGAGCCGGCTCGAAAGGCGTAACTATTCTCAACATGCTCGGCGTCATGGACGAGATCGAATACGTCGTCGACATCAATCCGCGAAAGCAGGGGAAGCACATCGCAGGAACGGGCCAGCGCATCGTCGCACCCGAATTCCTGAAAGACGTCCACCCCGACGCCGTGATCGTCGTCAATCCGATCTATTCGGAGGAAATTCGCGCCACGCTCTCCGCGTTGGGGCTGGCGCCGAGACTCGTGGAGGCATAGACGAAGAACGGCGACCGAACGAATCACGCTTTCACTTCCAGCACTTCATTGTCTGAGGCAGCGAGGCGGATGACGAACGCACTGCCCACGCCGCGCTCGCTCTCTACGACGACGTCGCCGTCGTGCATCTCGACGATCTGCTTCACGATCGACAGACCCAGCCCGGTCGATGACTCGCCGCCGGTCGGCTTCGTCGACAGGCGCTGGAATTTCTGGAAGAGGCGTTCTTTATCCTCATCGGTCAGGCCCGGACCTTCATCCTTCACCTCGAAATCGACCATCTCGTTGGCGCGGCGCACCGTCACCCAGATTTCCTTGCCCGGCGGCGAATACTTGATCGCGTTCGAGATGAGGTTTTCCATGGCCTCGGTCAGCCACTCGGCGCTGCCGTCTACCACAAACTGGTCGGCCCGCGGCACGTCGAAGACGATACGCTGGCCCTTTCGTTCGGCCTGTTTCCGGTTTGATTCGACGACACCCGAGGCCACGTTGGCCAGGTCGACGGGCTTCTTCTTGATCGTCAGCTGGCCGCTTTCGAGGGCCTCCGATTCGAGAATCTGCGAGATGAGCTCGAACATTTGATTGGAAGATCGCTCGATGAGTCCGAGCATGTCCCCGACCTCTGAATCCGTGTCGATCTCGTCCTTGATGAGATTCGCAAATTCGCGAATGTTGTTGAGCGGATTCTTCAAATCGTGCGCGGCGATGCGCAGCAATTGTGACTTTAGCTCGCTGGCCTCGGCCAACTCCACGTTTTTGAATTGAAGCACGTCGTTCAGCTCCTGCAGGTCCTTCTGCTGGCGACGCAGTGTGAGGAGGTTACGAGCGCGAGCAAACAGTTCTTCAGCGTTGAACGGCTTCGGCAGATAGTCGTCCGCACCGGCTTCAAGGCCCTCGATCTTGTCGTCGATGGCGGCCTTCGAAGTAACCAGAATGATCGGCGTCATGCTGATCGACTCGTCCGCACGCACGGCGCGGCAGAGGTCGTAGCCGGTCATCTTCGGCATCATCACGTCGCTGATGATGAGATCCGGATGATGCACTTTCGCCTTTTCGTACGCGTCCTGGCCGTTCTTCGCCGAGATGATCCGATACGAGCCGGTCAGACAGCTGATCATATATTCGCGGATGTCCGGGTTGTCGTCCGTCACGAGAACGAGCGCGCGGTCCTCAGACGGCGTGCCGACGAGGTGCTCACGCACCGCCCCGTCCCCGCTGATGAGGTCGGCGTCGTCCGCGGTGTCGTCTTTATAGGATGCGATATCAACCATCGAAGAGCCCTGCAGCGTGTAGCCAAGCTCTTCGTCGGCATCGGCGAACGGCTCGCCCGTATCCTCTCCGATCGGAATGATGATGATGAACTCGGTGCCGCGGCCCAGTTCGCTTTCGACACGAATCGTTCCGCCGTGCAGCTCGACGAGTTCCTTAACGAGGGCAAGTCCGATGCCGGTGCCTTGCTGTACGTTGCTCGACGAGCCTTCCGCCTGGTGGAAACGATCGAAAATGTGCGGAAGATCGGCAGAAGGGATGCCGTCACCCGTGTCGGCGACGCGCACTTCGACGCTGCCGTCGATGTTCGAAGGCTGCACGAGCACGCTGATGCGTCCGCCTTGCGGCGTGAACTTGATGGCGTTCGAAAGCAGATTGAAGAACACCTTTTCCATCGCCTCGGGATCAAACGTCGCGCCGAGCGACTCCTCCGGGGCATCGAAAACGAGGTCGATGCCGGCTTTCTCAGTGTAAGACGAAAAAGAGGTCGACACGCCGTGTACGAAACGCGCAAGGTCTAGCCGCTTCGCGTGCAGTTCCATGCGGCCCGATTCCAGCTTCGAAATGTCGAGCAGCTGGTTGATGAGCCGGAGCAGACGCCGCGCATTGCGCAGCATGATGGTCAGCTGGCCGTTCAGCACTTCCGGCACCGGACCGTACACGCCCGAGAGCGCGTTTTCGAGCGGACCGATGTTTAGCGTGAGCGGCGTCCGGAATTCGTGTGAGATGTTGCCGAAAAAGCGCGTCTTCACGCGATCGAGCTCGCGGAGCTGGTCCGCCTGCTCCTCGATGACGGATTTTGCCTCTTCAACTTTCTGCTTCTCTTCGCGCAGGTCTCTCGTCCGCTCACGGACCGTTTCTTCGAGCTCGCGTTGGCGAGCTTTCATCTGGCGGATGCGAACTTTGAAGATGACGACGCCCGCCAGGACGACGACGACGGCCATCAACAGATAAAACCAGGGAGTCTGGTAAAAAAACGGCTTCAGATAGAAACTGAACGTGGCCGGGCTATCGCTCCAGACGCCGTCGGCGTTGCGCGCCATCACCCGAAAGGTGTAATTCCCGGGCGGAAGATTCGTGTAGAAGGCCTGTCGTCGGCTGCCGGCTTCGATCCAGTCGGTGTCCAGCCCATCGAGCATGTATCGATAAATGACCTCCTCGCTGGCCATGTAGCTTAATCCGATGAAGTCGATTTCGAGCTTGTTCTGACCGGGTTCGAGGGTGACGGTCGTATCGGTACGAACGAGGTGTTCGGACACGAGCACCTGCTCGATGAGGACCTGCGGTGGTACGTCGTTGCGAGGGAGGCTTTTCGGATCGACGCGAACCACGCCTTTTGATGACACGAACCAAAGCCGCCCATCCCGATCCTTCCATCCCGCGGGCTGCGCGCCGCCATTGAATTCGTACGTCTTCAGACCGTCGGACTGATCGTAGGCTACGGACTCAAGTGCCGCTACCTGTCCGTCCAAAACCGAATGCACGTCCGCCTTCCTCACGCGGAAAAGGCCGCGGTTGCTGCTCATCCACAAATTTCCTGAATCATCCTCCAATATGTGAAGGATGGTGTCGTTGAACAGGCCCTGATCAGCCGAGAGGGACTTCAGCTTTCCGTCCTTGAAACGCGTTAACCCCCCTTCGCGGGTCGCGATCCAGAGTACGCGGTCGGCGTCTCTGTAAATGGACGATACGTAGTCGTTTGGTAGGCCGTTTGCCGTCGTATAGGTCTCGATAACGACGCCGTTTTTGATCAGATTCAAGCCGCCGTTGTACGTGCCGACCCACAGGTAATCGCGCGGACCTTCGGTGACGGCCGTTACGGAGTTATCCGTCAGTCCGTCTTCCGTGGTGTAGGTAACGAACTGTTTTCCGTCGAAGCGAACCAGGCCGGCGCGCCCTGCACCGAGCCAGAGATTTCCGCGGGCGTCTTCGTAAATCGTATAGACGCCGTTGCCCGGTAGGCCGTCGTCGTTTGTATAATGACGAAGCGTTCCGTTTCGATAGCGGATCAAGCCCTGCCCCTGCGTGCCCAGCCAAACCGACCCGTCACTCGATCCGTAGACGCTGACCACGTTATCCGTGCCGAGACCGTCTTCAGACGTGAGCGTGGTGATCTTTCCGTTTCGAATGCGGCTTACACCGCCGCCCAGCATTCCGACCCACATGTCCCCGTCGGCATCCTCATAGACGGAGTAGACACTGTTTCCGCCCAGACCCTCATCGATGGTGAACGTAGTGAACTTCCCGTCCTGAACGCGAAAGAGTCCGCCCCGGGATGTGCCGATCCAGAGGCTTCCCTCGACGTCCTCCTCGAGAGCGAGTACCGAGCTCAGCCCTTCGATGCCGTCAAAGCTCTCGAGACGGCCGTTGGCCAGGCGGCTCATACCTCCTTCCGTTCCGATCCACAAGGATCCCGCGGCATCCATCTCAAAGGCGCGAACGACGTTACTCGGCAGCCCGTCTTCGACCGCGTACGTGCGAAAGCTGTCGTCATTGACGACCACAAATCCGCCCTTCGTGCCAATCCAGACGGTGCCATCGGCGTCGCCGTCTATGCGGGTAATCTCATCGCTGGGAAGGCCGGAGTCAGTCGTATGCAACGAGAACTGACCGTCGTGATAGTTCATCACACCCGCATCGGTGGTGCCCAACCAAACCGTTCCGGAGGGGTCCTCGTAAAGGGAGGTAATATTGCTACTTGAAAGGCCGTTGGCTTCGTTCAATATCTGAATCGATGCCCCATCGATGAGGCTGACGCCGTTATCGAATGTAGCGGCCCAGATGCGTCCGCGGCGGTCTTCGAGAATGGCCGTGATGTTGTTGCCCGCCAGACCTTCGTCCGACGTTAGCGTCTCGAACCGCCCGTTGCGGTATCGCGTGAGCCCGTCTACGGTACCGATCCAGAGCGTTCCATGGCTGTCTTCCGTGAGAGCCATGATCGTCTTGCTCTCAAGCCCGGTCTGATGTTTGTCGAAAATGGTGAAGTCGAAGCCGTCGAACCGGGCCAGCCCTTCCTGCGTGCCGAGCCAGATATATCCGTTCGCGCTTTGCAGCACGCTGGAAATGCGCTTCATAGGAAGCCCATGCTCGGTCGTCCACTGGTCGATCCGATACTGCGTGAGGGTTTTCGATGGATCGAGTTTGACCGTAGGCTGCGCCCACACCTCCGGCTGGTTGCCGGTGGCTAGAACGAGAAGGACCAATATGATGGCGCGGATGATACGCATTAGGCAGTGGAGGCGTTTATCCTCTTCCTGCGTCGGTATTTAATTTGAGTAGGTCGTTGGTTCCGTCGGCGGAATGCCTTTTTAGCGCGAAAGGAAATCAAAAGGCCTGCCATGAACCGAGCTTCCGCCGCATCAACACGTGAGGGTAATCCCTTTATTCTTGGATCGGCCCCAAACGGGCCTCCTTAAGGATGATCGTCCGACTATTTCTCGAGACAACAGGGTCATAGCACGGCGCCGTCCACCAGCGGACAATCTTCAAATTCACTTTGAATGAATGGATCGTCATTCGACGTCCCGGCCGTTCGGCCACGAAGACGGAAAATATCTCCCTATTACATGTGACTCGTGGTTCGGCTCTGCCGGCAACGAGCACGGGGCGGCCACCAGCGAAGGATGCCGCCCCGAGCTCCGTACCGGCAGATTCTTGCTCGGTACCCACACATGCTTAGTGTGTCCTTCGGCGTGCCGGACGTCGCTGGAGCCGATCCAGAACGTTTTCGACGTATGCCGTCACGCATGACGTATGCCGTTACACGTCGAGTATCGGGTCCGCTCCGTTCTCATTAATAGGAGGAGGATCCGTTTTTCTCGCGGACATCGACCTATTCTCACGTGCACGTTGTTACCTAGGACGAGGGGATCGTGCGGTCGGGCTCAAGTCAGATGTTCGTAGGAGCGGCTAGTAGAAGCGGGGTGCGGGCATAAACAGACAAAGGCGGCCCCGGTGCTTTCACCGGGTCCGCCTCCGAACGTCCATGACTTTGTCCGTTCTAGTACCAGCTGCTCATCCAGACCGTCTTGTCCGTCGTTCCTGCCGGCACGCTTGAGACCTTGGCTTGGCCCGTGTTTCGGAGGGCCTCCGCCACGGCCGCCGACGACGCCGTCGGATTCTTCGACAGATACACGGCCACTGCACCTGCCACGAGGGCCGTCGACGAGGACGTGCCTGTCGTGGTCGTGTATTTCTCGGTCGTGCCCTCCAGGTCCGACGTCAGCGTCTCGATGTCCTCACCCGGGGCCAGAATGTCGACGACCGACCCGTAGTTCGAGAAGCTGGAGAAGGTGTATCCCTTTCCGTAGGAGCCCACCGTGATGGCCTCGACCGTGTGGCCCGGCGTGTAATACGAGGCATCCACACCGCCGTTGCCGGCCGCCACGACGACCACGATACCGGCGTTGCTTGCCGCGGCCACTGCTTCGTCGAGGGCGATGTAATCGGTGGTGCCGATATTAGCGCCCAGCGCCACACTCGCCACGATGGGCGTCGAAGGATTCGCTTCCTTACGCTGGATCAGATACTCGAGCGCCGTAATGATGTAGGACGACTCGGCAAGCCCGTCATCCTGCACGACCTTCATGCTGTAGACGTCTACGCCCGGAGCTATGCCTACGATGCCGTCGCTGTCGTTAATAGCGGATGCAAGAGCCGCGATGTGCGTTCCGTGGCCGTCCACGTCATCGCCGCCCGTGGTCATCGCTCCATTCGTAAAGTCGAGTCGGCCGGCCACGTTGATGTCGGCGTTATTGACACCCGAATCGATGTTGTAGAACTCGACGCCGGTCACACTGCTCCCATTAGCGCCCATGTAATCCAGCGCCCAGGGTTCGATCTGCGTCTCGTTCGAGCTGTTCGCCTTTCCCGGACGGCGTGCGACCATCACGTCGGGCTCGACCCACGATACGGCAGGATGGTGTGAGAGGAATGCGATGAAGCTGTTGAGCATTCCGTCCGGCACGCCGGTGGCAAATCCTTTGAAAATCTTATTGAAGTCCGCATAGCGCTCCAATAGCTCCCAGCGCTCCAACAGCTCCCAGCGCTCCAACAGCTCCCAGCGCTCGAGCAGCTCCTGCTCGGAGACGAGTCCCAGGAGCTTATCCTGCTCCCAGCGTTCGAGGAGTTCCTGCCGAACGAGGCCCCATCGCTCCAACAACTCCCAGCGCTCCAGCAGCTCGAACCGCTCCAGCAATTCCTGCCGGTCGATTGTCTCCCAACGCTCCAGGAGCTCTGACTTCGATAGCAGTTCCCAGCCTGTCAGCAATTCGCTGAGATCCAGCAGCTCGTAACGCTCCAGCAGCTCATACCGCTCGAGAAGCTCCATGCGCTCCAGAAGTTCCATGCGCTCGAGCAGCTCGTAGCGTTCGAGCAGCTCCTGCGTCTCGAGTTCGGTCATCTCGTGCGTCTCTATAAGAAGGCCCGTCTCCGAGCCCGACTTACCGACCGAGCGGACCGCCTGATCCAGCAGGTTGGCATGCCGAAGCTTCGACGGCGCATCCGGCGCCGAATCGACGAAGGACGGCGGCCGATCATTCTCGGCGTCGCCGAGTCCCGCGAAGTCGTCGGTGCAGCCCACCAGCGACACGAGGGCCGCAAGTGTAAAAGCTACAAACGAATAGCAAACGCCCCGGCGCTGATCCAGGACGTTTAGCTGTCGAGTGTGATGTAAAATCGAAAGAATCATGACGTGTATTCCTTTAAAAACCGTATGGTGAGGAGCAAGTATTTTTATGGTCTAAGAGCCGTTGTTCGAGTATCGGGGCCTCAGGGCCTTTTTTTAATCGGCCGAACTACTGAAAAGCCGGGGTGCCATAACTGAATTCGAGTGGTTCATTCTGCGTAAATGGACTAGGTGAAAATGCCTATCAGATGCGGGTAAAGGGCCGAAGGACGAAGCTCTCCCTATCGTCCTCCGGCCTTTCTTCACCCCAGTGGCAAAATCACTTGCGCAGTGTATCGTCACCCTGTTTGCGCAATGAGCCACTCCGATATGTCCAGGTATCGGTCCGGTCCGGGAAGTGATTGGAAACTCCCCTGCGGCTATTCAGGTATCGCGCTCCGGGCACATTTTTAAATAGGAGAAAGGGACGGAAATGGGGCGGAAGAACTGCCGTTTTCGCAGTCGGTACAAACACCTACCGCAAAGAGCCAACCGCGCTAAAACGACGAGGATCGAAAGATCGCCCTTCACGGCGACCCTCCGATCCTC
>CAZART010000121.1:0-15018 GCA_964487555.1 uncultured Rhodothermales bacterium
GCGTCATGCGTTCCGCTCACTTGCAGCGTCACTTCATGCGTACGAGCTTGATTGTGCTCGCGGAACGGCCGACCTGAAGACGTGCGAAATAGACGCCGCTCGGCAGGTGCGCCGCATCCCAGGAAAGTTCATGGGCTCCAGCCGGGATGTTCCGGTTGTCGTGCGGCGTCGCGACTACCGCACCGAGGCTGTTGAACACCGTGAGTGTCACGGGTCCTGCTTCGCTGGTGACGAAGCGGAAGGTCGTCGTGCGATTAAACGGATTCGGATAGTTCTGGTAGAGCTCGAGACCTGCGGGTAACTCCGGATCCGGTTCGGCAGCGACCGGGCTCTGAAGCTCGGCCAGACGCAGATCGTCGAACCACAGAGATCCGAAACGTACGTCGTCTTCGCCCGACGTGAGCTGAAAGCTGTCGATGCGCAACGGGGCGTCCAGTGTACCGTCGCCGATCCATGAGCCGACTTCTCCCTCCGAGAGATCCCACGAAACGAGTCTCCATCCGAACCAGTCGACGGTCGTCCACGGGCTCACCTCATGTCCGTTCTGGTCATCCAGAGCGAACCGAAAGCGGGTTCCACTGCCGTCACCGAAGAGATAGACCTGGAGGAGTCGGTCGGCGCTGAACCAAATGCTCCGCGCAGGTCCTCCTGCCAGATATTCCCTGATCAGCGGATCGGCCGTTTGATCATCCCATCCGTAGTCGAGGCGACGAGATTGCGAGCTGTTGGACAGATGATTTATGACGTCGCTGTCCGTCGTGAATGCCGTAGAATCGGTAACGATACCGGTGGTCGAGCCGCTCTGCTGCGGCTGCCACCATTCGCCGTCCTCCGACGGCTCGAACGCATCGATCGACGTGGTCGACAGCGTTGCGGTTCTTGTCTGAAAACGGAGGCTCTTTCGGCTCTCAATTGCATTTCCGGAGATATCCTCCACACCCGGTTCGAGATGGAATACGTAAAAAACGCCGCCTTCGAGTTCATCGTCGGGAAAGAAGCTAACCAGACTGCGGTCCTTGACGACGTAGTGCTCGAACACGCCCGGAACGGCGTCGCCGCCGGAGGCCGGCTCGAGCGTCGCACGTGCCGGCGTTACCGTAGAGGCGTTCAGCTCTTCATCAAACACCATGGTTATGACCGGTGTCCGTTCTACCTCGGATTGCCGAACGGCGGGATACGTCTGCTTGATCTGGGGAGGCACGGCATCGGGAGGGCCCGTCGTAAAGGAAAGCTCGAACGCGCCGCCCGGTTCGCCGTCGGCATCTCCATCGAACGCGTGCTCGAGGGCTCCGCGCGCGGTCTCATCGATCCGGAAAGTATAGTCCGTCTCCGGCAGAAGGCTGTCCGGCCGGAACGTGAGACGGGTGTCGTTCGCCGTCCAACCGAATGATCCGGCGACGTGCGGTGAGATGGATAACGCCGTTTCAACCGATGTCCGATCCATGGGTCGCGAGAAATCGATAACGACGGGGTCCAGAATGCGATACCTCTCTTCGTCATGCGCCGGCAGCGTTGCGACGACCGTCGGGGGGATCGAAGAGATCAAGGCCACATCCTTGAACGTGAAGAAGTCATCGACCAGCGTAATCTCGCCCTCGAAGGACTTGTACCCTTCTGCAGATACCGAGACGGGATGCGAGCCGGCGGAGAGGCCGTCCAGGTAGTAAAATCCGTTGCGAAGCTGATCTGGATCATTGGAATAGCGATGAAAAAGCGACTCATAGGTGTCCGTCACGTATGAAGTGTCGCCTACGGTCACGACCGCCCCGTTGATCGGACGCCCGTTCTCCGTATTAAAGACGATTCCGGTGGCGATGTAAGCCGGCGGCTGCTCCAGACCGTGATAATCGAGAATCGCCCAGTACATCGCCTGCGCTTCGAGCCGTTTCCAGTCGGCGTTCATATTCCGCTGATTCTGAGTCGGGTTCGTATGGAATCCCGCCTCGCTCAAAGCCGACGGCATATCGGTGAAGCTCTGCACGAAATTTCGCGAGCCGCCTTTTCCGGCACCGAGCTCTCGTCCACGACAGGATGCCGTACCGTAGAAATCACACTCGCCGATCGCACCTCTGGAATCGATCCGCATGCCGCCGCTAAGCAGCGGACTCATCACCTCGGCCATCCTTTTTCCGCCGTTGGGTACGGCTTCCGTTCCGTCCCGATACTGCGGCCAGAGTATGAATTCGAAGTTCGCTGTCGGACCGGCTGCATTGCTATGGATAGAGTGGAAATGAGATGCGGCGACGTTGTTGGCGAAATCGACACGTTGGGCGAGACTGACCGACATCTGGTCGTTCGTCCTTGATATGTAAACCGTGTCGATGTCGGTGGTCTCCAGCAGCAATTCACGAAGAGCCAGCCCGACTCTGAGAACTTTGTGCGCCTCAGAATAGCCGAATACCCCAACATTTTCATTCTGGCTATGGCCTGGATCGAGGAAGATATCCCAACCGGAAAGCCCGGTTACGTCCTGTGCGGCCACTTCCGCGTAGACGCCGACCACGAATGCGAAAATCAATAAGGAACGATACATGTACGAACGCGATACGTGGGAGGAAACAGACGGTGCCGGATTAGCGCGACACAAAAAGAATAAACCGCGTCGGGCTAGCGTGACACCGAAAGGACATAGATGGTGCCGTCGGCGAAATCATCGAAGGCTATTCGAGATCCGTCAGGTGACCAGGCAGGATTCATCTCTAATCGCTCGGGCGTGTCGGTCAGGCGAACTGATGCCGAACCATCGGCCATGACTGCATAGAGATCCGACCGGGTGAACGTGTGCCCGTCATCTTCCGTTCGCATGTAGGCGATCCACTGACCGTCGGGCGACCAGGAAGGACGGTTTCCCGCACCGAGATCGATGAGGTCCGTCCCGCCGGCGTTCGTCACGAATAGATTGCCGCCGAGCACTTCGAAGGCTACGCGGGCTCCATCCGGTGACGGAGTAAGGTTCAGGACCGTCTGCCCGTTAAGCAAGCGGGTGGGTCGCACCTCCTCTTGCAACAGGCTAACGCGCGCGAGCCCGGTCTCCGTGGCGACCCATTGGGGACGCTCGGCGCCGGCTGTCTTTAATGCGTCGGCGTCTTGGACCGTAAAGACTTCGAGCCGGTCATTCGCGTACAGAAAGACGCGGCCGCCGGATTCATCCCACCGGGGTAGCGCTGAGAGGTCACGTCGAAACTCGGTGAGCTGCTCGGCCGTCCCGGTTCCGACGTCGAACACCATTATGGCGTCGGCGCGACGTGGTCCGTCGAACCGAGCGACGCGGGAAAGAACGGACTGACCGTCGGGAGCCCATGCGAAGCCGAATCCTGCACCCGGTGCGTTCGTTAGGGTCTGGACCGCTCCGTCTTCGAGATCAATGACGTAAATGCCGGAATAACCGTCGCCGGATACGGCAATCCGCGAACCATCGGGTGACCACTGGGGCGCGAGAAAGGTTTGTTCCGCGATCGTGAGGGGCACGGCCTCTCCATCCACGCGGATCTGTGCATGCACCGGCATCGTGACGGCGAAAATCCCGAATATTGATCCCACAAAAAGAATAAAGAAGCGATGCATGAGAACCGAACTACTGGTGGCGATACATTTTCGGAGGTGCGTCTTCGATGATCGGCGATCGGCGATCGGCGATCGGCCATCAGTCATCGGACAGCCATCAGTCATCGGACAGCCATCAGTCATCGGACAGCCATCGGTCATCGGACAGCCATCAGTTATCGACGGCAATCAACATCGGAAGCCGATGAGTCATCGGAGAAAAATCAATCATCGCACGCAAATTGATCATCGACGGCCATCGATCATCGGCCCGAAATCGATCACACGATCCTCGATCCTCGATCCTCGACCCTCGAACCCCCCATCCTCGATCTTCGATCATCAATCCTCGATTTCCCCCATCCTCAATCCGCGGCTCGTAGTATGCCAATGCGGAAGCAGATGATCCGATCCCACTCGCAGGAGGTTGTCCTCGATTTCTCAATTCATTCGGAACGCTGCGAGAAGGAGGGGGTCCACTAGCGGATCCATTCCTATCTAATAACCCGCTGAGCTGTGCGCCTCGTCTCGCTACTGTTACTTTCGACGTGTTTTGCCGTCTCATCGTCTGCGCAGGACATCCGCTTCGACACGTTGGCTGTGCGGCCGGTCGGTCCGGGAGTGATGCATACGTATATCGAAGCGCCCAGCATGCCGTGGACCATACATGTGCTGGATATCGATCTCACGAATCCGTTTATCGAGATTGAAACGGCGAAGGCCCACGATCTGCTCTCCGGAGGGGGGGAACGTACGTCGTCAATGGCTGGTCGGCATGATGCGCCTGAGCACCGCGTGGTCGGGGGGGTGAACGGTGACTTCTACGTCGGCGCCGCGCGCCCCGTGAGCATACAAGCAGTAGATGGGGAGATTCTCCAGGATGCGGCCGCCGGCCGTCCCGCGCTCGGCTTCGATGTCGATGACCATCCGATGATGGAGTTCGCATCCCTTAATGCAGGTCTCTTCCTTCCGGATACGGCCGCGGTGATTCACGATGTGAACGCAACGCGCGATGCCGACGAACTCGTTCTCTACAACCGGTTCATGGGCTCGACCACGGGCACGAACCGGTTTGGCACGGAGGTGCGCGTACGCACGCTCGATCCCTGGCTCGCCAATGACACATTGAGGCTCGTCGTCTCCGAAAAAGTCATCGGCGGGGGAAGCATGTCCATCCTCGATGGAGAGGCCGTGCTGTCGGGACACGGATCCGCCTCGGCAGTACTTGCAGATCACGTAGACGAAGGAGACACCCTCAAGGCTTACCTGGGCGTGCAGCCCGGCCTTGCGCAATTGAAGGAGATGATTGGAGGGGGGCCCTTTCTAGTGCAGAACGGCGTCAGCAGCGTGGGCCCAAGAGGGGACGCAAGTGATCGCCATCCGCGAACGGCTGCCGGCTTTTCCGCGGACAGCACAACGCTTTATCTGATAACCGTTGATGGGCGCCAGACGGCGAGCATCGGCATCACACTTCCCGAGCTGGCCTATTTCATGACGGAGATCGGTGTGCACACCGGCATGAATCTCGATGGTGGGGGGTCGACGACGATGCTCGTGCGAGACGAGATCGTGAACTCGCCCTCCGACGGCCTGGAAAGATCCGTGAGCAACGCCCTTCTCGTCATCTCAATGGCGCCGGAAGGCGATCTGAACCGGCTCTTCGCTTTTCCGAATCAGGTGCGCGTGTTTAGGGGCCACACACTGGACTTCACCGTGTACGGCACGGATGAGTATTTCCGACCCGTTCCGTTCGACCGGACTCAGCTCGAATTCACCGCCGATCCCAGCATTGGTACGATCGACGATCAAGGTGTTTTCACGGCCGGTACGGACAGCGCGACGGGCTACGTGTACGTACGATACGGCAATCTGGTTGATTCGGCGTACGTGTTCATCAAGACCATCGGACGCTTTGTGCTGACGCCGACCGACGTGATTACCGACACCACACATATCGTGAGCTTTTCGGTCCGGTCGTTTGACGTGGACGGAATCGAACAAGACGTATCGGCAACGGCATATGAATGGCGAACGACCGATTCGGATGTCGGTGTTGTGGACGAGCAGGGTCGATTTCGCGGCCGGTCGCCCGGCACTACCCAGGTTGTGGCCAAGCATGGCGACCTCGAACAGATGTCCGCAGTGACGGTCGATATTCGAACCGGCACGAGCCTGGTTGCCGGCATGGAGAATCCCGACGCTTGGACCGTAGAGGGTCAGGCCGTGGACATGTCGCAAACCAGTCTCTCGTTGACGACGGACGAGCGTAGCGAAGGGGAAGGAGCGCTTCGTCTCGACTATTCGTTTACATACGACCGAGCGTTGAGCAACGAAGTTTACCTGGAGGCCGACGTGCCCATTGAAGGCGTGCCGGACTCGCTGCTGCTCGACGTAAAATCCGACGGCCGCCGACACCGGCTGTTCTTCGACGTCGACGATGCACAGGGCTTGCCGTTCCAGCTATTCGCTGCCGCCTACGCAGACGACAGTACGGGCTTTAAAGCTCAGCCAAGCGCCTTCGATCGGGCCCAACCAAAGTCGAGTGCAGCGCGAACAGTGTATTATCCCGTTCGACTGAAGCGGATTATCGTCCGGCTGGCCAGCGACAGGGTGGAAGGCGAGATCTACACCGGCACGCTGTTCCTTGATAATCTCAGGGTCGCCTATCCGGCCCAGTCGACGGCCGCGGAGACGGGGCCCGAGATACCCCGCACGGCACGGCTCCTCGCAAACTTCCCTAATCCCTTTTCGCGGTCTACCGTGATTGCGTATGAATTGGATGAGATGCGCGACGTCGAACTGAGCGTATACGACGTACTGGGAAGGAGAGTGAGCGTGCTCGAAACGGGATTGCGGGGACCCGGTCGACACGAAATCACCTTCGACGCCGCGGCAATGTCGTCGGGAGTCTACTTCTATCGCCTTCAGACGCCAGATCGAACGCTCACCGGCAAGATGCTGCTGTCAAGATAGCCTTCCGTTCCTGCAGACGCGGCCGTGCCAAAACGGAATCTCGGTTGACCGCCATAACCTCGATTCGTATTTAAGAATCAACCGCTTTATCTAGTCACCTGTTCGCCTATACGTCACTTCTACAGCGCGGAGCGTGCACTGCGCTCCACTTGTGAGTTCTCCCGCCATTCATGGAAGGAGGTGTATGATGATTAAGCGAACGCTTCTCCCGGCCGTAATTCTTATTGTCGCAGGGTGCGATCTGTCTGATACTCGTTCGCGAGCGCCGGGCGATAACTCCCTCGTTCCTCTCACGGTGGGTAATGAGTGGATCTGGCGCACCACCGAGCAGAGATCCCATACCGGACAAACCGACGAGTCGATTCGGTTCGATACGACACGCGTCATATCGAAGACGAGTCTGCAGGGTGAGTCGTGGTATCGTCTGCAGGAGGAGAACGGTGAATTTCTAGCTACCAATCGGTCATCCGGATACTGGCATCGTATTCCGCCCGAACTTGGTGAGCTCGATCCGCTTCTCGTGTATAAGTATCCGGCTGATATTGGAGACACGTTTTCGCGCCCCTCGTTTCCCAATGGATCTCTGATGCGTGTGGAATCGCTGGATACGACGATTACGGTGCCGGCAGGTACTTTTCAGGCGGTATACTATGCGCAGATCTGGGAAGACAGACCGATTACCTGTGATTTCTTCGTTGCGCCGGGTATTGGGCTCATCAAGAAGGTTTTGCCCTGGGTTCAAGAGGACACGGGTGACGTGGTTGGCGTTGACACGCGGGAGTTGATTGAATTTACACCTGGATGACAGGCGCGTCTACGGCCTTCCGGTTGATGGGCTGGATGCTTTGCCTCGTATTCCTGGCCTCGGGGTGCGCCTCACACGAGCGACGCGTGCGCGTGATGACGTACAACATCCATCACGGCACCGACGCCGTAGAGCAGATGACCCTCAGCGACGTCGCCGATCTGAGACTTCCGGGCCGCCGAGTACATGGGAGCTATCGAATCATCACCATAGCGCGCGTCAAACGCATGCTCCCCGCATCAAGGGTGTAGAAGTAGGTACCTGCGGCGGCGGAGGATCCGTCGTCTTTCGTACCATCCCACGTGACATTGCCTGCGCGTACAACGCGGTCTTCTTCGAGCAGCGTCGCCACCACCTGCCCGAGCACGTTGTACACTCGCATGGACACAATAGCTGGTCGGTCGAGCGTAAAACGGATGCGCGTCTGATTCTGGAATGGGTTCGGATAGTTTTGTTCGAGATCTATTGCAGGCCCGTGCGCGGCCGGCTGCTCCACGGGGGTCGCTCGGCCTTCCACGGAGACCACGTTGCTCGGCTTGCTTTCGACTGAATTAGCACTGACGGCCGTCACGAAATATTGGGTCGGCTCATCCGCGATGCCCGGCCGATCTGTCGTCTCCGTCTCCGACGTGATTGAAAGTAGGTGGACCGGATCTTCCATAATACCTGATAGATCGGTCACCGCGTCTCCACGGACTCTGTAGACGGCGTAAGACTTTGCGCCCCCGATTGCGTTCGCCGACCAGTGGAGTGTCACCTCGTCATCCCCGGTCCATGTATAGGCGAGCTCCTCAGGGGCCTCAGGCTTCTCCAGCGAGCGCCAGTTCATGATCGGGGGGAGAGCCGGATAGCGATATAGATCCGTCTTCAAGGTATCTGAAAATCCCTGGGAGTCGAGCTGCGTCAGGTTTCTCGCTCTGAAGTAGACGCCGCCCTGGATGTCCGGATGATCGCGGTTGAACCGGACCTGTCGAGGAATCTCATCCGGTTCGTGGAGTGTGCCGTCGAAGGTGTTGGGATCGGACCGGTAGAGACCGTGGCCTGTATACACGTGACGGCGGTTTCTGGCTGCATGTTCGGCCCACCAGGGCGCCAGCGTCCCATAGTCCTGCCGTCCTCCGAACCCCCATGAAAGCAGCGGGACTAGATAGTCGATCCACTGCTGATTCAACCAGTGTACTGCGTCGGCATAGATTACGTTGTAGGCATCCAGTCCGAAGATGCCCTCGGGCACGCCGTTTTTCCAGATGCCGAATGGAGCGACGCCGAAGGTGGCATCCGGCTTTACGGTCAGCACGGTGTCACGGACCTGGTTTATTAGCAAATCGACATTGTTGCGCCTCCAATCCCCGATGTCCGCGAAATCGCCGCCGTACGTGAGAAATGTCTCCCGATCTTCATCCGAAATCCGGTTAGGCGGATACGGGTAAAAATAATCGTCGAAAACGACGCCGTCGACGTCGTAGCGCCGAAGGACGTCGGCGATGACCCTCGCGACATGATTGCGAACCTCCGGAAGGCCGGGATTGAGGATCTTGCGCCTGTCGAACGTCAGGATCCATTCCGGATGAGCTGCGGTGACGTGGTTCGATGACTTGGAGTACGATGAGCCGCGGTCGGCTCGATACGGATTGAACCAGGCGTGGAGCTCGATGCCGCGTCTGTGGGCCTCGGTGACGGCGAAGGCCAGTGGATCGTAGAAGGGCTCTGGCGCTTCACCCTGCCGGCCGGTGAGCCAGAAAGACCATGGTTCGATGGTGGATAAGTACATCGCGTCCGCCTCCGGCCGCACCTGGAAAAACGCAGCATTGATACCGGACTCGTGCAGACGATCTAGGATCGCGACGAGCTCCTGCTTCTGATGCGACGTGGCCGTCGTTCGGGGCCAGTCAAGCCGGAGAACGGTAGCAATCCAGGCCCCTCGGAACTCGTACTTCGGGGCCGACGCACGCTCGGATTGCGCGGCCACCGGTGAAACCGGGGCGGCAACGAGGATGAGAAAGAGGCCGGCGGTCCACAGGCGAATGGGCAGCGTAGTTACCATTCTCCTGTCGTGTAGACACCTGCAAGCCATGAACTTATCTCACGAGCACCATGGCTTTTGAAACGCGGCTGCCTCCGAGCTCGAGCGAATAGAAATAGGTGCCCGGCGCAACCTGCGATCCACCCTCGTCCAATCCGTTCCATCGAACGGCATGCGTGCCGGCGGTTAAGTACGCCTCGCGAACGAGTGTGGTCACGACCTGCCCGAGCATGTTGTACACGCGGAGAGTGACCGCGCCGGGCTTGTCGAGCCGGAAGCCGATCTCCGTCGCTTCGCGAAACGGATTGGGATAGTTCTGATGCAGCTCGGCGCTGAGTGCCGGTGCATCCGGAATCTCAATCGCGGTCGCTCGGCCCTGGAGCGATACACTATTGGACGGCTCGCTTTCGACGGAGTTATGGTTGGCTGCGGTGACGAAGTAATGGTACGGATCGGCCGCAATGCCCGGACGGTCCGTGAACGTCGTCTCGTCGGTAAGAGCGAGTATGTTCCGGGCGTCCGCCATCACGTCCTCATTGTCGGGCGCGGGAGTGGCGCGTACCCGATAGACCACGTAGAATCTCCTTTCCGCGGCCACGTCTGCAGGATCAGCATCGATCCAGTTCAGCGTCACCTCTTCATCTCCCGTCCACTCGTAGCTAAGATCTTCAGCCGGTGGGGGAGCCTCCATGCTGCGCCACTCCATGATCGGAGTCAGCGCTCGGTACCTAAACAGGTCCGTTCTTAGCGTGTCGGCGAACCCTTTGGAATGGAACCGGGAAATGTTCTCCGCCCGAAAAAACACACTCCCCTGAATGTCCGCATGATTACGGTTGAAGCGAATCTGTCGCGGAACCTCGTCGGCTCGGAAGAGCGATCCACCAAAAGTGGCGGACTCGGAACGGTAGAGCCCATGCCCGGGATACAGATGCCGTTCGTTTCTTGACGTCTGCTCCGCCCACCACGGCGCGAGTTTTCCGTAGTCCTGGCCGCCGCCGAACTGCCAGTAGAGCTGCGGCGTGAGGTAGTCCAGCCACTGTTGGTCGAGCCATTCGACGGCATCCGCGAAAATGACGTTGTAGGCATCGAGGCCGACGATACCGGACGGCACGCCGTTCTTCCAGATGCCGAAGGGGCTGATTCCCCACACCGCCTCAGGCTTCACCGCTTCGAGCGTTTCGTGAATTCCTTTGACGAGCGAATCGACGTTTGCTCGACGCCATTCGCCGATACTGGTGAAGTCGCCGCCGAATTCCTCGAACGTCTGCTGATCTTGGTTGCTGATGTGATCCGGCGGGTACGGGTAGAAATAATCGTCGAAGTGAATGCCGTCCACGTCATAGCGCGTGGCCACATCCTCAATAATGGAAAGGACGTACTCCTGCACGTCCGGAATCCCCGGATTTAAGACTTTCAGATTGCCGAATGAGAGAATCCATTCCGGATTCGTGACGGAGACGTGATCGGACGACTGAGCGTAACCTGATCCGCGCACGGCACGATAAGGGTTCAGCCATGCGTGCAACTCCATGCCGCGCTTGTGGGCTTCTTCGATGGCGAACTGAAGCGGATCGTAGAAGGGTTCCGGAGCCCGTCCTTGCTGCCCGGTGAGCCAGTGGGACCAGGGTTCAATGTCGGACTGATACATGGCATCAGCCTCCGTGCGAATCTGGAAAAAGACGGCGTTGATGCCGACTCCGTGGAGCTCGTCCAGCATGTTGACGAGCTCGTTCTGTTGGGCCTGGGTCGTTGTGGTTTTCGGCCAGTCGAGCCGGATAACGGTGGCAATCCAGGCGGCTCGGAATTCGTATTTGGGCGACGAGAGGGAATCGATCTCGCCCTGGGCGTAGGAGGGGGCGGTGACGAAAATGAACAGGATGGCGAAGCAGATCGAGAAAGAGGGGCGCATAATTCAGTCCAGGTAGAAATGAGAAGGGCACCCGGCGAAGTGCCGGATGCCCTCCTTTCAAACAACACGAGGATTCAACGAGTACCTACTTCATCAGGATCATAGACGCGCTCTGGCGTTCTCCACCGGCCGTAAGCTGGTAGAAGTACGTACCTGAAGGTAGATTGGCGGCGTCGAACGTGTAGGAATACGTTCCAGCGCCTAGCCGTTCGTCGACAAGAACCGCCACCTCACGTCCGAGCACGTCCACGACGCGAAGCGTCGCTTCACCGGCCTTGTGGAGGTCGAATTCGATATTCGTCGACGGGTTGAACGGATTCGGATAGTTCTGTTTCAGCGTGAAGCTTTCCGGCAGATCTCCCGGTACTTTCTCGATCGAGGAGATGTCAGAGAAGACGAACTTCTGAACGGACGGCGCCCCGCTGTCGGCGTCGAACATCACCGCGTAGGCTGTATTGCCGTCGGGCGAGAATGCGATACCTCTCGGCTTCTCGCTCACAAAACCTTCAGAGCGATCCCAGACCAGGCTATCCAAGACCTCATCAGTCTCGGGATCTATCTCGTACCACGTTCCTATCACAAATGGAGACTGGGCGCCGGCTCCGGCGCTGATCCAGATATTATTGGTGACAGGATGGCGGGCAAAAGACTCGGCCGTCATGCCGCGCAACTCTGTCGTATCCGGCACCTGATTGAACGGGCTGAATTCATCAGGCCTCGTATACTTCCAAACGGCCTCGTTGGTGAAGCCGCCCCAGTATATGGTATTGCCATCAGCAGTGACTTCAAAGCTCCTCGAGAAACCTACCGTCGTGTCGACGGCGTTGTCAATGAAATTGAGGTCGTTGTCGTACATCCTGATGGGACCCCTTTCTGTGAGCACGTTGGCTGTATATATAGTGCCGATCTCGTCGACTGCTGGCTGCGTCTGCGACTGCTCCTGAGGCTGAAATTTGTCGAGCCCTTCACCAGTCTGATAGTCAATGCGATAGATCCAGCCTGTTGTTGGAACGTCTTCGGCACCACCTGTCGTATGCAAGATATTGCCGTCGATGTCCGTCTCCATGCCGTTGCTTGCGTTAAACAACGTATCGGGATCTCCATTCACTGTAATCACCTGGATCGGCGAGAAATCTACTTCCGTTCCGTCCTCATTGAAGACGTAGATGGCCCGCGTTGTAACAGTGTCATCTTCGGCAGTGATGATTTCTTCAGTCGGAAAGTAGGGTGTAAGCCAGACTTTACCGTCTGGATCAACAGCAACGCCGTGCATTGTTGCCGTAATCGGATCATCAGCCGGAAACGGCCCGACCGACTGCCATTCTTGTGCGAGTACCGACGGTGCCAGCAAGGCAAATGCCAGTACAACTGGTAGAAATTGTCTCATGAGTTCCCTCCGTTTGGTGTGATAGAGCTATGTATGATGGTTGGTCGCATCCGGACGGCACACCGCTCTAACGTGTGCCGATAGGTGTAGATGGTATCGTTGGGTCGCCCGAGCCTGCCCGTTGCAACAATCGTCATTCCGGTCGCTCTCGCTGCGTGTTGATTCGAAAGAGATCCGGCAGCTCGCCACCTTCACGGCCCCTCACTATGTACAACGTCGGGCTCGTTCCCCAGGCCAGGCCTGTGGCTGTCGGCAAGAGCAGTCCCGGATAAAAGACTTCGCTGGAGCCGTTGGTCTGCACGAGAAAGAGTGGATCGTCGGCGTCGGTTCCGACCACGACTTCGCCTTCAGCCGTGACGGCTAGTGAATGTATCTCAACGCCGTCAGGCGCTGCAAATAGTTCTTCACCGGCGCCCAGTGTGCCGCCGGCCTCGATCCGCCGCCGTACGACGTGGTGGGGCATTCCCTCTTCAGCCGCATAGAGAAATCCGCCGGCTACAGCCAATGCGCTGACGGTCGATCCCACCGGTGTCGCCGTGAGATCGGCGTTCTGGTCGATCCGGTAAATACTCCCGCCGCTGCCGGCGACCCACACGTTGTCGTCACCGTCTACGACGAGCGATCGAAAGCGAGCGGAAGCGTCATCGGCCACGGCCCACGTCTGCGCTGCGCCACCACCGGGCGGGAATCGAAAGACGGCCCGCACGTTGCGCACACCGTAAAGATAACCGTCCGAGTCCAGCCCGAGCGCATCCCACTTAAAGGTGGAGGAGGCATAATCGCTGCGCTCTCCTTCCGGACTGAGGCGTTTGATGCCGGCCGACACATTGCTGGAGAAGAGCGAGATGTACACGTTTGCTTCGTCGTCGGTGGCAATGCCGAAGACTTCCTCGAAATCGGTGATCCTGCCAAAGCGTTCGACGGCCGGTTCAAGCGAGTACGTGAGAACGTTGCTGATATTCTCGGCATCGACCACCGTTACTTTTACCTCGATCCCCTGCTTCGGAAGGTTCGGTGAGCGCACGATGAGCTGCGTCGGGGAAGCTTCCAGAACGGTAGCTCGTGTGCCGTCGAAAAAGACGAGATTCTCGTCCGGATCAGCGGAGAAGTTCTCGCCCACGATAGTGATCGTGCCGATGCCGGCCAGCGTCTGCTCCGGCGGTTCGATGCTGCTGATGATCGGATCGCTTCCCAACGGGCGGTCCTCATCGAAGAGACTGTCGGCGGGGCTCGTGTCACAGCCGACGACGCTCATCATTATGAAGATGGACGCCGCAGCGGCGATCGCCCAAGACCTTCTCCCGATGAAATGAAGCTTATGCGGTGTGGCCATGAACAATGGTACTTAGAGGGAGAGCTGAAAGCCGATGCGTTTCACTTCGGAGAAAATTCCGAAATGCGTATACGCAAAGTTGGCGGCGAGCGCCATGCCGCCGAACGATCGATGAATGCCTACCCCGGCATTGATTCCCTGCTGATCCGTTGGAAAGATATAGCCGGCGCGGAGGGAGATTGTATCCAGGAAGGTATATTCTGCACCGACCTTGATCTGCTCGAAGTAGTCGCGTGGACTCTCGGTGTCGACGCTCACGACAAATCCGTGCGTTTCGGGCGAGAAGCTGGTGAGGTCGACGAGGTCCATCGACATGCCGATCTTCAAAAGCAGCGGAAGCTCGTAGCTTTCCTCGGCGTATTCCACCTCGCGGGCAAAGTTGCGCGCACTTGCGGCGAAGGTGAGACTGCGAAATCCCGTTCTATAGAGCATCCCGAAATCGAAAGCCAGTACGCTTTCTTCGTTTCCGGCGCGCCTGAAACCGCCGTCCTCCTTCACGGACATCACGCTCGTGCTTAGATCCTGTGAGACGAATTTGACATGGCCGCCGACGGCGAAGCGATCGCTCAGCGTCCTGGCATATCCCACCCCGACACTGTACGCCGACGGCGAGAACGTGCCAAGATCCTCGAAGCCCTGCTCATTATCCGCCCGAATGGTCTCCTCGAAGTCGCCGTAGTCGGCTGATACGAAGCTGAAGCCCAGGACGCCGTAGCGTCCGTCGCCCGGACGAACGGATAGGCTGGCAAAGTTATACTTCACGTCGACAAACCAGTCGGTCTGGGCCACGGCCGTATGGAGGAAACTCTGCTGGCTTCCCATGCCGGCCGGATTGTAAAAGAGGGACGTGGAGGCTCCCTCGAGCGCCGTTACGGCGTCGCCGAGTGCAGCCGCCCGGGGGTCCGCCGATATATTCAGAAACTTCATGGTCGTCCGAGCAAGCTTCTGACGTTCGAAGTCGTCCTGCCCGTAGGCCGACGGCGCGGCCAGGAGCATGAGCAGGCAGATGAAAAATGCGGACGCGCGGTGCATCATGGGAATGCGA
>CAZART010000122.1:0-15010 GCA_964487555.1 uncultured Rhodothermales bacterium
GACTATACGATCACCGGCGTCCAGATGTACTTCCCCTGGCGCGACCTGCAGGATACGATCATCCACATCGAGCGGTTTGAGGAGTTCGGCCGTCCCGTTCAGCTGACCGAAGTGGGTGCCAGCTCCGGGCCGTCCGAGCGATCGGTCGTCCTCGACAGGCTCGAAATATCGCAGGAACCCTACGTCTGGCACCGGCCGTGGGACGAGGAGCTCCAGGCCGAATGGCTGGAGGGCCTCTATACGCTAGGCTACAGCAAGCCGTGGATCGAGGCCGTCAACTGGTACGACCTCGACGACGACCACGCTTTCATCGACAACGGCGGCCTCATCAAATCCCCACACGGCGAGCCCAAAGCGGCGTTTCACCGGCTCAAGCGGCTGCAAGAAGAGTGGAGGAGCCTCTAGCCGGCGTTTCCAGCGGCAGGGCTGTTGCATGGGCATGGACTCTCATTCGAGGACTTCAGGCCAGACGTCATCGAACGGATCCGTTCTTGTTCTCCAATGATGCTTATTTGGGATGTGATGGTAGTTGCTACGTGAGAAGCCGCCATCTACATTGCGTGCAACAAGCAATCCATGGTGACGCCCCTGACCGGCCGGCCGGTTCGCAGCCCGAGGGCGTCTTGGACGGGCGACGTGGCTAGAGCCACATTCTTAGAAACCGAGGTCCCAATGCCGTTCTATCTAATGCGTTTCAGTTATACGCCGGATGCCTGGGCACGAATCATCAATAGGCCCGAGGATCGCCGCGACGTCGCCCGAGCCGTCGTGGAAAACATGGGTGGAAAGCTCCATGGTTTCTGGTATGGTTTCGGTGAGTACGACGGATTCGTACTGATCGAGGCTCCGAACAATGTTTCAGCGGCAGCTTTTTCTGCCGGAATCTCCGCAGGTGGCTCTCTTCGTTCAGCCGAGACTACCGTCTTGCTCACGGTGGAAGAGACAATGGAAATGCTGAAGATGGCACAAGGACTGCCGTACAGACCTCCTGGAAACGTCGAATAAAATGGCGGCCGCACGACGGACGCAAGGTCCGTATCGCGCCTCCGGCCGATCCGTAGCCTCGGGCGACCAAGGTCATCGGCTCCTCGAGGCGGACGAAGTGCTATGCGTCACCCTGGCGACGAGACTTGCCGGAGAAAGATTCCGTATCATTCGACCCATCGCCGTATCGCTCCCGCCATCGACGGAGAATCTGCCATGGGACGCCTCTCTCTTGCGCTCGCCATTCTCTCGCTTTCTTTCGGCGCCCGCTCGACAGCCGCTCAGGACGCAACGGGACCGGCCGAACAGCATTCGGATCAAACCGCAATAGGCGATGACGACCTCTACCTCTGGCTCGAGGAAGTCGACGGCCGAAAGGCCATGGAATGGGTGGATGAGCACAATGTCGCGACGTTAGAGACGCTGGGTGAACACCCGGCGTATGACTCGATCTTCGCGCAAAGTCTGCGGATCCTGAGCTCGGACGAACGAATCGCCTATGCGGGAATTCGGGGCGATTATCTTCAGAACTTCTGGAAAGATGACGAGCACGTGCGCGGTATCTGGCGGAGGACGTCCTGGGAATCGTATCTCGGCGCAATCCGGAGTGGGACATCCTGATCGACATGGACGCACTCGGCGCGGCGGAGGACACGAACTGGGTCTACCGCGGCTCCGACTGCTTTCCGCCTGCATATGAGCGCTGTCTAATCGGTCTTTCGCATGGCGGTGGCGATGCCATCGAAATGCGCGAGTTCGACGTGGCGACCCGCTCATTCGTGGAGGATGGATTCTTCGTTCCGGAAGCCAGATCGATCATCGCTTGGGAGGACGAAAACACGCTTCTGATTGGTACCGACTTCGGCGAGGGCACACTAACGGAGTCCGGTTATCCTCGGTTCGTCAAACGCTGGCGGCGGGGGACCGGCCTCGCAGAGGCCGAGACGGTGTTCGAGGCCAAGCCGGAGGATGTCGCGACATGGGCGCAGTCAGTCCGGGTCGACGACGAGTACCGGCAGATCGTCGCACACCGAACGAGCATATTTGAGGGATCGTAATACGCCTTTCGCGGCGGCGAACTCGTAGCGCTCGAGATACCTGCCGATGCCGAACCCGAATTTGTCGGCGACCAGATCGTGCTGTATTTGCGCTCCGAGTGGATCACGGGTGGTGACACCTTCCCCGAGGGATCGCTTATCGCTGCCGCATACGACGACGTCGTGGATGGCGAGGCAGAGTTCAAAACAATTATGGAGCCGGCCCATCGACAGACATTGGGGAAGTTCGCACGACGCGGACGTACTTGGTGGCCCCCGTGCTGCACAACATAGTCGGCGAGTTGCACCGGTTCAGGTTTGTGAACGGGGTATGGATCGGCGAGCAAATCTAAACGCCGTCGCTGGGCAGCGTCGATGTGCGGTCGACGAGTCACGACGACGAACGCTTTTTCTTCACGTACAGCGGCTACCTTCAGCCGACGACCTTGTACGCGGCGCATGAGGACGGAAAGCTGGAACGCGTACGGCAGCTCCCGGATCTATTCGAATCGAAGGGCCATGTCGTGAACCAGCACGAGGCGACGTCGACGGACGGCACCAGGATTCCATATTTCGTCGTGCACGAAAAAGGGTTGGCGCCGAGCGGAGATCATCCGACGCTGCTGTACGGATATGGCGGCTTCGAGATCTCTATGGAGCCTGCCTACAATCCCGTTCAAGGAAAAAGCTGGATCGAGAACGGCGGCGTCTACGTCGTGGCCAATATCCGCGGCGGCGGCGAGTTCGGTCCGGCGTGGCATCGTGCTGGACGTAAAGAGAACCGCCAGCGTGCCTACGACGATTTTATCGCCGTCGCGGAGGACCTCATCGCTCGCAAGATCACCTCGCCCGAACATCTGGGCATCTATGGACACAGCAACGGGGGGCTGCTCGTCGGAGCCGTGCTGATGCAGCGGCCGGAGCTCTTCGGCGCGGCCGTCGCCGCCGTTCCCCTGCTCGACATGAAGCGCTACAACAAGCTCCTCGCCGGAGCCAGCTGGATGGCAGAGTACGGAAATCCGGATCTGCCTGAGGAGTGGGCCTACATATCGAAGTATTCTCCGTACCAAAATGTGAGGGAGGACGCCGAATACCCGCGCCCCCTTTTCGTTACCACCACGCGGGATGACCGTGTGCATCCCGCGCATGCGCGCAAAATGGCAGCGAAGATGGAGGGCATGGGTCATCCCGTGCTGTACTTCGAGAACACGGAGGGCGGCCACGGCAGCAGAATCACGCACGAACAGCAGGCGAAAACGAACGCCGTCGTCTATACTTATTTGCTCTCGCAGCTGCGGTGACGGCGTAGCGCATACGGTCGCGGCACCGGACTGTGGGGGGCGATGGACCCTTCTACCGGGCGGTTCACGCACTTCAGGCATGACGCCAGAGACCCGGAGAGTGTAAGCGGAGGATACGTCGGGTTGATCGAGCCGGACGGGCGCGGCAGGTTGTGGCTCGGAGTCTACTATGTATGGCGGTGGGCCGGATCGAAGCATGGATTCTCACCACGCGCCGCATGCGCGGGCATGGACCTTCACCCCGGGGCAACCCGTGATCATTCGTAGCGCAGTGTCTCGACGGGATCGAACAGGGCGGCCCGTATTCCTCAGGCGTACGTATTTCGGGCGCGTACGTTGATGCCGACAGATAGAACATCCTGAGAGCGGAAGCGAGCGTAGATCTGGGGTGCTGTGGTAGAACTCTCCCTCAGTGGTTACTTTGCGCACGTGTAAACGCACTAACGTGCCGTATGGCCGTGCTCTGCATCCAGGACGCTCCATCCCTTCTCGGAAAGCGTGAGGCACGGCTTTCACCATTTCGGCGGTGGAATTTAATTGATGCGGCCAGCAGAAGCAGTTCTATCGGTGATGTCTGAATGAGCGAAAGCGTGATGCACATCACCACTGGCGATGCCGCAGAGATCTTGCGGGTCCACGAATCGACGGTGAAGCGCTGGTGCGATGCCGGTCGTGTGGATTTTATGCTCACGTCGGGGGGGCACCGGCGAATCGTACTGCAATCGCTGCTGGCCTACGCCGCCGACGGGGGGCTGGAGTGCGAGCTCCTCGCATTCGATGCGCAGGGCGAGGCGGCCTATGAAGCCATGCTGCGAGTCGTACGTGAGGACGACTTCGGCGAGGCGGGTGACTTAGTCTCTGACTGGCTCAGGCTTGGCGATGTCGATCGTACGGCGCTTTATCTCTGCTACCTCTTCCATAATTCGGTTTCATGTGCAGCGATCTGTGATGAGATCGTTCAACCTGTCATGGGAGGCGTCGGTCAAGAGTGGGAGACGGGAGAGATTGGTGTCGGGGAAGAGCATCGACTGAGTAATGCCATGATCGACGCGCTCTACGGATTTCGAACTGCGCTCCGGCGCGAGATTGCGAGCAATGGCCGCACTGCCATTGTGGCCTGTATGGAGGGTAATCAACACGAAATCGCCGCGAATCTCGTGCGCATCGTGCTCGAAGCGGTAGGGTGGAAGATCGTCTATCTCGGCTCCGATGTGCCGGTGTACGAGATCGCGCTGCAGCAGCAGATGTTCGACGCTTCACTCGTATGCATTTCATCCGCCAAACCACAAGTGGCCGCCGACGCCCTACGTTCAGCTCGCGTGCTGTCAACTACATATGAGCCGTCACATCCGTACCGTCTGGCGATTGGTGGAAGGCCGGTTGACGCGCTGTCCGAGGATGCCGCGCGTAATGTGCCGTTTTTGGATTATCGGACGTTCACGAATATGACCGATTTTGCGTCTTGGGTCGCGAATGGCGCCCACCTGCAGGACGAAGAGGGTGAAACATGAGGATGCCTTGAATCACGAGGACATTCGTGATGAGGAAAAACAACGCTTCTTCTACCGGTAGACCCAACGGCATCCACCCGACCGTGTAACGGCTCGAAATGGACCAGATGCCCTGGCTTAGCGCAATCCCATCCACTATCCACAAGTAGACCGACGGTACGGCGATGCCAATCCAGCATGCCTTGTCTAGAAACTTCCCACCGGCAAGGAACCACTGGCCTGCCATCACCGGACCGGCCCACACCAGGATAAGTCCCATGTAGAGCGATGAGTCCCGCGTTAAGCAGAAGACGCCGATCACGGTGATGCATATGCCGAAAACCGTTCCGATGCGCCGCCCGGTGCCGCCATCCGGTCGATGTGTTCGGGGCGGAAGCAGGTGCAGCATCCACAAGAGCCAGAGGCCGCTAAGGAGTGGTTGCAACACGAAAAAGAGATACTCCTCAACCGGGACCCACCCAATCGTTTCGATGACCCGATCGGGTCCATACGACCACACCTGCTTGTAGATCAGGTAGTTGTCCCATGGGGTGGTGTAAGCCAGTGCAATTGTGCAGAGCAACGCGACGATACCGATGTGGCGCCACCGCACGGAATCCAGCCGAGCCGCGACCAAAGACAGCAGTACGATGGGCGGTAGTATGAAAACCGCGTGGAAGGCCAGATACGTCAACGCCGTCAGATTTTCTTCTTCTCGAGATCTCGGAGCAGTACGCCGGCCGCGTTTCTTCCGGAAGCTCCCATGATTCCCCCGCCGGGATGCGTGCTCGCACCGGTCAAATACAGGCCGGCGAGATGAGCCCTGTACTTACTCATTTCCTGAGTCGGGCGCATACAGAACATCTGATCGAGGCTCATTTCCAGATGCATGACATTGCCGCGAAAGAGTCCCAGTTCCCGTTCAAGGTAGAGCGGATGCTCGAACAGGTATTCGACCACCTTTCCTCGTGTACCGGGGGCGTAGACTTCGAAGGCATCGAAGATGGATTCCGCGACGGCTTCGCCGCGATCGTCCCACGTCCCTTCCGCCAGTTCATAGGGGAAATACTGCGCCCACAGCCACAGCACTTCGCCGCCGGGAGGTGCGAGCGAGGGGTCGACGGCTGAGAACGTCATGGCAATGATTGGTGGATCTGCTGCGGGCCGGCCGGCGAGAAAGTCGCCGTACGCGGCATTGATCTGCTTTCGATCTCTACACAATAATTGAAGCCCGATACGCGTCTTCGGATGATCGCTGCCGGCGTAGGCTACGGGTGCGTTGAGCGCTGCGCGAATGATGGCGCCGAAGCCGTTGCCGACGCGAAGGCGGTCGGCCCCGGGCGGGCGCATATCCGCCGGAAGCAGCCGCGTGAATGTCTCCACAGCATGGGTGGCCGACAGCACGGCGCGGGCGGTATAGATCGATTTTCCCACGCGAACACCCGATGCTCTACGGCCGTCCAGCGTTATTTCGTCTACAGCGGCGTTGACATGCACTTCGCCGCCGTACGCTTCAATCTGTCTCTTCAGTGCTATCGTGAGCATGCCGGACCCACCCTGCGGGCGTGCAATGCCGGCGTCGTGGTAGAGTGGATGCCACAAGAGGAAAGGAGCCGTTATCGGCTCCGTCGGCGGAGGGCCGGATTGCGCGGCCATCCAGACTAGTGCCGCCTTCAATCTTTCCGATCGGAAGTAGTCGTCAACGACCTCGCCATAGGGACGTGCTATCGTCTTCAATGCCTCTTTCCAACGGACTCGTGGACCCTTTCCGAGAACCATCTTCTTTCCGATTTGAAACGGACCCGGCGTTGTAAGAAAAACGTCCTTGACAGTCTCTGCAAACGGCTTCCAATCATGAATGAAACGCCGGTAGGCCAGCCCCTCGCCCGGCATCACTCTTTCGAGCTCATTCACGGTTTGGTCTACGTCACGGAAGAAGTAAAGAGGTTCGTCGTCGATCGACGGCGCCACGAGGAACGGATCGAGGTCGATGTACTCGAGCCCGAATTTCGTCAGTTCCAGCTCGTCGACGACGGGCGTTAGGCGGATCAACGTATGCGCGCTGCCCCCATAGTCGAATCGGTAGCCCGGCACAAGCTCCTCGGTGGAAACGGCTCCTCCCACCAGATGCCTCCGCTCGAAAACGCCTATCCGGAATCCTGCCCGAGCGAGGTAGCCCCCTGCGATCAGCCCATTATGGCCCGCTCCGATAATGATGACGTCATAATCCATAACACACGATATGACGATCAAAGCACAATAAATTGTAACAATGTGCATTTGATCGTTTATATACTGTTTTGTCACAATGACACGGCAACTAAACGATCATAATTTAAGTTGAGATCGAAATTAGAATGGTTAGCCCTATTCAGCTTTTTTGCGACTGAGGCCGGCTTCGCGGGACCGTTTGTAAGAGCCGGAGAGCCTTGGGCGACGCCTGTTGAAAACTGAGAGGAATGGAAATCCGCAGCCTGAAAAAGACCGACTTGCGCCCGAGAGGTCCGGTAATCGTGCTCGTCGTCTTCTTTGTATTCACGGCGGTGGCGCTGATCGGCTACGGCACCTTCGGCCGGCACCCGGAGCTGCTGAGGGGCAGCCCTGCACTGGCGGCTTTTTATGGAACGGCATTTCAATTCTTCGCCCAAGCGCATGTCGTCCTCGGCGCCTTCGTGCTCATCTACTATCTGATTCGGGAGGCAGGCGCATCCTGGCTGTGGAGCCTGGTGCTCGTCTATGGCGTGAGTCTGTTGAGCGAAGTCGTGGGCACCTCGACGGGCCTTCCGTTTGGAAGCTACTCCTATTCAGGGCTGCTCGGCTGGAAATGGTTCGGCCTCGTGCCGCTCCTCATACCGCTCAGCTGGTTCCTGATGGCGGTTCCGGCCTACGTCATGGCCCGCCGGCGATTTCCTGAGAGCGGAGCATCGGTTCAGCGCGTCCTTCTGGGGGCCGCACTGCTTACGGCGTGGGATCTGGCACTGGACCCTGCCATGAGTGGCGCGACGAACTACTGGACGTGGGGAGACGTGGGCCCCTACTACGGAATGCCTCTGGTGAATCTGGTCGGATGGATGCTAACCGGCGTGGTGCTCATGATGCTCATCCAGGCAGCATCCAATGCGAAATGGCTCGACCGCCTTTCTGTCAGATGGAATGCGGCGTACTACGGTCTGACGGTGCTTATGCCGCTCGGGATGCTGCTTGCCGCCGAGATGTGGACAGGCGCCGCCATAGGACTTGCCGTGCCGGCTGCGCTGGTGGCATTCGCGCTTATGCGCAGAACAAGGCGAAGCGCCCCGGGGATGACGCATTCCGCTAGTGTGCCGGAAGCCACCGTGCGCCGTCCGGATCCTAAATACGCTGCGGCGTACGTCCGCTATCGCGCCGCTGCCGTAGGTGATACGTCCGCTCCGCTCGATTTCTTTTCGCATCATTCGCGCTCCTTTTCCTTTGCGGCTCGCTCGTTTGGGGCAGACGAGCAGCGCTTGATAGCAGGATTGTATGCGTTCTGCCGCACTACGGACGATCTCGTGGATCGCCGTGTAGACGAACCGGGTCAAGCGAGCGAAGAGGACAACCGTAGCCTTTTTATGCGTCTGGATGTATGGCGTGATCTCTCCCGGCGGGCCTATGACCATGGAGATACGGGGATTCCGTGGCTTGACGGCATCATGATGGAATCGGCCGCCCGTCACGTTCCGTTCACCCTCGCATGTGAGTTGATCGACGGTGTCGAAATGGATGTCCAAAAGGTGAGGATCAAGACCTGGGACGAACTCGATCTCTACATGTACAGGGTGGCGTCGGTGGTCGGCGTCTGGATGTGCTACCTGTTCGGCGTGACCGACGCCGCATCGCACCGCCGGGCGGCAGCACTCGGAAAGGCGATGCAGCTGACGAACATCCTGCGGGACGTAGGAGAAGATCTCGCTGACGACCGGATATACCTTCCAGAAGACGTGCTCCGGCGCTATGACCTCGACGACGAGAGTTTGAGGAAGATCGGTGCAAGCCTCCGCGATGGCGCCGAGGTGCCCGCGGCTTACCGGGCGCTGATGCATGAGCTAATCGGCCGTGCCGACGCCCTGTACGAGGTTGCGCGCCCCGGTTTCGCCGCGCTGCCGCCGACGTTCGCTCGTGCCACGGCGATCGCGGCCGCCGTGTACCGTGAGATACATCGGGAAATTCGCTTCAACGCGTACGATAATTTCGAGAAGCGGGCGGTTACGAGCACGCAGCGAAAGATCGTGCTGGCGGGCCGCGCCCTACTCCTTCACCGGACTTCGCAGCCTCGGTTGATCCGTACCGGGCCTCTCCAGGCGCTTCGAAAAGCTGTTGCACACGCTGCGACGACACTGCTTCCCTCTATCATTGCCATCGTCTTGAGTGTGGGCGCGCCCACCGGCGCATTCGCTGCCGCGTCGCCCGGTCATGGTAGCCTGGATTGTCCTGAACTTGCCGAGATCCGGTCCGGCTACATACGCTCGGTTTCCGACCAGGCACAGATTGGAAGGACCCGGGACGCGATCGAAGGATGCTCGCTGCCGGTCGTCAGGGCCTATGATGGGGCGCTGATCACTTTGCGAGCAAAGCACGCGTTCTGGCCGCCGTCAAGGCTGAGGTATGTACGCGAAGGTCTTGCGATCCTCGACGAACAGGTTCGCTTGCACTCGACCGGAGTCGAAATACGATATCTCCGCCTCTTGAGCTGTTATTTCCTTCCGAGTTTTCTCGGACGCGGATGGTCGGTAGATGAGGACTTCGACAACCTGGCGGCGGCATTGCCGAATGCGTCGGACGACTATCCAGCCGACCTTTTCGAAGAAATGGTTCGCTTCGTAGTGCACCGCGGTGAGCCTTCGAGTTCACAGCGCGAGACGCTGCTTGCCGCTCTCGAATACGCGAACGACCGCACCGACCCGTGACGACCTCCTATAACGTGACGACCTCCTATAATACGTATGTAATCCGAGCGTTCGAGGCTTTCTTCCGGCCCTGGATGGGTCGCCGAATCTCGGCGCGGTACATCAGAGGATCGGTCGCGGATCTGCCAAAAGATAGACGAGTGATCCTCGTAGCCAATCACGTCAGCTGGTGGGACGCGTTCCTGATCAGGGAACTGCATCGTCTGGCAAGAACCGGTCAGCCGCTCTACACCCTCATGGGCGCGCAGGAGCTCGCTCGGTTTCCTCTCTTCAGGATGATGGGCGTCATCGGACTCAGTCACGAGCCGGCGAATGTCACGCACGCCCTGCGACGCCTCCGGGCCGATGATTTCCCCTATTGGCTGACCCTCTTCCCACAAGGGCGAATCTGGCCGTCGTGGAAGCGGCCTCTGGCGTTCCGCCGCGGCGCAGAGTTGTTCGCACGCGAAATTTCTCCGTGCACGGTGATACCGGTCGCAGTTCATCTCGAACCTTTGACCAACCCTGCCCCCTCGGCTTTCGTGGGAATCGGCGAGCCGCTGCACGTCGAGGCAGGAGGGACGATCCAGATCGCTGTGATGGAGCGCTCCGTTGAGGCGCTTCTCGACGAGATGTTCGACGTACTTGCAGCCCACGGAGAAGAGGCAGGTGCGGCATGGACAGGCATCCGGTCCTACGAAGCGGCTACCCGATAGATGAGTGCTCCAGCGAGAAAGCTACGTGCCATCATTATCGGAAGCGGATTCGGAGGCCTGTCGCTGGCCGTTCGACTCCAGGCGCGCGGCTTTGATGTGACCGTATTCGAGAAGCGTGCGAAGGTGGGCGGCCGAGCGTATCAGTTCTCCCAGGGTGGATACACCTTCGACATGGGACCCAGCCTCATCACGGCCCCTCAAATCATCGCGAAGATTTTTGAGGTGGCAGGCCGGCGCATGGAGGATTACCTCGAGCTCATACCCCTGAATCCCTACTACCGCATCTTCTTTCATGACGGGACGTCCATTGATTACTCCGGCGACGCCGAGAGCATGAAGGCCGAAATGGCGCGGTTCAACCCGTCCGACGCCGTCAGCTACGACGCCTTCATGAATGCGGTGCGGCCGATCTACGATGCCGTGATCACCGAGGAACTGGGCGCAAGACCGTTCGATTCACTGTGGAAGATGGCCTCCTTCGTGCCTCGCGCACTCCGGCTCGGCGCCTTGAAGCCGGTGGCCGACTTCGCAAGCCGGTTTTTTGTGGATGAGCGCCACAGATTTCTATTCAGCTTCCACCCCCTCTTTATAGGCGGCAATCCGTTTCGGGCGCCTTCCATATACGCGATGATCCCGTACCTGGAGAGGGAACAGGGCGTCTGGTTTGCGAAAGGCGGGATGTATGCGCTGGTCAACGCGCTCGCTCAGCTATTCATCGACACCGGTGGCCGGATCCGCACGAACGCCGAAGTCGACGAGGTCCTCGTCAGAAACGGCGCAGCGGTAGGTGTGCGCATCGCAGGTGAGGAGATCCTGGCGGATCTCGTGGTCAGCAATGCCGATGTGGCCCATACCTATCGTGATCTGGTCCCGAATGAGAGCAGGTCGAGGTGGTCCGACCGGCGGGTTGAAAAGATGGATTTATCCATGAGCTGCTTCCTGCTCTACTTGGGCGTTCGACGAACGTATCCACAGCTCGCCCATCATACGCTGATCTTGTCGCAGAGGTACAAAGAGCTGGTGTCCGACATCTTCGACAGAATGATTTTACCCGGCGATTTCAGCATGTATCTACACGCGCCGACGCGAACGGATCGCGCGATGGCACCGCCTGAATCCGAAAGTCTCTACGTACTCGTACCGGTCCCGAACCTTCGTTCAGGCCACTCGTGGAGTCCTTCGTTTACGGCAGATTTCGCTGGGCGCGTACTATCTTTTCTGGAAGGCTGGGGTTTGACGGGCATTCGGAGCCGAATCGACGTCCGGAAGTCGTTTACACCGATCGATTTTCGAAACGAGTTGAACGCATCCGAGGGGAACGCTTTCGGCGCGGAGCCGAATCTGATGCAGACGGCCTATTTCAGGCCCCACAACCGAAGTGAGGATGTGCGCGGGCTGTACTTAGTTGGAGCGGGTACGCATCCAGGTGCAGGCGTCCCCGGCGTGATGCTATCCGCGGAGGCCACCGATTTCTGCATTACTAACGATTTTAACCATGTGAGTACATGACGAAAGTGGACGCTTTATCCGCGCGGGCCCATGATTCTGCAAACGAAGAAACGGTCACCCTGGTCGATCTGCAGGATCGCGTCGTAGGGAGGTCGGAGAAACTGCGGGCGCACAGGGAAGGACTTCTTCACCGCGCGTTTTCGGTCCTGGTGTTCGATGCCCAGGACAGAATCTTGTTGCAGCGCCGTCAAGTGGACAAGTACCACTCGGGCGGACTATGGTCGAATACCGCATGTGGTCATCCGAGACCCACCGAAAGTCTGGCCGCCGCGGCCGGTCGAAGACTGTACGAAGAGATGGGAATCACGTGTGACCTGACACATCAATTTAGCTTCGTGTACAGGGCGGCTTTTGAACAGGGATTGGTCGAATACGAATACGACCACGTGTTCTTCGGGCGCTACAACGGTGACCCCACCCCGGATGCCGAGGAAGTGGCGGATTGGCGCTGGGCTGCTCCGATCGACGTCGCATTCGATCTCGCCGAACGCCGACACATGTACACGTACTGGTTTCGGATTCTAATCAGCCACATGGCCTCGTCCGAGCATTCAAACCTGATCGTAGAGAACAGCTTTAGTCGCTCATCATGATGCGATCTGCCGTCTCAGCGGGGCGAAACGATTCGGCCTTTCCACTGCACTTTTCCGGTCCAGTAGCGCACCGCGGAATTGAGTTGAAGCGCTACGCCGGCGCCGAATGAAACGGGCGCCAGCAAGGTGATCCAGAGCGGCATTCGGGAAGCCCGGTCCGTCACGAGCTTCAACATGTAGAGCGTGAAAAGCAATTCGGGGTGCAGCAGCGGAGCTACGACAAATACGCCGGCAAAAAAAGATGCCGATAGAACGAACGTGATCGGCGTCCCTCCCATCAGCAGGTAGGCGTTCTTCTGGAAGCCGCGCCACGCATCGCTCCAGTTCGTGTACATGTGGATGGCTACTTCGAACTGGACGTCAACGAGCGTCGGCATGATGCCGTTGGATTTCAGGTACCGCCCTATCTCGACATCCTCAAGCACTTCAGCGGCCACGCGTTCATGCGGCTGCAGGCGATGGTACGTCGCCGCGTCGATCATCCAACATTGGCCGTTCAGCGCAGCCAGGTGGCGCGAGCGCACCACGTGTCCCAGCGGCCAGGGCATCAACGTGAGTATCGTATAGGGCACCAGGCTTACGAGCAGCAGCCCGCCGCCGAGTAGCCGGGTGAAGCCCGTGAGTACGTGGTCCGAACCCAGTTCGTCGAACCGCGCAGCGAGCCGAGTAAGGGCATTCGGATCCACCAGCTCTGCGTCCGCGTCCAGAAACAGATATACGTCACCGTTCGCCTCAGGAACGGTCTGGAACAGCGCGTACACTTTGCCGACCCAACCCGACGGCGGTCCTTTGCCGCGAATCCCGCGAAGCCGACTGTCGCTGCTGTGCGCTTGAATGACTTCCCAGCTGTGGTCGTCGGATGCGTCGTCGTAGATCAGCATCTCAAAGCGTGGGTAGTCTTGTCGAAGGAGAGAGGGGATGAGGCGGCCCAGATTAAACGCCTCGTTCCTGGCAGGAACGATAATCGATATGAATCGCTCGCGATGCTTCGCACGCGTGCCGGACCGCCGAACATAGACGAGATTCACCGCCTGTACGGTCAACAAGAGGAGGTGTAGGGCCAGCAGAATGCCTAGCGCCATAGGTCAGGATCTTTCCAGCAGCCGGCGGACGCAGGCGATACTGGTGCGGGTATCCTCAAGTCGCCGGCCCGGCCGTCCGCCTGTTTCACGGCCGGCTTTCTGTCGTCAGGATGTGGATCACCCCTGCGTAGAAGTGCGATGCGTTTCTGATCGTCCATCACGTGGAGGCGGTTGTTCGCGTGCTCGGTGAAGCCGCCGCGCTTCCAGTCGTGATATTCGAACATGTCGTCAATGTAGGTAGTCGACTTCGTAATGGCACCTCGCTAAACCATCACCATCATCCTCGCCGATCTTTTCTAGAATCTTTTTCTTGACCATAGAGCAGCTTTGGCCAGAAAAGCAGCTGCCGTGGCGGATGCAGCTGCAAGGATATTCCAAAACGCAGCGAGTCCTATGATGTTTGCGCCGGCGGCAAGGTTATACGCTGGGGCATCGGCAGCTACAGGCGTGGCTACCTATGCACGGGTTACTGCCATCGAAGCTGAGACGGGCTGAGTGCCGCGAGGCTGCTCAACTCATCCACAAACCAACGATATTGCCTTCACGGCGCGAACGATGTCATGGAGGCGGTTTCATCGCGTTTATTCGGCAGTTGGACCGCATTCTGCGGCCTCACGAACGAAGACAGCGGCCGTTCTTATCTTAAATGTCAGAGATGAACTCGGCTGACACGTGATCATGGCACCCGCGCAATAGTGGCGGAAGAGGAGCACCATCGTCGATGAAAGTTGCGGACTGCGTGAGCTTCCTGCAGTGGTGTCTGCCTAGGTTACACATGCGGTGGGAGGGCTTCCGCAAGGTACGCGGCCAGGTCTGCAAGCGAATCAGTCGACGCATGGAGACGCTCGGCTTGACAGATCTGGAGGCCCTCCGTGACCTTCTCGAACGGGAGCCTTGCGAATGGGAATACCTCGATGCCATGTGCCGCGTTACGATTTCGCGGTTCTACCGCGATCGCGGCGCTTTTGATCGTCTTGTTGGCGAGGTACTGCCAAATCTCGGACGTAGCATACGATGCTGGTGCGCCGGGTGCGCATCCGGAGAGGAGCCGTATACGCTCGCAATCTGCTGGCGGCACCTCGTGGCGTCGTCTGAGGCAGGCCATGGAAACGCCTTGCGTATTTTGGCGACGGATGTGGACGCGCACATGCTTGAGAGAGCCAGGATCGCGTGCTATCAGCGCGGGACGCTGAAGGAGCTCCCCGACGCGCTTGACGACGCCTCCTTCGACGTAAACGACGGCGAGCACGAACCATACTGCCTAAAAGAGGATTATCGCGAGGGCGTTACCCTCCTCCTGCACGATATCCGGGAGGAGCCGCCCGACGGTCCGTTCGATCTCATCCTCTGCCGGAATCTCGTCTTCATGTATTTCGACGACGGGCTGCAGCGGG
>CAZART010000123.1:0-14882 GCA_964487555.1 uncultured Rhodothermales bacterium
CTGGAGCTGGGCGCCATTAATTGCCGATTATGACAACGATGGCGATAAAGATCTGTTCATCACAAATGGAATTCTTCACGACACGATACATCGCGACTTTCTCATCTTCAAAACGAGTTACATTGCAAGCAAGCAATTTGATTTGGAGCCTGCAGATATAGCGTATTTGATGAGTATGCTTCCGGAATCGGAGATCAAGAATTATGCTTTCAGAAATACAGGGAGCAAGCAATTTGAAGATGTTTCCGAGGCGTGGGGATTGGGATTTCCGCTTAAGAGCACCGGATCAGCATACGGTGACTTAGATAATGACGGCGACCTCGATTTAATTGTGAACAATATCAACGAGGTCGCCTATGTATTCGAGAACCGGTCGGCGCCGCGCAACAAGTACATCCAGCTGGATCTGGTGGGGGAGGACGCCAACACGTTCGGGGTCGGCTCCCGAGTGACGCTTTATGCGAGCGGGAGGGCGCAGCATCTGGAGCAAATGCCGGCGCGCGGCTATCTCTCCAGCATATCTCCGACGCTGCACTTCGGGATCGGTCAGGAGGAGCGCGCGGACTCCTTGCATGTGGCATGGCCTGACGGCAGGAGACAGACCATCAAAAATGTCGAAGCGAATCAGCGCCTTTCCATCTACCAGAAAAATGCCGTGAAGGCTGACGAGGTGCCTTCGCGCAGTGAACCTGCGTTTGAATCCGCGCCTTCCCCGATCAACTTCGAGCATCGCATGTCAGAGAATATCGACGACTTTCGCCGGCAACCGCTCATGGTGAATCCGAAATCGTTTTCAGGTCCTGCCCTGGTTCAAGCCGACGTGAACGGCGACGAGCTGGTAGACATCTTCGTAGGTGGGGGAAGCGGTCAGGAGAGCGTCCTGTATCTGCAGCGGGAGAACGGAACATTCGCAGTCGCCTCGCAGCCCGATTTCGAAGCCGATAGGCAAAGCGATGATGTTGATGCTGCATTCCTGGACTACAACCAGGACGGCCACGTCGACCTCTACGTGGCCGGCGGAGGTTATGGCCATTTCGAACCCGGCGATTCGGCGCTTCAAGATCGGCTGTACGTCAATGACGGAAACGGTAGGTTCACCCGGGCAGAGGATTCGCTCCCTGAGATGCGGACCAGCACCGGTGCTCTCGCCGCGGGCGATGTCAACGGAGACGGCTGGACCGATGTCTTCGTGGGCGGTGCCGTCATTCCCGGCCGATATCCTGAACCGCCTCGCAGCTTCATCCTGGTCAACGACGAGCGGGGTCGGTTGGTGGACCGTACGGCTGAGCTTGCGCCCGAGCTGGAGCGTATCGGGATGGTCAGTGATGCGGCTTGGTACGACCTGAATGACGACGGCGCACAAGAGTTGATCGTGGTCGGAGAGTGGATGCCGATCAGCGTATTCGAGATCCGTGACGGAAAGCTGTCGAACGAGACGGCACGGTATTTCAAGAAGCGGTACAGCGGATTATGGAACAAGCTATTGGTCGAGGATCTGAATGGGGACGGACTGCCCGACCTGGTCGTCGGTAATCTAGGCCTCAACTCGCAGATCAAGGCGCGGGAGGATCAGCCTGCCGAGCTTTACTACGCCGACTTCGACTACGACGGGAACGTCGACCCCATTCTAAACTTCTACATTCAGGGCACCAGCTATCCGTATCTCACGCTCGACGAGCTGCGCGACCAGATGCCCAGGATAGGCGCCAGGTTTTCCAGCCACGAAGCCTATGCCGATGCCGGACTCGACGATATATTCACCCCGGCAGAGCGTCAAAAATCCACAGTGCTTGAAGCGCGGTTCCTGGAAACATCTCTATTCATCGGCACCGAAGCGGGGTTTTTCGAAAAGAAGCCCCTTCCTATAGAAGCACAGTTCGCACCGGTATTCACCATCACTCCGTTGGATTACAACCGTGATGGAATCACCGACCTCATCCTGGCCGGGAACGTACATGAAGCTCGCATACGCCTCGGCAAATATGATGCGAATTACGGCGCGCTCCTGAGAGGAGGAGAGGATGCCTCATTCCAGTATGTGCCGCAACATGAGTCCGGGCTGACACTGCGGGGAGATGTTCGAAGTGCGTTAATGATCGACCGCTCACTTCTATTCGGGCTCAATAGAGGTGCCGTTCGGGCCTACAAGTTTGCGGGTGAATGATGTCGCTTCGCCTCCACATTCTCTTTTCCCTGCTCCCGGCGATTATCCTGGCCGCAGGCGGATGCTCGGATGATCGGGAGCCGCTTTTCAGTCGCCTCGATTCCGGACGGACAGGTGTCGATTTCCAGAACGTCATTGCTGCGGACGATACCCTGATGAATCCGCTCGATTTCTTCTATGTCTACAACGGCGGTGGAGTGGCCGTTGGAGACCTCAATGGGGATGGTCTTGCGGATCTGTACTTTGCCGGCAACGCCGTGGAAAACCGGCTGTATATAAATCGCGGCAAATTCCAGTTCGAGGACGTCACGGATGCGGCCGGCGTAGGCGCCGCCGATTCGTGGTCTACCGGTATTGCACTCGTCGATATCAACGACGACGGCCTGCTTGACGCCTATGTATGTGCAGGCGGGCCGATCGCGGGCACGCGCGCCAACCGGCTGTACGTCAATCGCGGCGCCGATGCGAACGGCGTGCCGGTGTTCAAGGAGCAGGCCGCGCATTATGGGATTGCCGATTCGAGCTACAGTACGCATGCGGCCTTCTTTGACTACGACCGTGACGGCGATCTCGATCTCTACGTCCTCAACACGGCGATGGTTGGGGCGGTGATGACGTCCGAGACGCATCGGTCCTTTGAAGCGGCGTCCAGGAGTACGGACCGGCTCTACCGCAACGACGGAGGCGGCCCGTTCACCGACGTCTCGAAAGAGGCAGGCATCCGCCACGAAGGCTACGGGCTCGGGCTGGCCATCAGCGACATCAACAAGGATGGTTGGCCCGACGTCTACACCGCCAATGATTTCATCTCGAAGGACCTGCTGTACGTAAACAATGGGGACGGCACGTTCACCAACCGAAGTGCCCAGTATCTCAAACAGCAGTCCTACAGCGCTATGGGAGTAGATATCGCGGATATCAACAACGATGCGCTCGTAGACATCATGGTTCTGGATATGCTGCCGAAAGATGTCTGGCGCCGAAGAGTCACATCGAACACGAGCGTGTTCCACGAAGGTGAGCTGCAGGTCGGGCGAAACACATTGCAGTTGAACAACGGTCCGGGTCCCGAAGGGCACATTGCCTTCAGCGAGATCGGGCAGCTTGCCGGCGTTGCCGCCACCGACTGGAGCTGGGCGCCCCTCCTCGCCGACTTCGACAACGACGGCGATCGAGATTTCTTCGTCACGACGGGGTACGGCGAGCTGGTGACGCACCTCGACTTCGACCGCCGTCGCAGCCGGGTGGCGTTTTCCGGAACGCCTGATGAAAATAGGAAGGCGATTCTCGAGGCCATGAAGGAGCTGCCCGGTGCAATCGTGCGCAACCTCTACTTCGAAAACGAGGGCGATCTGACGTTCACGGAAAGCGGGGGGATGCCGAGCGCCGTGCTTTCGAACGGGGCCGCGTTTGCAGATCTGGATCAGGACGGTGATCTGGATCTGGTGACGAACAACATCAACGAGAAGGCCTTCATTTTGAAGAACCTGACGCGCGAGCGGAGCAATACCCACGCCCTTCGCGTCGCGCTGCTCGGCCCCCCCGGCAACGGGATGGGCCTGGGCGCCAGGCTGATCCTCCGAAACGCCGGTACGACGCAGTACCATGATCACTCGGTCTATCGCGGCTATCAATCCACGGTCGAATCGGTTGTCCATTTCGGTCTCGATGCCGATTCGACGGCGGACTCCCTGGAGATCGTCTGGCCCGACGGCGCCTCTCAGCTGCTCACCGGTATCCGAGCGGATCAGGTGCTGGAGGTCCGCTATCACGAAGCTGTGACCGACCGGGAGCTCGCATTAGAACCGGACGCAGGCGTACGTCCACATCTCTTCCGGGAGGATGCCCTCCAGCGCGGCCTCACCTCTCACCACGGGGCGTTCGATTTCGGGGCGGCTCCGCGGCTCCCACACGCCTCCCCAAAAGACGGTCCGGGTCTGGCCGTTGGCGATGCCGACGGCGACGGCCTGGATGACGTGTTCGTGGGCACGGACTCCCGCCGCGAGCCGGCGCTTTTTCTGCAGAACGAATCGGGACGTTTCACAGAGCAGGCGCTCGCCCTCGACGCGGAGTTCGAGGATATGGGAGCGCTCTTTTTCGACGCGGAAGGGGACGGCGACCTGGATCTTTATGTGGTCTCGGGAGGCACCCGCACGGCGGAGACCGCGGCTTATCAGGACAGGCTTTATCTGAACGATGGAAGTGCGGTGTTTAGCCGAGCCGCCGAGGCGCTTCCGGAGCTGACGGCGAGCGGTTCGAGCGTCACGGCGGCCGACTACGACGACGACGGCGATCTCGATCTCTTCGTCGGCGGGCGCGTACGTCCAGGCAGCTACCCCCTTCCGGCTCGCAGTTACCTTCTGCGCAATGACTCGGAGGAAGGAGACGTCCGGTTCACGGATATCACCGAAGAGGCGGCGCCCGGTCTCGCCGAGATCGGTCTCGTGACGAGTGCGCTCTGGACCGATTTCGATGGCGACGAGCGTATAGATCTTTTGCTCGTAGGAGAGTGGATGCCGATCACGTTCTTCAAGAATGAAGGCGGGCGCTTCGCTAATGTGAGTGGCGGAGTGGGTCTGGAGGATACGGAAGGATGGTGGAACAGCCTCGCAGCCGGCGACTTCGACCGTGATGGCGACGTGGATTACGTCGCCGGCAATCTCGGGCTGAACACGCGCTACGCGGCCTCGCCCGGCGCGCCGGTTCGTGTGCACGCCAAGGACTTTGACCAGGACGGGCGGATCGAGCCGGTCCTTTCCCACGTAATCGCCGGAATCCGCTACCCTGCGCACGGTCGCGACGCGATGATCGACGAGATCGCCGCTATGATCCTCCGCTTTCCGACCTACAGCGATTATGCCGACGCCTCGTTCACCGACGTGTTCACCGACCGCGAATTGAAAGGTGCATACGTTGCGGAGGCCGTCCGATTCGAGACCAGTTACCTGGAAAACCGGGGAGACGGGACCTTCGAGATCCGAGCGCTGCCGATCCGCGCACAATTTGCACCGGTCTTCGGCATGCAGCCGGGCGACTACGACGGCGACGGGCACCTGGACCTGCTGATGGTGGGGAACTCGTACGCCGCAGACTCCGAAACCGGTCGGGCCGACGCGTTCGTGGGAGCCTTCCTGAAGGGAGACGGCACGGGGCGCCTCTCGTATGTGGACCCTACTGCGAGCGGCATCTTCGTGGCCGGCGACGCGAAGGGCCTGGCAGAGGTCGCTGCGGGAGACGGGAGCTCCGTCCTCCTTGCCACGCAAAACGGCGGGCCGCTCACCGTGTTCAGCGTCGCGCGGTCCCACACGAGAGCCGTGCCCCTCCAGCCGCTCGATCGCTCCGCGCTGCTGACCTTCGAAGACGGGTCGACGCGCAAAGAGGAGTTTTTCTACGGGTCGACTTATCTATCGCAGGGCTCGCGGGTCCTATGGGTTCCGGCCGACGTAGAGCACATCGTCATCTACGACGGAGATCGTCGCACCGTCTCCGCTCACCAGTAGGCGGCACGTTAATCCGCGCGCACAACCAGACCCTGTCCAAAAAATGTTACGATCCGGTACGCACTTTTCGCCTTGATTCTTCAAGTCAAAATGAATATGAATAGTTAACTAAGCGAAGCCGGCGCGAAAGAGCCCCTGCAGCGCTTTACTTCCTGGGTCTTTTCTGACGGCTTGAAAACGTTCACCTGCTATGCGAAAAGCAACCAGTATGCTTCCAGGTTCACTTCTACAGCGTTCAATTCGATTCGCAGTCTGTCGACCACGGTCGACCCCATGGAGAATTGGCGTTCTTGTTACGGCGCTTTTTGCGGCATTTGCTCTTTCGGCGCCGGAGGCCGCGGCACAGCACGTCGTGACCGGAGTGGTTACGGATGCTGAGAGCGGGACCACGCTGCCGGGCGTAAACATCGTGGTCCGGGGAACGCTGGTCGGGACGACGACGCGCGCGAACGGGGCGTTTCTCTTACGAGCACCCTCTCCCACGGACACTCTCGTGGCCTCATTCATTGGATTCGAGAGCCAGGACGTTCCCATTGAGGGCCGTTCGGAAATAGACATTGAGCTTGAACGCGGCATCATGACGCTGGATGAGGTCGTCGTCAGTGTCCCTTACGGCGAGCAGACCATCGCGACGATAACCGGCTCGATAAGTCAGGTCTCCGGAGAAGATCTGGACGAGATACCGACGACCAATCTGTCACAGTCGCTGCAGGGTACGGTGCCGGGTCTTATCGGCGTAACCACGAGCGGCCGGCCCGGTGACGATGATTCGAATCTTCTGATTCGGGGGACCTCTACGCTCAATAACAATTCGCCGCTCATCGTGATAGACGGCGTACCGGGACGGCAGGGGGGATTGTCACGGATAAATCCATCGGACATTGCGACCATCACCGTATTGAAGGATGCTTCTGCAGCCATTTACGGCGCGCGTGCGGCCAATGGCGTCATTCTCGTCAACACCAGACGAGGAAGACCGGGAGAGACGCGCGTCGCCTTCAACGTCGAACGCAATTTCGCTCAGCCGACGATCGTGCCCGAGATGGCTGACGCGGCAACCTACATGCAGATGCTCAATGAGGTCGACGTATCCCGCGGAAATCCAGAGCGATTTTCGCAGGAGGAGATCGAGGCCCATCGGGGCGATCTTTCTGGGGATTGGGAACGGCATAATACCGACTGGTATGGCGAAGCCCTTAAGGACTTTACCAGAGAAATCACCGGCAACGCATCCATCAGCGGCGGCGGGGAGAGTGTTCGTTACCGGGCATCGGTTGAGGGACTTACCGAGGATGGCATCCTGGTCAACAGCGCGACCGGTTACGACCAGCTAGGTTTCCGGAGCAACCTCGACGGCGATATCACCCGCAACTTCAATGTGGCGCTGAACGTGCACGGTCGGCTGGAGAACCGCAAGCTTCCGTCCTGGACGCGCGGTCTAAACGCGGCGTGGGAGATGCTTCAGCGGGGTAAGCCGACCGAGCCGGCGTTCTGGCCTAACGGACTGCCTGGCCCCGCGCAGGAGGAGGGTGTGAATCCGGTCGTAGCCAATGCGACGGGATTTGACAACGAAAAGCGATACTACTTCCAGAGCAGCCTTACGCTCGGCCTAGACATTCCTGCCGTCGACGGCTGGAACGTCGAAGGCACGGTCGCCTACGACCGAATCTTCTTGAATCGCAAGCGGTGGCAGCAGCCGTGGACACTCTATACGTGGGCCGGAGACCGCGACGATGCCGGCGAACCGGTACTCACCCCCACCCAAACGGGCGTTCCGGAGCCGCGTCTTACCCAGAACGACATGTCGACCGAAGACATCCTGCTTCGGGCCACGACGAGATATCAGACAACGCTTCGAGGTATGCACAATACGACACTGCTGCTAGGTACGGAGTGGCAGTCTTCGGAGATGGATACACTTATGGTGTTTCGGCGATTCTTTCCCTCCGATCGGATCACGGAGATCTTCGCGGGGGGACAGTCGCAGCAGGATCTCTGGGGGAGCGGTTCGCACGGCGCCCGACTGAATTTCTTCGGACGGCTAAACTACGATTTCCGGCAGAAATACCTCTTCGAATTTGTGGCCCGCTACGACGGCTCCTATATCTTTCCTGAAGGAGATCGCTTCGGGTTCTTTCCTTCGGTTTCGGTCGGATGGCGAGCCGACCAGGAGGATTGGTTCGACAATCTGACAGGCAACTTCTTCGACCGGCTGAAGCTTCGCGCGTCCTACGGGCAAACCGGCAATGACCAGATCGAGCCCTACCAGTTCCTCCGGACGTTCGGCTTCAACGGGCAGTTCGCTTACGGCGACGGCCTGAGCACGCGGATCGCTCCGACGCGGGTGCCGAACGAGGATATTACCTGGGAGGTGGCTACCCAATTTGATGTGGGGCTACAGGGGGGCATTCTCAACGACCGAGTGGCCTTCGACTTCACGTACTTCAATCATTTTCGCGACGATATCCTGTGGTGGAGAGACCTGGCCGTCCCTGAAACGGCGGGCTTCAGCCTGCCGCGCGAAAACATCGCCCAGGTACGAAGCCAGGGATTTGAAGCGGAACTTTCGTATTCACAGCAGATTGCGACCGACGTCCTCTTCCGAGCCGGCGCGAATGTAACCTTTGCGAGCGACGAAGTAGAGTTCTTTGCCGAGCCGGCCGGTGTACTTCCGCACCAGCGCAATACGGGTAGCCCGTGGGAGACGAACTTGTATTACGACGCCGTTGGCATCTGGAGCAGTCAGGAGGAGATCGACAACGCGGACGCCGTCTGGCCCGGCGCACGGCCGGGTGACATCCGCTTCAGGGACGTCAATGGGGACGGAGAGATAAACGGCGACGACCGGATTCGAGTCGATGAAAATGCTACCCCGGACATCATCGGGTCATTCAATCTCGGCGCCTCCTTCGGCCGGTTCGATGCCAGCCTGCTCTTCCAGGGTGCCGCCAAGGTCCGGCATTATGTGTTCTCCGGATCCGTCGGCGAGTTTGGAAATTACTTTCAGGAGTTCGCGGATGAGCGCTGGACACCGGAGAACCCGAACGCCTCGGGGCCGCGCGCCTACAACCGTGTGGACCCGTTCTGGGCATCCAACGCGAGCACCTTCTTTCTTCAGGATGCGAAATATCTCCGCCTCAAGAGCGCGCGTTTGGGGTACAGCGTGCCGTCTCAGTGGCTGAACCGGCTCGGAGGGATGCGGCAGCTCCAGATATATCTCAGCGGACGAAATCTATTGACTTTCACGCCGCTGAAGGTCATGGATCCGGAGATCCGGCACGGCGGAGCTCACAGCTATCCCCTCGAGCGGGCGTATACCGTGGGGCTTCAGATGGGCTTCTAAAACTCGACACGACAGTGACGGCCCGTCCGTCGAACGGGCGAACATTGCACATTCTTACAGGGCTAGACTAAGCAACTCCGATGAGAAACTTGCCACGCGTCTTTGCCGTCATTCTCGCCTGCTCACTGCTGTTTGCAGGGTGTGACAGTCTGAACCTCGATCCACGGGATGAACTCAGCAGCGATGTCGTATGGCAGGATCCTGCACTCGTGCAAGCCTTTCTGAATGAGGCATATAATAGCACGGGTCACGGCTTCGGCGATCCCATGCCTACCGCCGGTGTCGTCGACGAGGCCGTCAATACGCACGGTCACGGAGATTCTCCTGTCGTTACTTCTAATCTGACGCCCGATAATCGCGGTATCTGGGATGCACCCGGATGGCGGCCGGCTGAGGTTCCGCCGTACGATCAATTCGACTGGGGAAGCGTGTATTCGACGATCCGGGACCTCAACATCCTGCTCGAAAACGTAGGAGGAGGGGACGTCACAGCCGAATCCGAGGTCCTGGTGGGGGAGGCCCACTTCTTAAGGGCATACTTCTATCACAATCTGATGAAGCTATACGGCGGAGTGCCTCTCATCGACTCGCCGCTCGAGCTGGGCGCTGATCTAGAGCAGTATCAGGTCCCCCGCGGCTCATTTGGGGAAACCGTCGATTTCATCAATGCAGACCTGGATCGCGCCACAGAGCTCTTGTCGAGTAGCGCAAGGCGCCCCGGGGCCGCGACGAGAGGAGCAGCGCTCGCGCTGAAGTCCAGAGTCCTGCTGTTCGCGGCGAGCGACCTGTATAACCAGAACCCCTCAGGCATGCCGGAAACCGGGTATACGGACGGAGGCCAGCAGCAGAGGTGGCAGACAGCGAAAGACGCGGCGCAGGCGGTTATCGATCTTGGCGAGTTCAGCCTTGAGAACGCACCAACTAGCGATGAGTATCACGATCTGCTGGTCTGGGGCGGCGGCAACGAGCTGATCTGGGCTCGGTATTTCAATGCGGACGGAGGCGATGAACACAGTCACGGGCAGTTCGTCAGCCCGAACGGCTACAATTCCTGGTCGGGTGACGCACCCACGCAGAATCACGTCGATGCCTACGAGATGTCGGACGGCTCCGAATTTAGCTGGGACATTGCGGAACACGCCGACAATCCGTATGCGAATCGGGATCCGCGTTTCGATGCCAACATCCTGTATAACGGAAAGGTATGGAGGGAACGCCCGTCAGGCATTAATACGCTGGATCCGAGAGGCATTATTCAGACAGGCTGGTACGAGGTGCCGGGCAAGGCGGAGATGGAGCCTGGTCTCGATACACGCGAGGGCCCCGTGCAACAGTGGAACGGCACGAGAACCGGATACAACCTGGCGAAGTTCGTCGATCGCAACAGCAGTCCGGATACCGAGCAGGCGTTCAATCCGTGGATCCACATCCGCTACGCGGAAATCCTGCTCAACTTCGCGGAAGCCTCGGCCGAACTGGGACAGGCGAGTGACGCCGTCTGGGCACTGAATCAGATTCGATCCCGTGTGGGCATGCCCGACGTGCCCGCGGATGGGGGGCCTACTCGCACGCTTATCGAACGCGTGCGGCAGGAACGGAACGTAGAATTAGCTTTCGAAAACCATCGCTACTTTGACGTACGACGATGGATGATCGGGCCGGAAACCTACACGGACGGCATGGGGATCAGGATCACCGGTTTCCTTGATCCGGACGGAGAGCTCCTTGTGGAGAACCGCTATGACTATGAATACGAAGTCATCATGGTGCAGCAACGAGGATGGAACGATAGAAACTATTTTGTGCCGCTTCCGACGGCCGAGATCAATAGAAATCCCAACCTGGTGCAAAATCCGGGTTATTAGCTAACCGCCGTCATCGCGTATCTCTTCCGGACGCGCCTCCATAAGGCTTCGCACTTCCGAGACGGCGGATCTCATGCCGCGCGTTATATGTAAGAAGTCTACCGGCTTCCTTCATGGCTGATGGAAATATCAGCCGGGAGGCTCCGGTGACTACGCCCGCTCTTGCTTCAAGACCTCTGGATCCCATGGATGCGCCGCGCGGCCTTTTCGGTGCTCTCTCTGTACTCGTTCTCGGCGTGGTGCTTCAGGCGTGTTCAGGTCCGTGGCTCCGCGTCGAGCACATACCGGAAAACGGATACGATCGTACGCTCAACTACCAGTTCCAGGCGCAGGTGCATGCCGACTCGCTCGGGGAATGCCGATCGATCGTCGTGCGCGTGAAGGCGCTAAATAAGATGTACTCGAGAGAAGAGCCACCGTCTCGGCTGCAGCTTTTCGACGACGACTGCATGAGCCCCGTGCGCTTCGAGCGCGTACAATTCGTCTCCAAAGAAACCGGTGAGCCTATGCGTCTTTCCGGCACTGAAGTCGTTCATTTTTTGAGTGACTACCACCGACTCGAAGACGAGCTGATGGGATGGCTCTGGCGCGCAGGCGTGATCTGATCCAGCGTTCATAGCCAAGAGACGGCCGTGATCAGGATAAGCATCGATGCCGTGTCTGCTCGCATGTGCCGCCCGGCACGCGCACTTTCCCTCGGTCCTCCGAAATCGGCTCACAGCGCGCGGCTAACCCGCATCATAGCCCCGGCGCGTACGGGTGCCGCAGCTCCATGTATTCGTCGAGCGAATGCGCCGGCGCCTCGTATCCCTTCGGTAGCGGCCTCCGCGAGAAGGTCTGAAAATAGAGGAGACTCGAGTCTCTCCACCAGACGGCCTCCTGCTCCTGGATCTCGAGAAACGCGCGGACCTGCTCGTACCGCTCGTCATCGATCATGCCCTCCAGCGAATCCCAGGTAGCCTGCATGGATCGGACGGTGTCGACGCCCTCCTGATATGTCCGCGCCAATTCGTCCCAGAGGATGCGGCCGGACGGCATCTCGTGATCCCACGGCAGGTCGTGAAACCACAGAAGTAACTCCCGGGGAACGCTTTCGAGGTTTCCGAAAATCTCGGGTAAGGGTCCTTGATACTGCGCGACGGCGTCGCTGCCGGTTTCGGTCCGATCAAAACCGATGCCGAGCGAGTCGGCGCGATGGTAGTACACGGACGTCCAGTCCGCCCGCGGGCCACCGCTAACCCAGGGTCCGGGTCCGTAGTGGTGGCCGCGCGCCATGAGATGATGCAGGCCGAGCGGCGTCATATAGTTGACCGCCGCTTCCCGAGACGACATCATCATTGCGCGGACCGGCTCGATAAAGGCCGGATCATTCGAGAAGGACATGCGGATCCATTCGTCAGCGATCTCCTCCGACGATCGGGCGTGATCCCATGCGATACGGCCGAAGGCGTACCAGTTGGCGCAGGCAAAGACGGAACCGCACCAGTTGCGGTCGGTGCCCACGTTGGCGACCCCCGCCATCCCGGTGACGTCATATCCGTGGAGTGAGCCGTCAATCACCTCGGCCACGGGCGAGCCTTCGCCGCGAGCGTAGGTATCGGATTGCAGGACCTCCTGGAACAGTGGAGCCAGGTAGACCAGGTGCATCGCGAAACCGAGGTATTCCTGGGTAATCTGGAATTCCATCGTCAGCGGCGTGTTCGGCATGGCGCCGAAGAGCGGATGGAACGGTTCGCGCGGCTGGAAATCGATGGGGCCGTTCTTCACCTGAATCAATACGTTCGGGCGGAACTCGCCGTCCAGCGGTTTGAATTCGTTAAAAGCCTGCTTGGCCCGATCGTCCGGTTCCTTGTCGGAATACACGAAGGCCCGCCACATTACGACGCCGCCGTGAGGAGCCAGTGCGTCGGCGAGCATATTCGCGCCTTCGGCATGTGTTCGATCGTAGTCGTGAGGCCCCGGCTGCCCTTCGGAATCGGCCTTGACCAGAAATCCCCCGAAATCAGGGATGTACTCGTAGATCTCCGCCGCCTTTTGTTTCCACCAGGACTGCACGTCCGGATTGAGCGGATCGCCCGTATCGAGGCCCCCGATTTCGAGCGGCGCGCTGAATCGCGCGGTCAGATACACGCGAATCCCGTACGGGCGAAAGACGTCCGCGAGCGCGGCCGCCTTCTCCAAATACATCGGCGTGAGCGACGTCGCGTTGGCATTAACGTTCGTCAGGACCGTTCCATTGATCCCGATCGACGCACTGGCGCGCGCGTAGTCCGTGTATCGGGGCGAGAGATAGTCGGGGAGCTTGTGCCAGTCCCAGAGGGAGAAGCCGGCGTACCCGCGCTCGACGGTTCGGTCCAGGTTGTCCCAGTGATTCAGGACCCGATGCCGGATGTGGGGCGCTTCGGCGACGTTGATCTGATCGATGGACTCCTGCGTCTGCAGAAGGCGAAGGAAGTGAAAGACACCGTAGAGGACACCGACGTCCGTATTGCCGGCAATGGCCGTCGCCGGTCCGCCCTCGACCGGTACGGTGCGGATCAGGTAACCCTCTTCGCCGACCTCCCTTAGTTCATCATCCAAGTCGAGTGCATCGATGACGCCAGAGGCGCCGGGCGTTCCCACGAGAATCGCCCCGGGCCGGGGCGTGCTCCCGGCCGAAGGGAGCTCCACGTCAAGCATCGTGCGGAGCGCGTCCGTCAGTTCGGCCCGAGCGACTTCCAGCGTCGGCGAACCGGAGGGCATGTGAAGCTCAGACGCTGCGGCGCGGTATTCGTGAAGACGTGTCGAGTCGGAGACCTGATCGTAGCGCAGCCACAATCGATAGCCGTCGTCGGCCGGAACTTCAGGTACGAAAAAGAGAATGACCGACAGTGACAGAATCAATCTCATCGATTAGAAGGGAATTTCGGGGACGCGCTCATCGGCAGGATCGGCCCACCGTCCATTGGGAATCAGCGGTGTCCAACCGGGCCGCAGCGGATCCTGATAGTACGGATAGGAGCCCAGCTTGCGATACAGCTCATAATATTCCGCGAATTTGTCGCGATCGAGCCGGACACCGAGACCGGGAGCGATGTTCTTGATTTGGCATCGATCGAGCCACAATCTAGAAGCCTGCACTGCGCCCCGCAACGTCAGCGCATGAACTAGGGCGGATTTTGAAAACGGTCTTGGCTCCGCCGGCGCATACGGCTTGCCCTGCATCGGCGACCATCTCACGCCAAGCCGTGACCAAACACCTGCGGACGCTGGAGGACGCGGGCCTTGCCGCGAGCCGGCGCGTGGGTCGCGAACGGATCTTCGAGCTGCGGCTTGAGCGAACTGTCGGAAGTGCAAAAATCTCAACCGCCGCTACCCTTCGTCATCGATGGACGAGAATCAGCGAAACATACTTACAAAGTAGGCGGTCACGGCGTGAGGCAAGCGATACTCCGGCTTCGTCCCGACATGTTGCGCCGGGGACAGCGCAGCGGGACTGCAAATCGTACAGCGTGGCCCCGTCGACGGCGGAGGAGCAGGCGAAGGCCGGCATAGTGCTGACCATGTCGGAAATGCGTCGTGCACACATCGACATTTGATTTGAAGTAAAGGAACAGTAGTATCAGACCGAGAATTGACAATTCGCCTTAGCGGAACGTATTATCCCACCGGTGATAATATCACATTATGATTACCGTAAACGGACTGTGAATATATGAAGCCTGAGTTCAAGCCGGTGGAGAAATCGAGCCTGGCCGACGGCCTGGCGGAACAGATCGCACGGATGATCCAGTCCGGAGCGTATGAATCGGGCGACCGACTGCCGGCCATATCCGAGATGGCTCAGAAGTTCGGCGTCGGACACCCGACTGTGCGTGAGGCGCTAAAGCAGCTAGAAACGGTCGGCGTGCTCGAGATCAAGCATGGGTCCGGCGTGTACGTCCGAGAAAGCCGGGACATCCTCATCGTTTCCAACCCCGTCTTCGGCGGGGTGGTCTCCAAGAAATTAATGATCGACCTGATCGAAGCTC
>CAZART010000124.1:0-14864 GCA_964487555.1 uncultured Rhodothermales bacterium
TGGCCGCCGAGGCCGCCGGCAAATGGGATCTGTTCGGAAACTGGGCGGATGAGCGCTCGAACGTGACGTCCGGTCCCATCATCGCCATCTCGTTCCTGATCCCAACGATGCTGTTGTTGATGGGGGATGCGAACATGTACCAGCGCATCTTCAGCGCCAAGGACGGCGGCGAGGCGCAGAAGGCGGTCTTTTTCTGGGTGATCGGCATCGTCGTGCTGGAATTCATGATCCAGTTCACGGGCCTGACCGGAAGCGTCGCGGCGGACAAGGGCCTGATCCCGCAGCTGTTTGCCGGCGGGGCGGCGGACGTCGTGACGAACCAATCCGAATACATCATCCCGACGCTGGCCGTCAGCGTCCACACGCCGCTCTGGCTCGGGATGATGCTCGTGGCGACGATGATGGCGATCATCGTCTCGACGGCGGACTCGTTCCTGTTGGTCCCGGCGACGAACCTCACGCGCGACGTCGTGCAGCGCTTCGTCGCACCCAATATGACGCAGCGGATGGTCGTCCTGATGAGCCGCGGCTGGGTGCTGCTGCTGGGCTTCATCGCCTACCTGCTGGTGGATCAATTCCCCACGATCCTCACCGCCGCCTACACCGCCTACCTCGTCTACGGCGCCGCCATCACCCCGCCGCTGCTCGCCGCGTTCCTCTGGAAGCGCGCGACCGCCAAGGGAGCCGTCGCGTCCATTCTCACCGGCGCCGGCGTCACGCTGTTTTGGACGTTCTATCTCGCCGATCAGTCCTATTTCGCCACGTGGCATCCCTTTCTGCAAGAGGTGACCTACCCCGCCGTGGTCTCATCCGTCCTGATGTTGATCGGCGTCAGCCTCGCCACCCAAAAGCCGGCCATCGAGAAGTGGGCCCCCTTCTTCAATGACGCCAAACGAATCCCCGCCGCCGCCAAAGAGAAGCTCGACATCGCCTGAGCGAACCGAACAACGAACAAAAACGAACCACGACGGACGAACCACGACCGACGAACCCACGACCGACGAACAACGAACGTCACGGCCAGGCTCCACCACACCGGAGCCGACGTTTGGCCGCCGCTGAGAAGAGAGTTTGGCGTCTCTTTCCAGAGCCATATTTAATTCGATTTTGTACGTACGTCTTGATTTCGTAACACCTTTTGAAAAACGTAATACCGGCCACGCTCAGTAATACTGGAGCGCCAAAAAAGCATCCTCCGCGGAGCTTTCGTCCCCTCGGAATTACTTCAGCCGCAGGATTTGCCCTCTGAGCGATTCACCCGCTCGAATGTAAGCCCCGAAACAGCGCCGTATTACATTTTGATATCGTATTACAGTTGAAAAACGTATTACAAAACAGCATGAAATCTATCCGATAAAACAAGCACCACACGCCTCTCCCAGCACGCACTCTCCGTTCGTAATAGAGTCACATTATGGCTCGCGAACGAAGGAAGAACAACGAACAAAGAACGACGAACGAAATGGACGAAGTCATAGTCCCCATCCGCCTCCTCCCCCACGCCGACGGCCTCGATCTACCGCATTACGCTACGGATCACAGCGCCGGCATGGATCTCCGCGCCGCCGTCCCCGCCGAGGAACCACTCGTTCTCGAGCCCGGCGCCCGCGAGCTCGTTCCCACCGGTCTGCAGATCGCGCTTCCCACGGGGTTCGAAGGCCAGGTTCGCCCTCGATCGGGCCTCGCCGTGCGTCACGGCGTGACGGTGCTGAACAGTCCCGGCACGATCGACGCCGATTACCGGGGCGAGGTGAAGGTGATCTTGATCAACCACGGTACCGAGCCGTTCACGATCCAACGCGGCGAGCGCATCGCCCAGCTGGTCATCGCCCGGCATGCGAAGGTGGATTGGGAAACCAGCGACGATTTGGCCGAGTCGGTGCGCGGTGAGGGCGGATTCGGGCACACGGGGCGGTAAATTGTCGTTCAGAGCTGTCGGACGCGCTATTTGCCGGCCGGAATCGCTAATCATTTAGAGAACGGGACGCCCGGCATCGAGGAATTACGAAGGACGCTCAAGCGCGAGCACCGAACTTGCGCGAGAATCCTCCTGGACACCGGTCGCTCGTAAAGCTTCCGGATCTTCGCGACGCAAGCCGCCAATAATCACCCGGAATCGATCGCTACATGCTACTTGAAGGAAAGAAAATCCTCGTCACCGGCGGATCACGCGGAATCGGCCGTGCCCTCTGCGGCGTATTCGCCCGCGAAGGCGCCGACATCGCGTTCTGCTACGCATCTAACGAAGAAGCCGCCGCCGAAACCGTGAGATTGATCGAGGAGCACGGGCGTGAAGCGCTCGCCATCCAGGCGGACGTAGGCGATCGGCCCGCCTCGCGTGCCATGGTCGAAAAAGCCACCGCCGACATGGGCCGCATCGACGTCTGCGTGATGAACGCCGGCATCAACCGCGGATCCCTGTTTCTTCGAATGGATGCGAAGGACTGGGACGACATCATCCGCGTCAACGTCAACGGCCTCTTCAACGTCGGCCAGCCCGTGTTCCAGCAGATGATGCGCCAGCGCGGCGGCACCTTTCTGTCGATCTCGTCGATCTCAGCCATACGAACCGCCCCCGCCGGCGTGCCCTACGCCACCTCGAAGGCCGCCGCCGTCGGCTTCATCAAGCAGATCGCCCGCGAAGGCTCTCGCCTCAACATCCGCGCGAACGCCATCGCAGTCGGTGTCGTCGAAACCGATCTCGCCGACACGATCCCCCCGCACTTCCTCGAGCTCTACAAAGACTGGTGCGCCCTGGGCCGGCTCGGCACCGCCGCCGAGACCGCCGAGCTTGCCGCGTTCATTGTCTCCGACCGCAACTCGTACATGACGGGCGAGGTGATCGTGCAGGACGGGGGTGTTGTGGTGTAGGAACGGTTCTGAACCCCGCCACCCTCCTCCGCCGTGCCCGGCATCAGCTCGGCGCCGGCCGCCGCGAAAATTGAGTTGCCGCCGCTCGATGTGCAAGTCTAAGGCGCATGCGATACGCGAATCCATTCGGCTAGGAAGGGATCCACCAGTCGGAAGTGCGTGTCGCCCAACTCGGTCTCCACCCGAATGATCTGGGCGCGTTCGAGGGCCTTCAGCTCCAGCGACTCGTACTTCTCGGCATCGAGTCGAACCACGACCGCACCCCTGCTCGTCGCGATCTCGTCGGCGGCACTAAGCAGCGATGTCTTCCCAAATCGGCGGGGACCGATCAGAAACAGCTTTTGACGGTTTCGGATTGTTGCGGCTACCTCCGCGAGCTCCTCCTCGCGGTCGACCAACTCATCAAGGGCAAGATCAGGCCCATACTCAAAAGGATTTCTCCGTTCCACCTGTTACGAATATGTCTTTACGAGTATTACGTAACGCAGTCTTCGTAGTGAGAAACGTGGAAGCAACTCCGTTCGGATTGAACGATGCCGAGAATCGTGGAAGGCCAGGTTCGCGTCCATGTGAACACGCCCCTAAAACAGCCCGTCGGTACGGAGGGCAAACCCGTCGAGCGTCGCCGATTTCGCGTCGTCGCCGGCTTCTACGTATTCAATCGACGCATACGTGTCGGTGCTCACGTCTAGGTACAGTTCAATGCGCCGCCCCGGCAGATCGATCAACCAGACTTCGGGCACGCCGGACCGTGCGTAGATGGGCAGCTTCACGTTCCGGTCGTACCAGTGCGACGTCGCGCACACCTCGATCACGAGCAGAGTGTCGCCATCGCCGGGGTGGGAGGTACCGTATCGATCCTCCCGAAGCCGCACCACCGCCAGATCCGGGTGAGGCTCGTTGTACCGGTCGAGACGGAGCGGATTCTGCACCCGCACGATCGCCGTGCCGTGCAGCGCGACGACGAGTCGTTCATTCAGCACATCCACGGCCCGCGCATGCGGACTGTTCGGCGCCGGCATTTCGATGAGCTGTCCTTCGATGAGCTCTGCCCGCAAATCGACCGGAAGGATGTCGGCATCGATCATTCGATCGACGTCATCCACCGTGAATCGATACGGCGCACGGCGCGGATCCGGTACGGTAACGGGCTCAGCCATCATGAGCGGAGATCGCTTTGAAGGATAGACACGTGACGTACGCTCCGAATAACCTCCAGTTCATGCTGGTCCGTGACGTCCAGTACTAGCTTGAGTTCGAAGACGATGCCGGCCTTCGACGTTTCATTCCAATTCCCGAGAGCGCCCGTCACTTCCACGTGACGGGCACTTGATAAGGCTCCGGCTGGACGCATGATCTCAAGTTGCCCGGCCGCGTTTTGCTCGATCCGAAGGTCCGGATTCGCCGCGCAGATCTTCAGCAGATCATCGTCGCTCAGCCGGATCACGTCCGACAGATTGAGGACGTAGGGTTCAGGCTCCCACATGGCGTGTCACGTTATCTGCACCTTAGGCACGCAAGCAACGCCGGATATAACCTCGGGTTCGAGACTCTCCGGCATTGTGGCACGAACAGCGGATTCGATCCAACCGAATTTGTGTGTTTGATGCCTTCCACGTGTATCTTAAATAAACCGCGCCTCGATCGGTCACACCCACCCTGGCAAATCCAAGTGTATGGCCGCGAGTCGAGAGCTGACGCCCGCACCATGGAGCGAGCAGTCCGTTCAATCCGCCCGGTCGAACGAAAATCCCGCGGAATGCCGCGCGAGTCTAGCACGCGAACTCGCCGCTCGTCGCCGGGTTCAACGACATGTCCGCTCGCGCCGATAGCAGTATGCTCGATCGAAGTACCCCTAGCATGCTTTACCGATACATCGTTCTTCTCCTCTTCTCATGGAACGGTGCTGCCGCCGCCCAGGATATCGATCCCGTTCGATTTACGCCGCTACATGTCGGCGACCGCTGGGAATACGAGCTCCTCGTTCAACGGCTGCCGGCGGATGGCAGTCCGGAATTGCCTGTCGTGACCGGCACGCTCATAACGAGGGTGGCACGCGATACCGTCATCACGGGTGAACGCTTCCTTTACCTCGTCGGACGTGAGATGGACACATCCGGTGGGGTCACCGCCGCCGCGTCGTGTCTTGTGCGCGTGGATGTCGACGGCTCGATTTCTTATCCGGACGTTTACCCCTCGATTTCGTATCCGGACATCGAGGGCGCGTGCACACGATCCGACGTTTTCTACAACCGTTTCTCCCTTCCTCTCCGGAACTTGGACAATAGCCCATGCTACGAGGCCGATCGCATGTCGATCCCGGGATCGATTGTAGTCGGTAATGAGCACTACTCGGTGGCTGCAACGGTGGTGTGTGGGGACCGGGGTGCGCACAACGACCGCTGGATATTTTTCTACGCAGCGGATGTGGGCCTTTACAACTGGGAGCAGACCCAGGGTCAACATTACACGGATGGCACGCGATGGACGTATCGTCTAACGTACGCGAGTATCGACGGGAAAACGTACGGAGCGTCCACCGCGCTGGATGCCGATCTGACTGCACCTAACTCGTTCGCGGTGGGACGGCCCTACCCCAATCCTGTGCTGAGCCAATTCTCAATGATTGTCGATGGAGCGGCCGCTGGCGACGCTGCGCTGGAAGTGTTCGACGTGACCGGAAGAAGCGTCATACGCCAGCGTCGCTACCTTTCGCCAGAACGAACGAATCTATCGCTGGATGCGGGCGCCCTCCCCGCTGGCCTTTACCTGATACGCGTAACGGATTCATTCGGTCGCCAAAGCGGCAGGGCGTTCGTGAAATGGTAAATCGCAGTTCTTCGGCGCCAGGGGAATGGGCGCTGCTACGGCACGACTGCGGATTTCCAGCTCGTCCGCGCCTCTGATACGGCGTGCAGCGCCACAGCTTACGCTACATTACATGACGTGCGCTCCAGCAAGTCCTGAGCCAGAGGCGCATCGATTCCTAGACGATAATTAGGAAGACTTGAGGTGGCGTTATTGAAGAATGTTCAAACTCCGTATTCTCTGCGCGTTATTTGGAGCGTGCTCGCGGGCTTGCAATTGTTACGGCTTCCCTACCCCAACTCGCTGCCGACAATCCACTATCCGGTGAGCCCGCCACATAAAAAATCGCGAGCTCCCAATCCGAACGTAATTCCGAAGATGAACGTATTTCGCGCGCGCTCACTTGCACTAATTGTACTCGTTTCCCTCTTGTGCCTGGACGCAAGAGCACAGATTGTTACTCAGTGGGTTCCGGTCCCTGCATCACAGCCTGGCGCCGGCCGCCGTGCGCTTATTTCCTTGAAAATCGAGTTGTCGCTGCTCGATTTTCAAGTTATATTTCACCATGATCCGGCGAAATCGTCATTTCGACCGCGTAGTGCGGCTCCTGCAAACCCATCCCGTCGTTGGGATACTTGGTGCCCGGCAGGTTGGAAAGACCACGCTCGCTCGTGAGATCATGAAAGGCTTCGCCGATACGGCGACACGATTCGATCTGGAGGATCCGGACGATGTGGCCCGTCTCGCCGAGCCGAAGCTAGCGCTCGGCGGGCTTGAAGGACTCGTCGTGCTGGATGAGATTCAGCGGCGGCCCGAAATTTTCCCCGTGCTGCGGGTGCTCGTCGATCGATCGGAGAACCCATCGAAATTTCTGGTGCTTGGGAGTGCCGGTCCGGACCTGCTCCGACAAAATTCGGAGACACTGGCCGGACGCATCGCATATCATGAACTCGCCGGATTTTCGATTGACGAGGTCGGATCCGATCAGTCGGATCGTCTGTGGATCCGCGGTGGTTTTCCGCGATCGTTCCTCGCGCCCACTGCCGAAGCATCATTCGATTGGCGCCGCGGATTCATACGAACGTTTCTCGAGCGCGACCTTCCTGCACTGGGCATTCAGATTCCGGGGCCGACGCTCCAGCGATTCTGGCGGATGCTGGCGCATTACCACGGACAGCTTTGGAACGGCGCCGAGCTCGGGCGTGCGTTCGGCGTTTCGGCGACAACCGTGCGGCGATATGTTGATCTTCTCGAATCGGCCCTTGTCGTTCGCGCCCTACCACCCTGGTTCGAGAACATCGGCAAGCGGCAGGTCAAAGCACCGAAGATTTACATCAAGGACAGCGGTCTGGTGCATGCCCTTCTGGGTGTCGAGACGCGAGCGGACCTCGAGGGGCATCCGAAAGTCGGTGCGTCGTGGGAGGGATTTGTTATGCGGGAGCTCGCAAGGCATCTGGGTGCGCGACCTGAAGAGCAGTATTTCTGGGCCACCCACGCCGGTGCCGAGCTGGATCTTCTCGTCGTTCGCGGCCGAAAGCGCCGCGGCTTCGAGATCAAGCGAACGACATCGCCGTCGAGCACCCGCTCCATGCATGCGGCGCGCTCCAGCCTCGGAATTGAACGGATCGACGTCATCCATGCCGGAGAACACACCTTCCCGCTAGCGGACCGTATCCGTGCAGTCGCTATGGCCCGCATGTTCGATGACATCGAACCGTTGTAGGTTATGGCGACGGCGTCACGGAAACGTGCGCGGGTCGAACGTAAATTCCGGAAGAACATCCTCTCCCGAAAGGGTCTCGTCGAAGGATTCGATCATCTCGCTGCCGTTCGCGCGGAAAACGTAAGCAACGCGTTCGAACGGATCGATCAGCCATCCGAGCCGGCAGCCGTTCTCCATCCACTCGGTCATTTTCAGCTTGAGCTGCGAGATGCTGTCGCCGGGAGAGCGGATCTCGGCAAGAAAATCCGGCACGATAGGCGCGAACTTCTCCTGCTGCTCCTTTGTGAGTCGGCTCCATCGATCGAGGCGTATCCACGCCGAGTCCGGTGCTCGCATGGCGCCGTTAGGCAGGCGAAACCCTCCGGAGGAATCGAAAACGATACCGTCCTTCTGGCGCTGGTTCCAGTCTTTGAGTGCCCAAACGAGATCCGCATGGCGGGCACTCGAGGACGCTCCGGCAGGTGGCATAATCTCTAGCTGCCCGGCCGCATTCTGCTCGATCCGGAGGTCCGGATTCGCCGCGCAGATCTTCAGCAGATCATCGTCGCTGAGGCGGATGACGTCCGAAAGATCGAGCACGTAGGGTTCAGGCTCCCACATGGCGTGTCACCGTTATCTGAACTATAGACACGTAAGCAACGCTGGATATAACCTCGAGTTCGAGATTTGTCGCTCGAAAGGTCTTTGGAATGATGCGCAGATTTTGGGCGCGCAGTTCAGATCTAGACGAAGAAACCGCACAACGGCCACGTCAGGTTGCGGTTGGACGTACCGATGGCGGCATCTCGATGAGCTGTCCTTCGATGAGCTCCGCCCGAAATTCGACAGGGAAGATGCCGAAGTCAAAAGTGCCACTGCACCTCAAACGAGATATTGCTGAGTCGCGTCCAGTCCGGCGGCGCAAGATGTTCGAGACGCGTCCAGTTAGGTCCCGGAGCGAAAACCGGCGCCGACCACGACCTTGAGCCGTCTCCCTGGTCGTGGCGCACGGTCAACCTGCTGGAGGGGAGTGCAGGCACGGTCTCCGGCGAATGTAGCCGCTCCGTGACACTCGGGCGCGGATTAGGGAAGAATCGCACGAGGCTCTTCAGGAGCTGCGGTTCAGGAAGCTCGTCTTCATACTCCATGCAATATTTGGGCAGCGACCGCTTCGTGAGCTCGCGGAGGTGAATTTGCGAGCGTTCGTCATCGACTAGCGTGATGCTGCCCACGGGCACGAGGTACTCCTTCGTATCGAACCACTCTCGGACGGCCAGTTTGAGCATGCGCACCTGCTCATCCCCGTCCTTGACCCACCCGGAGACATAGCCAAGACGCAGCCCGAGCGCATCCAGCACGACATATCCCGCAATACCGTACGAGCCTTCGCCAAGCGGCAAGTCTGTCAATGTCCAGTTGGCCATCACCCGGATATCCTGTTTACTAAAGCGTCGCCCCTAATAGAACACATCAGGAAACCTGATGGTTCTGCCTCATTTTATCTATGGCCGGAAGATAGGTAAGGCGACTATTCGGAAACCGACATTCTCGCGATTCGGCTGCGACAGGTTAAAAAATGTCCAGGAACTGACATAGAGGCATCCACCCGGAGACCTCCCATGGGGCGCTTGAGATCCCGGCATGATCTCGATCAGTTTGAAAATGCCAGCTACGTGAATCTTCAAATGGATCATCTGACTTCCGGGACCTACTTCGTCCGGGTCGCGAAGCCAGGCCAAGGGGATCCACATGATCATCCTTCTGCGGTGATGTCGCGGAGTCGGTTCGGCTTGCGTAATTGCTTGTTGAGCCAAAACGATACCGCGCGTGCTTGGCGGTTCCAGAAAGCCACGTCGGCGAGCATAAATCGGGTCGGCCCCTGACACATGGCAAACATCTGCAACCTTGCCGCCGCTCGGGACCTCTCGCTAAGACCCCCGGCATCCGGATTGTTCAACCCGAATAGTTCTGGCGGCGCCGGCGGTCTTTGTCGGATTGTACGCATTTGACACGTGGGCGGAAATCCGCACGGCATCCACTCCGCACATATCGGAGAGGCTAATGGACCTGCTGTCGACCTGTATCGGCCGCAGCCATCTTTCGGTGCTCTCGTCACGCCGTTCGTAGGCAAAATCCAAACGATAGATGCCTCCGCGCGGAGGCATGGATATCGTCCATGTTCCGCCCGCACGAGCGTTCACCTCGCTCGGTCCTCGTATTGTAAGGTCGTGGGAAGACGGCGTATTGATCGCCTTAACATCCAGAAACTCGTACCCGGTAGTGTTTACGCGCACGTGCCCGTCCTTCTTAAGCCCCATGATCGTCGACAAATACTCATGGAAACTAGAAATGATGGAGGGAGAATAGTAGAACCAATCAACATCCAGAGTGAAAGGATTGTCGAGGTCCGTATCGTCGTTATCTGATTTATCCGGCGCTGCTTTGAGGAGAAACTGCGGCACGAGATCACTCTTCGGCAGATTGCGCCTGAGAATGATTGGATCTTCATAACCCGTAGCGCTCGCCCACCAGGAGACTGGAGAGGAGCCTTGCGCTTCGGAATGGAGCATGTAAGAGACTTTCTCTCCGTCCCATGTAAAGATGATGTTCCACCAACGATCTACAAACAGGCTCGAACCTTCGTACACGCAATCATTGGCGTAGTAGCGCGGCCGGGAGCCGGTTGCACCGTAGCAGTCTACGTGCACGCTCTCAACCGTTCGATCCTCCCAGTTGCTTACGATCATCAAATTATTTGCCTGTCCCGAGCAACTTCTCGAGCCCGGATGAGAAAAGCACGAGTTGAATTCCAGGTCGAGTTCATTCGCAAGATTGGCTCCGCCTTGTGTCATGTACCGATTGGGGCTTCCGGCCCAGAAGGAGGAGATGAGGTAATTCTCGTCATCGAGGTGATGGAATCGAACGCGGGCGCCATATGTGCCCTGTCCAAGTGCCATGCCCATGATGACGGCCGGCAATCTAGCGCTTCGTGAGTCGTCTCGACCTAATGTCAGACGATTTCCCGAAGGTACATTGAGCGTCATCACTCCGTTGCTGAATGCTATTTCCCCGCGATCAAACGCCAGGTCATCCCAATTGTAGCTCCGCCACATGGGCGTACTGCGAGTTCGGATAGGCCCGACCTCCCATGCATTCGAACTAAAAAGGTGAGCAGGCGAATTGTAATTGAAATCGTCAAAAATAATGTGATCACTCGCCAGGTCAACAGCATTTTGTGCCAAAGATGTTTCAGTGACGAAGATTAATAGAACCAAGACGAGAAATTGACGCGAGTACGTCATATCAGAATATTCATTGAATGAATTACGCTTGTTTAAAATGATCAGATGGCCGGTACTGATCGCAAGGAATGCGGGTTGAAAGCGAAACCCCATGCTTATTTTAGTCCAATCAACAGGATTGGGATACGTTATCTGGATCGCCCTGCCGCGAATAAGCCACGTTTCACATCCTCGGTTTGGGAGCGGAGATTCCAGCTCACGTGAGCGCCGAGCGCAAAACACCTTGCCATCTCATTCGTCCCTGACGGAGCGGCGATAGTCCCAAAGAATGTGCAGTCGGTGACTACGTACTAGTTCACGCGCCGTCTCGCGCTCGAAGTCGTCCAAGTCGTCCAAAATAGACGGCAGTACGGGCAATCTCGGGAGCGATGCTGGTAGCAGCCGCTCCACTGATTCCGAATGTCGTAATCACTGCAAGATTGAGGCCGACATTGAGAAGTACGACTCCAAGCAGAAAGTATGATATGAATGTTTCGTCTTGCTTCGAAACGACCGCCGCATAAAGGAGACTATAGATGCAGAAGAACGGAAAGCTCCACAACCAGAATCTGAAGCGCAGCCACGCCCGGGCTGTACGCAGCATCTGGATCAAGGGGCCGAATGACGATCGGTTCAAGTAGCACGAGCGACACTGCAATCAACATGCTCACACCGCCGAGACCGGCGAAGCACCTCCGAAGCAAACGGTCGAAGCCGCCCCTATCCGATGTTGACTGCAATTCGATGCACTGCTCGATCCTGGCGTTCATTTTCTCGAATGGAACGGCCGGGACGACGCCGGACGAAGGTGCCGTCCGGCCTATATTTCATAAATCTTCAGCACAGCAGCGGTCCAAGGACGCATCCAGTCGTGCTCGCGCAATAGTTTCGTGTGCCGTAAATCGCTCTTCCGCTTGAAACGGGAGGTCTGCTAGTCGGAGGCGCCGGCTTACGATTGGCAGCGCTCGAGTCCATCCAGGCCTATGCATTCGCCCAGTTACGGCCGAACGGAGTTACATCGACGCGTCAGCCAACATCTGCGAGAAGCCCCGACCGTCTCGGCGGCGGCTGAATGCCCTCCGGTCCGACCAGATCCACCAGGAAGTCCCGATACCATTTCGGCGACCTCCACTTCTCATTCAGCGGCCATCCGACGTCAAGGACATCCAGATGCTCTTCGGCAAACGCAATGCCTTTTCCAAACCATTCGATGGGCAGAACGCTTTCGAGATCGATCAGAGATAGTCGGTTTCCGGATCTGATGACGTTGTGAAACTCGAGATCGTAGAGGTAGAAACCGGAGCGACGCGTGACCTCGCAGATCACCTCGCGTAATGCACCGCCCACGTATTGCTCGAACTCGTAGAGGTTCAGCGGATCTCCCTCACGGATCGCGTACCCGAAAATATGGCCGGCATCGTCCTGAATGATGTAGCTGAGGTTTGGGCAGAGGAAGTCATATACCCCGGCGTCCAGCGCCGGCCGGAGGAACGCACCTTCTCCACGAGAGCAGAAGTGCTCGTCGAAGACTTTGACGAAGTCCTTCGTCTTGGCATCGAAGTAGATCTTGCATCCCCGCGGAATCCAGGAGCCTCGCCGCCCGAAGCGATCCTCCTCGCTTCCGCTTTCGTCGGCGTCGAACCGTCGATAGATGTCGTCCCGGACGAGCGAGTAGCGGGAGGTGTCCTCGAGATCCAGAACGGATGGGCCGATATTCGCGAATGGTCGGCTGAGCCGCCTCTCGTGTGATTCGTCGCTCAGATAGGTCTCCGCCTGTCTGGACAGATCCCGGGCGAACGCCTCGTCGAGCCCATACCCCGTGATCTTCTGAAACAGATAGACCGATCGTCGCTCCGCGTAGTTGATGAGCCTGGACAAAGTCATCGGACGCTCATCATATGGGCCTTAGAGTCCTCGGATTTTCGCCCGCAGCTGTGAGGCCATCATGCGAAGCTGCCGATACCTTGTGACTCCGACACGTTTGGCCGCTTCACGTATGTGGTCTGCGATCTCTTCCGCCGAGACGGTCTCAACAGGCTCGTCCAGGGTGATCTTGAACATCTTTCGTGCGCCCTTCGCGCCATGCCGGGTTTCTCCGAGCAGCTCGACCTTGGCCCGCACCTGATTCCGCACGAGGGCGTCGTTGATAACGGTTTCGACATCTCGCTGGTCATACCAGAGCCTCACACGATGGGGCGTCTCGGTGGGAGAGTCCTCGTTCGGCACCTCGAAAAACGTCACGTTTGAACCACGGACGAGATCACAGAATGCCTTATCCCACTCGGCGACCGTCTTGAGATAATTCCCAAATCCGTCCCCCATGTGGTGAAAGACGCTCAGGACGAGCTGATAATCCGACGGGACGGTACAAATCCGTTCGAAAGTGGCAGGCCCGAAGATGCTGTCGACGACAATGTTGTTCGTAATACCGAACTCGTCCAACCGGCTTCGGTGTTCGGTCAGACCTCGGCCACCGGTCATGATTCCGGCCTCCACTGAGACGACGCTGGAGCGAGGATACGCCCCTGCTATTCGGACGCTGAACCATCCGGCGTCGCTCCCCCAGTCGACCAGGACGAACGGTTCATTCGTGACGTGATCCTCCAGTAGGGCCCACCTTTCATGATATATAGAGTCAGGCGCGTAGCCCCACGTCCGGGATGATAACTGGGTCAATTTGGCCGAGGTTCGAATGGTCAGCTGTCGCGAGGGATGCTCGCACCTTACACGTGATCTGCGGGTAGGTTTCAGTCCAATACTCAGGGATGATTTTCCCGAAGACGGTTGGTTAGTGGCCGGATGACCTCCTTGGTCGTTTCCTTCAGCGGTGCACGTAAGTTATCGCTCGGTCGCATTTGGCTCGAATGCACGCGCAAGCAGGCTCTCGTGAAGGCGGTCGGCGATCTTATTCCAGGAGTACGGTCGTGCCACTTCCTTTATTCGTCGCCGTTCTTCCGGCGTTAGGGTGCGCGAAAGGACGTTCCGTACGTGACGGACCCAGTCGGTTGCCTCATCAGCTAAAAGACTGGGCCATATCTCTGACGGAATTTGGCCTTTGACCTTGGTAGTACCGAGGAACGGTACGCCATACGAAAGAGATTCCAGAACTTTCAGCTTGGCACCTGTGGCGTACCGGAACGGTAGGAGCGTGAACGAAGCCTCGGCATAGAGCTCCTTGAGCCCGGCGTCTGAAACGTCGGCGTATAACGACCATCCCATGTGCTCGCAGAGGTTTCGGACCCTTCGTGTGGGCCCACTGCCGGCTATCCTCACCTCCACCGTCGTATTCAAGTCCTTCTCCAAGACGGGATAGTACCGTTCCGCGAAATAGCTGATCGCGTCGTAGTTCATGCTCCTGCCGAGGGAGCCGACGAAGAGCAGGCGGACCGTTCCGTCGGATTCGACGTGACGAGGAAGCTCGTCGGTCAGGTCAATGCCGATGGGCGCAATAATGCTGCGATGATTCGGACTGTGGCCCGCATATGCCCGTCGGTCTCCCTCGGTAACGTGCAGATACAGATGCTCCTGTGATGCTCGTCGAAAGAAGTCGCCCGTCCATTTCGTGGAAAGCTCGGCGGCTTTTCGGATGAAAGGATTACGCGTCTCTCGCGCGATATCCGAGAACCATGCGAAATCGTCATTGTGCGTTTCGACAAGGCTCAGCCGGTCGAAACGTGCGCGGACGCTGCCGTAGAAATCTGCCGAGCACAGGTAACTGGATACGATCGTTCCGTAGCGCTCATCCTGAAGCTGACGACGTGCTCTCTCGATGTACCTCCTGGTCAGGAATTTCTCCAAGAGGTAGTGACTGCCGTGAGCAAGTGCCCGCAATACGGACATGGTCTTCGAACGCATGCGATTTTCGAATGGTGACCGCTGCGCGAGCGTCCCGTCGCGATACACGATGAGTTCGCGGCAGCCGAGTACGTGAACTTCGGGTACGTTTCGGCTGAATGCGCGCCAGCGCCCCTCTATCAGCACGTCCGCACCGTGGCGCGTCGGCAGCAAGAAATGGGGTGCCAGAACGAGTACCGGGCGTGAAGGATCGTAATCAGGCAGCATGAATCGATTTCCCAATCACGGGAGCCGGGAGCATTAGAGAGCAACGATTTTCTCGTCTACTGTTCCGCGCCGTTCGCGATCCACTCCTCCAACAAGGTGATCTGAGCCTCCGATAGATCCTGCCCGATGGGCATCTGGAA
>CAZART010000125.1:0-14849 GCA_964487555.1 uncultured Rhodothermales bacterium
GGCAACGCGAGCGCCTGCTCGAGCAGGGCCTTAAGCGTGTTCCATCGCGTGGGGTCCATCATGGTTCTCCGTCAAAGGTCCTCGTGCAGCGCCTGGTATAACCACCCCCTCGCGGCCGCCCAATCCAGCTTCACCGTCGCCGGCGAGACGCTGAGCGCGGTCGCCGTCTCCTCTATCGTCATCCCGCCGAAAAAGCGGCACTCTACGACGCGGCATGCGCGCTCGTCCTGCTCGGCGAGGCGCTCCAGAGCGCGGTCGAGTGAGATCATTTCCGCGGCCCTTTCGGGCGACATGCGAATCGCCGTTCCAAACACCTGCGCCACCCCCTCGCCGATCCCCGAGCCCATCTCCTCCAGCGAGCGCTTCGGGCCGCCGCGCTTGTCGGCGCCCCTCTTCCTGGCATAGTCGACCAGGAGATGACGCATCGCCTTCGAAGCCACCGCCAGGAAATGGGCGCAGCTCGTGTAGTCCGCCGTCGACTGCTCGACGAGTTTGAGAAAAGCCTCGTGCACGAGGGCGGTGGTGTTCAGCGTGTAGTCGCCCTGCCACTTGCGTCGCTGCCGCCTCGCGAGCGCATGCATTTCCTCGTAGATCAGCGGGAGGAGCTCGTCGAGCGCCTCGCGGCGGCCGCCCTGCAGCGCTTTCAGCAGATGAGTGACGGAGGTAGACCGCGTCATGGCAGGCCCTCGTGCCCGGTGACGATTAGCCGGTGTGCGGCCGTTTTACGTGATCCTCTTAGACGACAAGCCACCCGATGACCTCATCGTAGATCATTCCCTCTCTAATAGCAAGGAGGTGCCGTTATGAACGCGCGCAACCGGATTCCGACGTGCCTCCTGCTATCGATCCTGTGCAGCCGCCCGTGCCTCGCTCAGGACGGGTATTGCGCCCACGACGACGTCCCGACCGATACCCTCTCTTTGGGCGCCACGATCAACGAAGGCACGGCCGGCAGTACAGCGACACAGATGGTTCTAACCCGGCCCGTTACGACCCGGGACGACGCGGCACATCACATACCTTCGCGGCACGTATCCTCCGGCGGATTCGGACCGCGCACGCCGACATCGGGCCGCATACGAGCCCTCATCGTCTTTGCACGGTTTCGCGACGACACCTCAAACCTGAGCGGCTGCTCTCTCGCCTCGAATGCGTGGAGTGATCCGGACCGGCTTCCCGACTTTGCCGCCACGCTGCTTGCAAACAACGCCTCCGGCCCCTTTCCGTCCCACAGCTTGACGGCCTATTTCCACCAACAGTCTCAAGGGCGGCTGAGGATGTATGGGGACGTCTATCCCCACGTGGTCGCCTCCGCGCACGAAGAATTGCAGTACGGCATCACGACGGCAACGGGAGGCGGCAACGGTTCCTCGGAGCGGGGCATGGCGATGCTGACGGAGGAAATCCTCTCCGGCATCAACGGCGACGTCGACTTCCGCGACTACGACGAGAACGGAGACGGGTACGTCGATTACCTGTTTATCATACTGCGGCATGCCGGTGTCGGCTGGACTGGCTATTCCGTCCTGGGAAATGCGACCATGCCCGATCTCGAGGTTGACGGCGTGAGGGTTCACTGGCGCGCCTCGGGTGCCTACCTGCGCTATGCACATCCCGGCAACGTCGACCCCGTGCCGAGCATCATCCGGCTGATGGCCCATGAATTCGGGCATGACCTGTGGCGGCCCGAGCTGCTCGGCAATTCGCACGTCGTGCCACTCGGAAACATCGGAGTCGGTGTCGGTGTGCCCGCCAACGGGCCTCGCCGAGTAGGATATGCCCTCATGGCCGGAAGCCCGTTCTATGATGCCCGGGGCGACCTGACGATCTCCGCCTGGGAGCGCCACATCCTCAACGACGGCTGGATTGACTGTCCCGTTTTACGTGAAAGTGAGGTCATCACACTGACTGATCTCTACAGCGGCGACACCTCCAATTGCCGCCGGCTTGTCATTCCGGAAGCGCACCGTACCCGTACGCTCTACTTGTCCAACAGGCAGCGAGCCGGTTTCTTCGACGTGTCGACATCGAGCGCCTGCTCGCCCCGCAGCGACCTCGGTTTGATGGCCACGGGCCTGCTGGTGACGTTGTCCCGTGAGGGGCGCTACGCCGTCCTTCCGGCCGACAACTCGCTGGATCTCGGGATCATGAGCAGCACCTACGAGGGAGACCTGTTCGGTCCGGGATCGGGCATGCAGCTGACGCCGTGGACGCGGCCGAATATCAGCGGATTTACGGAATACCCGCCGGGGTTTGCGATGCAGGAAGGGAACTGGCAGGCGATCGACGCCATTCGGATGGGCGAAGGAATGGACATGGGTTTCGACTACGTAACGGACATCCGGATCGATCCGATCATCCGTGCGAATTCCTGGATCGGCGCGGAGACCTCCGGAGAGACCATCCGCGGACACATGGTCGTGGAAGCCGGTGCGACGCTGACGATCGAACCGGGCACGGTGCTGTTTTTTGCCTCGGACGCTCGTATCACGGTGCGCGGAACGCTCGATGCCCGCCAGGTCACGTTCACCTCGGAGGGAGGCTCCTGGAGCGGCATCGAGTTCGCGCCGGGCGGCAGGGGCGTGCTCGACGGGTCCGTCGTCGAACATGCCGACAGGGCAACGCTCGGATACAGTCGGCCAGACGAAGGGCGCGTCGGGACCGTGACCATCGACAGCTTTCCAAATCCCTTCACCGACGTCGCGGACGTTGCCTACAGGCTGGACCTCGGCGGTCACGTCACGCTAAAGGCCTTCGACATCGCCGGCAGAGAAGTGGCGACGCTCGTCCGTGGCGTACGCTCGGCGGGGGATCACCGGGTGGTGTTCGACGGCGCTCACCTCGCCTCCGGTACCTATTCTCTCCGGCTACACGCCGGAAGCCGAACCGTCAGCCGTACGGTCGTGCTGGCCAGATAAGCCGTTCGCGCCGGCCGTGCACAGGCCGGATATCCGGCCGCGACGTCGCGGGACGATCCAGACTAACTCAAGATCGATACGAAGTATTCGTGGATGACCTTGTTTCACATACCTGGGATTCGCGAAACTCATCGTTCGACGGGTCCTTTCGATTGAGCCCGCATTGCGTCGCTACCCACAGGTGTCCGGTTCGATCGACGATGCCGTCGTTGATAATGCTATTGGACAGTGATGCGGAATCAAACGGCTCATGCTTATATTTGGAAGGCGTAGCCGTCGTACCGATTTATTCCATCCTCTGTGGCGAACCACATGAAGTCGGCCGGGTCGCTGCGGATGTCATAGACGATCCCCTGGGACAGAGCGTGTTCGAACGTCGAGGTGGTCGAAGCGGTTCTTCTCTGGTTGCGCGACAGCGAGTTGCGCGAGGGCGATCGCCGGGATAATCACGCCGAGCAGACGGCCGGGGATGGTTCGCATGGCGGTACCACGGGAGATGGCATGCGGACAGGATAAGTATACGAAAAGGCGGGAGATATACGGAAACGGACTTGACGGCGCATCTATTTCGTAGAATGTCCGAATACTTACGGGTCAATGTCGCATTTCTCCACTGAAGATGCCGTAACGTGAAGGAGAAAACTTTCAGAGGAGGTAGCTTATGGACGGAAGACTCATCCGGCACCGCGCCCTTCTGATCGCCGCGTGGACGATTCTCGCCGTGTGGACGATTCCGGTTGCGGCTCAGGCGCCGCCGGTGGCCCTGATTACCGAGATCGAGGGCGCCGTGACCATCATCCGGGCGAAAGGTGTAACGGTCGAAAGTGCCGTCTGGGGAGACCAGCTCAACCGCGGCGACGTCGTTCGAACGGGAGACGATGCGGTCGCGAACTTTGCCAAACTCGCCGAACGCTATCCCGACGCTCCGCTGCCGCATGAGATCCTCGGAAATCTCTACAGGGATCTCGGCCGCGAGGACGACGCGATCGCCGAACTGCAGACGGCAATCAGATTGGAACAGCGGAAATGAGAGCACGGCACCAAATATCGGATGATCGGCAGCTGGAAGCACACCGTAAACGCTTTATAACGGGCGGTAAACACCTCAGAACGGGCGTTCGAAGCGCCGGATTCCGGCCCATCGCTCTTATGGCAGCCCTCGTGCTGGCTGCGGCTGCCCTCACCTCCGACGCTTCGGCGCAGCGGCTCGACGAAGAGACGTTGGCGACGCGGCTCAATGCGGCCGTCGTGGAAAACGATGCCGGGCATCTCGTGTCTTTGATTGAGCAGAATCGGTTGAAAGTGAAGCCGGTCGTAAACGACCTAATCGCCGCGAGCATTGCGGCCAATCTCGCCGGCGATGCGACGAGGGCGGCTGAAAAGCGGGCGGCAGCTGAGGCGATCGCGTCGACGTTTGAGTCTCGCTTTGGAGAGAAGAGCCTCAGCGAGGCGGTCTCCTATATCGGAAGATGGTCCAGGGACGAGCAGCGTGATAAGCTGCTCGCGGACAGCCTGCTCGCTCACGGTCGAGAGCTGCGGTCCGGAGATGACGCGCTGCAGGCGTATTCGACGGCACTCGAGACCTATCGGCGAATCGGTGACCGGATTGGAGAGGCAGAAGCGCTGGGCGGCTTCGGCGTCGTCTACTGGTATGCCGGTTCGGGAGACAGTACGCTCGCCTTCTTCGAGCGGGCACTCGCGTCTCGCGAGGAGGTCGACGACCGCCGGCTCGTCGGCAACAGCCTGAACGATATCGGACAGGCCACGACGATTTTTCTGCGTGATTACCAGGCAGCAGCGGAATACTTTTTAGACGCGATCAACGTCCGGACGGAGATCGGGGACTCCATCGGTCTGGCGAAATCCCTCCTGTTTCTCGCCGACTCTTACCGACAGGTCGGCGCTTTTTCGGATGCGGTGCCATTCTATCAGCAGGCAGCCGAGGCGGCCGGAGCAGTCGGAGATTCGGATCGTCAGGCGAAGAGCCTTTTCTTTTTAGGCCTTGTCCTGTCTGATCTCGGCCGCCACTCCGATGCATTGCTCCAGCTCGAGCGCGCGCACGACATACGCAGGGCACGCAACGATGTGACGGAGATCGCTGCCGTCTTGAATATGATCGGAGAAGTCTACCGCCGCATCGGTGATTACGACGCGGCGCTCGAAAGGTATCTGGAAGCAACTCGGCTTGCCGAAGAGCTCGGCGATGTCAGTGCCCTGGCGTACGCACTGCTGAATACGGGCATCCTGCTCAACTATGCTGAGCGATACGAGCAGGCCGTACCGAGGTTCGAAAAGGCTCGCCCATTGTTTAAACATGCTGGTGAAGCTCGCGGTGAGATCTGGGCTGTGACCGGTCTCAGCAATGCCTATGTCAAGCTGAAGGAGTATGCGAAAGCTGTAGAATACGGCACCGAAGCGCTGCGACTCAGCCGGGAGGCAAAGAACGAGACCGAAGAGACCAGAGCATTTATTACGCTTGCAAATGCCGAACTCCGCGCCGGCGCTCACGACACGGCCCTCTCCCATTACCAGGAGGCGCTCGAGCGGACTCGGCAGCTCGACGACCCTGATCTGGGATGGATGGTACGGATGGGGCTCGGCGAATACCACGAGTCGTTAGGAGAGTACGAAGAGGCGATTCGGTTCTACGCTCAAGCGCTAGACGTCGTTGAGACGGTACGCGGAGGCCTCCAGACCGCGCAGGACAGATCGGGTTTTTTCGCAGAACGGCGTTTTGCCTACGAGAATATCATCCATCTATTCGGCCTCCTGCATGAGGCGAATCCGGAGGGCGGCTATGAGCTACGCGGGTTCGAATTCGCCGAAAGAGCCAAAGCCAGATCGTTCCTCGATCTGCTGTCGGAAGGCACTTCAATATCGCCTCCGACTTTGGACGCTCGTATCGAGCAGCGACAAGAAGCACTGCTTAGCGACATCGGACAGACGCGACGGGCGCTCCAGGTCGAGACGACCAGGCAATCACCTGATCGGTCCGAGGTGGCGCGGTTGGACGAGAAGCTGGACAGGCTTGAAGAGGAGTACCAGAATTTGCAGCGAGGAAAGAGTCTGGCGGCGGGCGATTCGCCAGACGGCGTCATAAGAGTACTCGGCCCGAAGGAGGTCCAGGCCGAGCTGCTGGACGAGAATGATGTCCTTCTTCAATACGCCGTCGGCGACAGCAGCTCGAGTCTGTGGATCGTGACCAGGGACGCGGTCAAGATGGTTCGGCTGCCGGATGGGACTGCGTTAGAGGAGCAGGTCGAAGTTTTGCGTTACGCCCTTTCGGCGCCGGAAGTAACCGCCGCCGACACCTACTCGCAGTCGGCCCACTCGTTGTACGAGCTACTGATAGGCCCCGCGGCACAATATGTCGAATCGGGATATCACTTGATCGTCATTCCCGACGGGGTTCTGCATTACCTGCCGTTCGAAGCGCTCCTCGTGCAGGCTCGGACGACCGGCTCATCTTTTACGGAGCTCGATTACCTCGTCCGACGCGTTCCGATCAGCTACGCGCCTTCTGCGAGCGTACTTATGCAGCTAAAGAATGACGAATCCGAGCGCGAAAGGTCATTTGATAAGCAGTTAATCGCCTTCGGTGATCCGGATTTTGGCGATCTCGACGGACAGGGCGCCGCTGACGCCTCATCTGCATACCCCGCCGTCCGCTTTGGACTTGAACGGCTCCCCCACAGCGGAACCGAGGTCCGCACCATCGCGGCTTTGTTCGCGCCGGACGAGGGAGATGTGTACTTGCGGGCGGAGGCCGCTGAAGAACAGATTAAAGCCGACGGCGCTCTGCAGGACTACCGATTCGTCCATTTCGCCACGCACGGCATTGTCGACGAGCAGCGGCCGGATTTCTCCGGTTTGGTGCTGGCTCAAACTCAAGGAGCCAGGGAAGACGGCTTTCTCCAGGCCGCAGAGATTTTCGACATGACCATAAACGCCGAGTTGGCAGTGCTATCCGCTTGCGAAACGGGTCTGGGGAAGATGGTTCGTGGCGAAGGCCTCGTGGGCCTGACGCAGGCGTTTATGTATGCAGGGGTCCCGTCGCTTGTCGTGAGCCTGTGGCGTGTCGCCGACGAATCCACCTCCAGGCTGATGGAGCGATTTTACTCAGCGATGGTCGAGCGCGAAATGGACGTGTCCGACGCTCTCAGGCACGCCAAACTGGAGATGATCCGACACGAAGCATACGCCCATCCTTTCCACTGGGCGCCGTTCATCAGAATCGGCAAAACCGAATAAACTGCTATGCGAAGCACCTATCGCTATCTGGTTCTACTGACAGCCATCGTTTCCTTCGTGTTGCCCCCCGAGACCGCCGGCCAGGTACGTGCGATGTCTCTCGAAGAGCTCAGCAACACGTCGAATACCATCGTTTTGGCCCAAACAGTCGATCGGCGCAGTTACTGGACCGGCGACCGCTCGAAAATCTACACGGACGTGAGGATACGCATCGAGGATCGGCTTAAGGGAGATGTGGCCTCCGAGATCGTCATCACGGTACCCGGTGGCCGTGTTGGCAATACGCTCTACGAGGTTTCGGACATGCCCTTTTTTGTCGACGACGAAGAGGTGCTGCTGTTTCTCTGGGATCACCCATCCGGAAAGACGCTTGTGACCGGCGGCATGCAAGGAAAACTGGAAATTATCGAGGCGCCCGCAGCCCAGGGCAAGATGATAAGAGGCGTCGGCCTTGACGAAGCGGCCACCCTCGCGAAAACGGGAATACTTCGTCCCGACTCACCACCGGGCGTGCGGCCCCTGGAAGGCGTTCTATCTGAGATTAGAAAGTACGTCCAACCATAAAGAACTAGACCGCACGTCCCGCCGACCAGGTCGGTGACACACTTACCGACAATGGAGGAATGCCATGAAATTGGTATCACCGATGAGAGCTCCTGGATCATTTCTGCGGCTCACAGGCAGAGCGCTTGCGCTCGTGGCCATGCTAGCTGTTTTGACCGCAGGTTCGTCTGAGGCACAGGACGTCTGCTTCGTGGACACTGGTGGAAGCGACGCTGAGGACGGTCAGACGCCGATATCGGCTAAGCGAACGATCGCCGCATGTCTTGCCGCCTCCTTCATCGGCGACGGTGACATCATCAGCATCGAGGCAGGTACGTACGGCGAAGGACACCTCACCGTCAGTGAAGCCCTGATCTTCGAGGCTCGCCAGACGGGGGCCTTTACGCGTGTGCTTATCGAAAACGGCTTGACCGTCAATAGCGACGTTACCTTCCGCGCAAATACGACTGGCGGATTCTCGGACGGCGTGTTTCGACTTGGGGCAACAAACCCAAGTCAGGCACTAATCTTGGATGACGGTTCACTGACGGTATCCGACTCGGTGCCGGATGGTCGTCTGCGCATCGCGGATGGCGGCCGGGTGACGAGAGACGATGATGCCGCTGTGTCCGGTACCATATCGTACGTCGGTACAGGACACGTGTATTACGTCGATAACGACGGCAGCGACTCGGACGTCACGGCGAGCGGCGAGCTTCCGCCAAGCCTTGGGGCGGGCGAGCTCAATGTGAACCTCGGCGGCGAAAATATGCTGACGCTTCCCTCGTCGGTGACGGGAATCGGCCTGCTAAATGTGGCGGCCAACTCCTCCATCAGCGGCACCGTTGTCGTGGCGGCGGACATGACGATCAACGGCCCGGGTAACGTGGGCACACTCGACATAGATGCCGGCATCGTCACCGTAAGTAGCAGCTTCGAATGCGAAGGCATCAGCATCGATGACAACCCGTCTATTTCGTTCGACCTGGGTGGTCAGACGATCACGAACCGCGGTGACTTCGTTCGCCTGGGCGGAAATTTCAATTCCGGAGACGGCATGCTCATGTTCGTCGGAGGATCGAGCAGTACGTTCGCGGCCGGTCCGAACTTTCAGATCGGCGCACTCGGGGTCGAAAAGAACGGCGCGACCCTGACCATCACTCAAGACCTCGAGCTCACAGCCTCCGGCGGCGTGTCGGCATATGAGGCGGCAATCGGATCAACGGTATCCGTCGTTGGCGGCACGACCCTCACCCTTGCCGGAGACTGGGACAATCGGGGCGTCTTCCTCCCCGGAACCGGTACTGTAGAATTCAACGGTACCGGTCCGCAGTCGTTCGCCAATACGGACGTTCAGAGCTTCCATAACCTCGAGATCGATAAACCTTCCGGCGACGTGCTGCTCGACGGCGACGCGACGATTGATGGAACGCTTCAGCTTACGAGCGGGGACCTGGACTTGAATGGTCACGTGGTGACCCTCGGGGCCGATGCCGTGCTCAGCGAGACTGACGGAAACACGGTTAAAGGGTCGGCGGGGCACATCGAAACGACGAGGGTTTTGAACGCACCGAGTGGAGTGAATCTTGCCGGTCTGGGATTTGAGATCACAAGCCCGGCAAATTTAGGAAGCACCCAGATCGTACGTGGCCATGGTGAGCAGAGCGTCAACGGAAAGACCAGTCTGTTTCGCTATTTCGACGTGAATCCGACGAATAACACCGGCTTGGATGCCGAACTGGTATATCACTACGACGAATCCGAGCTGAATGCCCTGAATGAGGGCGCTTTGGCTCTCTATCGCTCGACGGACGGTGGCACGACCTGGACTTCAGAGAGCGGCTCGGTCGATGCAACTGCGAATGAGATTCAGCTCAGCGGTGTGGATGCATTCTCTCGGTGGACGGCGGCAGCCCCGATCGTAGTGACCAACACCAACGACAGTGGGCCCGGCTCCCTGCGACAGGCGATCATCGATGCCAACGATCGCTCCGGACTCGACGAAATTCATTTCGACATTGCCGGCAGCGGTCCTCACACGATTCAGCCGACGACGCCGCTGCCTGCCGTCGATGACCCCGTAAGCATCGACGGATATACGCAGGCGGGAGCCACCGTCAATACAAATCCAGCGAGCGCCGGCATAAATGCCATTCTCATGGTTGAGCTGGATGGCAGCATCGCCGGCGGGGGTGCAGCGGGTCTGACGATTTTTGCAGGCGGGAGTACCGTTCGAGGCCTCGTTATCAATCGATTTGGGGGTCCCGCCATTAATCTCGATACCGGCGGTGGAAATGTCATCGTAGGAAATTTTCTCGGCACGAACGTATCCGGAGTCGTCGGACTGCGAAATGGCAGTGGTGTGTGGATAAACCTGTCCGACGATAATGTAGTCGGCGGTACGTCGAACGCGGCGCGCAACCTCATTTCGGATAACGTTAGCGGCGTCAATATCAACCAATCGAGCGGGACCCTCATCCAGGGAAATCTCATCGGCACGGACATCACCGGGACGGTAGACCTGGGAAACGACTTCGGCATCGCACTTGAAGACGGCGCGTTGAGCACCGAAATCGGCGGTAGCGATGGGGGCGCACGTAACGTTATATCAGGTAGTGCCTTTAGCGGCATTAACTTCGTGCCGGGTGCAAACGACAACAAGGTACAGGGCAATTTCATCGGCACGGACGTCAGCGGTACAACCGGCCTCGGCAATACCGAGCACGGCATCTTCCTGAACGCCTCGAACAACATCATCGGCGGAACGACGCCCGGAGAGCGTAACATCATATCTGATAATAGGCTGAGCGGGATCGTCATCGAGATGACGGGGAACACCGTCCTGGGTAATTACATCGGCACGGATCTAACCGGCACCGTGGATCTCGGAAATACCTTCTCCGGTGTGGTGATCGCCAACAGCTCCGGTCACACGATCGGCGGAACCGCCGTGGGTGCCGGCAACGTCATTTCCGGGAATGGTGCCCACGGTGTTGAGATCGCCGGCACGTCCTCGAGCGGCAATGCCGTGAAGGGGAACCTGATCGGACTCGACCCAACAGGTTCGGCCGCGCTGGGAAATGCCGGCGACGGCGTTAGGATAAACGCTGCCGTGAACAACACCATCGGCGGCACAACGGCGACCGCTCGAAATTACATCGCGGGCAACGCTTTCTCGGGCGTTGCCATCACCGGAACGTCCGCCACCGGCAATAAAATCCTGCATAACTACATCGGGATGGGAGCCGGGGGGACGACGGCGATCGGAAACAAGTGGGGCATTCAGATCTCTGCGTCGCCTGATAACGTGATCGGCGAACCTGGGAGCGGCAATCTGATCTCCGGCAACACGGACGGAGGGATCAGCATCAGCGGATCGACGGCTACCGGAAATATCATACAGGGCAATCTTGTCGGCACCGACTCGGCCGGCATGGCGGCCGTCGGGAACGGCGCCGAGGCGGCCGGAATCGCACTCGTCGACGCGCCGGGAAACCAGATCGGCGGCGCCGGCGCCGCTGAGGGGAACGTAATTTCAGGGAATCTCCGAAGCGGAATCGCGATCTCAGGTTCGGAGGCGTCGGGTAACGAAGTCCTGGGCAACTACATCGGAACGAATATCGACGGTGACGCAGTTATCGCCGATCTACCGCCCTTCGACCTCGACAACGGACCTTTTTCGCACGGTATCAATATTTCCGACGCGCCCGGCACGATAATCGGAGGAGATTCGGAGGGTGAAGGGAATCTCATCTCCGGAAATCCGGGTGCAGGCGTCACCATCATCGGTGTGGATGCAACCGTCATCGAAGGAAACCGCATCGGAACGACAGTGGCCGGCACGTCTTCCGTGCCCAACGGCCGCTCGGGTGTGAACCTGGCGTTCGCCTCCGGCACGGTCGTCGGCGGCACGACGCCCGGTGCCGGCAATGTGATTTCAGGCAATCTGAGATCCGGCGTCCGAATTCGATTTGGGTCGACGGGAACCCAGATTCAAGGCAATCTCATCGGAACAGACAACACCGGCAGCGCCGCCCTTCCCAATCTCGAAACGGGCGTTGAAATCGGCGGTGGGTCAACAGGAAACACGATCGGCGGGACCGATCCGAACGCCCGTAATGTCATATCGGGAAACGGAAGCGTAGGCGTCCAGACCGAAGATGCAGCCACAACCGGTAATGCCATCCAGGGTAACTACATCGGTACGGACGTATCGGGGACAAGCGCCTTGCCGAATGCCGACGACGGCATACGTCTCTTCGCCCCGAACAACACCGTTGGCGGCACGGCCACCGGCGCGGGTAACGTCATTTCAGGGAACGGGAACATAGGAGTCGAAATTAACGGGGCCGATGCGAGTGGAAACGTGGTCGAAGGCAATCTGATCGGTACCGCAGCGGACGGACTCTCCGATCTCGGAAATACGAATCATGGAATACTCGTCATCGATGCCTCAGGCAATACGATCGGCGGCGGGATCGCGTCCGCGCGCAACGTCATCTCGGCCAATGGGGCTTATGGAGTGAGTATTACGGGCGGCGGTGCAACTGGGAACGACGTACAAGGAAACTTTATCGGCACAGATCTCAATGGAACTGCTGACCTGGGCAATGACGGAGGAGGCGTTGAGATTGTGAATGGCGCGTCGAGCAACACCGTTGGTGGAGCAATTGAGTTGGAAGGCAACATCATCTCGGGCAATGGTGACAATCCACCACCTAGCTTTCCCTCAGGGGTACATGGTGTCGTTATATCGGATGCCGGTACCACAGAAAACGTTGTGATCGGGAATTACATAGGTACCGATATTTCTGGAAACTCCGCATTAGGTAATGGCGGAGATGGCGTGCAAATCCTTAATGGCGCTTCTGGAAATAAGATCGGTGGTTCAGATCCGGGAGAAGGCAACGTAATATCAGGTAATGATGTCACGGGTATCGCCATATTAGACAGTGGTACAGCTGATAATACACTAGAAGGGAATTATATAGGTCTCAATGCGCTTGGCGAGGCTATTATTGGGCATATCAATGGCACGGGAGTTTATATCGGACCCGGCGCTACGGGCACGAGTATTGGAGGTACTTCAGAAGGATCACGAAACTTTATATCGGGTAATACGGGTTGGGCCGGTATAGCCATTGAAGGGAGCTCGCATAATATAATATTCGGGAACTACATTGGAACGGACGCAAGTGGCACAGTTTCGCTCGGCAATCTCGTAGGTATTCGAATATATGGAGACGCAACGGACAACGAAATAGGAGGGATAGATACGGGCGCAGGAAATTTAATAGTTCATAACATTGAAGATGGGGTTTCGATCTCTGATAGTGGTAACAATAATTCAATTCTATCCAACTCGATATATCGCAATGGTGAACTTGGGATTGATCTCGGGGATGACGGGGTTACGTTAAATGACGACGAGAGTGATACAGGTCCCAATAATCTGCAAAACTTCCCCGTGTTGCTTGTGCCCGAGTACGGCGATGGGGCCGTGACGGTGTCCGGCACCCTGACCAGCGGCGCGTCCACGACGTACACGGTCGAAGTCTTCGCGAGCGAATCATGCGACCCGTCCGGTCACGGCGAGGGCCAAAAATTTGTCGCATCGTCGGCTGTAATTACGAACGCCGCCGGCACTGGGAGCTTCGATGTGACAGTCCCGACAGAAAGCGTGGTGGGGCCCATTATGTCGGCCACGGCCACGGATCCCAGCGGCAATACATCGGAATTCTCGAAGTGCCCGCTCCCGGAGATCCAAGCCCCAAAGGGCTATATGTCTGAGGTCTTCGCGGACGGATTCGCCGAACCCCAAGGCCTCGCCCTGGATGGCAGCGGATCTCTGCTCGTGAGTGCGGTCGGTTCAGGCGAGATCTTCCGTATCAACATGACCGGAACGCGCGAACGAATTGCCTTTGGTTTCGGCCGGCCGGTGGATGTCGCTGTGGACGGAAACGTGCTTTACGTTTCCGATCTCGACTTAAACGGCATCTATGTGATCGATCTCTCGAGCATACCGCCGGAAGGGATTGAGATCGATCCGGGCGCACCATTCGTCTCGGGTCTGAACGGTCCGACGCACCTCGAGATCAGTCCGGACGGCTCGCTATACGTAAGCGAGGTTCGCGGCTCCGGCGACGATCGGGTCACTCTGGTAGACCTTGCTACAGCGGCCACGAGTCCGATCATCACATTCAGTGGGAATGTGAATCCCCAGGGGAAGGCATTTCTGAGCGACGCGATGTTCGTCGCGTACCAGCTGACGGGTGAGGTTCGAGAATTCACACCGAACGGCACGCCTGTCGACGGATCGACGCTGCCGGTGGTACTTCAGAATCTCGAATCGCCGGGCGGGCTCGACTTCGGGCTCGGAGACCGTCTGTACGTCGCCGAGAGCCGGAGCGTCGCACTCGCAAAACTCGGCGAGACGGAATGGACCCCATTCCTCACCGGGCTGAGCGGAGGTCAGTTCAATAATGTATTCGTGACTGATTCGGGGGTAATCTACGCGGCCGACTATGCCGGCGGAAGAATCATTCGCGTTGCGGCGCCTGTGCGCCAAACTCTCGCCTCCGGACACCTCGCCTACCATATAAATGCCGACGGCAATCCTACCATCTCCGACGGCAGCGACTTCGTCGCCGTTCAAAATGCCTTCCAGCATTGGGAGGATGTCACCTCCTCGACGATCACCTTCTCGTACGAGGGTACATCTCCACTCGAGAAGGCCCATGCGGGCGACGGCGTAAACCTGGTTACGTTCAAGGACACCGACTTCTTGTTTTCGAGCGGTGTACTGGCCGTCGCGGCCAAAACCATCGTGTTTGCCGAAGACGGAGAAACGGGCGAGATCATCGATGCGGACATGATCTTCAACCCGGACTTCGTGACTGACTCAGGCCTCCGCGTGGGGACGGACACGTCGCCGGGTGAGTACGACATCGAGGGCATCGCCGCCCACGAAGCCGGCCACATGGTAGGTCGTGAGCACAGTGGCGTTCCACACGCTACTATGTTCTTCGTGCTTCCCTCAGGGATAAAGGCGAGGAGCCTGGAGTTGGATGACCGCGCGTGGGTGAGCCACGCCTATCCGGAGCCGACCTTCACGACAACCTTTGGCGCCATTGAAGG
>CAZART010000126.1:0-14671 GCA_964487555.1 uncultured Rhodothermales bacterium
GCGATCCTATGAGGGTCGGAGCGACGCCTTCCAGGCCCGTGCCATCACGTTGGTGACAAACGCCGCACACTTGTTCGAAGAGCGACCTGGCCGCTTCATACCTGGCACTGTCCACGCCGGCAACGGTGGCCTGGTTTTCGTCGGCATCCGATTCCGGGGCAGCCATTTCGACGCCTCGTCTTACGGCGCCGCGTAGCCATGCCGAGCCGACGTCTGCTTTACGCACGAGAGGTCCCGCGGCGTCGGATCCGGCGGCATTGACGCGCGCGCCCGCGAGCATGCTCACCGCGTCGGACAGGGCGGAGTCGCCGGCGGACGCAAGATCCTCGAGGAATATGTGCTCACGCCCCTCTAGTCCGCTGACCACCAGATCGGTGAGAATCGAGTCGCGTGGATTGACGAGGAGGATCCGGCGAAGGGCCTCCCTTCTCTCCGGCCACGGCAGCTCGCCGTACGTCGCAGCCAGTTGTCGTCGCACGACGGACGCTTCGTCGCTCTCGAGCGCATGAAGCGCACCGCAGATCGTTCGGTCAGTGAGGTGCGGCTCGGAAAGCCGCACGGCAGCGGCTCGCACGAACGGCGAGGCATCCGATGTCGCTGCCAGCAGGTCGGCGCGGCCGAGAGTGCCCAGGCCGTCGAGCGTCCAGAGGGCATGCAGGCGCGTAACGGCCTCGTCGGCACCACGCGCCACCTGTCGCAGGCGAGCGGCCTCGCTCGAATCACGTCGCTCCACCAGCAGTCGCTGGGCGGTGTCCCGCCACCATCCGTTTGGATGAGCAAGATGATCGACCAGCTCCCTCGTCGAGGCCCCGGAGAGCCGGGGACGGGCGGCCCGCTCCATTGATTCGTGCACGATACGGTAGATGCGACCGAGCCCGATCGGCTCCTTTAAGCCGTGGTCGCGGATGTGCTTTTTGAGGTAGTCGGTCAGATACGTCGTATGCTGGATGACGCCGCGATACATGTCGACGACGTAGAGTGCGCCGTCGGGACCCGAGTAGAGATTGACCGGCCGGAATCGTTCGTCGCTCGACGTCAAGAACTCAGCGCCGTCATACGCATTGCGCGCGTGGGGTCTGCCCTGCTCATCCTGAAGCAAGAACCGCCGAACCAGGTTAGCGGCCGGCTCGGTGACGAAGACATTACCCTGAACCTCCGAGGGATACGCTCTCCCTCGATATACGACAGGGGATCCCGCCGCCGTAAAGGAGGCCAGGGTGCCGTCCTCCCGCAGCACATGGTCGCGATAGCCGCGGTTTACCCCGTAGTTCGGCCGCACAGGCCACACCGTCTTGTCACTAATCAGGTTTTCGTAGGCACCGCGCGTCCGCACGAGGTCGGGATTGCGAGCCAGATACTCCGCCGGCACGAGGTCCACGTGAAGCGGATCCTCGTTAAAATTGCGATAGAACCTCCCCAGGTCGTCCATCGAGACGCCCCACTGCCCTCGGAGGAGCGTCCGTATCGGCGTTATTCGACCTCCGCGGATCAGCTCGCCCTTTTCCGCACAGTACAGGTACTCATGCTGGGAGGTGTGTATGCAATTGTCCATCCCCCATACGAGGCCGTTCGGATTGTGCTCGGGATTACTGCGTGTCGAGCCGAATTCGTCGCTCACGATGACGTGCTCGTCGGCCTCGAGGTCGCCGTCACGGTCGCGGGCGAAGATCAGATGGGGTGGAGCGGCAATGAGGAGCCCCCCGGAAACGGCTATTATGGCGCGGGGAAGCACGAGGCTGTCGATGAAGACCGTGCTTCGGTCCATCCGGCCGTTGCCGTCGTCGTCTTCGAGGACGGATATGCGTCCGACCGGCTCCCGCTCACCGTCGGCATCGAGATCGGGCATGTAGCTGCGCATTTCGACGACGTACATCCGTCCGTCCGCGTCGAAATCGATGGCAACGGGATCCTCTACGAACGGTTCGCTCGCAACCAGCTCGATGCGGTATCCCGGGGGGAGATAAAAGGAACGGAGCGCTTCCGCGGGGGCGAGCACGTGGGACGTCGGCTCAACGCGGGAGGGATCGGGCGGCCAGGATTCGTCGCCACATGCGGTCAACCCGGCCAGAATAGCGAGTAAAACGGCACCGGCGAACGATCTATTAGCCGTGCTGGAACAGCAAGTTACAAACAACGAACCGGGTCGTTTACCATCGGATTTATTAAGTACCGTCTTATTCCGTCGATTACCTAGGGTACACCACCGCCCACCGCACGGGTGTAGCAGAGGACACCACCGCCACCGCACGGGTGTAGCAGAGAACGCCACGGTCGGGTTGTCGCAGCGTCGGATTCCCGATCACAGCCTGGCCGGCCTCGTGTGCCCTACCAACAGACGAATTGCACAGCATGAATATCATCATCTCCAGCCGCCTCCGCACCCTGACCACGCGGCGCGACGAAATCCTATTCGAAAGTACCGTGGTTGGCTCGAAGGAGCACGACGTCCGTCTCCTTTACATCAACCGCCAGATTCTGCGCGAGATCGACGACACGCTCAATCTGGCCCGGAGATGGTCGGACGAGCCTCTCTCGATCAAGTACGTCCATCACCAGGTCTTCCCCGCTGGGCGGCGCATGGCCGCGTAATCCGCCGACGGGTCATTCGAGCTCCCGCACCCAGACGTTCCTGAATCGAACCGGATGATCGTGGTCCTGCAATGAGATCGGCAGCGCGTCGGCATGCGCTTCATAGGCCGGACGCTCATAATGTCCCGACGGCCCGGTCAGTACGGAGTGATCCTGAACGAGGATGCCGTTGTGCAGCACCGTGACCGTAGCGGGTGCTAACAGCTCGCCGGAATCGTCGAAACGCGGCCGATGGAAAATGATGTCATACGTGTTCCACTGCCCTGGAGGACGCATGGCGTTGACTAACGGCGGATATTGGCCGTAAACTGAAGCAGCCTGCCCGTCCGCGTACGTCTCATTTTCGTACGAATCGAGCACCTGCACCTCGTATCGACCCATCAGAAACACGCCGCTGTTTCCGCGATCCTGTCCCTCCCCCACCGGAGGATCGGGCGCAGACCATTCGACGTGCAGCTGGACGTCGCCAAAACCCTGCCGCGTTTCGATTCCTCCCTCCCCGGGAACGACCACGAAACATCCATCCTCTATTTTCCATGGCGCGGGGTCTCCGTTCGGTGCCTGCCAGGCATCGAGCGACGTGCCGTCGAAGAGGACGACGGCGTCGGACGGAGCGCGACCGGCCTCGTCCTGCCCACTCGGTGTTGCCGGCACGACGACCTCCGGCTTCGGTCGTTCGAGGTCGTGGATTTCCCAATTGGACGGATCGCGCGCATCCTGGGCGCCGGCGGTCAGCACGGGGACTGCCATCGCCGCGATCATCAGCATTCGTTGAAGCATAGCGGTGTGAAGTGACTAAAGGGTTACCTGAAGGCCGGCCAATACCGCACGGCCGGCAGCGGGCTCAAAGAACCGGTTGCCGGCGGCGTTGACCACGACGGAGGAAGTATAATGCGTATCAAAGACATTTCGGAGGGTGACGAACGGTTCGATGCGGGCTGTTCCGGTCGTCAGCCCGCGATGTCCGACATGAAGATCGGCCACGGCATAGCCGTCGTTGGAGGCCGAGTTCTGATCGTTCACGAAATATTCGGAGACGATTTCGCCGGAGAGCCGCAGCCACAACCCGGCACGGCGCGCTTCGGCCGATAGGAAGAGGCGGTGTTCCGGTACGCCGGGCAGCAGATTGCCTTTGAGGTCGTCGTCCTCGAACAGGAAGCGCGAGCCGGTGTAGGCCAGCCGCAGCGACGCCGCCGAAACCGGCGTCCATCCAATGGCGATCTCCACGCCGCGGTGCGAGTTCTCGCCGGCATTGCGAAAGAATTCCCGCCCCAGCTCGTTGGTAAACGAGACCAGGCGACCTTCGATATGCGCGTAGAAGGCGGCGACGTCGAACTCGAAACGCCCGTTCGGGAGAATACCTCGAACGCCGGCCTCGACCCCCCTCGAAATCTGCGGATCGAGGGCTTCGTTGAATCCGCCGGTCATATCGGGCCGATTGACGAGCTCCGTCGTCGTCGGGGTTTCGAAGGCCGTACCGTAGTTGGCGAAGAACAGCGTCGTGCCGAACCGATAAGACACGCCAAGCGACGGGCTCCACGCCGCGAAGCGCCGCTCGCCCGATTCGTCCCCGTTATCGAGAAGCCGGTCATCCATCTCGAAGTGGACGGTACTTCGGCGCAGGCCGGCGGTTACCTGAACATCGTTCAGCACGGCGTAGCGTGCATATCCGAATGCACCGGTCGACCATACGTCTTCAATCTGATCCAGATTGAGCTCATCCCCGGGCTCGCCGTTAGCATTGTTCCAGTTCTTACGGATGTCGTGCTGGAGGCCTGCGTCGACTCCCATGCCCCACTGAAGCCGGCCGCGGCGATCCTGTACCGCGGCACGCAGGCCGCCGGCGGTGCGATCGAGGTCGATGTATCCGAACGGAAGAGGGTTTGCGAGTGCGCGCGTCAGTCCATAGGCCGTCGCCGAAACGAGGAGCGACGGAAGTTCATGTTCGAGCGTGAGCCCACCCTGGACGTGGGTACTCTCCTTGCCGCTGCTCGTCTCCGGATAGCCCGGCCGCGCCAGACGCGCATTCTCCTTCACCTCGGCCGCCGTCAGCGAACCGGGCGCCTCCGTGTCCTGGATCGCGGCGGCTCCGACGGCACGAATCAGCGTACGTGAGCCGGCGATGAAACGCCCCATGACGCCGAAGCGCGCCTGCGAGCCGGCGCTGTAGTCGCGGTAGCCGTCCTGCGCAAGATGAGAGGCGTAGGCCCGCACGTGATGTGGCCCGAAAGGCACAGCACCCTCGGCCAGGAACTCACGTTGACCGAAGGATCCTCCAAATCCTTTCACTCTTAGCGTCGACCTGTCCGGCGGCGCGGCCGACGAGAGGAAAAGCACGCCGCCGCTGCCATTGCCCCAGAAGAGCGATGCCGGGCTGCGCAGCAGCTCCACGTGCCGGAGGATCGAAGGCTCCACGACGTCGAGCGTAGACTGGCCGTCAGGCATCGTGAGAGGCACCCCATCCAATAAAACCTGGACGCCCCGAACGCCAAATGCCGCACGCGCGCCCATTCCGCGGATCGAAATTCGCTCGCCGAGTGCGAAGTGGCCGCGGTCGTTGACCCACACGCCGGGGACAGAACGCAGTACCGTCTCCAGCGACGTCGTAGGCTGGAACGCCAGCTCTTCGGCACCGCGCGCCTCTACGCTTACCGCATAGGGTGCGGACGCCGCCGTTTCCGTGGAGCGCACCGCATCGACCGTAATTTCGGGGAGCGTAGCTTCGAGCGTGTCACGAAGACTCTCCTGCGCAGCGGCCGGTCGGACAAGGCCCGACGCGAAGAGTAAGGCCGCAAGAGCGCATAGGCGCTGCCGCATAAAAGGTGACTTCTGGTTGGAGGTTGCCGGGGCGGGTGCTGTAGACGCGCAACCGGTGGAGGCGTTTCCGGCGAGATCCGCAGCCCCGGTCCGCCACTCAAGAGGCCTGCCGACAGGTCGTCAGGTGCTGTTCATCCGCTTCCAGATGATGAGGACGAGCCAAAAAACGAACAACTGCAGTGCCGTCGGCCATTCGTCGGGTAGATCGATACGAGCCTTTCTCGTGAAGATGCTCACCGGGTCGATTCGTCCAAGAATGTCGGCTCCCTTTCGGACCACGAACGAACGGCTAAATACGCTTTCTCGCTCCAGTTGGAGGCGAACGTTCTCGAGCTCGATGTCAAAGCGATTTCGGAAGATACTCGGCTTGTACGCCTTCGCGATGACGATGCCGTCGAGTTCGAGCTCAAAGGCACCGCTGAAGAGGCGTTCGCGGCGGACCCGAATTTTACGATCATCGACGGTCGATGAACCCTTGTCGCTCAGCCAACCCATGCTGAGCCTCGCGATCTCGCGATCGCCGTCCCGCACGGAAAACGTATTAGAGAAGACGTGGAGGGGTAGCGCGCGTAGCATGAATCATCCGAAAGTATATCGGCTCGTTGAATATAGTATCTTCCGGCGATCTTCCCACTCCACGCACGTACGGCCATGCAGAGCAATCGACGCGAATTCCTTAAAACCTCCGCAGCGGCGGCCTCCGCGCTGGCAGCCGGACCATGGATCCGCCGCTCCTCGGCATCTCCGAACGACACGCTCCACATCGGCTTAATCGGCGCGCGGAGCATGGGCTACGGCAATCTCGCCGGCCACCTCCGGCAGCCCAACGTCGTCTGCGCCGGCCTCTGCGACGTCGACCGGCAGATTCTGGATCAGCGTGCGGCCGACGTCGAAAAGATAACCGGGGCGCGGCCTCGCCTGTTCGGCGACTTCAGAAGCCTGCTCGAATCGGTCGACGTGGACGCGGTGATCGTCGGCACGCCGGATCACTGGCACTGCCTGCAGACCGTGCTCGCACTCGAGGCCGGCAAGGACGTCTACGTCGAAAAGCCGCTGGCCAATTCCGTGGCAGAGTGCGACGTTATGGTCGACGCCGTGCGGCGCCACGGACGGATCGCTCAGGTCGGGCAGCAGCAGCGCAGCGGAGAGGCCTGGCAAGACGTCGTTTCATTCGTTCAATCCGGTGAGCTTGGTGACATTCGTCAGGTGAAGGTGTGGGGATTTTTCGACTATGGAAAGGGCTTGCCGCGCGTCCCCGATGAAGCCCCGCCTGCGCACGTCGATTTCGACATGTGGCTCGGGCCGGCACCCGATCAGCCGTTCAACCCGAGCCGATTCCACCTCTTCTGGCGCCTTCAGTGGGATTTCGGGGGCGGACTGCTGAGCGACTGGGGCGTTCACCTTCTCGACGTCGTGCTGTGGGCGATGGACGTGCGGACGGCACCACGGGCCGTCTCTGCGAGTGGAGGCATCAATGCCTATCCGGATCGCGCCATTGAAACGCCCGACACCCTGTCGGTGCTCTACGACATGGGTGATTACACCATATCGTACGAGCACTTCGCCGGCCTTTCGAAGGGATACTACGATCGTGGATACGGCATTGCCTTCATCGGCAATAACGGGACGCTCGTGGTCAACCGGGCCGGCTGGGAAGTGATTGCCGAAGAACGCGACGACGAGCTGCTGATGGAGCCGGTCCCGTTCATGGAGGGAGTGGGGAGCAACCACGAACTCCATGCGATTGATTTCATCGATGCCGTGCGAGAGCGGCGGGATCCGATCTGTACCATCGAAATGGGCCGCGACGCCGCCGTCTTCGCGCAGCTGGGCAACATCGCATACCGGACCGGCAGCCGGCTCGTCTGGGACGCCGACGCGCGGCGGTTCGTCGGCAACGCCGAGGCGGACGATTTTTTGAGGCCCGACTACCGTGCTCCCTGGACGTTTCCGGCGTAGGCTGCGACGGCGGAGGCCTGTTGATTCGTCGATTCCTCGCATGAGCGGGCTGAACCTCTCGGCGCCGCCTCACGTTTAGGGGGCTTATGAAGTACCTTCCGATCATTCTCCTTCTGTCGGGCGGCGTTTTTGCGCTCGACTATTATGTATTCCGCAACTGGCGTCGATTCCTTCGCGGCCGAAAATCGACGATGCGGTGGACGCTCCCCGTCTACCGCGTGTTCATGTGGGTGATGCCGCTGTCGCTGCCTCTCTACTTCCAGCTGTTCCGCTGGTGGGAAGTCGAGCCCAAGCTCGCACGGGCCCTCTTTTTCGGATTTTGGGCCTTCTACTACGTCCCCAAGGTGCCGATCGCGCTCGTCCTCCTCGTGAAGGATGCGGCGCGTTTCGTGACGTGGCTCTTTCTCTGGTTCCAGAATCACGTGCCCGGCTCTCCTGCAGCAGACGCCGCCACCGATTCACAGGCCGCAGCCCGCTCGCACGGCGAGAGCTCCGCACCGCCGGATCTCACGGACATGAAGCGAATCAGCCGCGGCGAATTTTTGCGACGGATGGGCTGGTCGGCGGCTGCGGTTCCGTTTGTCGTGACCGGATACAGCGTCTTTCGATCGCTGTACGACTTCTCGGTTTATCGCGTGGATGTGCCGATCGTGGGACTGCCGCGTGCCTTCGACGGAATGACGATTGCGCAGATGTCCGATATTCACGCCGGCTCGTTCTTCAGCGACCGTCCGATGTGGGAGGCCGTGTCCATGGTCAACGAGCTGAAGCCGGACCTCGTCGCGATCACCGGCGATTTCGTCAACAACAACGTTGCCGAGATGGCGGTCGTAATGCCGGCGCTGAACGCACTGGAATCCGACCTGGGGACCTTCGGATGCCTGGGTAACCACGATCATTACGCCGACGTCGACGACCTCGTCGAGCGCATCCGCGCCTCCCCGGTTGAAATGCTGGTAAATGCGCACCGGACGATCGCCGTCGACGGTGCGAAGCTCCACGTGATCGGAACGGACAACACCGGGTTCCGCCAGAACTACGCCGACCTTCCGCGCGCCTTCGCGGGAATGGAGGCGGGCGGCGAGAACACGCAGATCCTCCTCGCTCACGATCCGACATTCTGGGACGGACACGTACGTCCGGATTATGCCGACATCGACCTGATGCTTTGCGGCCACACGCACGGCGGCCAGCTCGGTTTCGAGGTGGGGCCGATGCGCTGGGGGTTGGCAAGCATGGTCTACGACCGCTGGGCGGGTCTGTATGCCGAGCCGCGCCGCAACGGCGGATCTTCACAGTTCCTCTACGTGAACCGCGGCCTCGGCACCGTAGGACCACCGCTGCGTCTCGGAATCCGTCCGGAAATTACGCTTCTTACGCTTCGCCGAGCGTAGCCTCGCTGCGCAGGCTGATGCTACGTGGGCCGATACAGCAGCGGAAAGAAGCGGCCGCCCATCGGCTCACCCACCGGAATGGCCGGCACGCCGTTAAGCAGCGGTTCATTCTTCGCCGATCGTACGCCGTCACGAAAAGCGTTAATCACCATCGCACGGCGCGGGCGGTGGGTCCGGTTTTCATACGATCCGTGCACCATCAGCGGATGGTGGAACGTCGCCTCGCCCGCCTTGAGCTCGATGGCTACCGGATTGAAGCGTTCTTTCTGCTCGTCCGTGAGTACGGTCCGGATCGCCTCCATGTTATTCGCCAATCCCGTGACCGGGAGCAGATCCCACGTATGGCTTCCAGGGACGTAGTGGATGCATCCGTTGTCAACGGTTGCATCATCCAGTCCGATCCAACAGGTCAGATGCGCCATCGGCTTCGTGCGCGTCCAATAGGAATAGTCCTGATGCCAGGCCACCACCCCTCCGTGCTGCGCCGGCTTGCAGAAAAGCTGGTCGTGCCAGAATCGCACGCCCCCCTCGAGGAGCTGAGAGGCCGGTACCGTGAACGCGGGATGCCACAGTACGTCGTGAAAGCCCGGGCGAATACGCCAGGCGCCGAGCGCGTGAAAGAGGACGTTGTTCGGATCGCCCGATTCGTTGGTATGATACTCGTACCACAGCTCGCGGCCTTCGTGATCGGGGTCGAAAAACTCCTCCAGCTCCGACCGCAGCGCCTCGATTTGTTCGTCCTCCAGGATGCGGATGCCGGCGACGTAGCCGTTCTCATGGAAGAAAGTGATCTGTTCGTCCGACAGCCGGTAGGGCTCCGAATCGCCGTTTCCGCGGAATTGATCGCCAATGGGTTCGTGGATCTTCGCTAGGTCGTTCATTGGGGTGGGTTGAAGGATCGGAGGGGTGGCGAGTCTGGGAGGCGTGGAGAGTATGGAAGGATTAATGCGTTCGTCGGAGTGTCGAAAATAGCGACTGGCGAGGTCGATCGCACATCGGGTGCGTGCATGTATTTCACGTCCAATTGACGTTTCATCGCATCGGTTGACGCGGCGCGTTGACTACACTTTAGGTTCTTCAAAGGGCGCGATTCCATGCCGGCGGTGGGGCGGGTTGCAGCAACCGGAGTTTGAGATGACCGACTTACTTTTCGCGCGGTTCCAGATGGCCATGTCGCTGGGCTTCCACATCATCTTTGCGGTGGTGGGGATAGGGATGCCGCTGCTTATGGCAATTTCCGAGGGTCTCTATCTACGTACGAAGGAGGCTGTCTACCTCGACCTCGCAAAGCGGTGGGCGAAAGGCACGGCCATCCTGTTTGCGGTGGGGGCGGTTTCGGGTACGGTGCTGTCGTTCGAGCTTGGATTGCTCTGGCCCGAATTCATGAGCTACGCCGGCGGCATCATCGGGATGCCGTTCTCCATGGAAGGATTCGCCTTCTTCACGGAGGCCATCTTCCTCGGCATTTATCTGTATGGATGGGATCGTGTGCGCCCGATCGTACACTGGTTCAGCGGAATTCTCGTCGCGTTCAGCGGGATGATGTCCGGCGTATTCGTCGTTACGGCCAACGCCTGGATGAACGCACCGGCCGGATTCGACATCGTGGACGGAGAAGTGCTGAACGTCGACCCCATCGCCGCCATGCTCAATCCGTCGAGCCTGCAGCAGGTCATCCACATGACGCTTGCGGCGTACATCGCGACCGGACTCGTCGTTGCAGGAGTTCACGCGTACCATCTGCTGAAGGATCGCGAGAGCTCGTTCCACCGATCGGCTTATTCGATGGCGCTTGGGCTGGCCGTCGTGTGCGTACCGCTTCAGTTCATCAGCGGAGACTACAGCGCAAAGGTCGTCGCCGAGATCCAGCCGGCGAAATTTGCCGCGATGGAAGGGCACTACCGCACCGAAAAAGGCGCACCGCTGGTGATCGGCGGCGTTGCGGACGATGAGGCTATGGAGATGAAGTACGCCATAAAGATTCCCGGCCTGCTGAGCTTTCTTGCCCACGGGGATCTCAATGCGGAGGTCGTGGGCCTCGAGGAGTTTCCGCGCGACGAGTGGCCGAATACGTCGATCGTCCACTGGGCATTCGACGTGATGATCGGCTGTGCCATGCTGATGCTCCTTCTTGCAGGGATAGCCGCGTGGTCGTGGATCCGAAGGCGCTCATTTCCACTGGGTCCCCGCTTCTTGAAAGCCGCCGTCGCAGCGAGCCCCCTGGGTTTCATCGCGATTGAAGCGGGATGGATCGTGACGGAAGTCGGCCGCCAACCCTGGATCATCTATGGCATTATGCGCACGGAGGACGCCGTAACCCCGATGACAGGGCTGGTGATTCCTTTCACGACCTTCACGCTCGTGTACGTTCTTTTATCCGTAATTCTGGTTTTTCTGCTTCGAAGGCAGTTCAGGGAGGCGAGGTAGCGATGCAGCACCGAATCGGTACGATGATCTAGCGGGTGGACTATCCTTTTGTCATATCTCTCGTGATGGCGGTGTCGCTGATCTTCTACGCCTTGACCGGCGGAGCCGATTACGGCGGCGGCATGTGGGATTTGCTTGCGTTCGGACCACGGGCCCGGCGCCAGCGGCAGGCGATCGAAGACACGCTCGCGCCGATCTGGGAGGCCAACCACGTCTGGCTGATCCTTGTCGTTACGGTGCTCTTTACGGCCTTTCCGCCGGCCTTCGGCGCGCTGATGACCGCGCTGCACATTCCGCTGACGCTCGTGCTGCTCGGCATCGTTTTCCGCGGATCGGCCTTTGTCTTTCGGAAGTACGATGCGCAGGACGACGACACGCACCGCCGTTGGAGCCGAGTGTTCGGCATATCGAGCTTCCTCACGCCTTTTCTACTCGGAATCTGCCTTGGTGCGGTGGCCTCGGGCGACATCCGCACGGAAGACGGGGTCCTGGCGACGGGATTTTTTGCGGGGTGGACCGGGGCATTCGCCATCGGGTGCGGCCTGTTCGCTCAAGGGCTTTTCGCGTTTCTCGCTGCCACGTATTTGACGGTGGACGCCGAAGGGGATCGGGAACTGGTCGAAGATTTTCGGCTGCGAGCGCTGTTGGCGGGTCTTTCTCTGGCGCCTGCAGCCGCGCTGGTCTACGCGCTCGCCGCCTCGGGTGCGCCGATGATCTTCGAAGGCCTTACCAGCTGGTGGGCGCCCTGGCTGCTCGTTTCGACGAGTATCTTCGCGATCGGTGCGCTCTGGATGCTCTGGCGCCGGCATTTCCGCATCGCCCGGTTCTTCGCCGCCGGCCAGGTAACCTGCATCCTCCTCGGGTGGTTCGTTGCCCAGTACCCCTATCTGATCGTTCCCGACCTCACCGTCCACGGATCGGCTGCCTCGAGCGGCACACTGCACATGCTGACGTGGGCTCTGGGAATCGGCGCGCTCGTCCTTTTCCCCTCTTTCGGCTATCTCTTTTTTGTCTTCCGACGAAGATCCGGGCCGAAATCGGTTCGGTGAAGCGGGCACCGACGCGCTCCGACGGCGCAAAGGCTCCACCCAATAGGCGGTGGTCCTCGACGGGCATCAATGCCAGAGTCCGAGAATCCCGCCCATAACGGTGAACGTGACGGCATGGTAGCCGGCGTTGATCAGAAAAAGTCGCATCGATTTCCGCTCGAACAGGTAGAGGATGCCGATCGCCGCAGCAACCCAGCCGATGCCGGCCAACGCGCCGGCCGTGAGCCCCCACGTGAACGTGGCTTCGGGCCCGAGAAAGGCCGCGAGGTTGAAGGCGATGATCAGCGCGAGAACGAACGTCGTACCGAAAATCATGCCCATGTTGCCCTGCGTATCCTGTTCGGTGAACCCGTTCTCCGCCATCCACGCCTTGCCGAATAAGATCGGCGAATACCACAGTCCGCCGATAACGAAGCTGGTGAGCGCGGCGACGAGAATAGCGAGGAGATTGAGCGAGGAGAGATCCATGGCGGTGCGAGGGTTGGTTGGGAATACACGTGTGGGGATTTCAACGTAGTGCGGGCGGACGTCTTCCGCCTGCCGAATTCACTGAAGTCGAAGTTTCGGCGTCTGAAGTTGTCGCTTCTTGCGCCGAAACGAGGATTCGTGTTGATAGGGGAGTTTTTTGTAAACTCGTCGCTATGGAATACAAGCTCAATGACCGAACCATCCGCCTCATCGGCATCCCTGCGTTCGGCGTCGTCATTCCGAACATTACGGGACTGTTCGGCCCGCTCGGTGCTGCGGATGGCGCGTACTGGCTTGGTTACGTCTATTTCATTCTCCTCTCGTACGGCATCTGGCAGGGTAACCGGTTCTTTCTGCTCAAACAGCGGGCGCATTTCGACTGGTTCAGCCATCCCGCCCGCAAAGTGATGGTGCTCCTCGCCGCGAACGTGCTCTACACGGCTCCGCTAACGGTCGGGTGGCTGTGGCTCTGGTACCGAGCGACCGGGTTCTCGGCGGCCGATTTCGACGTCATCCAGATCGTGACGCTCATGAACGTCATCTGCGTCATCTTCATCACCCACGTCTATGAAACCGTCTATTTGATAAAGCAGCGCGAAGACGACCTGCTTCGTGTGGAACGGCTCGAGCGCGCCCGTGCCGAGGCGGAGCTCGATGCCCTGCGCAGTCAGATCGATCCGCATTTCATGTTCAACTCGCTGAATACATTGGCCCACCTCATTGAGACGCGCACCGACCAGGCGCGCGCTTTCTGCGACGATCTGGCGGACGTCTACCGTTACATTCTGAGCCGGAAGAACGAAGCGCTGGTGCTCCTGGGCGATGAGCTCGCGTTTGCAGGCAACTACGCAGCGTTGATGAAGCGCCGATTCGGCGCCGCTATCGACGTCCAAGTGGATTCTATTCCTCTGAACGGCAGCCTCATCCCTCCGATCTCGATTCAGGTGCTTCTCGAGAACGCGGTGAAGCACAACGCGTTTTCGGAGGCGGACCCGCTGCGCGTGCTCATCTCCGTCACGCCGGACGCCGTGACGGTGCAGAACGAGCGCCGGCCGCTCGATATCGTGCGTCCGTCGTCGAAGATCGGCCTTCGCAATTTGAATGAGCGGTTTGAGCTGCTGACACGACGCCCCATCGACATCGAGGAAAGCAAGACGATGTATCGGGTTACACTCCCTCTAATTCACAGCACAACGGCCTGAGCCCGGTAGTATGGACGTCGTTATCGTCGAAGATGAACGCCCCGCCGCCGAGCGCCTCCGGAAGGCCCTCGCAGCGTGCGACAGCCGCATCCACGTTGTAGCGCACCTGCAGACGGTGGCCGGTACCGTCCGCTGGTTTGCGTCGCATCGGAGTCCGGACCTCCTATTCCTCGACGTTCGACTCACCGATGGGCTCTCGTTGGAGATATTCGGTGCGACGAACGTGGACTGTCCCGTGGTCTTCACGACGGCCTACGACGCGTACGTACTCGACGCGTTTGAATGCAACTTGATCGACTATCTCTTAAAGCCCGTGCGGCCGGATCGACTGGCTCGGGCGATCGGAAAGTACGAGCAGCTACGACGCCATTTTGCCGGCGACGTAGCCGAAACGCTGCGCCTTGCCTTCGAGAACGATCGGCCCACGTACAAGAACAGGCTGATCGTGCAGCGGGGCACCGCCTACGTCTCGATCGACACGGCGGACATTCGCTACGCTCTCTCCCGGCAAAAGACGACCTTCGTCGTGGGGTGCGACGGCACGCAGTACTTGTGTGACGAGGCTCTCACTTCGCTCGAGGAGATGCTTGACCCGTCACGGTTTTTCCGGTTGAACCGGAACGTTCTTGCACACCTTGAGGCCGTGGCCTCGTTCTGGCCGGCATCGAGGGGGAGGATTCGAGTGGATTTGGAGCCGCCTTCCGGCGAGACCGTTCTCGTCAGTCAGGAGAAAGCCGGGCGGTTCAGAGCGTGGATGGACCGATAG
>CAZART010000127.1:0-14629 GCA_964487555.1 uncultured Rhodothermales bacterium
ACCCGCGGCAGCACCGGCCCGGGAGCATTCCAGGCTGATCTCGCCAAGGTGCAGCTCGTCGGAGGTGAAGTACGTGTAGGCCGAGTCGTGGAGATAGAAGCGACCGACCCCCGGGTCGCGAAAGAGGACGCATCCGCATCCGTACGGCTGGAGACCGTGTTTGTGTGGATCGACGACTACGGAATCACATTCGGCGATGGCGCGAAAATGCCTGCGGGTCTCTTCGTCCAGCGGTGACAGGGCATCGTCTGCCGCACTCAACAGAGAAAAGAACCCGCCATAAGCCGCATCGACGTGGATGCGAATCCCGTACTGCTCTCGCCACGACAAAACGTCGGCAATCGGGTCCACCGTGCCCAGGCCGGTGGTCCCGGCGGTCAGGACGACGGTACCTATGCGGCCCGATCGAACGACGTCCTCAAGCAGGTCGAGCTGCACGCGGCCATCAGGATCCGAGGCGACCGTCTCAATCTCCATCCGCAGCACACGCGCCATCCGCTCGTGGGTGTAATGCGCCTGATCGGATACCGCGACACCTTTCCGAGGATGCGTCTCCCGTGCAACCCACAGCGCCTCGAGATTAGCGACCGTGCCGCTGCTGGTGAGATGACCGAGAAAGTCGTCGGGGAAGCCGAACATGGCCGCCATCTCGCCGACCACCTCCTTCTCCATTGCACTCGTCGGCGGCCCGCCATCGAGGGCGTGATTGTTCGGATTGATCAGCATCGCGGCCACGTAACCCACCACGGCGGCAGGATGCGGGGGCTTTAACATTTGCCCGGCATACCGCGGATGAAAGAAGGGGTAATTGCCTCGAAGCCGCTCGGTGTAGGCCTCCAGGCCGGCCCGCATCCGGATTTCGTCGACACGCAGGGCCTCGGCCGGCTCGCATGGTCCCCACGCGCGCTCCCACGTACCGATCGCCTTGACGACATCCGCCAGATACGACTCGAGTTCCATGGCATGCCCCTTAAGCGGTGGAAACCACGTTAGACTCCTGTGCCTTCTCTGTCGGACGCCGCTTCCAGGTGATGGCGAGGCCGATCACGCCGGCCATGATGATAAATGTGGAGATGATCTCTGCCTGCGTCAGCGTAAATCCGAACACGTCGAACTCGTTGTTGACGCGAATTTTTTCGATTAGAAATCGCTCGATGCCGTTCAGAACGAGATAGAAGGAGAACAACCATCCGTTTCGGTAGGGATGTTTTCGATACGCCCAGAGCACGCCGAATAGCAGCGCTGCGAAGACAAATTCATAGATGGACGTGGGATAAACCCCCGGCTCAGTAAGATTCATGTTCAGAATGTTGTTCGGATACGTCTCCGCCCAAAGCCACGTTGGAAGCCATTCGGGCTTCAAACTCATGTCCGACACGATTCCCCAGTCGCCGTCTCCGGCCAGATGGCAGCCGATGCGCCCGATGCCGTAGGCGATCATCAAACCGGGCGCCAGCGCATCCGCAAACGCGCCGAGCGATACACCCTTCTTCCGAACGTACCATGCGATCGACACGCCCGCGACAATGAGACCGCCGTAGAACGTCAGACCTCCCGACGAGAAGATCATTCCCATAGGATTCTGGAAGAAGGCATCCAGATTTTCGAGAATGTGAAACAGCTTGGAACCGGCGATACCCAGGAGTACCGCCATCACCGTCACGGTTCCGACCAATGCCGACGGACTCGTTTCTTTCCACGCCTGCCGCTTCGTGCGCTCTTTTCCCTCTTCGACCTTCAGTCTGACTGAACCGATCCGTCCTTCTCCGTACATCCTGTCGAGCTCTCTCCGCGCGAGCCACATGGCGGTGAGAACGCCGACGGCGACCATGGCACCGAAACTGTAAATCGGAAACGGCAGACTGAAGCCGAATAGATCCTGAAAGAGGTCGCTCAGACGTGGATACATCGCGTATTCTTTCTAATCGTCGATAGTGGTTGGTCAGGCGAGGTTCGCCGGAGCAGTGCGCCCGCGAACAAAGTCTGCCAGCTCCTCAAAGGGCACCTCGTTCTGGTCGCCGGTAGCCATGTCCTTAAGCTGGACGATACCGGACGAAAGTTCATCGTTCCCGACGATGACTGCAAAGAGGGCCCGCTGCCGGTTCGCTTCGCGCATCTGCGCCTTCATCGATCGGCCCTTCAGATCGAGCCCGACGTGCAGGCCCTCGCGCCTGAGCTCTTGCGCCCGGCAAAACGTCCAACGCGCTGCCTCATCGCCGAGAGCGACCATAAAAAGGTCCGGATGCTGCATCCCGGGCAGGGGAATGTTGTGCGCGTCCAGCGCCAGAAAGAGACGCTCCATCCCGGCCGCAAATCCGACGGCGGGTACGGGATGCTTGCTCCCGATTTCCTGCGACAGCAAATCGTATCGCCCCCCACCGGCAAGGGCGCTCTGTGCGCCGAGGTCAGGACTCTCGAGCTCGAATGCGGTACGCGTATAATAGTCGAGCCCACGCACGAGATAGTCGTCCTCTTCGAATGCGACACCGATATCGGTCAGCAGCGCTTTCACGTGGTCGTGATGGCGGCGGCTGTCCGCATCGATGAAGTCGATCAGCCGCGGGGCATGGGCAAGCAGAGCGCGTTCCTTCTTGTCCTTCGTATCGAGAATACGCAGCGGGTTGGTTTCGAGCCTCGTTCGGCTTGTTTCGCTGAGCTCCGCCCGGTGCGGCTCAAGATACGTCTTCAGAGCATCCCTGTATCGCGGACGGCTCTCCGCGTCGCCGAGCGTATTGATGCGCAGAGTCGTTCTCGTTAGCCCGAGCGCTTCGTACACCGCCGTCATCATCGAGATGACCTCCGCGTCCGCACGTGCGTCGTCGGTACCGATTACTTCACAGCCAAACTGGTGAAACTGGCGATAACGTCCTTTTTGGGGGCGTTCCGCTCGAAAGCAGGGACCTATGTAATACAGCTTCTGGACGCCGCCGCGCTGATCGAGGTGATGCTGCAGATAGGCACGCATTACCGGGGCGGTGATCTCGGGGCGGAGGACGTAGTGGGTGTCGCCGCGTTGGAAGGCGAACATTTCCTTTGACACGATGTCGGTCAGTTGCCCCACGCCCCGCGCAATGAGCTCCGTGTCCTCGAATATCGGCGTACGAATTTCCTCGACGTTGAATCGAGCCATTACGTCTCGGATGGCAGCTTCCACGTGCTGCCAGGCGGCACTTCCGGCGATCGTCGTACCGTCTGAGGTTGACGTTTCCGGAAGGATGTCGAATGTCCCTTTGATGTTCTGAAAAGTCTTACTCACAGAGTCAGGGATGTTGGATACGATACGCGCGGCGAATGAGCGGCATCGGGCGCGATTAGCCTTCCATCAGGTCTGCTTCGCCTTCTTCGAAGATCGACATGATCTCTTCACGGGTCTTAGAATTCAGAAGGCGGGCGCGGAACCGGTCGCGATTCATCAGACGCGAAACCCGACTCAAAATTTTGATGTGCTCAGATTTCGCGGTTTCCGTCCCTACGAGCAGAAAAATGAGTCGGACCGGCTGATCGTCGATCGAGCCGAAATCGATCGGCTGCTCCGTAACGGCGAACGCCGCAACGCTCTCGCGCACGGCCGGGGATTTCGCATGGGGGAGCGCGAGCCCCTTGCCCACCCCGGTCGACATGATCTCCTCTCGCTCGAATATGGATTTCCGAACGTCCTCGACATTTCGAACGGCCGGACTGAACTCGAGACAATCGATCAGATTGTTGAGCACGTCCTCCTTCGTGGCTCCAGGCAGGCCTACCTGCACCGTGTCGAGCGTCAGTAAATCGTGTATGTCCAAGGCGCGAATGGCCGGCATAATGCAATCAACAGATACGAGGGGACGATCCACGAGGACCAATAGTTATACGGGGCCAATACGTCCGGTTTGGAGGCAGGTTCGCTCGGTGCCGTGAAGCCGGCCCCATCTGCACGGCATCTTAATATACAATCTCCTCACCCTCTCACCCTCAACCTCTCCACTACCGCCGCGAGGTCTTCGGGAAGGTCGGCGCGAAATACCACTCGCTCTCCGGTTCCCGGATGAATGAATCCGAGCGTCTCCGCGTGCAGGGCCTGCCGCTGCAACACGGTGAACACGTTCTTAAAAAAGGCGCGGCGGTTGGCCGTGTTCGGTCCATACCGGAGGGATCGGCCACCGTAGATCTCGTCGGCAAGTACGGGATGGTGGACGTAAGCGGAGTGCACGCGGATCTGGTGAGTACGGCCCGTTTCGAGACGGAACGCCGTAAGGGAGGTGTATTCGAACGGCTCGACCACCTCGTAATGGGTGACGGCGTGTTTCCCTTTCCCGGAGTGCACTACAGCCATTTTCTTTCGATCGCGCCGATCTCGGCCCACGTTGCCCTCAATGGTTCCACGCGGTGGCTCCGGCGTTCCCCATAGAATCGCGAGGTATCGCCGCTCCGTGGTGTGCGCGGCGAACTGCTTCGCAAGCTCGCGGTGCACGGCGTCGTTTTTCGCCACGACGAGCAGCCCCGATGTGTCCTTATCAAGCCGGTGGACGATTCCCGGCCGGATCGAAGGATCGCCTTTCGACCTGGGCATGGCGTTCATCGTCGAAAGTCCGATCTCGTCGTCATCGAGATTTTCATCGTCCATCTCCTCCATTTCGATAGAGCCGGCCCCGATGTGATACAGCAGCGCATTCACGAGCGTGCCGGTGCGGTTGCCGTACGCCGGGTGCACGACCATGCCTGCGGCTTTGTTTACGACGATCAGATGTTCGTCCTCATGTACGACGTCGAGAGGAATTCTTTCGGGCCGCGCCGCAATGGGTGGCGGCTTCATAATCGTGCATACGATCGTGTCGCCGGCTTGCACGACGTGCGACATCTTCTCAACCACGTCCCCGTTCACCGTCACCCGTCCTTCGGTGATGCCCCGCTGCACCTTGGTGCGCGAAACGTTTGAGAGGAACCGGGTTACGTAACGGTCAATCCGCACGCCTTCCGCATAGCCGGGAGGCACTTCCAGGGTAACAATTTGTTCGATCCGCTCTTCGTCCATCTGGCCAATGCGTCATTCCTGAAGGGCGTCTTTGCCGGGCCCACCATTACCGGACGGCAACATCCTGAAACGTGCGATCGAAGTTCACTCAGCGTCATTCGCCTCCTCGATCGTTTCTGTCGCCCTATCTTCGTCCTCGGAATCCGACTGCGGCTTGTCTTGCTCTAATTCGGCCGTCTTAGAATACTCAAGGTGTACGAAAATCGAAAAATGATCGGAGCCCCAGGCCGGGGTTCGCTGAAGATCGACGAGCTTGAAGTGCTCGGAGTGGAAGATGTGGTCGAGCGGCCAGCGAAGAAGGATGTTCTTGGCGTTGAAGGAGTTGTACATGCCGCGCCCGACTCGCGGGTCGAGCAATCCGCTTATTTTCTGAAACAGCGAAGTCGTCCGAGACCATGCCACGTCGTTCATATCACCCATCACGATCGCCGGCTCAGCCTGCTCTTTGACCTCGCGGCCGACGATGAGCAGCTCGGCGTCGCGTTCCTTAGTGTCCGTGTCCTCTTTCGGATGGGGCGGACGCGGATGCAGGCAGTGCAGCATCACGTCCACACCGCTCGTCAGGCGAACTCGGGCGTGTATGGATGGAATTGAATCGTCAACGACGTGCCGCACGACCGGATCTGTTAGCTCCAGGCGAGAGTGCAGGATCATTCCATACGTGTTGGACAGCGGCTGCTTTACGTGGTATGGATACGCTGCATCAAGTACGGACAGCTGATCGGCCCACCATGCGTCGGTCTCGACGGTCAGTACTACGTCGGGGTCGTAGGTTTCGACGAGCTCCAGGAATCGATCTGAGGCTCGATTTTCCATCAGAACGTTGGCGATGAGGATAGACAGCCGCGCGGTAGAATCCTTTGCGGCAGCGTTGGGGCCGGCTTCGGCCGATTCGACCTGCTTGGAAGCGAACGGGGTGTAGGGAAACATTTTTACGGCCTGATAGGCTACGCACACCACGAGTACGACGAGAATAACGTCCTCGAGTACGCTCTTTGTGTCCCAGGTATAGACGTAGATTGCCGTGATCAGAAATCCTGCCACAGCAATCTGCGCTCTGGGAAAGTCGAAAATCCGAATCCACCATGCTTCGTCGCGCAAAAACGGCAGTACCGTCGCGATAATGAAGAATAACGCCAGTCCCATCAAAAACGTCTTCATGCGCTGCTATTGATCGGATAATTAAATGAACGACGCCGGACAGTGTAGCGTGCTCACCTTGAAGATACGATGCGTCGTCAATCTCAACGCTCTATCGGCCGAGCCAGAAAAAACTGCTTGCCCGCAAGCTGGCGTACGATGCCCTTGAACTCGAGATTAAGAAGATGTACCAGGGCGGACGACGGGTCGAGGCCGGATACGGCGCAGAGACGGTCGATGTGAAGCGTGTCGTTGCCGAGAACCCGGCACAGCACTCGCTCCTCCGGTGCCAGGTCGGCCAGCTTTAGAGTCGGTGTGTTCACTCCGGAGGTCCGTTCGAACTCCAGTTCGTCGAGAATGTCGTCGATCCCCTGGACGAGCTTCGCCTGACCCTGCTGAATGAGCCGGTTGGTGCCCGCATTGGATTTGCACGCGATAGAACCTGGAATGGCGAATACTTCGCGGTTCTGTTCGAGAGCCAGCCGCGCCGTGATGAGCGCGCCGCCGTCCTGATAGGCTTCGACAATGAGCGTTCCGCGGCTCAGTCCGCTCACGAGGCGGTTTCTCCGAGGAAAGTTGCCCGCCTCAGGCTTCGTCCCCATCGGAAATTCTGAGACGACGGCACCGTGCTCGGCGATGTCACGGGCCAGACCGGCGTGACGCGCCGGATAGATCCAATCGATGCCGGAGCCCAGCACGGCAATGGTGCGGCCGCCGGCGGCCAGCGCACCTTGGTGAGCGCACGCGTCGATGCCGTAGGCAAGTCCGGAAACGATTGTGAAGCCGATGGACGCCAGTTCCAGCGCCAATGCGTGCGCGATACGGCGCCCATAGGCGCTAGGTCGGCGCGTACCGACGATTGAAATCGCCTGTTCCTCCGCTTGCAGCGTCCCTTTCACCCAGAGAAATGCGGGCGGATCGAAAATTTCCGTGAGGATCGTCGGAAAGCAAGTATCCCAGGACGTGATCATTCTGGCGCCGGTCTGAATGGCCCTCTGAACCTGCGCGTCGACCTCCGCCTCTCCGTCGAATCGTGCAATCGCCGCGGCCGTCTGTGCGCCGATGCCGTCCGTGCGTGCCAGAACCTGCTCCGGCGCCGCGAGCGCAAGCTCAGCACGCTCGAACTTCATCACCAGCCGGCGAACCCGGCCCGAACCGACACCCGGCACCAGCGACAGCGCAATCAACGCCCGTTTCTCGCGTATCGCGCGAGGCGTTCGCCGTCTCATGACGTCAGAGCCTCCGATCGCTTCGACTTCTTCACCTCCGTCCACAGGCGGTGCTTCAAGCGGTCCAGACCGAATCCCGCAACCGAGCTGATCGGAAGTATGTCAATGTCATCCGGAAAGTCGTCTTGGACAATACCAGGCAGGAGATCGCGCTCTTGCTCCGGAAGCAGGTCCGTTTTCGAAAGCGCAAGCAGTCGTGGTTTATCGAGCAGCTCCGGATTAAAGGATGCCAGCTCGTTCACCAACGTCTCGTACTCGCCCGCCAGATCTTTCGAGGTCACAGGGACCAGGAACAGCAGCACGGCGTTCCGCTCGATGTGTTTCAAAAACTGCAGTCCGAGGCCTTTCCCTTCGTGCGCACCCTCGATGATGCCGGGAATATCCGCCATCACGAAGGACTGGTACTCCTCGACGTACACGACGCCGAGTGCCGGTTCCAACGTAGTAAAGGGATAATCGGCCACCTTCGGCTTCGCAGCCGAGAGCGTAGAAATCAACGTGCTCTTGCCGGCGTTCGGGAAACCGACCAATCCGACGTCGGCGAGCAATCTAAGCTCGAGCGTCACGTTGCGCTCTTCGCCCTCCTCTCCCGGCTGTGCATGACGCGGCGCCTGGTTGGTCGATGACTTGAAGAACGAATTGCCTCTGCCGCCGCGACCGCCTCTGACGAGCAACACGCGGTCGCCCGGATTATTTACTTCGGCAATGATCTCCGCCGTATCCGAATCCCGCGCTACGGTGCCCGGCGGTACGCGCAGCACGATGTCCTCACCGTCCTTCCCCTTGCGATTTCCCCCTTCGCCAGGCATTCCACTTGATGCGAAATGATGGCGATTGTAGCGAAGGTCGAGAAGAGTATAGAGGTTCTCGTCCCCCACGAGGACGACCGATCCACCCTCGCCCCCATCCCCCCCGGCAGGGCCTCCCTTCGGCTCAAACTTCTCGCGACGGAAAGCCACTGAACCTGGGCCTCCGTGCCCACTTCGAACGGTGATGGTGACGTAATCGACGAATTTCATTTATTCAACGGGTTTTCGTGCCCTGGCCTGCTGCGCGCGTGTATTTGATATCCTACACGTCTTAGGTTACCCGGTTCTGTACCCGAGAACATCCTAGAATTCAACAACCATTCGAGCGCGTGAAGGAAGTAACAGTTTATACGGACGGCGCCTGTAGCGGTAATCCGGGACCGGGCGGCTGGGCGGCCCTCCTCCTCTATGGTGCGCACGAGAAAGTGCTGACCGGCGGTGCGCCGATGACGACCAACAACCGCATGGAGCTTCAGGCCGCCATTGAAGGCCTACGCGCCCTCACCGAGCGTTGCCGAGTAGAAATTCATACCGATAGCGCCTATCTCCAGCGCGCCTTCACGCAGGGCTGGATCAAGAACTGGCAGCGAAACGGCTGGCGGACGTCGTCTAAGAAGCCCGTCGAGAACCAGGACCAATGGAAGGAACTCATCGAGCTGGCTGGGAAGCACGAGGTCACATGGATGAAGGTCAAAGGGCATGCGGACAACGAGCTCAATAATCGCGTCGACCGCCTCGCGGTCGCGGCGTTGGAGGATTATCGCTAGTATTGATGGTTCCTCATTTCTCGTTTGCGAAATCAGCCGAACGATCAACGCAAACCGCGTACGCGTTCAACCGTCCGTTCTTGCCAATACGCCCCGACCGCCCAGGCCATTAATAAAAGCGGTTTCGAATTCCTCAACCCGGCTGCGTGGCACGGCGATAGTCAGTGCCGTCCTATCTGTGTACGTTGAATCGATCACCTCCGCATGGAATTTCTGGAGAACGTGCATGGCCGGCGACGTGTCGTCGTAATTAAAAGACACGTAAAGGTGCTCGGATATAACGTTCTTTTTTTCGCCGGCAGCATCGAGCACCTGGGAAGCGGCATCCCCATAGGTCCGAATAAGGCCGCCGGTGCCCAGTTTCGTCCCGCCAAAATAATGCGTAACGACTACCAGCGTGTCGGTCAGATCGCGCTCCTCGAAGGCGCTCCGCTGTCCCCCGATCGTCAGCCTTCTATCTCAGTGACAAGCTGAATCTCGCGCAGGACCCCCTGGACGCGGAAGCACTCTTCGAACGTACCTTCGTAGACGGCTGCTTTCCCGTTCGTGTGCACCTTCCACGCGAGCTCCTCCGCCTTGCCGACGGCACAACCCGTGGCCTTTATCAACTGCGAAATAACTTCGTCGAAGGTATGTATTTCGTCGTTGTAGAGAATAACCCGCCAGGGAGCATCTACGTGTTCCTCCGTCTCCTCCTCGACGAGTACGTCCGTCTCGGGTGATTTCTCCGGTGTCTTGGGCTGAAGGGCCAGTTCCCATCGACGCTCTTCCATGATCGAATACCTTCGCTCTCCCATCGGTAAACGTCTCGATCGATTTCGTCCTTACGCCGCCGCTTCCGTTTCCGTCTTCTCGAGCGTGACCTGGAAGTCTTCCATGACAGGATTTGCAAGGAGCCGCTCGCAGGCTTCCGTGGCGACGCGACGGGCATCCTCCTCGGTTTTCTCATCCACCCACATCTCGACGTACTTACCCATTCGCACTCGGTCCACGGACTCGAATCCCAAATGCTCGAGCGCGTGGTGCGTCGCCTTACCCTGCGGGTCCAGAATCGACGGGCGCAGCTTTATGTGAATGCTCGCTTTATACATATTCGTGTGAACAAATCTCGTTCTGAGTAATCTTGCGAAAAAAAGAAAAGAAACGGCCCAATTTAACGGCTAGTCGCCGTCTTCACCAGAGCTCTCCTTTCCGACCTCGTCCTCGGTCAACGCCTGAAAAAGCGTGCGGCCCGCTCGTCCAATGTTGTACAGCAAATAAACCGTGAGGACGAAAAGCAGTCCGATCTGCTGAAGCAGGATGACGAGCAGCAGCCCCGTGCCGTACGCCAGGAATTTTCTCGGATGAGCCTTGATATACGCCGTAGTCGGCTTAGGGATGGCGTCGAACTTGATGGTAGAAATCATCAAGAAAGAGAGCAGAATGACGATCGGAATCAGAATCGACAGATTGCTCGGGCTGAAACGGCTGAACCACTCGGCATGGTTGAAATTAAGAATGAGAGCCACAATGATGATGGCCATGCCGGGAATCGGCATTCCCACGAAGTAGTCCTGCTTCTCGCCTGTAAAGCCTACGTTGAAACGGGCCAGGCGGACGGCCCCGCAGATCGCAGGCAGCGCCGAGCTGATAAGTCCGAGGGCGCCAAATTCCTTCAAGCCGAAGGCGTAAACGAGCACGGAAGGCGCGACGCCGAAGGAGACGATGTCCGACAGCGAGTCCAACTCGATGCCGAAGAGACTTGACGTATTCGTAAGGCGCGCCATCATGCCGTCCAGCACGTCGAAAAATGCGGCCAGGACGATCAGCCAGCACGCATAGTCGAACCGGCCTTCGAACGCTTGAATGATCGAGAGAAACCCTGAGAACAGGTTCATCAGGGTAAAGAAAGAGGGTACGGCCGCTCGAGGGATCTGACGGCGGGGTCGTCCCTCCCGGCGTGCGCGATAGGCGGCGAGGCGGCTCCGGACGCGGCTCTGCTTTTTTCCGTGCTGATCGCTGTAGCGTCTGGGAAAAGGATCCTGCATTAAGGCATCGCAGAATCTGTGCGCGGCTCCGTCGAATGATCGTCCGAGCCGGACGCGGCCGCCCGCGTGCCGGACGCCAACGAATCAGCTTGCTCCGTAATATGCCCGAGCACCGTTTCCCCCGCGACGACGCGATCTCCCACTCTGGCATCGATCTCAATATGGGGCGGAACCAGCACGTCCATCCGCGAACCGAATTTCACAATGCCGAACCGCTCACCAACAACAACCGTGTCTCCTACATTTACATAATAAACGATGCGCCGAGCCACCGCACCGGCGATCTGCTTAAAGAGAACCTTCGTTCCGGTAGGATGCCGTACACCGATCTCGGAGCGCTCGTTTTTCTCGCTCGCTTTCGGATGCCAGGCGACGAGGTATTCGCCGGGCTCATAGTTGACATACTCTACGACCCCGTCAACAGGGATCCTGTTCACGTGGACGTTCAGCGGCGACAGGAAAATGGATATCTGTTTCGCCGGACCCCTGATGTAGAGAGAATCGCTCACATTTTCGTCGACGACGACTACCCTCCCGTCCGCCGGAGCGAGGATGAGTCGCCGCTCGGTCGCATCGGCAGGCGACGTCCGTTCCGGATCCCGAAAGAAGTAGAGCGTGAACGCGAGAATCAGCGCGGCGAAAGCAAACAAAATCACGCGCCACACTATCGACAGTTGCATGCCGACGATGACCAAAATGATGGCCAGGACGGCTGCCGTACCGATTAAAATAAATCCTTCGCGGGCAAACACAGACGACCTCCGGGGGAAACTCTCGATTGACTCTAGCCGTTGCAGAGCCGCCACTATCGGAGTCCAGAACACGTTCGATATGCCGCGTGTTTCGTTCTACACGCTCGGATGCAAACTCAACTACGCAGAGACGAGCACGCTCGAGCGTGATTTCGAGAAGCACGCCTTCTCGATCGTTCCGTTCGGCGACCCGGCGGACGTGACGGTCGTCAACACGTGCTCCGTCACATCCGAGGCCGATCGAAAGTGTCGCAACATCATCCGCCGCGCCCTTCGCGCCAATCCCGAATCGTTCGTCGTGGTCACCGGCTGCTATGCGCAGCTCCAGCCTGATGAAATCGCTGCGATAGACGGCGTGGACGTCGTCCTAGGCGCCGGCGAAAAATTTCGGTTGTTTCAGCTCGTCGATGAGTTCACCAAGCAGGAGACGACGCAAGTCGCAGTCTCGTGTATCGACGACGTTCGTGAATACGGCCCGGCCTTCTCATCCGGAGACCGTACTCGGGCCTTTTTGAAGGTGCAGGACGGCTGCGATTACGCATGTGCCTTCTGCACCATTCCGATGGCGCGCGGGGCGAGCCGCTCGCAGTCGATCGCCGCAACCGCCTCTCAGGCGCACGAAATTGCGGAGCGCGGCTTCAAGGAAATCGTCCTGAGCGGCGTCAATATCGGGCTTTTCGGTAAAGAGTACGGTTCGTCGCTCATCGACTTGCTTCGAGCGCTCGACCGCGTCGACGGCATCGATCGATACAGGATCTCCTCCATCGAGCCGAATCTACTGACGGACGAGATTATCGAATTCGTGGGATCCTCGAAGCGATTTCAACCCCACTTTCATGTTCCGCTTCAGAGCGGCGATGATTTTGTGCTGGGAAAGATGCGCCGCCGGTACAAGAGCGAGGTGTACGCCGATCGTGTCGCGAAGGTTAAGCGGCTGATGCCGCAGGCGTGCATCGGCGCGGACGTGATCGTCGGATTTCCAGCCGAGAACAAGGAGCGCTTCGAAAATACATGTTCGTTCATCCAGGATTTACCCGTCAGCTATCTACACGTCTTCACCTATTCGGAGCGTCCCGGCACTGTCGCCGTGGACAACTCCGCCGTTCTGGGCGGCGATAGCGTGCCGAAGCCGGAGCGCTCGCGGCGAAATAAGCGCCTCCGCATGCTGTCAAAGCAAAAAGAACTCGCCTTCTATCGGGAGCAGCTCGGAAGCATGAGGACGGTTCTCTGGGAGAGTGCCTCCTCGAGTGACGGTGTGATGGGCGGATATACCGACAATTACGTCCGTGTAGAGAACGAAGCCGATCCGCTCCAGGAGGGTAGAATCGAGTCCGTTCTGTTGGAGTGCCTGACGGAGCGCGGCACCGTACGGGTATCGAGTAAGGAGTTCGTTTCGCTAATCTGACGCTGCACGGCTCCCACGCCTGGATCCTGAAAACGCCGATCTTATCCCGTCCGGACGGCATGAACACTCGTATGGGCTTCTTCAGATCGAAGCCGAGGCCGTCGTCCGTGACCATCCCGGGCATCGGAACCACTGGGTTTTGAACATTCGTGAGCGGCCACCGTCTCTTTCGAGTGGTAAGCAATCATCGAAAATGAACGCCTACGGCGGTTATGGCGAAGCAATCCCTGAGCGGTCGAACGATCCTTTGCTTCGAAAGCCGGTTGTCCAGCGAGACGGCCGACTTAATCGAAAAGTATGGCGGCCGGGCCGTCATGGCGCCTTCATTGCAGGAGGTCCCGTTGGATGAACATTCAGCCGTCTTTACGTTTGCGGAAGCTCTTCAATCACACGACATCGACATTCTGATTTGCTTAACCGGTGTCGGGACCCGGATGATGATTGAGATCATGTCGACGCGCTACGCCCTTGAGTCGGTAGTCGCCTCCATGGCACGTGTCCTGATTGTATCTCGAGGCCCAAAGCCCGTCGCAGCACTGCGTGCGTTCGGTCTGAAACCCGCCGTTAAAGTCCCGGAACCGAATACCTGGAGTGAAGTGCTGGCGTCGATCGACGAAAGCCCTCTACTTCAGCCGTTGACGGACAAACGCATCGCCGTGCAGGAGTACGGAAAAGCGAATGAAGAGCTGGTCGCCGGCCTTCGCTCTCGAGGAGCACACGTCCATCAGGTCCCTATTTACCGGTGGGCCCTTCCCGACGACCTGGCGCCGCTGACGGCAGGAATAAACGCCCTCATCTCCGGCGACATCGACATCGCGGTGTTCACGAGTCGAACGCAGATCGATCACGTAATGCGTCTCGCCGCTGAAATGGAGCTTACTGAAGAACTGAATACCGCATTCGACCGAGCCTTCGTGGCATCCATCGGACCTGTTTGCACGCAGGGCCTGCGCGAATACGGCATCGAGCCCGATTTCGAGCCGCAGCGGCCCAAGCTCGGCGTGATGATGCGAGAGCTTGCGGAGGCGATCGTGATTCGTCCGACCGGCCCCGGCTAACGAGACAGGTACAGGTTCCTCATCTCATATGGGCGTCGAAAGTGTTCGTCGGTCAGGGTGTCGACGAATGCGATGGCCTCTCCCGTGGACTTCATTTCGGGGCCGAGCTCCTTCGGCACTTCCGGGAATTTATCCCATGAGAACACAGGCTCTTTGATCGCGAAGCCGACCAGCGTTGACTCGAGCACACCCTGCTCGCGGAATTCGGCCAGCTTGTGGCCGAGCATGACCTTCGTGGCGATGTTGGCCACCGGAATGCCCGTAGCTTTCGCTACGAACGGCACCGTCCGCGACGCCCGGGGGTTCGCCTCGATGCAGTAGACGATCTCGTCTTTCACGGCGAGCTGTACGTTCACCAGCCCGATGACCTGCAGCCGCTCGGCCAGCTCGCGCACATACGTTTCGACGGTGTGTATGACGTGCTCAGATAG
>CAZART010000128.1:0-14476 GCA_964487555.1 uncultured Rhodothermales bacterium
GCGCCGACGGTCGGATAGATCGAACCGCTCATCATCACGGTGATGAGCTGCGTGAGTCCGGCGCCGATCACGCAGATGAAATAGAATACGGCGAAGCGGCGACTCCCCCATGAGTTCTCAATCTGGACGCCAAACATCCAGAGGGCAAACATATTGAAGAAAAGGTGCCCGAAACCGCCGTGTAGAAATGAGTAGGTGACGAGCTGCCACGGCCAGAAATCGCCCAGCCGGCGCAATCCGTACGGCGTGCGCACGACGTCCGGAGCACCGAACGGCCACAGCGCGAACCAGTGCTCGAGCACCGACGCCGTCGTCGGAACGAGCTGCGCGAGGAACACGAGTCCGTTCAGAATCAACAGGTTCTTGATGACAGGCGGAAAGACCGAAAAGGACGTCGGTGGACGATAATAATCCTGATTCATGCGCCTCGTTCTTAGTTCGGGTCTGCAAACGCTCCGGCCGGCCCGCGTAGGGATCTTCCTCTTAGCGAATCCTGGTGCCGAATGTTACGGGATCGCGGCTTCCGGTGAGCACGCGCGCGCCGCTTCACGCCGAGACCGCCTCTTGTGGTACCTTGAAAAGCTAAGAAAGAATATCCTGCTAACGTAGGCGAGGCCGCGCCGGGCGCAAAGATAGCGTGACGAGTGCGGTCATTTCCTCCGTATCTTAACATGGAGGGCACTGATGCCTCGTCGACCTTAAACATGGACGGCACGAAAGCCTCCTTGATCTCAGCTTGGACGGCACGAAAGCCTCCTCGAACTTAACATGGACGGCACGAAAGCGCCTCGCGTCAGGCAGGGCACCGGCTTTCATGGTGACGTGCGGGGACGTTATCTTCGTATCCGCACGTCTCCGCCACCCTCCTCAAGGTCCGGTCCCGCATGGTTATTTTCATCTCCGACATCCACCTGGGTCGATCGGAGTACCCCGAGGCGCGGGGTGAGGAAGCGGATCTGATCCGCTTCTTACGCTCGACCGAGCAGGGCATCGAGCATCTTTATCTGCTCGGGGACGTATTCGAAGCTTACATAGAATACCAGCACCTCATCCCTAAGGGGTTCGCGCGTTTTCAGGGACTGCTGGCCGAGTGGGTGGATTCCGGCGTTCCCGTGAGCTATCTCGTCGGAAATCACGATCCGTGGCATCAGAGCTATTTTCAGCGTGAGATCGGTGCCACGGTTGAGCACGATTCCGTCCTCGTCAGTCACCACGGCCGGCGCCTTCATCTCGCGCACGGCGACGGTATCGTGGCCTCCTCGCGCGCACGAATGTGGCTGAAGAGCTGGCTGCGACATCCGGTGCCTGTCTGGATCTATCGACACGTTCTGCCCGGCGACGTGGGCATCTCGTTGGCCAAATTTGTGAATTCGACATTCGGAAAACGAACCATCGACCACGACCTCGTGGACGGCTTGCGCGCTCATGCGCGCGCACTCCTCTCCGAATCCGAGGTGGACGCCGTCATCTTCGGTCACAGCCATCTTGCGGAGCTCCACTCCTGGCCCGAGGGCGCGTATCTGAATACCGGCTATTGGCACGAATCTCGCACGTTCGGCTGTTTGACAAAGGGCGAGTTGCGTTTAATGCGGTGGAACGGACGAAGCATCGATATCGTGGAACGGTAGATTTTTCAGGACGCGGACTCGGACGAAGCATATGTCCAAGGTTCAGTACACAGAAGAAGAGTTGAATCGCTACTTCAGCGATCCGCATTCCCGCCGTGCCGACGGCAACGGGCGGGGTGGGCGAGGTGCGCGGAAAGGACGCCCGAAGAAGGGCCTTCGAGGCTACTTCCATCGCAAATTCGACGACGAAGACAAAGCGCAGGCTGCCTTTGTGCTGTCGCTCATTGCCGGCGCGGGGATGGCGGCGGTACTCGTGATCGGCATCTGGGCGCTCTTTCTGATCGACGATCTTCCGACGTTTGAACAGCTCGACAATCCGAGCCTTCAGCTCGCGACCGTTGCCTATACGGCCGACAACAGAGAGCTCGCACGCTACGCCTTTCAGAATCGTTCGTGGGTGACCTATGAGGAGATTTCCCCGCATGCCATAAATGCGCTCGTCGCGACGGAAGACCGACGTTTCTACGACCACTGGGGGATCGATCTTCCGGGCATCGTTGTGGCGGCGAGCGAAGCGCTCACGAAGTTCAGTGTGCGTGGTGCGTCGACGATCAGCCAGCAGCTCGCTCGCAATCTCTACAATCAGGATATCGGTTTCGACGTGTCGATCTCCCGAAAGCTGAAGGAGATGATCACGGCCATTCACCTCGAGCGCCGCTACACGAAGCGGGAGATCATTGAAATGTACCTGAATACGGTCTCCTTCAGTGAGAATGCATTCGGCATCGAGGCGTCCTCTCAGACGTTCTTCAGCAAGCCGGCCAGCGATCTGGGGCCGCTCGAGGCGGCGTCGCTCGTCGGGATGCTCCAGGCCACGACCTATTACAATCCGCACCGGAATCCGGAAAACAACCGGCGACGCCGCAACATCGTCCTGAGCCAGATGGTCAAGAGCGGCTATCTGAGTGCTGATTTTTACGAGGAGCATAGCGAGGATCCTGTGGAGGTTGACTACAATCCTTCCGCCGAGATCACGGCCAGCCTGGCTCCCTATTTCGCCGAGCAGGTGCGTCTCTGGATGCGCGAATGGGCCCGTGAGAACGGGTACAGCCTGTATTCCGCCGGGATGCGCGTCTTTACGACCCTCGATTCGCGGATACAGGAGTTTGCGGCTGCGTCGGTTCGCGAGAATATGGATGGGCTGCAGAAGGTGGTGGATTACGAATGGGGTACTCGCTATCCGGGACCTCCGCGGGGGGAACTCGAATGGTATCGGCAGCAGTCCGGCTACGAGCCGTTCGATTATTTCTGGAATTCAAAGCAGAGCCTCGTGAGCTCCTTCATTCGCGAGACGGAGCACTTTAGAAGCCTCCGACGCTCCGGCCAATCGGCCGACCGGGCGCTCGCGCAGCTCCGTGGAGATGAGGCATTCATGGATTCGCTGAAGGCGCAGAAGACGCGGCTCGAGGGCTCGCTCGTCTCAATCGATCCGCACTCGGGGTACGTTAAGGCATGGGTTGGAGGCCGCAGCCTGGCCACCGACTGGTACGATCACGTCGCGACGGCGGCACGGCAGCCCGGCTCTACGTTCAAGCCGTTCGTCTATACCGCCGCCATCGACAACGGCTGGTCGCCCTACTACCGCTTGCCCGACAGCAGCTACACCTACCCGATCCCCGGAACGGGGCAGGTTTGGACGCCGGGCAACTTCGGCAATGAATCGAGTGGCGAGATGATGACGCTTCGCGATGCGCTCGCCCAGTCGAAGAATACGGTGACGGCGCGCGTGATCACGCAGCTCGTGAATCCGAGCCAGGTCGCGTTCTATGCCCGCCGTATGGGTATCGAGAGCCCGCTCGACGAGGTACCTGCTCTCGGTCTCGGCACGAGCGACGTGACGCTGCTCGAGATGACCTCGGCCTACGGCACGCTGGCTTCGGGTGGGCTGCACTACGACCCGGTGATGGTTACTCGGATCGAGGACCGATTCGGCAATGTGCTCTACGAGCATCAGCCCTCGCCGGAGGAGGCGCTTTCGGAGGAGACCGCGTATACGGTCGTCGACATGATGCGCGGCATCATTAATTCGCAAGCCGGTACGGGTTCGCGGATCCGCTGGCAGTATGGTCTGACGCAATACGATATGGCCGGGAAGACGGGAACGACGCAGAACGCTGCCGACGGGTGGTTCATCTTGATGCATCCGGAACTGGTCACCGGCGCGTGGGTCGGTTTTAACGACCGGCGTGTGGCCTTCCGCTCGACCTTCTGGGGCCAGGGTGCGCACAATGCGCTCTTTCTGGTCGGCGATTACTTCAGGGGACTCTCTCAGGCGGACGAAGTCGCACCTTCGGCAGAGAGCCGTTTCCCACGTCCGGAGGAGTTCGACGTGGAGTACGACCTGCCGATGCCCGACGAGCGCCGGCGTGAAGAGGACGAGGATCGGCGGGTCGGATGGTAACGTGTGTCGACGTTTCGACGTCAACTCCCTCTTTCGAATGTTACGCGGGCTCCGCAATCGAGCGTGCTTGTCTGCCGCAGACGCGGCAACTCGATGCGGAACTGTGCATCATTCCAGATGCGGGCCGTATCCTCCTCGTCGATTCCCGTTAATGTCAGCACGTCACCGGACACAGTGTAGGATCCGTCGAATAAGGTAGACGTGATCGGCTCCGCCCGAAGCCCGGGATCCCAAATCGCCTCGAACTGTCCGAATGGATCGAGGGTTAGCCCGAAGTGGCCGCCCTGGGCAAGGGCATCGTACGTGTCGCCGCATCCCGACTCGAAGTAGGTAAAGGAAGCGGCCTGGTAGACTCCGGCAAAATCATAGCCGACTCGAAGCGTATACGTCTGGATCGTCGCCTCGTCTCCGTCGCTAGCGCGCAGCTCGATACGCTGCGCACCGGCGTGGCGACGAGCAGGCGTTCCTCGCAGCGTTAGTGCACCTCCTCGATCGTCCTCCACCGCGAGCCACAGAGGCGCTTCGACCAGATCCAGGCTGACCGCATCGCCATCCGCATCGGTAGCATGGGCCGCATATTCGTATTTGACGCCGGCAATGGCGACGGTGTCCGGCATCGTCGTGAATTCGGGAGGCTGATTGTCACCCCCGAAGAGATCACATCCGGTGAGCCAGAGCAGAAGTCCAACAAGCGGTATCCACTTCATCACGTGCATTCTCTATTACATTTGATCGCGGCTTAAACGACACCGCTCCATGTTCTGTGCCCGGACCGGCGGAAGGCTTCCGCAGCGGCGGCGGCCGCGTCATGCTCCCTGAAGAAGCCGTAGACGGCCGCGCCGGTACCGGTCAGGGCCGAGAAGCCGGCGCCGGCCGAATCCATCGCCGTCTTCAGCTCTGCGACAGCCGGATAGGCTCCGAGGACGGGGCGCTCGAAATCGTTCGCGAGCTCGCGGCGCCAGCGTAGCAGGTCGTTGGATAAGACGATTTCACGCAGATCAGGCCGTCCCTGGTCCTGCGGCGTGACCATCGCGTAGGCCTCGGCCGTGGAGACCTCGATTTCAGGAACCGCGACCACGAGAGGGTAGGACGGCCGAAAGGGTTCATCCGTCTGCGGATCGATGAGAGGATCGAGCCGCTCGCCGCGTCCGGTACCGTGCGCTGCTTCGGGGCCGAGGAAGAACGGCACGTCGGAGCCGATGTCCAGGGCATGCCGCGCGAGCTGCGCATCATTCAGCCCGAGAGACCAAAATTCGTTCAGCAGCCGCAGCGTGGCCGCCGCATCGCTCGAGCCGCCTCCGAGGCCTGCCCCATACGGAATCCGTTTTTCCAGGTGCAGATGCGCGCCTTGCGCCGGCTGATAGCATTCCTGCAGCCGACGAGCGGCCTTCATGACGAGGTTGCGTCCGTCGGTCGGCAGCGCGCGATCCGAGCAGGTCATGGTCAGCTCGTCGGCCCGCTGCACGTGCAGCACGTCTATCCAGGAAATGCGAAGGAAGACGGTCTCGACGTCGTGGAAGCCGTCGGCCCGCTTGCGCAGGACGTGCAGGCCCAGGTTGATTTTCGCGCCGGCATTCTTGGTGATCACGCGGTAGTGTGGTGTATGTGCGCCTCATCAACGACGGGGAACATGCCGCCGAGTGGCCAATTGAAGCCCGCTGTCGCCGGCGCGGCGTTGCGGCGGGTGCTCGCAGCGTTTATTTTAGACGACGACGCAAATCCACGTAGTCCCCTCGGCCTGACCGTCGCCTATAAGGAATATCGCTACGACGTAGCTCCTTGCAAGAATCTCGAAGTCATTCGTGCTTCGCTGTCAGGCGACCTTGTATTATTCGGCCTTCTATTTCGTTCGGCCACTATTCGTTCGGCCACGGCCCACGAGACATTTTAATCCTCATCACACATGTCTGAAGGACAGGGTTTGAAGACGACTGCGCCCTTCTATCTCGCCCTCGTACTGCTACTCACGCTTCCGGCTTCGACGCTCGCGCAGGACCGGGAGGATCGATTCGGCAGATTTGACGACCTGATTGGCGGCCATCTCAATCCGCTCTCTCAACTGAGCCGCGTCTCGGGGGCCGGCGCAGCGGTTCCGCTGGAGGGGGCCGTTGATCCGAAAACATATCTCGTGGGGCCGGGCGATCTGTTCAGCATTTCCGTGGGTGGAGCGGCGCCCCTGATGGTGACGGTCCCCGTGTCGGCGGACGGCTTTTTGATGCTGCCGGACGCCGGCGCCATCGAAGTCGCGGGGCTCACCCTCGAAGAAGCTCGGGGGGAGGCTACTCGTCTGCTTCGCGAACAGTTCCAACGCGTCCGCCTGGAGGTAACGCTTTCGCAGCCGCGCCAGTTTTACGTGCACGTCTCGGGCGCCGTGCCGACGCCGGGCCGTTTCATCGCGACCCCCGTTGCTCGACTGGCCACGGTCCTCTACATGGCCTTCGCCGACACGATGCGAGCTCCCGTCGGTAACACCAACTACAGACCGGCGATGAGGAACGTCAAGCTGATCCGAAAAGACGGTAGCGAGCGGTCGGTCGACCTTCTCCGATATTTTTCCACCGGGAATACCGAGCACAATCCCTACCTGCGCGACGGCGACGTCATCTCTCTACCGACGTACGATCCCAACTACGACGCCGTCTTCGTAAGCGGCGCAGTGGCTTTCCCGGGGACGTATGATTTTCGCCCTGACGACACGCTTTACGATCTTCTCGTGCTGACTACGGGCCAAAATCCGCCCCGCGGTTTCACGAAAGCGCGCCTCACGAGGACCAACGACGACGGATCCGCCGCGTCGGAGATCTACGACGTGGCGTCGCTCGACGGAAGCGTGAGGCTCCGCGCGCGCGACCACGTCCACGCGCTCCCGGACGAAACCGTGCGCGGCTCGGCGACGGCTTCCGGATGGGTGAATTTTCCGGGCACGTATTCCATCGTTCCCGGCCGAACGTCGCTTCGCGAGCTGATTCAGCTGGCCGGCGGCCTGCGCGAAGGGGCCCTCGCGCGCGGCGCCTTTCTGGAGCGAGCGACGCTGCCGAAGCCGCGCCTGGAGAGCCGAAGCGGCAATCGATTCGAAGCGGGTCCGAACGACTTCCGGGTGATCCGCCAGGACACGGCGGCCATCCTGAAAACCACGAGGTTAGCCGACATCGACCTTTTGAGCCGGACGTATCTTGCGCAGGAGCTTACTTTGCAGAGCCGCGTTCCGATCGATCTCGAAGCGGTGATGGGTGACGGAGGAGCGACGATCATGCTCCAGGACAACGACAATATCGTTGTCCCGCGTGACGAGAACAGTGTATTCGTCTTCGGCCAGGTGAACCGCCCGGGCCACGTGACCGTCGAACCCGGCCGCGACCCGTCGTATTATATCGCTGCCTCCGGCGGGATGAGTAGTATGGCCGGCGAGACGTACGTGATCGAGGCCGGCACGGGCCGCTACCTGGATGCGAGCCGCGCCGACGTGCGCTCCGGCGACTTTCTCTTCGTAGACCGCCGCGTGGATCGGGCGGACGACGCCGACCTCCAGAGGCTGATTTATGAACAGGAACGACTGCTTTTTGAAGAGGAACGGGTGAAAAGTGAACGCAGGTCGCGGTTGATTCAGACCGCGCTCCAAACGATCAGCGCCACGACCGCCGTGATCATGGCGTACCTGTACTACAACACCACGCGCTAAGCGATCGAGGTTTCGACACCGCCCACAATGAGACTGACGTAGGGAATTCGATGCAACCTGTACAGGAAGAGATCGACCGTCCCGTGAGTACGGAACGAGAGCGCTCCGAGCGGGCCGAGGCCACGCTGTGGACCGTCGCAGGCCGGCTCTACTCGTGGCGTAAATTCGTTGTCGGCGTGACCGGCGGCGTCGCGGTGAGCGCCGTCGTCATCAGCCTCCTCCTACCAAACTGGTATCGGGCCTCGGCTCGCGTCCTGGTGTCCGATGCGCAGAGCGGCGGCCTCTCGTCGGCCATTCTCGGGAATCTTCCGGCGGCGGCATCGGCGCTCCTCGGAGGAGGTCCGGGCGGCGATTATACGAGGTTTCTGGCCATCCTCACGAGCCGCAGCATGATGGAAGCCGCCGTCGACTCCTTTAACCTCATCCGCGTCTATGACGTCGAGGACACCGAATCGCCCCTCGAGGATGCCATCAGAGAGCTGCGAGATAACGCTGAGTTCGAGATCGACATGGAGTATGATTTTCTCCACGTGGCCGTTCTCGACAAGGATCGTGAGCGCGCGGCGCAGATGGCGAATTTCTTCGTCCGGCGGCTGAACGACGTGAACGCCAGGCTCTCGTCGGAAAGCGCGTCGAACCACCGGCGGTTCATCCAAAATCGATACTTCGAGGCCCGCGCCGAGATGGATTCGCTGCTGAACGCTACGCAGCGGTTCCAGCAGCGGTACGGGGTCTTTGACCTTCCTGCGCAGGCGGAGAACTTCTTCGAGCAAGTCGCCACGCTTCGCCAGAGCGCCCTCGAAGCGGAAATCAGCCACGAGGCCTTGCTCGCTCAGTACGGACCCGACAACGCGCAGGTGCGATCGATGAACGCTATTGCCCAGGCAGCAAACCGGAAGTATCGGCAGGCTCTCGAAGGTCACGAAGAGCTTCTTCCGGTTCCGCGAGCGGAAGTCCCCACGGTGGCTCGTGAATTCGTTGCGTTGGAGCTCGAGGGGACCATTCAGCGGACCATTCTCGAGGTACTCGGCCCATTAAACGAGCAAGCGCGGTTCCAGGAAGAGCGGGAAACGCAGGCCGTCCAGGTCGTCGACGAAGCCGTACCGCCTGACCGTAAGGCAAAGCCGAAGCGGTCGATTATCTGCATACTGGCCACTCTCACGGCATTTTTTCTCTCGATCGGCTTCGTGCTTGTATATGAGTGGTGGCGCCGAAATCACCACGTCATCCTGCAGCGGCTTAAATTCTCGGCGGCTGCCTCTTAGTCGGCTACGGCCGCACGTAAGTCACTCCAATCCACTGCGCACCGCTCGCGTCGAAGGCGTCGCATCCGCATGATCAAGACACTAGGCCAACTAGATTCACGGTCGCCGATGGGCAAGGTGCTGCGTGTGCCGCTTCGTCTCATTCCGCCGACAGCCGTGGTCAAGATCAAGACAGGATTGAACAAGGGCGCGCGGTGGAAAGTGGGTTCCAGCATCCATAAATGTTGGATCGGGACGTACGAATCGGATATGCAGTCCGCCGTCGCCAAGCTCGTACGCCCGGGAATGACGGTATGGGACGTCGGAGCAAATGCAGGCTTCTACACACTTGCATTTTCGCGCCTCGTGGGCGCACAGGGACGGGTATTCGCGTTCGAGCCGTTTGCAGAGAATGCCGACAATATTTTGAGCCACGTCCGCCTGAACAATCTTCGCAATGCCGTACTCGTGCAGGCGGCGCTCGGTCCCACGAGCGGGCTTACAGGATTTAAAACGGCGGAGTTGAATGCGAAAGGTCGAATTTCGAAAGACGAGACCTCATACCTCGTTCCGGTCTTCACCGTGGATGATTTCGTGGTTCAGCATCCGACGAGCCGACCCGATCTTCTCAAGATTGACGTAGAAGGAGCAGAATCGAGCCTCCTCAACGGCGCCCGTAGCTTTCTTCGCGAGTCGTTGCCCATTGTCGTCCTGGCCTTGCACGGTCGGGATCAGTGCGAAAAATGCGCGGAACTGCTATCGGGCATAGGGTACGCACTCTACTACCTGGATGGGAACTCGATTTCCGGTGTACCCGCCGACAGGGTGGAAATCGTCGCGTTGCCGGGCACCATGCCCAACCCGTTGACCACGAACGCGTGATGTGGAGTCTTTCGTCGACCATAGAACGTATCGGGCCTTCCGAGTTCTGGAAGGCGTCACAGACGTTGCTCGTCGGCGGCTTTGCCGTTCTTCTGGCCGCAATCCTACTTACGGCATGGCTTTCCACCGTGACGCTCGCTGTCTACGGGGGGCTGATTGTTGGCGGTCTCGTCCTGGCCTATCTGGCCGGCGACGAGCTCCGAATGCTCTGCGCCCTCCTGATCGGGTTCGTGGCGGTCGTGCGGTATGCAGAAGGCTTCCAACCGGAAGAGGTTGTCTACGGGCTCCTCTACATGGGTTATCTGACGTACTGGTTCATCAGCCGGCTTTTCTTCTATCGGGACGACATCCTCCGAACGAAGGTCGATTGGGCGCTCTTTCTTTTTCTCGTCTACGTCACCATCTCATTGGTCTTGACGCCGATTCTGGGCGGCGAGCTGCCGACGGCGATCAGTCAATGGCTGTCCTTGACGATGCTCGCCTTCTATTTCCCCATTAAGGAGATCTGTATACGGCGCCGATCGCAGCGTCCCGAGAAGGCGCTGCTCCTCAGTCTGGGCGTAGTCGCGCTCTTCGTAGTGATGCGCAATCTCCTCATGTACCGCATGGGATTCACGCACGCCGAATACCTCTGGCAGATCGCGACGGGCCGCGTCGTCATGAACGAGCATGTGCTCATGATGGCCGGAATCGTGTCGCTGCTCTTCCTTCTATTCGCCCGGCGGTGGGTTGAACGAAGCGCTCTGGGTGTACTCTTCATGCTCTTCTCGGCGGGAGTAATCATCGGCCAGAGCCGCGCCGTGTGGGTGTCGTTCCTTCTCGGCATCGCGGTCATTTTCTTCTTCGTCGATAAGCGCAAGCAACTCGTGATCGTCGGTCTAGGGATGGCGGGATTCGCGGCGGTCCTGATAGTCGGTACTCTGATCTTCGAGAATTTCTTCACGGTCATCGTCGCGGGTTTGTTGGACCGCTTCTTCTCGCTGCAGAGCGCCGCGACTGAGGACATTTCGCTGATTAACCGTTTCGTCGAAATGGATGCCGCATGGCAGCGCATCAAGCTGAACCCGATCCTGGGGCACGGGCTCGGCGTCGATTTCAAGTACTATAGCCTCATTTCCGAGGTGACGTATGTCCAGTCGTACATACATAACGGACCGGTCGCGACGTGGTATCGTCACGGCCTGATCGGACTGATTCTCGTCGCGGTGTTCTATCTCGGTTCGATCTGGACAGCCTTTCGCACGGCGCGCATGGCGCGCATTGACCGGATGAGCCGACTCGTCGCGATTGCGGCGGTAGCCTGTCTCGTGGCCGAAAGCCTTGTCGGCAATATGGCCAATCCTTTGGCTACGTCGGACACGACGCTCATGATAGCGATGGCCATGGGGCTTACCGCGGCAGCGCGTCACAATGCTGAACAGACGGCCCGAGAGCCGTGAGCGAGCAGCCAACAGTTTCTGAGGGCAGGCCGACGCTCCTCCGCAACATCTCGTGGCTGGGATTTGCAAGCGCACTGGTGAAGCCCATCTGGTTCGTCTTCATCACGGCTGCTTGCATGCGCCTTCTCGGGGTCGGTGAGTTTGGGGTGATGTCGGCAGCGCTTTCACTCGGAATGATTGCGACGGCGTTTATCGACCTCGGCATGATACAGTACATCACGCGTGAGGTGGCGCGCGAACCGTCGCATGCATCGCGGTTCTTCACCAATTTTCTGAGCCTCCGTCTCGGAAATGCCGTCGTGGCGTGGATTGGTGCGCTCGTCGCTGCACTCCTGCTCGGCTATGGGAGTGGCGCGCTGGCTGCCGTCGCATTCGCCACAATCTATACGCTCACGCTCAGCATCACGAACCTCTGCCGAGCCGTCTACCGTGCTTTTGAGGACCTTCGGCAGGAGGCTATCATGCTGATCGTCGAGAAGGTCCTCGTGATCGGTGCCGGGTTCGTCCTGCTTTACTGGACGCGTACGGCATCTTGGACACTCTCGGGCATGGCGGCAGGAATGTCCATTGCGACGGTCGCCAACGCATGGTGGATTCATCGGACTTATGCACCGCTGCGTCCTCGCCTCCTGAGTGCTTCGTTTCTTCGTCGTTCGGTGCGCGTGATGGTACCCTTCGGTCTGGCGGGACTATTCACGGTCATGTACTACCGCGTCGATATTGTTATGCTAGAGGCAATACTGGGCGAGGTGCCGACCGGCCAGTACGGAGCGGCATACCGAATTCTGGAGGCGTTGCAGCTGCTTCCCACGATGGTTGCACTGGCGGCTGTGTATCCGCGCATGGCACGATTGTATCATGAAGGACAGTTTGCACGTTTCCACAGGCTGCTCCAGAAGAGTGCCGCCGGCCTCGTGGCTGCGGGCGTTCTGATTAGCGCGGCGATCGCGCTCCTGGCTGAACCCATAATTGCGCTCCTCGCGCCCGATCCGTCGTACGGACCGGCCGCCGGTGCACTCCGAATCGTCGTATGGAGCTTTCCGTTTTTGTGCGCCAATTTCACCCTGTATTCCGCATTAATTTCGATGGACCAGCAGCGCTTCGCCTCAATTGTGCTGGGGATGGCGGTGTTGGTGAACGTCGGCTTCAACGCCATTCTGATCCCCCGCCTCGGTATAAATGGTGCAGCTATCGCGACCATCATTCCGGAAGTCCTTCTTGCTGGAATCTATGCGGCTCGTTACAGGTATGTACGCAAAGTTCAACCAAATGCATCGGTGTAATGCCCAGAGATAGTGGCCGTGCAGCAATCGCGCTTATTTTACTAATTTTATCGGCGCCTGTATTTCCGGGTATTAGCGTCGTGTTGGCCCAGGATGAGGAACCGTTCGAATACATATTCGATATCCAGGAAGCATTTCCGAGTTTGACGTTTGAGTTTCCCGTCAAATTTGCGAACGACGGACGTGGACACCTATACGTCGTGGAACGAGCGGGCAGAATCTATTCATTCCCAAACGACTCTACCACCGCCGACACCACGAGGTTTTTGGATATTCGCGATCGGGTGCTGGACAAAGATATAGAATCCGGCATGCTCGGACTCGTGTTTCATCCGAATTACGATCTGAACGGATTCTTTTACGTGTTTTATTCGATTGATGACCCTATACGTTCGCGGGTGTCTCGATTTGAGCGATCGGAGAGCGACCCAGCAGTGGCTGACCCCGAGAGCGAGGTTGTTATACTTGAGGTAGAAAAGCCTACGCCGAAGCACAATGGTGGCGACCTCGTTTTCGGCAATGACGGGTACCTCTACGTTTCCCTGGGAGACGGAAGCACCGGCCACGACACGTATGGGAACGGTCAAAATCTTACGACGCTCCTCGGCTCCATCCTGAGAATCGACGTGGACAATCCATCGGATGGGCGCAATTATGGTATACCGCCCGACAATCCGTTCGCCGGGAATGTCGAGGGCTACCGAGAAGAGATTTTCGCATATGGATTCCGTAATCCGTGGCGTTTCTCAATCGATGGGGAAAGCGGTCACATCTGGGTTGCGGATGTGGGCGAGGACACGTGGGAAGAGATTGATTTTGTTGAGAAAGGCGGCAATTACGGCTGGCCGATCGTGGAAGGGCCTGTGTGTTACAATCCGCCCGAGAACTGTTCCAATGAGAATCTTAAACCTCCCGTTCACGCCTATTCCCACGAAGTTGGGGTCTCGGTGACAGGCGGCCACGTATATCGCGGGGAACGAGTCCCCGAGCTCGTCGGCAAGTACATCTTCGCCGATTGGAGTGGAAGGCAGATATGGTCGCTGGATTACGACGGACGGAACCCATACGAGAACGGGGTTGAGCCTGTCGTGGAGCAAATCACCGACGGGCAGCGGTTTATTTCGTCATTCGGCGTCGACGAAAACGGCGAGCTCTACATGCTCTTCACGTTCCTGGGGAAAGTGATGCGGTTCGTTGCGACGGTAGCAACCAACGTCGAACCTCCCGAAGTACCGGATACCCCCCTCATTGGGCTCGAGGTCGTCGGGCCGAATCCATCGGGCGGACGGTCGATGGTCGAATTAGTCTTGCGCAACGGTGGCTCCGTCAAGGCCGCGGTATTCGACGTGCTTGGCCGAGAGGTGAGCGGGCTCTTCAGTGGACGCTTAGCCCCCGGGGCAGCCCGGGAGATCACGCTTGACGCCTCCTCCCTGCCCAACGGCGTCTATTTTCTTCACGCCATGTCGGAAAGTGGTGTGGTGACGCGAAAATTCGTCGTCGCACGGTAGTATTTCAGTATCCGATTCCAGTATCTCTCAATGCGCAACTACGCATCCGCTCTATCCACGCGCTTGATTGCCATCGGCCTCCTGGCCGGATGCGACAACGCTGATAACCCCGTCGAAGAATCCGGTCCCACGCTGGTCGAAGTTCAGGAGCAGGTATTCGACCTAAGCTGCGCCGGCTGCCATAAGGACGACGAGGCGCCGGAAGGCCTCATTCTCACCGCCGGTTCTGCCTATTCGAATCTCGTCGACGTTCCCAGCGAACAGGTCCCTTCGCTGGATCGGGTCGATCCGGGGAATCCGGAAGACAGCTACCTCCTCATCAAAGTTCTAGGCGGTAATCGAATGGCACCGGGCACCTTCCAGATGCCCATCGGGCAGGATCTATCGGAGGCTCAGATCACCTTGTTGGAGG
>CAZART010000129.1:0-14418 GCA_964487555.1 uncultured Rhodothermales bacterium
AACGAAGGACGGCGCAGCCCACGTCGAGCTGCGTCCTCGCAAAATAGGAAAGAAACCGAACAGGCCCACGATCCATCGCCGCTCGAATCCGCGGATGACGGAAAGCGGAACCGCGCGCCCCTCCCCGTACTCCAATATATATAGCTGATTCAACGCGCCCATCGTCACATCATGTTGCCATGCCTGTACGGATTTCGCGCCGAACCTTTGCCAAGCGGATGGGATCGGCTGCGGCCGTCCTCGCTTGTCCGAACATCCTCATTCCAAAGCCGAAGCAGAAGCTCGGCGTCGCGCTGGTCGGTCTGGGCCGATACAGCACGGGCCGACTCGCGCCCGGCCTCCAGCTAACGGAGCACTGCGAGCTCCGCGGCATCGTGACCGGATCGCCTGAGAAGATTCCGGTCTGGCAGAACCGTCACGGGATACCGGATCGAAACGTCTACAGCTACGACACGATCGAGGACGTCGCCAATAACGACGATATCGACGTCGTGTACGTCGTTACCCCGCCCGGACTCCACGCGCGCGATGCGATCAAAGCCGCCGAGGCCGGCAAGCACGTGTGGTGCGAGAAGCCCATGGCGATGGATGAAGAAGAGTGCCGGGGCATCATCGACGCGGCAAAGCGCAACCGCGTCCAGTTAACGATCGGATATCGGATGCAGCACGAGCCCAACACGCAGACGATCATCCGGTTTGGCCGAGAAGAGACGTACGGACCCGTCGTCGCCGTGAACACCGGTGCCGGGTACAGCGGTGCGCACCGGGATCCCGACAACTGGAGACGGATCGCGCACCTCGGCGGCGGTGCGCTCTACGACATGGGCGTCTACCCGATCAATGCCGCCCGCTACGCGACCGGAATGGAGCCCGTGGCGGTGATGGGCCGGCAATGGTCCGAGCGCCTCGACATGTACGACGAGGTGGATGAGTTCACGGAGTTCGAGCTGGAATTCCCGAACGGCGTCATCGCGAAAGGCGAGACCAGCTTCGGCAATTCGACCAACTATCTGGACGTGGAGGGCACGGACGGCTGGTACCGCCTGCGGCCTTTCCAGTCCTACTCCGGCGTGCAGGGCGAGACGAGCGACGGCACGACGCTCCCGCCGGATCCCCACCACCAACAGGCCCGCCAGATGGACGACGACGCCCTCGCCATCAAAGAGCGCCGCCCCCCGATCGTCCCCGGCGACGAAGGCCTCGCCGACATCCGAATCGTCAACGCCATCATGGAGTCCTCACGTCAGGGCGGCGAAAGAATTGAGCTATGATGGAGAGCGATCGGCGCTGCGACCTGGGCAGCAGCCGAATAGGTTCGCTCCAGCCAGAATGCCGGGGCGGGATGCAGCGGCACTCGATTGCCCGCGAAAGTGCGTCAGTTGGTACCGGCTGTTCCTGTGCAGGATGGGGGCTTACTTCACGAGCATCATGCGCCGTACGGTCTGAAAATCGCCCGCCTCGATGCGATACAGGTAGAGGCCGCTGGCGAGATCTTCGGCCTCGAAAGACACGTCGTAGCGTCCCGGCGACTGGATTCGGTCGATGAGCGTTGCGATCTCGCGTCCGAATATATCGAATACGATCAGCCGCACGTGCGCCTTCGCAGGCAGGTCGTAGGCTATGGTCGTCGCCGGATTGAAAGGATTTGGATAGTTCTGATGCAGCTCGTATGTGCGCGGTAGGTCCTCCGCAGGCTCGTCGGTCGACACGATCGTGCCTCGGACCAGCGTCAATTCAGATTCCAGCCCGAAAGTGAAGTCCTGCCCGTCGTCGGCGGCGACGCGGTGGACGATCGTGATGGATTCACCCAGTTCGACTCCAACCACGTCCAGCGCGTCGGCGATCTTACCGAATGTCACGTCGTGGCTGGTCTCCGCACCGGCGTTGCGACTGAGCAGTAATTCGGAGAAGTCCTGCGTGAAGGCCTGCCAGTAATATGTCACCGGCTCGCCCTCCGGATCGATACTCTCAGTCCACGTAATCGTGAGCACGGTCGATGGATCGAGCGGCGCACCGGTGGGGCCACCTCCGACGACGATTTCGGCGCCGTCGGCCGGCTCGGTGATCACCGGCGCCGATGGCGGAATGTTTACTATGCCGGACGCGGCGGCGACCTGGTGGGCGAAGCCGACTCCGAGAATGAACGCGTCTCCAAAAGCGCGTCCGGCAAAGGCCTGACCGATCGTACTTTGAAGACGGACAGCGTCATTCTCGGCTTGACCGGCACCGGCGCCGACGACGCTCGCTGCCATACGAACCTCTTGAGCCCGCACCTCTAAAATACCCAGTGCCAGAATGACGACGACGAGAATACTGCGTCGAAAACGTTCCATGGTCGGTAGTCGCGTTGCGGTAAGAGGATGCTCAAGGACGGCCGACGACCTGGATGTAGAATCCGTTGTCCACGTAAATGAAGCCCGACTCGTTATCCGCGATGCGCATGATTGCTACGTCGGCCTGCGTTTCATCCACCTGAACCGTTGCGAGGAGCGGATCTTCCACCGTTTTGGGCGTGACGATGGCCGATGCACCGTCGGGCAGTTCGCGCAGGAAGAGAACCTGGTACCGACCGGCGCCTGCGGTCCGCGTAATGTCGCAGCCGAAGCTGGCTTCGATCGAGCCGTCTTCGCGCACGCTCGCCCATGCGTAAATCACATTATCGACGTACTGGCCACCCGGCGGCGGTGCGACGTCCTCTCCCAGCTCGTCCTCCACCGTCATGTTGCCGGTGGAGGCCGACCCGGTAAGATCGACCCGGAACACGGGGGAAAACTGGTTGTCCGCCACGATGAATTCCGCTTCGGCGTCGTTCTCGCTTTCGAGGCCGATCAACACTCCTATCGCGTCGTTGGCGCCGAGAATCAGGTCACTGCTCGGCAATGCCGGATCCGATCGGATGATGCCGTCGTCACCGAAGAGGGCATCGACGCCGGCCCCGCCCAGGATCAGGTCTGCTTCGTCTTCGGGATGCGTGACGTGGAGCGCGCCGTCCGGAGCAGTTGTGCCGATGCCGACGCCGCCCGCGGCTTTGATCAGGAACTGATTCTCGTTTGTCGACTCGAAGGGACTTCCCTCGCCGTCCGACCAGACGAATGTGCCGTTGTGAAGGGCTTCGGCGCGCCGTCCGGCGGCGAAGCTGGATCGTCCCGACGCGACGTTGTCGGAACCGCCTGCGACGGTGCTATAGCTGCCGCTCGCGATATTGTCTTCCCCGCCACCGACCGTTGCCGCCTCACCGATCGCCCGGTTGTTATTTCCCCCACCGACGCTGGCGCTGGTACCGTCGCCTCCACCAGCGGCGGTATTGTTACGGCCGCCGGCGACGGTATCGAAGCTCGTCAGCGCCTCGTTTAATTGACCACCACCGATCGTGGCGCCAGAACCTTCGACCAGGTTGCCGCGACCTCCCCCGATGGTAGCGTAGTTGTTAGCGGCGATGTTTGCCTCCTCGTTGTCCTCCCCAAGTGTGCCGCCTCCACCGCCGCCTCCGATCGCCACGCCCACAGGTACGCCTCCCTCGTTTCTTAACATCTCTACCCGATTGGCGCGGTGTCCTGCAACCAGATTTGGCGCGTCGAACTCGCTGACCGCCGGTTCGAGCCGCAAAGCCGGTACGGCGTTTACTCTGAATTCGAGCGGTGCATTGATCGTCGTTCCCAGGAAATTCTCCGGCGTGATGTCACTGTTGCCGGTCAGCTCCCAGGCGTTCACGGCATTGTTGCCGCCGCCGCCCGATGCCGCCGTTTCCTGGACGGTTCCGTCGGGAAACATGAATCCCCCCGTGGTCGATTGGATCATGCCGGCTACACTCAGCGCCTGCTCAGGCGTACTCGTCCCGATTCCTACACCGCCTTCAGCGCGGATGAGGAACTGATGGTCGCCGGTAGAAACGAGGGAATCCTCGGGAATCGAGCTGTCGTTCCAGACGAACGTGCCGGTGTGCAGTGCGCGGGCCCGGTGTCCACCGGCGAATGCATATATTCCTCGCGCCTCGTTCCTTCGTCCGCCGGGAACGGTTGACCAGTCGCCTGTAGCGGCATTGGCTTCGCCCCCGCCCACGGTGGGCCGAATACCATTCGTCGAATTGTCCAGACCGCCGCCGATTACGGAATAACCTCCCTCCGCTGTGTTCCTGGCGCCTCCCCCGATCGTAGCGCCGACCGCAGCCACTGTGTTGTCCAATCCGCCGCTGATTGTGGCTAGTGCGGCGTCGTTCTCCAGGTCGTTTATTCCCACAACGACGCTCGAGGGATTACCGCTCTCGTCGGTCGTGAATCGGACGCCGCGCGTGGCGAGCGAATAGGGCGACGCCGTCAGCTTAATCCGGCGGAGCTCGGCTCCGCCGTCCACCGTCACCCCTAAGTACAGTATATTGTCGAACGCAACGGCGCGGAGAGATTCTTCGCGTCCCAGTTCCACCGAGAAGACGCCGTCTATGACTATGACACCCGCTTGCGATTCCGTCCAAACCGCGCTCTCGTCGGTGAAGCCGGTGTAGAGCCGGAAGGTGAGATCGACCGATCTGTCAACCGGGTTGCCGTCGGAATTGGTAAGGAATCCCTGATAGGAGATCGTCTGCGGCGACTGCGCCGTCGCAGTGGAGCAGAACGCGGTCAGCATCAACGAAACAAGGAGGATGCCGCCGGGAGTAACACGCGTGATTCGTTTCATAGGAGATCGATGATCTTCGCATGGTGTTGCCTCTCATCTTTCTATCGCAAACGCGGCGTTAAAGGGATCATCTCCTCGAGATATCCGTGCCGCATCACCTTGAACAGCCGGTCGCCGTCCTCATGAAAGCGATCGTAGCTCAGCTCGTTCATCATCCAGTGCAGAATGAAAAAGCTGCACGCCAGCCCGAATACATTGATAAAGGCATAGCCCTTCTGCCGCCGGATATACCGAACGACCGTGTTTTGAGACACGAGGGCCGCGAAGCGGACCGACTGACGGACCGAAGCGAAGCGAAGTAATAACGGTCCTGAACCCCGCCGGATTTCGCCGACGTGCCCGTCATCGGGCCGCCGCCTGCCGGAGTGGAATATTCCTCATCCGTTCAGGCGCGCAAACGAATTGCTCGGCAATGTGTCCGCGATTAAGTTGCCCTGCGCAAGGGTCGTATCCAAGCGGATGAATACGTGAAGACGCACAAGATGGTGTTCATAAAATAGCGTCAAACGATGCCTCGCCCTCGGCCTTGTCAGGAATGAATTCGAGGCGCGGCACGCATCGGATCAAGGAGCACGATGACGAAGCGATACGTCGGCCAATCCGGAGGACCACATCAATGCAGCGAAGCAAACGGTTAGAAGGTAGCCAATGAGCGACTACACATTTTGGGAGAAGGTCGACATAATGAACATGAACGACTCGAGTTGGCAGCCGACCACGTCATTCGGCTGGCTGGTCAAGCAGCCCGTCAACTACGCCTCCACATCCTACAACTCCAGAACGAGGGGCACGTCGGTAGACAGGGGCTATAGCGCGGGCAACCCAGGCGGCAGCGTTCTCGACGGCTTTGTTGCTATGAGTATGTGGTTTGTCGATCACATCTGGCCGCTCAGGGCCTTAGCAAACGCCGGGATGTGGCTAGCGGACTCATCGCGAATCTGGAAGTTGAACGGTCCCGTCGCCGGTGTAGGGGCCTGCTTCTTCATGGGAATGGCCGCCGGTCCGGAAGCGGAGTGGTCCTGGCTGAGCGTGCTGGCTGCGGACATCGCCGGAGCCCACTCGTCGCTCCTCATCCTTGGCATCGGCGCAGTTGCCGGCTGGTTCACGTTACCGGCATTTGGAGGGCTGCTCGTGATCACCGTCGCGTTTATAGGCATGGCGATCGAAGTCGCACTGATCTGCGGGGTCCTGTACATCGCCTGGCTCTTTCTCCGTTAGCGGTCTTCGGCAAAACGTAATATGACGCTCTGCGGCGGGCGGAAGAATAAAGGGCCTCTTGAGTAGCGGAGCACACGGTTTGCGGCGGCTGCTACTCCTTCGCCCTCGTCGGCACCGATCGCGCTACGAGGGAGATTTTTGGCAGCGTCTGCTACGGTGCGGGCCGTGCGATGAGCCGTCGCCAGGCCAATAAGACGGCCGGCAACCCCAACATCTATCGCGAGCTCGCCGACCGAGGCATCATCGTTCGCAGCGACAGCCCCAGCACGATGAAGGAAGAGGTCCCGGAGACCTACAGAGACGTCCGCCTCGTCGTCGATACGTGCGAATGCGCGCGGATCTCCAAAACGGTAGCACGTTTGAGGCCGCTGGTTTGCGTTAATGAGTGTGTCCTCGACATACTCCATCACCAAATAAGGCTGCCCGTCCTGTGACATGCCGCCGTCGAGAAGCCCGGCGATGCTGGAATGTTGAAGGTGCGCGAGGATCTGCAGTTCTACGCGGAAGCGGGCCACGACTTCGGCGGAGCTAGTTTCGCAATTCCGTCATGCCGCGTCGAGAATATGCTGAACGTAAATCAAATCACGCGGCTCGCTCATAGACGACACGTGCATCCCGGAGCGCCTGCTCGCGAATGTGTGGGCGGACACTAAATCTGAACAGCTCCAAATTCGTATTACGCCAGAGCAGAAGGCGGCAATTAAGCGCCTTGCGCAGGACGCGGGCGTGGATGTTTCGAACTATGTCTTACAACGCGTATTGCCTTCTGCAAGCGTCCAGTTTAGCCGGATCCTCGAAGATCTGCGCATGGGGGAAGATTATCGCTACACACTCGCGGCACTAAACGACCTGCTCACATCGTTGACGGGAGCCCAGCTAGTTGATCCTCTTCGTATCGCGCCGCCCGCCCTACGAGATCTCTCTCCACTGCTTCAGAACTACGTTGCTGCAATGATCGATCACGCCTCCTATCAGGACGGTGTGGAGCCGCCGGGCTGGACCGCAGAGATTCGACCCCTTGAGGAGCCCTATTTCACCACGGCGCTGCGTTCTCTGAGGCTGTATCTGCTTCGAGCGACACCGGTTGCTTTCAAGCGCCGAAACGTATTCCTCGATGCGAGTACAGGAGCGCGCGTGTGAATTGCGAATCACTTCACCAGGAGCGCACTATTGCGAACTCGGCGTACTTGCGCTCGCAATGATGTGCACCGTCACGTCGTGGCCCAGGATGTGCTTTCCACCACTCCACTGCTCTCCAAGCACGCCGAAGTCCGTCCGGTCGATGACGAACGTCGTTTCGAAGCCGGCAAGCCGCACCGGCGGATCGTCCACTTCGGTCACGCCGAGAACGGTAACGGGCACGGTAATGCGCTTGGTAACACCGCGGATCGTAAGATCGCCCGTCACCTGAAGCCGGCGCGCTCCGTCCGCTGCAACCTTCGTGCTGCTAAACGACATCACGGGGTACTTCTCGGCATGGAAGAAATCGGCTGATAACAGTTTCTCGTCGCGCCCCCGCTTCTTCGTATCCACGCTCGCGACCTGCACGACGAACGTCACCTCGGTGGCCTCGGGACGTTCCGGATCAAACCTGATGTCGCCTTCGAAATCCCGAAACCGTCCTTCTTCCTTGAACACCATCCACTTCGAAATGGTAAACATTACGGTGCTGTCGTCCTTGCTGACACTGTAATTCTGCCTCGCGGCGAGCCCGGCGGCACCGGATGTAACAATGAGAGCGAGAGCGACGGCGCTACAGCGATGGAAGATCGTCATGGGGGCATCTCCTGATTTGGTGCATTCACTCTACACCTATGATGCCGGCCCGTACGTCAGCGTTTAATTCGATATCCGCTATATTCCTCCTATCCGCCTCCCGCGGCTGCGGCCACCCGCGGTGAACATGGGACTAGTCTCGCTCAAAGCTCATGCAATCACGCAAATTATACTTCAGCTCCTTCGTGGCCGCGCTTGCCGGCTTTCTTTTCGGCTTCGATACCATCGTGATCTCGGGGGCCGACCGGCCGATTCAAGAGCTGTGGCATACCGGCGACCTCTTCCACGGGATGTTCATCATGTCGATGGCGCTCTGGGGCACCGTCATCGGTGCGCTCTTAGGAGGCATCCCGGTTGACCGCTTCGGGCGGCGAAGGACCCTGTTCTGGATTGGCGTGCTGTATCTGCTCTCCGCCCTGGGATCGGCTCTCGCTCTCGACCCCTACTTCTTCTCGCTCGCCCGCTTTATCGGAGGCCTCGGTGTAGGCGCCTCGTCGGTGGCCGTCCCGATTTACCTCTCCGAGATCACCCCGCCACGGGATCGTGGGAAGCTCACCGCCCTCTATCAGTTCAACATTGTCTTCGGCATCCTGGTGGCCTTCTTTTCCAACTATCTCATCGGAGTGACGTTGGGCGAAGGCGCCTGGCGGTGGATGCTCGGCGTCGAGGCGATCCCGGCCGCAATCTATTGCACTTTTGTGATCGGCATTCCGGAAAGCCCGCGCTGGCTGGTGCTCCGGAAAGGCGACGAATCCACTGCGCGCCGTCTGCTGGATCAGCTGAATCCACAGGAGAACGTCGAAAGGCTGTTGACCGCCATCAAGAAATCGGTGAGCGCGGAGGTATCGCTCTCCCGATTCTTATCCGGAGCCTACCGCATCCCGATCATGCTGGCCTTTCTGGTGGCGTTTTTCAACCAGATGTCCGGCATCAACTTCGTCCTGTACTACGCTCCGCGCATCTTCGAGCAGGCAGGCGTCGCAACGGGGGATGTGCTGGCCGTTTCGGTGTCACTGGGGGTCGTGAATCTGATATTCACGCTTCTGGGCATGTATCTGATCGACGTCGTCGGCCGCAAGACGCTGCTGTACGTAGGCTCGATCGGCTACATCGCCTCTCTCTCGGGGGTCTCCTGGGCCTTCTTTACCGGGGCAGACGGCCTCATCGTAGCCGGATTCGTGTGCGCCTTCATCGCCGCGCACGCTGTCGGGCAGGGCGCCGTGATCTGGGTCTTCATCTCGGAGATCTTCCCTAACGCCGTGCGTAATTACGGAATGTCGCTGGGCTCCGGGACGCACTGGGTGCTCGCCGCGCTCATCACGCTCGTGACTCCAACCGTGCTGAGCACCTTTTCCGGCGCGCAGATCTTTGCCTTCTTCGCAGGGATGATGGTGCTGCAGCTCCTCTTCGTATGGCGGGTCATGCCGGAGACGAAAGGCATCTCTCTCGAAGAGATGGAGGTCAAGTTGGGCATTGCGCCGGAGGAGCTGGAGCGGGTCGTCGACGAGTCTCCGCCCCGCGCCCCCACGAAGGCCGAAGCCCCATGAATCCTCCTTCCATCAGGAATTGCCGTTTTCTGCCCTATGCCTGATCATTATCGACAAAGCGCTGTGCCGAAGCGATGCTCCGGCCGGCCGCTGAAGATCCCGTTACGCTGCCTGTCCGCGACCTGTCGCCGCAGACTGCACAACCGGGCCTTGGAGCCTCTTACCTTTATTTCCGCCCGCCCGACTCCTCGCCAAGCTACCAAGCTGAAATCAGCGCAATCGCCACGGCTACGCCGGCGTTTATTTATTGACGGTATGGAAACGTCGGTCCAGTCAAAACGGGAAGTAATCGAGCGGCTTCAGCTACCTGGTCCGGAATTCCGCGCTCTCGGGGTGGAGCGGTTGGGACTGTTTGGCTCGTTCTCCAGCTGATTATCTCCGCCAGATAGCGAATTGCGCGCGAAGGCTATTGCGGCAGGCTTGATTTCAGGCGCCGTGATGGCCCCGTCGGCAAATTGCCGCGGCGCCGCCGAGCCACGAACCGTCAGCCGTCGAACCGATACCGAGAGGTTGAATGAGCCTGTTCTACAAATTCCAGTATCTGGTGGGCATGACCCCGTGGGAGCGGATGACGTCACTTCCTTCAGGCGACCAAGCGATCGCACTCCTTAACCGTGAGGAGAGCGGTCGGCAACCGCCCTATGGGCGCGCGCTCGACCTCGGGTGCGGCACCGGGGCCTGGTCGGTTCGCCTGGCCCAGCGCGGGTGGGAGGTGACCGGCATTGACATTGTACCGAAGGCGGTGGACGCCGCCCGCGAACGCGCACGCAGAGCCGGCGTGGAGGGTCGCTTCGTCGAAGGGAGTGTCACGGCACTCTCAGCGGCAGACGTCGGCTCTGGGTACCGCTTCATCCTTGACTTCGGTGTCATGCATGGTCTCTCACCCGACCAGGTGCGAGCGGCGGGGCGCGAGGTCACGAGGGTGGCCGCCGCCGAGGCCACGCTCCTCATGTACGCTGTAATGCCGGGACGAAGAGGACCCCTGCCGCGCGGGCTGAGCCGAGTGGAGGTTGAGGAAGCGTACGTGGGGTGGACGATCACCCACGAGGAAGAATTCGACACGACCAGGCTACCGCGCATAATGCAGAAAGCCCGTCCTCGCTGGTACCGCCTTCGCCGCAGCCGATCGTGATGGCGCCGCGGGAGCGCTATTGCGCCCGCTCATCGCGGCGGTCGGGGGAATCGTCCGGCACCGCCCCCCAGATCGAACGCAGGCGAACCGTGAAGAACATGCGCCGCCGCTCAATGGAATCGAATACCGTCTGCCACTGACTTTCTTGCTGGTACTCCTTTCCCATCAAATGCCGCAAAGGGATGTCCATGGCCTCCCCCCTGGATGTCCTGGTTGTCCGTACTTTCCGCTGCAGATTTGAGGGGCGAGCCCTACACTGTCATTTCACCTCCGTCCGAAACGGACCATCCTTCGACCATGGACATCAGCACCCTCGGAAACGCCGCGCGTCGGATCGCGACCGCCTCGCTGCTGGCCGGCTTCGCTCTGGCGTGCACCGCGCCGGCCCAAGAGACGACTTCGACGACCGTGTTCGCCGACGTCACAGACACCCACCTCCCCACCGATCCCGAGGCGCACATCCTCGACATCGACCTTGGGGACATCGACGGTGACGGCGACCTCGACGCCGTCTGCGCCCTGGAAAACGACGCGAACCGCCTCTATCTCAACGACGGCACCGGACGGTTCACCTGGCGCCGGGGCGTGTTCTCGAGCGACCGGCACGACACGGAAGAGGTGGAGCTGGCCGACTTCGACGGTGACGGTCACCTCGACGCCGTCTTCATCGCCGAAGACGGGGGACACCACGAGCTCTACCTCGGCGGCGGCGACGGCACCTTCCGTGACGTGCGCGATCGTCTCCTGCTTCGGAGCGTCGCCAACGACGTCGAGGTGGCGGACGTCGACGGCGACGGCTGGGCCGACCTCGTCGTGAGTAGCACCGGAAACGCCGCGCGCGGCAGCGGACGGCCGGAGTGGGAGGTCGTGCGCCAGAACTTCCTCTGGCTCGGTGATCCCGAGCGGCCCGGCCATTTCCGCGACGCGACGGCGAGCCACATGCCGGCCGTCGAGGACGCCTCGCAGGATGCCAAGCTCGGCGATCTCGACGGCGACGGCGACCTGGACCTCGTCGTCGGCAACGAGGTGCCGCCCAACCGGCTTCTGCTCAACACGGGCGACGGTATCTTCGAGGAAGCGGCCGACCGCCTCGACCTTCGCAAGCCCATGGAGACGCGCGAGGTCGTCCTCTTCGACGCCGACGCCGACGGCGACCTGGACATTCTGTTTGCTAACCTTACGAGCAACGCGAGGGAGTGGGATAAGGACCCGCAGGCCCGCCTCCTCATCAACGACGGCGCCGCCCGCTTCACCGACGAGACCGCCACCCGGATGCCGCCCAACACGTTCTCGTCCTACGATGCCGGTGCGCTCGACTTTGACGGCGACGGCGACGACGACCTGCTGCTCTGCGCGGCTGAAATTCCCGGGTTCAATCCGATGCAGGTGCGGGCCTACCGCAACGATGGAACGGGGCACTTCGCCGACATCACCGCCGACGTGATGCCGGATGAGACGGGGGGGCGGTGCTGGGACGTTGAGGCAGGCGACGTCGACGGCGACGGCGTGCTCGACGTGCTCATCGGCGGCTGGGGCACGCAGGCTCGCCTTCTGCTAGGCCGGCGATGAGACGACCGGCAACGAACGGCCCCTTCGGCTAGGTTTTTCGGATAACGTTCCTGAACCCCGCCGTCTCGGCCGGCGTGCCCGTCATCGGGCCGCCGGTATTCCGGATGTGGATGGTCCTGATCTGCAGCTCGTCCCGACGCATGTATGATTGCAGCGTAAGTGACGTGCAAAATGCACCTCTTCATGAATCCTCCGCCGAGGTACGCCGACTGGAGTTTTTACTGAAGCTGGTCGATCAGGTAGGTATACGTCACCGCCATCATAATGGCCTGCCGTTCGTGTCTGACGCCGCCGTCGCCGTACTCCGTATTTTCAAAATACAGGACGGGATGACCCATCGCCTCCATCTTCGCGGCCATTTTGCGCGCGTGCCCGGGATGCACGCGGCCGTCACGTACGCCTCAAACATCGCGTCACGGGCGTTCACGGCATCCGGTTCTCGCGTTCACGTCGTAGCCACGGACCGCCGCCGTTTATTCGTGCGGCCGGCGGATGAGTGCACAACGCACCATGGCTCTGCCAATCAACTATCGATGTCGGATTCGAGCAACCACTGGGAGGCGGGTTTCCAGGTTAGCGGATCCGGGAGTTCGCGCATCGGTGGCGTGGGATCGAGCGTGACGATGATCGCCATCGCCGGCCTCGAAGTGGCACTGGCCGGCTAATCGAGACCAACGGCGGATTCGTGAGCGCCGTCATGCCTGTTCCGGCCGCTTACGACGTCGGGCATCTGCCGCCTGACGACGATCCGCCGCTCGGCCCCTCGACCCGTCTGTCTCCGGCCCTGGCTGGCTACGGGTGGGCGTGCGGGAGAACGGGCACGAACCCCGCTTGCTCGATCGTCGTGACCGTCATCAGCTCCAGCGCCGTCCGCATCGCCGGGCGTAGCGCCACGCTCCTCGGCCTCCGCGGGTAGAAGGGTCGTCCTGGGTTCATGGCAATTCATGCCGGTGCATATTCAAATTACTCAAAGCATTGAGTGGATTTACTCAATACACTGAGTAAAATGCATACGAATGTCCTACGAACGCCCACAGGCTGAAGTACTCGAGCGGCGTCCTTGCGAGCGGCGCCGCTTCATGCAGGTGGTCGCCGGCCCTCGCCATCCTCCACCTCCTCGTAGATGGCGGGTTTACCGCGGGCGCGACGCGGGTCGTCGTGGAGGACTGAATCGATGAATCCATTCGGCATAGCGAAGCGGAGCCCCAGCGGCGCCCTTCACTCCACCCCGAAGTCATAAACGGTCGTCTGCCGATACGTCTCGCCGGGCCGCAGGATGGTGCTGGGGAAGTCCGGGTGGTTGGGGGAATCCGGGTAGTGCTGGGCCTCCAGGCAGAAGCCCTCGTGCTTCTCGTAGACGCGTCCGCCTTTGCCCGTGATGCTGCCGTCGAGGCCGTTGCCGCTATAGAACTGCAGGCCGGGCTCGGTGGTGTAGACGTCGAGGGTGCGCCCGGTGACGGGGTCGTGCGCCTCTGCGGCCAGCGTCAGGGCCCCCGCCTCGTCCTTGTCCAGCACGAAGTTGTGATCGTAGCCGCCGGCGGCGTCGATGTCCTGGCCGATCGGCTTGGCCCCGGTGAAGTCCAGCGGCGTGCCGGCGACGGGGACGATCTCGCCCGTGGGGATCTGCTCGTCGTCGACCGGTGTGTAACGGGCGGCGTGCAGCCGCAGGACCTGCCCGAGCGTGTTGTCCGAGCGGCCGGCGGACAGGTCGAACCAGGCGTGGTTGGTCAGGTTGACGGGCGTGGCCCGATCGGTCGTGGCCCGGTAGTCGATGACGACCTCGTCCTCGTCTGTCAGGCTGTAGTCGACCGTGACGTCGAGGTTGCCGGGGTAGCCCCATTCGCCGTCGGGGCTCACGTAGTGGAGGCGCAGCTTCTGCCGGCCGTCCTCCTCGACCACCTCGGCGTCCCAATACCGCTTGTCGTAGCCGCGGAGGCCGCCGTGGAGGTGGTTGTCGCCGTCGTTGATGGCGAGCAGGTAGGTGGTGCCGTCGACCGTGAAGCGGCCGTCCGAGATCCGGTTGCCGTAGCGACCGATGAGCGCCCCGAAGCGGGAGTACTGCTCGACGTATCCGTCGAGGGCGTCGAAGCCGAGAACGACGTCGCCGAGTTGCCCGTCGCGGTCCGGCACGCGGAGGGCCCGGATGTTGCCGCCGTAGTTGATCACCTCGATCTCGGCCCCGTTGGCGTTGGTGAGGGTGAAGACGTCGACACGCCGGCCGTCGGGCATCGTGCCGAAGGCGCCGGCGTCCTGCGAGATTTGGGCGCTGCACCCGGCGACCAGCAGCACGCACAGACCGGCGAGGAGGGCCCGCGACGTCGACGGGCGGACGAGAGACATCATGGCGAGTACCGAGGGCTGTTCGGGAGGGACGTTCGCGCCCAAAGTACGGACAGTGTGGGTCAGTTGTCCGTGGTCGGTGGTCGGTCGTCCCTGGCCAGTCGTGGTCGCGCGCTCTACTTTCAGCCAGGGGGCGCCTTTTCAGCAGCGGACGACTTAAAGGCC
>CAZART010000130.1:0-13921 GCA_964487555.1 uncultured Rhodothermales bacterium
GGAGCTCCGGAGCTGGGGGGACGCTGGTGCGGCTGCGCTCTTGCAGGGGCGCCTTGCGCTCCGTACGCCGGCGCTTGCGCGGTCGGTGCCTGCCCGTCGAACCGGCCCGACATCGGCTGCCGTGTCGGTGCGGATGGAGGCCCGGTGGGCTGCGTCGGCAATGGCGGATGGAAACCGGTAGAATGTCGTGCCGATCCCGACAGGTGATCGAGAGCCGCGTCAGGGGTTGATTTCGGATCCGTTTCTTTTCGGGTCTGCTCCGGCGCGACCTCGTATGAAATGGCCGTGTCACGTCCTACGACATCGGCCGCTGCCTGGCGGATGACGTGTGCGTAATGTGATTCGAGCCATTCTGTGTGGAACGCATCAGGGACGGCGAGTGTCAGCTCGGCCGCCTCGTCGTTTCTGTGGAGTGATAAAGGTGTGATGGGAGCAAACCACGTCCGGAAGGACTGCTTCGAGATCTGGTCGGAAATATGGGTGAGGCAGGTTTCCCACGTCTTCTCAGCAACGGTAGGTGGCATATGTGGGGTTGATTCTCGGGTGTACAGAAAGGGGTTATGGTGGGGTTAAAGAGGCGCCCTAAACCATGGTCTATTTTATAGGTGGAGGCTCCGCATTGCAAGCAAAAGTTGACTACAATTTCCTAACACCCGAACCCTGGTTGCTCACACTTATCCACGGGTTTTCCACGCACCTGATGTGAGCCTTGAATTCGGCCGACCGATGCGGCGACGGAATCGTGCAGAGTTCCCGCGGTGTGTCGTCTTCTCTGTGAAATCTGGCCTACTCGGGAGGCGATGTTTCCTGTAAGTATTTGTAAAGCTGTGACTTATGGCATCATAAATTTCCGTCGATCGGGACTCTTGAGCGGCGGAAGCCGATCTGGATGGGATTCCGCGCAAATATGTGCGCAACGCGTCGCAGGGGCCGGTTTGAACGGTGCGGGATAGTTGTTCACATATGTACGTGCATATCTCGAGCACTCGCCGGACGTCTTCCCAGCAGGTGTTTACGGGTCGCCTTCGAGACGCTTAAAAGTTGCGTCCTCGGGCCCCATTGCGGGGTGCACGTCGAGCCATTTCGGGCGGCTTCGGATACATCGCCGGTGGACTTCGGGCCTGTTTCAACGACCGCGGTGAGGATGGGGTAAATCCGCGATGGAAGAACGATCACGCGCACCACGGGGCGGGCTGTGTTCGCCGGCACTTTCATTTCTCGGTAGAGATCCACCCGACCCTTTCGGCCTTTGCTGAGGCGCGCGACCTCCTCGTAACGAAGGTGCGAATCCTCTTGATCGGCACATGTTCTACACCTATACTCCGGAAACACCCCAAAACATGGGGGCAGCGGTTTGGCCGTACTTCTTTTATAGAACTACTGCTTTCCTAGCACCAACCAGGGACGTGGTGGCGACACCTTCGGCGTCCATGGGTGTTTTTAGAAAATATGAGCGAACTGACGCCCACGCAGCGACGCATCTTCGATTTCCTGGCCTCCTTCCAGGAAATGCACGGCCGCACGCCGAGCGGGCCGGAGATCGCCGACGAATTCGGATATGGGGATCATTCGACCGCCTACCAGCACCTCCGTGCCATCGCGAAGAAGGGCTATCTGGATATTGAGCAGTCCGGCCGCCGCCGGCCGCTCCGCATTGCGCTGACGGAGAAGGCCGAGCGGCTGCTGGGCCGCGGATGGCCTCTGTTCGGGACGATCCCGGCCGGGCCCGTATCGACCGTGCTGGCCGAAGACGTGGAAACGGTAGAGGGAGTGGAGGATTTCTTCCCCATGATCCGTGAGGGCGACTACTTCCTTACGGTGGAGGGCGATTCGATGCGGGGCGCCGGCCTCGAAGAGGGGATGACCGTGCTGATGCGTCCGGTTACCGACGTGCAGCCCGGGACGATTTGCGCCGTGTGGGTAGAGGGGGAAGGGGGTACGCTGAAGCGGATCTATCCGGAAGGCGAGGTGGTGCGGCTCGTCCCCGAAAACGAGCGGTACGCCGCAAAGACCTACCCGGCCGAGCAGGTCCGCCTCCAGGGGAGGCTCATCGCGGCACTGGCGATCCGACTTTTTTAGTATCAAAAGTACCGGCTACCGAGGTACCGCTTTGACGCCCAAGTCAGGGGGTATCCGGTACGTCCGCACCCCGTTCGAGTGAGTGTTGTCGATAAGATTATTTAGATGCGTTTCGGCTGTCTGTACATACCGATGTTTGCGGCCTGGGTCTTCGAGGGGATGGATGCCGCCGCCCGGGCGGCCCCCGTCGTCGTGGTGACTTCCGGCGAGGTCGTGGCCTTTTCCCGGAAGCTCCAGGCGGCGGGTCTTGCCCTAGGCATCTCGGCTGAGCGGGCCGAGCAACTCGTGCCTGAAGGAGCGCTGGTGCGGCAGCGGGATGCGCAGCTCGAACAGGCGGCATGGGAGGATGTGCTCCAAGAGATCAACCTGTACACCCCTTTCATAGAGCCGGACGGACCAGGCCGGGCCTTCTTCAAGCCGTTCGCCATCGAGGAGGTGCGCGGGCTGGCTGCAAAGCTGCACGCGCAGGTCTCGCTCGCGCCGAAGCGCACGACGGCGATGCTGGTCGCGATGCGCACCGCGTCGGGCCACGTCGTCGCAGTACGGCCGCAGTACGTAGCGGGGTTTCTGAATCGCTTCGAGATCGAGCGCCTGGCCGAGCTGCGAGGATGCGACTGGCTGGACGGCAGCGTTCCGCCGGGCAGCCAAGCACGCCGTATTCCGGCCGGCACTCCGGCCTTTTCTGAGGACATCCTCGAGCAGCTTCTGTTGTTCGGATTCGACACGCTGGGAGCGGCCCGTGTGCTGGCGCATCGCCATCTAAAGGCGCAGTTCGGGATGGATGGAGAGCGGCTCTACCGGCTGCTGCATCCCGATGAAGAGGATTCGATGTCGCTCTACCATCCGCCGCCCGCGATTCGCCGCGCCTACGAATTCGATCTGCCGTGTTCCGAGCCCGGCGAGATCCTGCCGGTGCTGGAGTTTATCGTGAAGCAGGCCGCCGCCGAGCTCCAGGGTAACGGAGCGCAGCGTGTGAAAGTGACGCTGCACGACCGGCTGCGGCCTTCACGCTTTGCCTGCCGCGTGCTTCCCGAGGCGTCGAGCGATCCGCGACGGCTGTTCGGCACCCTCAAAACGCTGCTCGACGGCATACTCGATTCCGGCTGCCGCGTGCAAGCGGTTGAACTTGAGCTGGGCTCGCTGCGATCGACCCGTCCGGAGCAGCGCTCCCTATTCTTTCAACGCCCCGCCGCGGCGAAAGCCGTCGAGGCGATACACCGCCGCTATCCCGATGCCATCCGCCGTCCGGCCACTGCGCCTTCGGCGGTCTTTGAAGAAGAACGATCTCGACTAGAAACGTATGAATGTGAACCGTAGATCGTAGGTCGTAGGTCGTGGATCGTGGCTGCACGATCTACGGCCTACGATCCACGATCCGTAGTCCCGGCGTTTGCTGCCTCAAACGTTCGGATAAACACACCATCCACCCAAGTGAAGTTTATAAACATCCCCATTTCGGTGGAGGCGCGTAAGGGCGTGCCTCGCCAAATCCGCTGGAGTCGCCGCACCTATACCGTGCGCCGGCTGCTGGATTTCTGGATCCTCCAGTCTCGCTGGTGGGCCCGGGAAGAGAAACGCGTCTATTTCCGACTCGAGACGGACCAGGGGGTGATGGAGGTGTATAGAGGGAAGTGGGACGAAGATGGAGGATCAGAGATTGACCGAGGCGCACTCAGGCAGGCGGATCTTTCCTTCGTCGAGGGAGATACGCACACGCGCGAGCTGCGTCAGACCGAAAGTCCCTATCGTCCGGATGCCGCCGCCCTGGCCGGCCGGCGGTTCAGCGAAACGGATGGTTCAGATGCCGGATCAAAACCAATCTCCGCACAAGAACTCCAGACGTCTGGAGAAGCCCGTCACCGCGGCTCCGCTTCTTCAGCCGGCTCCTCCCGAGAGACCGGCTGGAAGTGGGTGCTTTCAAAGGTGATTGACTGATCTCTTGCCAAAGAAAAAGGACTAAACGGGAGCCGTTCTACACTTTGTGCCGTGTTGCCTCGTTCTCTACCTTATCAAAGGTATTCGTATCTCCATACTCTCGAGGCCGAATTCATGGTCGGGAAGAGGTATAATTCCCGGTTTGCGAACGACAAGAATGAACGATACCACTCCCGCTGCCGCCGAGCTCCAAACAAAAATATACCGGCGTCTCAGCAATAGAGAACGCCTCGCGTTGGCCGTAGACATGAGCATGTCGGTTCGCAAGCTGGCTCTCATACGGCTGCGGGAACAGCACCCCGATTGGAGCGAGCGCGACCTCACACGTGAAGTGCTGCGCTATGCCTATGGGTCTTCGCCACTTCCACCACCGCTCCGTTGACTACAGAGGATCTCTTTCGCCGTATCGTTGGTGCGCTTGACAGCGCAGGCATTGCCTACATGTTGACAGGCTCGTTTGCCAGTTCTTTCCACGGCGTTCCCCGGGCCACGCAAGACATTGACTTCGTTATTGCGCCGACGGCCGCTCAAATCCGCGATCTCGTCCAACGATTGCCAGGCTCGAAATACTACGTCGACGAGGATGTCGCCCTGGATGCGCTCCGCCTAGAGGGGCAGTTCAACGTCATCGACTTCGATACGGGGTGGAAGGTCGATCTTATCATTCGCAAGGCGCGGCCTTTCAGCATTGAGGAATTTCGGCGACGTAGAATTGTTGACTTCGAGGGAATGAAGCTCACGATTGCGACGGCGGAAGACGTTCTTCTTGCAAAGTTGGAGTGGGCAAAACTCGGAGGGTCGGAGCGCCAGATCGAAGATGCGGCCGGCATCCTGGCCGTTCGTGCCGACGATATCGATCAAGATTACCTGGCGAGATGGATCGATGAGTTGGGCCTTGAGAAGCAATGGAACGCGGCCAACGCAAGGCGTTAGAAAGAGGAGGTAGCGGACACCGCCCATGCACTGCCGTTCCGCAGCAATGCACTCGGAAATTAATTACGTAGAATCCTGATCGATCTGATCCCTGATCCTGACGTCGGAGGTGCGGCGGACCGGTACCGCCGTCGCCGTGCGGCCCCATATAAGATTCGCTACCGAAGAACTGTCACTCGCTGGGTGGCGGCCATACCACCGGCCACCATCCGCACGAGGTAGATCCCGCTCGGCAAAGACGCGCCGTCGAGTACCGCCCTGTGCAGACCCGCAGCTCGCACGTCATCGACGAGCACGGCCACTCGCCGGCCGAGCACGTCGTAAAGGACCACCGTCACCGGGCCGGTCTCTGGAATCGTGAGCTCGATCGTCGTAGTCTCACTGAACGGGTTCGGGTAGGCCGCGCCGAGGGCGAACGCCTTCAGGGGCACGCGTTCCGACTCGTCCATCGACATCCCGCCATCCCCGTCCTCGATTCCGACCGGGAAGGCCACCTCCGCTCCACCAAACCCAAACTCGCCGAGCGTCGTTACATTCTGCGCACAGAGATACGTCGTTCCATTTTGCATGCTCTTGTACGTATCGTGCGGCCGCCATAGGCCCTCCGTCGCCTCACTGCGCTGCACCAGCACAACGTCTTCGAGGCTGGATGGCGCCACGACGCCCGCCAGGTCGAGGCAGACCTCGAAGGTGATCGTGCTGTCCTCCGCCCCACCCGCCGCGGTGAGCCCTCGATCAGCGAGGTACCAGTAGCGCGCGGCGACGGCCTCCGGGCGGACAGCGGCGCCGTTCGGCGCCGTCGCCGTCGTGTCGGCAAAGAAGCTCGTGTCGGGCGCCGTCTCGTAGCGGGTCGCGTAGATCGTGCCGCCATCGTGAAGTGCCGTGGACGACGCCGTTTTCCCGTTTGCGGCGCTCGTGATAGAGACAATGACCGAAACGGCGTCTATGATCTTCCCGGCCTTACCGGGCTCGACATCGGCCCTCGCCACGTCCTCTGCACGGGCGACCCAGACGCACGGGCTGAACTCGCTCGTCACGCCGAGATCGGCACGAGAGGCGGTGAGGGTGACGAAGCGATGGTGCTCCTCCAGGCCGCCCCCACCAAAGGAAAAGGCGGGGGCGCCGAGGTCGGCCGCGGCGGGCGTCACGGTCAACGATCCCAGATAGTGTTCGCCGGCGCCGTAGAACCTGCCGGCGTGGCTCGCTCCCGAGCACGTAGTATTGGCGAACGCCTCTACCGTATACGTGCCGGAGTAGGCACCCCACAGCTCTCCCTCGACCTTCAGATCCCCTTCCTGACGGCTCACCTGAAGCGGGACGGGGTAGTTGAGGAGGCCATTGGGACCGTCGTCGAGATCGGTGACGTCGTTGAGCGTGACACCGTCGGGGAGGTTTCGGCGCTCGCTCTCGCTGTAGGGGCCGTTGTAGGGGCCACCGAGGTCGATGCCGAGGTTCGGGCTGACGATGCGGTTCCGTGTGATGAGCACGCTGGGCGGCTCGGTGGTCTCCCAGTCCAGGCACACCTCGTACCCGTCGATCGACTTGTCGGCGTCCCACCCCCAGACGCAGAACTCCTGCGGTACGTACGGGACGCGGACGCCGCCGTAACCCCCCTCGACGTCATTCTGACCCAGGACGACGTCGCGGCCGGAGAAGACGACCACGGCCCACCCCGGCGCGCGCACCTCGTTGCCGATGAAGTTGATGTCGTCGCCGAGGATGGAGACGGCCGCCTCGACGTGGAACTGGCTGTACCCCCCGACCGGCGGTTCGGCGGAATCGTTGAGGCGCCCGTGGAGCGTGTTGCCGAGCACGTCGTACCCGCCGCTGACGACGGCGGCTGCCAGCCGGGAGCGGACGCGGTTCCCCTCCACGCGCGCGCGCCCGTGCGGCGCGTCCGGGTCGCCGTGGGTTAAGGCTCTGTCAGAGAGGATGAGCGCGGCAACGGTGTGGTCGGGCAGAAGGTCCTCCGTGGGCACCTGCCCGATGGCGTTGTGGGCGACGACGTGGCCGGAGGGCGCGCGGACAAGGACGTCCCAGTTGTGGCCGGCGATCTCGTTCCCCTCGCCCTCGCCACCGCCGATGGTGTTGTTCGTGCCCTGTACGATCACGCCGGCGTAGATGGTGTAGCAGCACGTATCGTCGCCCGGCTCGCGGACCCGGAGGACCCGGCCGTCGGCCCCGACGCCGATCCGGTTCCGGCGGACGACATTGCCCTGGGCCGAGCGGTCGAGGAGCACGTTGATGCCACCCATGAAGAACCCCGAGCCGTCGCTGTCGTTGCGGTTTGCGTTCCCCGCGAGGACGTTGTCCTGGACCACGTTGCCGCCGGAGCCGATCCGCACCCCCCCTGCCACCGGCCAATTCTCGTCCGTAAGGAGGTGCAGGAGGTCGCCGCCTCGAATTCTGTCCATGTCGTAGAAGAAGACCTTTGGCGTGCCCATCGCCTCGGTGCCGGTCACGTCGGTCCCGATCCGGTTGCCCTCAATCACGCAGCCGTCGGCGCCGGGGAGGAGGCGGATGCCGGAGCCCACGAACCGGTTGATCACGAGGCCGCGGACCTTGGAGCCCCCCGCGCCGGGCCCTATGCGGATCGCGTCGGCGGGCGTGCCCGCGCGGGAGCCGCGGACGCCATCGCCGACGAGCTCCACCCACCCGCCCGGCTGCGTGGTGCCGTCGAGGGTGATGGGCGCCTCGAAGGGGGGGAGGCCCCGTTCGAATGGTCCCGTCTCGTCCTCGTACTCCGTCACGTGAATACTGGGCGTACCCTCACCGGGTATGTCGAACGAGATCGTGGCTTCTCCGCGCTTGTTGGCGAGTTCAATCGCGGCCCGCAGCGTGCACTGCTCGCCGGCTTCCTCGCGGTCGACGTCGCACGCGTCCGAGGTCTGGCTGATGGGGTCGTTGGGCTCGTCACCGGTTGTCGTGACCACAATCTCTTCGGCGGCAATGGGGAGGATCTCGGCACGGTACGCTTCGCCTTTTCCATCGGGGTTGATCCCGTACCCGACGATTACCCGACCGTCGGCCGAGACTCCGTTGGCATTTTGGAGAGTCCAGCCGGTGAGGTCGAGCCCCTGGTTCTCCAGCACGTCCTTGAGCAGACGGACGGTGCCGTCAGGGGTCCAGACGGCGGCGAGCTGCGCGGCCCCTGTCGTGCCGGCGAATCCGACGATAACTTCGCCTGCATCGGAGACATCGTTGGCGGTGACGTTGGGGCTGCCGGGGAAGCCGGCGAGCGGCACGAGGCCGGCGGCGGCGGTCCAGATGAAGGCGTGGCGCTGCCCCTCCACGGAGGTAGCCCCCACGACAATGGTGCCGTCGGCCGAGACGCCGAAGGCACTGCCGGGGCCTAGCGCGGTCAGCGCGCCGTTTTGCCAGAGCGCGATTTGGGCGTCGCTGACCCCGACCACCACGGAGCCGTCGGCGGAGACGGCGGTGGCCTCGGTTCGGGCGCCTTCGCGGAGCGAGGGAAGCAGTGAGACGCCCCCCGTCCAGCGGAAGGCCATTGTGGCAGAGCCGACGCGGCCATCGTTGTAGCTACCGACGACCACGGCGCCGTTGGCCGAGACGCCGAACGCCTTCGTGCACCACGTTCCGCACCCGTCCAGTTGCTCCATGCCACCGCCTGTGGTCCAGCGGAAGGCGGCCACTCCGGAAGACCTGGACTGCCCGACGACGGTGGAGCCGTCGCCGGACACGGCCCACGCGTAACTTGGGTACTCTTCCCTGAGGGACCCGAGGCCGGTCATAACGCCGCCGGTCCAGCGGATGGCTTGGGAAGGCAAGTCGCTCGAGAAGCCGGCCGAGGAGTAGCCGGCGACGACGGCACCGTCGTCGGAAACGCCATGGGCTGAGCTGCCGCCTCCGCCATGGGACGCGAGGGTGCCGAGACCTTCGAAGGACTGGGAGCGCGCGCTACTGGCGGAGAGCGCCGCCAGCATTGCGAGGAGGATCAGAACTGCCGCTGACAAGATAGATAGTGGCTTCACGGGGACAGTCATGTCAGGATATTTGATGGCTCAGCTGTAGCGAAAGACGACTCGTCCGTTCTGGTGAACACTCATCCCGAAGTCCACGTACGTGTGGGGCCGACCGGACGACGCGTTCGCGAGAAACGCGAACCCGTCACTTGTAGCGGTACACATTAGCGCGTAAATGTGACGCGGCGGAGCGCCCCCACAGTAGAGCTAGTCCGATGGAACGAAGCCGCTCACGGATTCGGCTCAAGCGGCTCAATGCGCTGCCAGTTCCCGTCCATACTGTTCGGGTCGAAGCTCGGGTCGTCCGTGCCATAGTAATCACCCAGTCCGTTGTTATACCAGTTGTCGTACTGCCCGTCCTGGCTCACCTGCTGGCCGGAATACGGGTCCTGGAAGCTCGACCGCTCGTGGATGCCGTCGATGTACGCATCGTGGCCCGTGTAATCGCTGCCCGACCAGGCCGACGTGCCGCTGTTGCTGAAGTTGTCCATGAACCGCGCATGCTGCTGATCGTTCGCGTCGTAAATTCCCTTCATCATTTGCTGGTGCGAGTTGAACCGCGCCTGGTTGTCGGCCATCCGCTGCTGATGCTGCGCCCGGCTTTGAGCCATCATCTGTTCATGCTGCGCATTCGAACGCTGCATCGCCGCGGCGCTCACCTGCATGATGCGCTGCTCGAACTGCGGGTTCGCGCGGTAGGTATGGGCGACCTGCAGGCTCATACGTACAGCGTTCTCGAAGCTCTCGGGAGGGCTCGCAACAGCAGTGCCCTGTAACGTACCCATCCCCGGCATGTTGGGAGACGTGAAATGCCACACGTAGACGAGGCCGCGCAGGACAGACCCGTTGCGAGTTCCTTAGATCGGCACCTCCAACGCCTGCACCTGGAAGCCCCGCTGCTGCCCGAGTCGTATCGCCTTCTGAAACTCAGGGGTCCGCTCGAGCTCCGCGCTGCGCTGCGGATTGCCGATGGAGATGTCCTGCATCTCACTGCCAACGCCGCGCATCGTCATCTACTGCAGCGCCTGACCGAAGCTGGTTCCGACCGCCGATCCATACGGCGTGAGCGCCAAACCCTTGATCAGCTCACCGCCTGGTCCTCGTACTTCCAGATGATACCGCAACACCTTCGCGGTATTCGGATCTGTGGCAATGTCCTGCATAAGCTTCCAGTCGGCGGGAATGATCATCGTGCCGCGGGCCATCTGAAAGCCGTGATCGAGAATGGCTACTTGCGTGCCCGAGGCCCCGGCCTTATTGCCGCCATTTGGCGTATTCATGAGTCCCTGCGATTCGGTCATGGTTCCCTGATCGTCGGTCATGGGCTCGTATCCCTCAAGGTCTTCGGTGTAGGTCTCAGAGTTGCAGGCCGCAGCAAAGAGTACAGCAAGCAGCACGATAATCGGGGCGGTGCGGAGCATGGCTAGCGGTCTCTATGTGGCGCTTATGTTAATACTTACGCAGAATACCGCTCGATCTGATCACAGGCTCGCGACTCTACACTCGTATATCGAAGGAAGCTTCCGGAATCACGTGTGAGCACGTTCACGCGGACATGCCGGTGCGTTCCCCTCGACGATTCGCGTTAGGGGACTCGTGGCTCCGGAGCCGATCGGAATTCTTCGCCGAACCACGCCAGCCGCTCCGCCGCTTTCAGTGTAGCCGAATGATCGTCGCCGAATGCATTCTGGAGGACGGTGTGTGATGCGACGAGAAGAGATTCCGCGGCTGCAACGTCGCCCGTTCGGGCTAGAGCCTCGCCGTAAATGCTCGCGGTATTGGCGCGTTCAGGATGATCATCGTCGAGAAGCCGCACCTGGAGGTCGTACGCCTCTTGCATAACGAGCACGGCTTCGTTGATGCGACCCAGGGCAAGCAGAATGGCACCGGTATTATGGAGCCCGTACCCCAGGTAGGGGTGATCCGGCGGCAGGCCCTGGCTGACGTGAAAACATTTGCCCGCTGCACCATACGAACGCCCTCCCTCAGGTTAAAGCCAGTTCTACGTGAACCATGCTAGCGGAGCGTTCCACATGTCATTGAATTGGAGCAATGCTGCACAATGCGCCGACTTACATGATCGTAACGATTGCGCTCTCGCCGGTCCAGACACACTCTAACATGCCTCGTTGGTAACCAAAGAGTCGCGGCCAGAAGTCTTCGCGAATGTAGAAGCGAATGGGCGTCTGTAATTTGGCAGGTGGTGGTCATTGAAATCCACATAGACTCTCATGTGCAATTTATCACATTAAGCGTAGGTGCAGTGATGAGACTCCTAACACTTGTGGCAGTATCAATCGGTATTCTCCTTTCCTTCGAACCGGCGTTTGCCCAGCACGAGAACCACCAACTTGGGGAGGTCGATTTTCCCATATCCTGCAATCAGGAGGCACAGGAGCAGTTCGAGGTGGGGATGGCCCAGCTGCATCACATGATGTACGAGCAGGCGCGATCTTTTTTCGAAGCTGCGGCCGAGGCTGATCCGCAGTGTGCCATGGCGCACTGGGGCATCGCAATGTCGAGTTTCCAGCCGCTCTGGCATCCGACCAGCGAAGAAGGACTGGAACGCGGCAAAGCTGCCGTGAATGAGGCTCGCTCGATAGGGGCGCCGACCGAACGCGAAGAGGCTTACATCGACGCCGCGGAAGCGTTCTTCACCGATCCGGAGCCGGCGGCCGCTGATCGCCCGAGCGATCACGAGGCAAGGGTGAGCGCCTGGATGGAAGCGCAGCGGCAGGTCCATGAATCATACCCCGACGATCCGGATGCCGCTGCCCTGTACGGGCTGGCGCAGGTCAGTTATGCCACGACGCAGTTCTCTCCGGAACGGGAGCACGAGTACACGCGGGAGCGTCAGGCCGGTGCCCTCCTCGAGAGATACCTCGAGGATCATCCCGACCATCCCGGACTCTTCCATTATACGATCCACGCCTATGACAGCACGGTACTCGCACACAAGGCAGACCGAGTGGCTGAAGAATACGATAAGCTGGCGCCTGATACGCCGCATGCGCTTCACATGCCCAGCCACATCTTCGTAGCGGATGCGGATAAGAAGAATAAAAGGCCTCTTGAGTAGCGGCGCAAGGTTTGCGTCGACCCGCCGGGCGGGTGTCGTGGCATGGGTGAGGCTCTGGGGGTACATTCTCGGACGCCGCGATACGTTCGGTGGACGTAGTGCGGGCAAGGATTGGGTGTTTTTACCCGGTGAAGGCGGCGCATCTGTGTCGGTAGGACAGACGTGTCCGCCGGTCCTTTGCAGGGCCTGTCCTTGCAGCGCCGGGGGCGCGCTAGGCGTAGTCGTATTCGAAATCGAAGGAGGTCTGAGGCCGTGGCCGCGGGGGTGCGACGGGCGGAGGACGTGAGGTGAGCCCTACTCCATCGAGGTAGGTGCGAATCGAAGGGGGATCTGTGAGCGCGGCGATGACCTTCATGGTGCCGCCGAAGCGCCAGGTTTCGTGCGCAGCCACGCCTAGCGACGTCTATGGAAATGGGCCGCGGCATGCACGCCGCCGGATTCCGAACGCCGTCGTCCCTTGACGGGAGTCGCTGGCCACGACATGGCGCGTATGACGCCATGAGAAGCGTTTCAACCAGATCCGAGTCCACAAACGGGATTGCCACGACGCTTTGTGGGCCATTGAGGTCCTCTCACTGAATAGCCTCAAGCAGTTCTACCAACTTGCGACGTGATATCTTGCGTGGATTATTCGACAATCGCTCCAGATTGACATTCTCTGCGATTCCCGCAATATCTCGCCTTTCCAAACCGACGTCGGCCAGTCGTATGGGGCAATCTATATTTCGGATGATGCTTTTTATACGTTCTAGGGACCTCGTGATCGAGCCGTTCGCCAGTACGTCAAGGACGAGGCGAATCTTTTTTTTGACGTGAGACGCGCCCCGAGGATCGTTACAATCCGAATCAGACACCTCAAAATTGAAATGCAGAAACAGTCCTAATGTAAGCGCGACGGCCGCCCCATGTGGGACGCCAAATCTGGTCGTGATCGTATACGATACAGCATGCGGCGCCGTCGTTTTGCTGATATTGATGGCCTTGCCCGCCATATGTGCGGCTCTCGCCATGTTCATTCGAAGTTCAGGTGTGGGTCGACTAACCGTTCTCTCGAGGGAATCCAAGCTTAGTTGCAGCGCCTCCTCTGCGTATCCAACAGATTCGTCGGTTGCTCCGACCGACCAAATCGATTCGACCGACTGGCACAACGCATCGAGGCCCGTGGTCGCCGTTACTTTCGGAGGAAGACTCCACGTGAGCTTCGGATCAATGATCGCGTATTCCGGCAACACGGCTGGGTCTGCCAGAGAGTATTTCTGTCCGTCGACATATACGACCGCAAAATGCGTCGCTTCGCTGCCGGTACCTGCGGTAGTCGGGATGGCGATCATCGGCGGACCGTCCTGCTCCAATATTCGCCTTCCCGTCACATAATCGATAGTCGGGCCTTTCTGAACACTGCAGGTGCCGATTAATTTTGCAATATCCAGGGCCGAACCCCCACCCAGGGCAACGACCACATCCGGCTCTTCCTCGAGAAACAGGGCCTTTCCCCGCTCCACGTCGTCGATCTTCGGATTGAGTTCAAAGTCGCCGAACCTGACAACGTCCCGTTTTCGCAAACACTCGGCCAGTTCGTCTTCGGCGCCGGATACTCGATAGGCGCGTTCGTCGACGACAAAGAACACTCGTTTGGCATTGAGCCGATTGAGTAATTCGCCCAGATGTCTGACGGCCCCCTCTTCGATAGACACCCATGGCGTCGAATCAGCGATCATAGGATCAGGGTGACTCTCCGCGTGCCAATCTCCGATTGACGTCTTCGATCACGGCTTCGAGCTCACGGAATTCGTTAATTATGTAGTGTGCACCGGTTCGGGCGAGAATATCGCGTGTATGTTCCAGGCGGCGCTGAAGCTCGGCATCCGAGAGACGTTGCTCTTCCTCTCGTGAATTGATGTCCATATAGTTA
>CAZART010000131.1:0-13800 GCA_964487555.1 uncultured Rhodothermales bacterium
TGTAGCGGAATGCGTAAAAGAACCTGACAACTTCTTTCAAGGGAGCCGGTCTTCGCGTTTGGACGGCAGGCCCCAGCCTTCGGGCTTCATCCGCTCTGCGGATGGACAGGGGACATCGGAAAGAATGCGAGTGGTGCCCACTGTGTAGAAAGGAGGTTCTTCTATCCAACCGCTGCGGGTGTGTGTAAATTACCAAACGCCCCGGTGCGCTCGGAGGTTTAAAGACCTGTTCGCACCGGGGCGTTTTCTTTTAAGCCAAGCACGATAAATCATGAGCACGACGGTCGGCCTCCTTATAGCCGTCGCCGTGGTCGCTCTCGGCACAGGTATTGCCGTCGATAGATTCCTTCTTTCCCGTTCACGCCGCGGCCGCCTTGCCGATGCGGAAAACGAAGCCGAGCGCATCGTCCACAACGCTCGCCGGGAAGCCGACTCGTATCGTCGCCAGCATGTCGAGAAGGCCGAGGCGGAGCTTGCGCGCAGCAAAGAAGCGGCAGAAGGCGAATTCATCGAATCGAAACGAGCACTGCACCGTTCGCGCCAGAAATTCGAAAAGCGGCGCGAAATGCTGAATCAGCGTGCCGAGCGCGTAAACGAGCGAGAAAGCGCGCTGCACAAAGCGGCAGAAGCCCTCGAGGCCCTTCGAAAGGAAGCCGAGCAGAGCCGCCGAGACGCCGAGATGCTCCGCGCCAACGCGGCCTCGCTCCTCGACGAAGCCAGATCTCATCATGAGCGCACCCAGACGCGCGAGCGCGAACTCGAGGAGCTCAGAGCCCGAATCAGCAAGAAGCAGGAAGAGCTCGATCGGATGGTCGAGCAGCAGATCCGAAAGCTGGAGCAGGTGTCCGGCATGAGCGAGCGCGAGGCCCGTGAAACCCTTATCCAGCAATTTCTCGAAGAAGTGAAGCACGAGGCCGCTTCACAGGTGAAGGAAATCCGCGACGAAGCCAAGCTTAAGGCCAATCGTGAAGCGCGCAAGATTATCGTCACGGCCATTCAACGGACTGCTGCCAGCCACGCGATCGAGAACACGGTGTCGGTGGTGAATATTCAGTCCGACGAAATGAAAGGGCGCATCATCGGGCGTGAAGGCCGCAACATCCGGGCGTTCGAGGCCGAAACCGGCATCGAAGTCATTGTCGACGACACCCCCGAAGCCGTTATTCTTTCGGGATTTGATCCGGTACGTCGTGAGATCGCGCGCATCTCGCTGGTGAAGCTCGTTCAGGACGGCCGCATCCATCCGGCCCGAATCGAAGAAGTCGTCAGCAAGGTCCGGGAAGATATTGAGGAGGAGATCGTCGAAACGGGCGAGCGAACCGTCATCGACCTGAATTTGCATGGGCTGCATCCCGAGCTCGTCCGGCTCGTCGGCCGGATGCGATATCGTACCTCGTACGGGCAAAATCTGCTGGGACACTCCATCGAAACCGCGCGCATCGCATCTCTGATCGCCGCCGAACTCGATCTCGACCCCGCCAAGGCCCGCCGCGCCGGACTCCTTCACGACATCGGCAAAGTCGTCGAGGAGGACATCGAGAATCCGCACGCCGTCGTCGGCATGGACCTCTGCCGGAAATACAAGGAAGATGCGGACGTCTGCAACGCCGTCGGTGCGCACCACGACGAGATCGAAATGAAATCGCTGATTGCGCCGATCGTTCAGGCCGCCGATGCCATTTCCGGGGCGCGGCCGGGAGCGCGCCGCGAAGCGCTCGAGGCGTACATCAAACGATTGGAGAAACTGGAAGAACTCGCCGCCTCATTCGACGGCGTCGAGCGCGTCTACGCAATCCAGGCCGGGCGGGAGGTGCGTGTGCTGGTGAACCACGATCTCGTCTCCGATGCAGCGGCGGAACAGCTCGCCATGGACATCTCCAAGAAGATCCAGACGGATATGCAATATCCCGGACAGATCAAAGTGACGGTCATTCGGGAGGTACGAAGCGTTTCGTTTGCGAAATAATCCGGCGACGGGTGGAGAGCCTTGCCGGCGATGTAATCAAGTTGCATCCAGTTCATCGGCGCACGCAGGGACGGAAACCTTCTCGGACGTGCGGATGTGGCAGGGCACAAACAACGACGTGGCCCTCTCGCCGCCGTGAATTCAGGTCATCGCGGCCTGATGCGTGCTCGCGGCGGCTGCCGGGTCGTTGCGACGAGGAGCGAGATGGATGGAGAACCGATGGCGAATGCATGGCCCTGGTGGCGCGAGGGCGTAATCTACCAGCTTCTGGTGCCGTCGTATTACGATACGAATGGTGACGGAATGGGCGATCTGCCCGGCGTAACCAGCAAGCTCGAGTACCTGCAGTGGCTCGGCGTCGACGCCGTGTGGTTGTCGCCCATCTTCGCTTCTCCGCTTTACGAGCTCGGTTACGACGTGACCGATTTTGAAAGCGTAAATGCCGCCTTCGGCACGCTCGAAGATTTCGACCGGCTGATTGCCGAGGCTCACAGCCGCGATATTCGGGTCATTCTCGACTGGGTACCGAACCATACGGCATCCGAGCATGCCTGGTTTGTCGAGTCGCGATCGTCGCGCGAGAATCCGAAACGCCCGTGGTACGTGTGGAGAGATCCGAAGGAGGATGGATCGCCGCCGAACAATTGGCTGAGCATTTTCGGCGGCAGCGCCTGGACGTTCGACGAACACACCGGGCAGTTTTACCTCCACACGTTCCTCGCCGAACAGCCCGATCTTAACTGGCGTAATCCCCACGTTCGTCAGGCGCTGTACGATACGCTGCGTTTGTGGCTCAACCGCGGAGTCGACGGCTTCCGAATCGACGCCCTCGATCTGTTGGTCGAGGATGAGGGGTTTTCCGACAATCCCCCTAATCCGGAGTACAACCCGGAGCGGGACGGGCCCGACATGGTCGTCGTCCAGAAGCATACGCGCAACCAGCCGGAGGTCCACGAGATCGTCGCTGAGATGCGCCGCGTCGTCGACGAGTACGACGATCGTGTGCTCCTCGGTGAGCTGTACTTGGGCGTCGATGAGATCGTCACGTATTATGGTGACGAGAACCCTGAGATCCACCTGCCGCTCAACCCGCAGTTCGCGTCACTTCCATGGAGTGCCGAGGAGCTTCACGGAAGCATTTCGCACTACCTCGGCAAGATACCCGAACACGGGTGGCCGTGCTGGATGTTGAGTAGCCATGACGGCATCCGCGTCGCAAGCCGGGCCGGCGCCGATCAGGCCGGGGTAGCGGCCATGCTGCTGCTAACGCTTCGTGGCACGCCTATCCTCTATTACGGCGACGAGATCGGAATGCAGAATGTAAACGTACCGGAGGAGAAGGAACGCGACCCTCAGGGGAAGCGCATCGGGCGGAAACGCGACCCGGCCCGAACGCCGATGCAGTGGGACGGTCAGATGCATGCCGGATTTTCGTCAACCGAGCCCTGGCTGCCGGTGGCGAACGATTTCGAATCCGTGAGCGTGAACGCGCAAAGTGCATCTCGTTCCCTGCTTGAACTGTACCGGCGACTGCTCTCACTGCGCAAGGAAGAGCGGGTACTCACCACCGGTGCACTTACGTCGTGCGGCAGTCGAGACGGCGTGCTGTCATATTGCCGGGAAGGAAACGGATCCCGGCTCTTCGTGCAACTGAACATGGGATCGGAGGCGCGGTCGATCGATCTCGCTGAACGCGGTGGCCGCGAAGACGACCGAGGCTCACAAGCCGGCGCGCAGATCCTGGTCTCTACGAACCTGGATCGGTTGGACGAGGTACGCGGCACCATCGAGCTACGCGGAAACGAGGGCATCGTACTCCGCAAACACTAGCGATATTATGCCCATTCGGAATGTGAGTTGACCAGTTAAGACATTGTGATGCATACGCACGCTTGGTGGCAGAAAGGGATTATCTATCAAATCTATCCCCGTTCATACCAGGATTCCAACGACGATGGAATTGGTGATCTGCGTGGAATTCTGACGCGACTGGATTACCTGGCGTGGCTCGGCGTCGATGCGATATGGCTGTCTCCCATCTTTCCATCACCGATGTGCGATTTCGGATATGACGTTTCCGATTACACGGGCATCCATCCGATCTTCGGCACGATGGAGGATTTTGATGCGCTTCTCGAGGCGGTCCACGAGCGCGGCCTGAAGCTCATTCTGGACCTCGTTCCCAATCACACCTCCGACCAACATCCGTGGTTCGTTGAGTCGCGTTCGTCGCGTAGCAATCCGAAGCGGGACTGGTACCTGTGGCACGATCCAGCCCCCGAGGGAGGACTGCCGAACAACTGGCGAAGCGTTTTTGGCGGTCCCGCATGGACGTTCGATGAGGCCACGGGTCAGTACTTCTATCACGCTTTTCTGAAAGAGCAGCCCGATCTAAACTGGCGGAATCCGGACGTAGAGGAAGCCATGATGAACGTCATGCGCTACTGGTTCGACAAGGGGGTAGATGGGTTTCGGATCGACGTCCTCTGGCACATCATCAAAGACAAACGGTACCGCAACAATCCGCCAAATCCGGACTACGAGCCCGGCGAAGCGCCGTACAACGAGCTGCTACCCACCTTCTCGACGGATCAGCCCGAAGTACACGACATCGTGGAAAGAATGCGCGGCGTCGCGGACGCGTATGACGATCGACTGCTGATCGGCGAGATCTATCTACCCATTCACAAACTCATCGTCTATTACGGCGAGAATGGGGGCGGTGTGCATCTGCCGTTCAACTTCCAGCTCATAACGCTGCCGTGGGACGCGGCGGAAATCGATGCGACCGTCAGCGAATACGAAGGCGCGCTTCCTCCGCACGGATGGCCGAACTGGGTCCTCGGCAATCATGACCAGCCCCGCGTCGCGAGCAGGGTCGGCCCCGAACAGGCCCGCCTTGCCGCGATGCTGCTGCTGACGTTGCGCGGGACGCCGACGTTGTATTATGGGGATGAGCTCGGGATGAAGAACGTCGACGTGCCGACGGAACGGATTCAGGATCCGCAAGCGAAGAACCTCGGCGCTCGGCTCGGGCGCGACCCCGCGAGAACGCCTATGCAGTGGGACGCGTCGGACCATTCCGGATTTACATCCGACATCCCATGGCTGCCGCTTGCGCCGGATTATGATCTAATCAATGTGAATGAACAGAAGGACGATCCGACGTCCATTCTCACGCTCCACCGGCGCCTCATCGCCATCCGTTCGGAACTACCGGCCTTGGCCGTCGGCGACTATGAGCCTGTGGAGGTCGGAAACGACGTGATCGCCTATGTGCGAGAGTACGAGCAGCAGCGTGTTTTCGTCATCCTCAATCTAACGCATGCCCCGCACAGCGTGCCGGTGCCGAATGTTCGAGGACGCGTTCTCCTCTCCACTCACCTCGACTCCGATGGGCGACGCGTCGGGGGCGAGATCGAGCTCCGAGCCGACGAGGGTCTTCTCATTTCCCTCGAGTAGCGGTGTCCTATCCCGCTGTTCCCACAGGGCGAAGACCGGCCGCGCAGGGCACCAAATTGGCGTGAATACTTGCTGCGGGGGACGCAACGGACTTGAAACGAGGAACCGCTCCGTCGATCTTACCTTCAACGGTCTTACCTCGTAACGCCCTGTTTACACTTCAGTTGAGCCGCGTATGCTCGGTACCGTCGGACACCTGTTGATTCTCGTCGCATTCGTCGCGTGCGGTCTTGCGGGGCTCGCCTACCTGCAGGCCTCGCAGTCCGGAGGTGTCGAGTGGCGCCGCATTGGCCGAGCTGCGTGGCTCGTGGTCGTCGCCGGTCTTGTCGGCGCATCCGGGATTCTTCTGTATCTGCTGCTCACGCACCAGTTCCAGTTCGCCTACGTCTACCAGCAATCCTCCCGCGACCTGCCCACTCATTTCCTGGTGTCGTCGTTCTGGGCCGGACAGGAAGGCTCCTTCATGTTGTGGACGCTCATGATGGGCGCTACCGGTGCCGCGCTCATCAAGACGGCGAAGAAGTACGAAGCGCCGGTCATGACGGTGGTCTCCTTTTGTACGCTGTTCCTGATTTCAATGGTGGTGGGACTGAAGCTCGGGCCGGTCCAGATCGGTTCGTCGCCATTCATGATGCTGGCCGAGAAGTTCCCGGATGCGCCGATGCTTCAGGTGCCCGGCTTCATTCCTGCGGACGGCTCCGGGCTCAACGATCTCCTTCAGAATTATTGGATGGTGATCCACCCTCCGACCTTATTTGTGGGATTCACCTTGATGGTCGTTCCGTTCGCGTATGCCGTGACGGCGCTCTGGAAGCGGAAGTACACGGAGTGGGTGCGGCCGGCGCTGCCCTGGGCGCTCGGCGCCACCATGGTGCTTGGATTCGGCATTGCATTGGGGGGATACTGGGCGTACGAAACGCTGTCCTTCGGTGGATACTGGGCCTGGGATCCTGTTGAGAATTCCTCGCTCGTGCCATGGATCGTCGGCATCGCGGCCGTCCACTCCATGATCATCCAGAAAAAGAGCGGGCGCGCGCACAAGTCGGCGCTCCTGCTGAGCGTACTGGCGTATCTCCTGGTTATTTATTCGACCTTCCTTACGCGGAGCGGCATTCTCGGCGACGTCTCGGTGCACTCGTTCGTCGATCTGGGGATGATGAACCAGCTGCTGGTGTGGATCGGATCGATGATTCTGGTCGGCTTCGGCCTCTTCGCCTACCGATACCGAGAGTTGCCGACGCCGGATCGCGAGCCCGCCATGCTCTCGCGCGAATTCATGATCTTTCTCGGGGCCATGCTGCTGATGGCAGCCGCGGCGGTCATCACGGTAGGTACGAGCTCGCCGATTCTCGGGCAGCTCTTTCGCGAGGCGCCCTCGACCGTACCTATCGAATTCTACAATAAGTGGACGCTGCCCATTTCCATCGGTTTTGTTTTCCTCGCCGGACTCGGACAACTCTTCTGGTGGAATCAGATGAGCGTCGACAGCGTCAACCGCGTCCTGCTGAAACCGATCGCCCTATCGGTGGCGAGCACCATCTCCATCCTGGTCTTTACGCCCTTTGTCGAGAAGACGGCGAACATCTACGGGCGGGCATCCGAAGCGACGCAACTGACACAGGCCGGGCTCATCGGCGGTTTCGAGCAGTTTTGGGGTACCTACGGCGCGGGACTCCTGATGCTGCTGCTCGTGTTCGTGACCTTTTTTGCGCTCTACGGCAACGGATTCGTCCTCTGGCGTGTCGCCCGAGGTAATCCACGGATGGCCGGCGGCGCGCTGGCCCACGTCGGGTTCGCGGTGATGGTACTGGGGATTATCTTCTCAAGTGGATTCAGTGAGCCGCTTGTCCGCGGAACGGGCGTTCAGATCGGCGACGCACGCGATAATTTCGTTCTGAGCCGTGGCGAGACCCGTACGGTGCATGGCTACGAAGTGACCTACTCCGGACAAGAACGTACCCAGGAGGGCCGTCCGCGTTACATCCTGGATTTCATCGATCCAAGGGGACGTGGTTTTACCGTGAAGCCCGTCGTGTACAAAAGCACGAGCGATCAGTGGATTCAGCATCCGGATCACGCAATTTATCCGGAAAAGGACGTCTTCGTGGCGGTATCCCCGAGCGCGATGTTCGAGTCGGAGAGCGAAGACGGCGAAAAGCGTGGCGAGATCAGCCTGGCGAAAGGAGACTCGACCGTTCTAGGCCACGACGAGTTCGCGATGAAGTTCGTCGCGTACGAGACCGATATCGAGGCGGGAATTCTTCCGGATTCCGCCGAAATCGCCGTCGCGGCACTTCTCGACGTGACGGACCTGTCAACCGGTGTTACGCGCCGGCTGAGCCCTATCTACATGATCATGGAAGATCGGTCGCAGCAGTATTTGCAGAACCGCGTCGAGGATTGGGCGCTGACGGTGACGTTCACGGGCATGAATGTCGACCATGGCACGATCAACCTCCTGGTCGAAGGGGTGACCGTGATGCCGGAAGACTGGCTCGTGGTGCAGGCCTATGAGAAGCCTCTCATCAATCTACTCTGGTTCGGCATTATCATCCTGACGATGGGCTTCGGACTGGCTATTTTTCGCCGCGCCGGCGACGCCCATCTCTCCGCGCGACGCCAGTAAGGACAGCTCTTTCTTGCTTCTCGCCGCACCGTCGTTCGCCGCTCGTCGCTCGCCGCACCGTCGCTCGCCGTTCGTCGTTCGTCGTTCGCCGTTCGCCGGCCTCGTTCTTCGGTTTCTCGAGTGGGGGCCTACCGTCGTTTCTTGCGAACGAAGAACCATGAACGACGAACACGCCGTGTGGATAACTGAGCCGTTCTTTTGATAACGCCGCACTTAAAAACGTCCCGTCGCTGCCGATACACTGATCAACAGAAACTGATCAAACGGCAAGCGAACCCATGGATGTTACGACGAACGGCAGCAAGAGCCTCTCAGGAATGAACAACTTTGTGATCGACTCCCTCCGCACGGAGATCGGCCTGCATGAGCGGCTGGATTCGCTCACATCCATGATGAATGCTGCTGGGAATGAAACCCGCATGCGCATTCTCTATCTGTTGTGGCGAAACCGTGAAGTTCGCGTTAACGATCTCGCGTCGATTCTCGACGTGACCACCCCGGCCATCTCTCAGCAGCTGAAAAAGCTGCGTTCTCAGCGCCTCGTGCGTACCAGACGGGATGCCCAGACCGTCTACTATCGGTTGAATCCGGAAACGCCGTTTACTCAGCATCTGATCAGTTTCTTCGAAGCGCTGCCGCAGCCCGTCGTGACCATGCGGAAAGCGGTCTGAAGCCCCCCTGCCTGTCCGAATTCGCTTCGACTAGGATCCGTCGATTCCGACTATTCCACTTCCTGAGCTCTCATGGAGTCTGCCCGACTTCCCGGCGACAACCTTCCTGCTCGAGTGCCGCTCCATCCGGGACCGGACCATTCGATCGGCAGCGCGGCGACTCCGGACTACAACGCCCATTTTCGCCGCATCTTTGAAGCGGCCCCCTTCGCCCTCAGCTTCGCCGACCGAGAGGGCGGACTAAGGATTTGCAATCAGGCGTTCCGCGACCTTTTCGGCCTCACCGAGCAAGACACGCGCGGGATCACCTACCGAGACGTTACTCATCCCGAGGACATCGAATCGAGCCGCAATTCTTTGCGTGAGTTGTGGGCCCGCAAGCGGTCGTCGATCGTGCTCGAGAAACGCTACATCCGAGGCGACGGCTCCATCTTCTGGGCGCAGGCCTCGCTATTCCTTATTGCGGATGATCGCGGCGAACCTCTCGGCAGCGTCGCCATGGTCACAGACGTGACCCAGCGCAGGGAGGTCGAGTCCGCACGCATCCTGCAGGCGCGCGAGCTTGAGGATGCAAAGGCGGTGGCGGAAGATCACGCAGAACGGCTGAGCGAACTCGTCAAGGAGCTGCAGAACGCTCGGAAGAGCGCCGAAGAAGCGACCCGCGCGAAGAGCGAGTTTCTTGCGGTGATGAGCCACGAGATCCGAACACCCATGAATGGGGTCATCGGAATGACGGACCTTCTCCTCCAGACGGAGATGCGAGAGGAGCAGCGCGAGCTCGTCGAAACCATACGGACGAGCGGCGAAAGCCTCATTGCGATCATCAACGACATTCTCGACTTCAGCAAGATTGAGGCGGGTCGCCTGGATCTTGAGACGGAACCGTTCGAGCTCCGCCTCTGCGTAGAGGCGGCCCTGGATCTGGTCGCACCGCCGGCCGCTACGAAGGGACTGTCGGTCGCCTACCTGATCGATGAGGGCGTGCCGGAATGGATCGAAGGCGACGTGCTCCGTTTGCGGCAAGTGCTCGTCAATCTGCTGAGCAATGCCATTAAATTCACCGAAAATGGTGAAGTGGTGCTGCGCCTCTCCCTGTACGGGCAGGGCGACGAACCCAAGCTACAATTTTCGGTGCGCGACACCGGCATCGGAATTCCGGCGGAACGGATGAATCGGCTCTTCCAGTCCTTCAGTCAGATCGACGCGTCGACGACGCGTAAGTACGGCGGCACCGGACTCGGGCTTGCCATCAGCAAGCGGCTCAGCGAAATAATGGGCGGTGAGATGTGGGCCGACAGCGAACCTGGGACCGGCTCGAATTTCCATTTCACGGTTTCATTGCGCCCGATCACGCCACCTGACGACAAATCGCTGTCGTCCCTCACCGGACGAAGCGTTCTCGTAGTCGATCGCCACGAAGCCACTCGCGAAATGCTCACGCAGCAGCTTGAGCGCTACGAGCTGAAGGTCACGAAGGCGGCCTCCGGAACCGAGGCCCTCACGCTCATCGATCACAAATCCTTCGACCTGGCGATCATTGAGGCCGAGCTGGATTCGTTTGACGGCCCTACGCTGGCGCGCATCATCACTCAGACACCGAAAAATCAGGACGTACCCATCGTGTTCACGCACTATCTCGGTCAGCGGTTCGACCGAAAAAGTTTCGACTATTCCGGCGCGCTTACCAAGCCCGTCAAGCAATCACATTTGTACAGCGTTCTCGCCGACACATTGTCTCAACATTCAAAGTTCACGCCCCCCGCCCGGTCTCTGTCCGAGACACCACCGTCGGTGGTAGAAATGCCCGCACTCCGCGTTCTCCTTGCCGAAGACAATCCCGTTAATCAGAAGGTCGCGCTGCGCATGCTGATGAAACTCGGCTTCGAGGCCGAGGTCGCCAAGAACGGCGTGGAGGCCCTCGCAGCGCTGGAGCAGACTCAGTTCGACGTCATCCTGATGGACGTGATGATGCCCGAGCTGGACGGCCTCGAAACGACGAAACGGATCATCGCGAACTGGCCGCCGGAGAAGCGGCCGCGGATCATCGCGCTGACGGCGAATGCAATGCGTGGCGACCGTGAGGCCTGCCTCAAGGCCGGAATGGACGATTACCTCGCCAAGCCGCTCCGCGTGGACGAATTGAATGAGGTTCTCGAACGGTGCCATCGCATCGGCGGTGACGGCGTCGATCAGGGCGATGAGAGCGACCTTGCGATTACGATTAACGTGCTTGAAGAGCTGAACGAGATGCTCGGCGGCGACGACCCTGATTTCCTCGTGGGGCTGGTGAACGAGTTCCTCGCGGACTCCGTCAATTTGATGGATCGGATCCGCGAGGCCGTCCGTTCGAAAGATGCCTCAGGTCTTCAGCAGGGCGCACATACGCTTAAGTCCAGTGCCGCTATGTTCGGCGCCGACGAAATGGCCGGGACGTGCAAGGTCCTCGAGAGAATCGGCCTGCAGGGTCGTCTCGACCAGGCGCCCGCGCTTCTCGCAAAGCTCGAAGATCTTTTCGCCAGGGTGCAGACAGACCTTCAGAAACAGGTCGGGTAATCGACGGCGCGTCCGCGGCGTGCGCCCGTAGGAGCGAATTACGTTTCGACGATGGCCTCCCGCGCCAGATCGCGGCCGTGATCGGTCAGGATCAGATGGCCGTCCGTCCTTCGAACGTACCCGTCTTCCTGTGCCTTTTTAACCACGCGGCGCGCGAACACATTCTCCCAGTTCAGGTGCTCCTGAAGGTGGCCTACGCGATTCTCCTGCTCGGCCTCCGGCAGTCCTTCGTGATGGAGCAGGTGGATCGTCAGCATCTTTTCGGCGAAAACCCATTTGTGCCGCGCATGCCGGCGGATCGCGGCGATGATGCCGTGCTGCGGGGCAAGCAAATACGCCAGACCGAAGTAGACACCTATCATGGTGGCCATCGCGCCGGCAATCGAAGCGTCCAGCACGTGCGCGAGCCAGAATCCACTCACGGCCGACGCGACGCCGATGGCGATGCTGAGTCCTATCATCCACACGAGCCGGTCCGTGAGCAGGTACGCCGTTGCCGCCGGGCCGACCATCAGCGCCACCACGAGAATCGCTCCTACGGCGTCGAATGCTGCGACGGCGGTAATCGACACCAGCGTCATCAGTCCGTAGTGCATCAAAACGGGGGCGAAGCCCAGCGCCGCTGCCAGGCCGGCGTCGAACGTGGCCACTTTCAGCTCTTTGTAGAAAAAATAGATAAAGCCGGCGTTGAGCAGCCCGATTCCCGCCATCACGTAGAGCGAACGCGGGCCCAGATCCCAGCCACTGACGATCCAGCGATCGAACGGCGCGAACGCGAGCTCGCCGAGCAGAACGGCGTCCATGTCGAGATGCACGTCGCCGGCGTATTGCGCGATCAGCACGACGCCGATGCTGAACAGGACGGGAAAGACCAGTCCGATGGCCGCATCCTCTTTGACCAGCCGCGAGGAGGTGAGCAGCTCGACGAGCAGCACGGTCAGCACGCCGGTGGCCGCTGCCGCGAGAATCAGGATGGGCGAATTGAGGTCATGCGTCAGAAAGAAGCCGACGACGATGCCGGGAAGGATCGCGTGACTGATCGCATCGCTCATCATCGCCATCTTTCGGAGCACGAGGAACGTGCCGGGCAAGGCGCACGCGATGGCGACGGCCGACGCGACGAGCTGTATTTCGAGCTGTCCTTCCGTCATTTCTCGTGTCGGACCGCACGGTCCGCATTATGCTCGGTGTGTGCTCGCATCATCCGCCCCGCTCCGCTCGAAGCTGTTTTGCCTTCTCGACACCTTCAGTGGTCAATGCCCACGATTTCGGCTGCGGCTGCTCGACCAGGCCTCGCTCACGCAGCTTTTCCAGCGCCGAATGTGCAACGGCGGAACCGGGGCTCATCATGCTGAGCACGGCCTCCTCATGCGGGTGCGATGGATCGTCGTGCTGCGTGCTGAGGGTGTAGAGGTCGAGCAGCACGGCCTCGATGCGGAGACGGCGGGCGTTGCGCCAGTCTCGCAACCAGCGCCAGGCCAGCCCACGATTGGGCGCCAGAAAAAGCGAGATCAGCACGATCACGCCCATGCACAGTACGATGATCGGGCCGGTAGGCAAATTGCGACCGGTGCTGCTCACGACCGCGCCCGATACGCCGGCCATAGCACCGAAGGCGGCCGAAATGGCCACCATCCACCCGAGACGATCCGTCCACTGGCGTCCGGCCGCAGCTGGTGCGATGATCATGGCGCTCATGAGGACCACGCCGACGGTCTGGAGGCCGATGACGATGGCGATCACGAGCAGCGTCGTCAGAAGAATGTCGACGGCTCGCATCGGAAGGCCCATCGTTCGGCCGAATTCCGGATCGAACGAAAGCAGCTTCAGCTCCTTCCAGAACAGCATCATCAGGACGATGCCGGCGCCGCCGAGGACTCCCATCGTGACGACGTCGGTCTTAATGAGCGCTGCAGCCTGTCCGAAAAGGAAGGTGTCGAGGCCGGCTTGCGTGGCGTCGGGACGTCGCTGGATGAAGGTGAGCAAGACGAGCCCTATGCCGAAGAATACCGACAGCATGATGCCGAGCAGGCTGTCGTATTTGAGGCGCGTGGTTTCGGTAACGGACATGATGATGAGCGTCGCGATCCAACCGGCCGCCGCTGCGCCGGCCATCAACACGATCGGCGTCTTGCTGCCGGTGAGCAGAAAAGCGATCGCGATGCCCGGCAGCGCCGCATGGGAGATGGCGTCGCCGAGCAGACTCTGACCGCGGAGCACGGCGTACGTCCCAAGCGATCCGCTGACGATGCCGAGCGTGGCGGATCCCAGCGCGACCATGCGCAGGGTGTAATCCGTGAAGAGCTGCTCGAGGAGTTCCATATCGACGAGGACCGTCGTTCTTCGACGCTAGCCGGCGACGCCGGCGCGCTCGGTCTCGGTGGACTGCGGCGCGTCGTCGCTGCGAAGAAAGGCGACGCGGCCGCCGTACGTGAGGCGCAGGTTTTCCTCCGTGAACGCCTCTTCTACGCGGCCGCTGGCGATGCGCCGGACGTTCAGAAGCATGACGTGGTCGAAGTACT
>CAZART010000132.1:0-13649 GCA_964487555.1 uncultured Rhodothermales bacterium
TAATAAAAAGTACCACGTACCGAGTACTGTTGGAAGGTGAAGCAGCGGTACTCGGGTACGCGGTACTCGGTTCATTCTAGGTAAGCGACGTTTTAATCGAAGGCGCTTTCTTGAGCGATAGGGTGGGCGGGGTCTTCAGCGGTGTGGTGAGCGTCTCTATTGTCGAACTAGCTCGCTTGGGCCACGTAGGACAGCCGCAGCCGCCACCAGACAGCAGGTCCTACCTTGTCGATCGTCTTAGAGCCTTCCTCGCTAACCATCCCCAGCTCTTCGAGCGAGCTCTTCGGTCGTGAGGCTCCGCTCGTGGCGGAGATCGGGGTCGGAAGCGGCCGTTTCATCGAAGCGATCGCGGAAAAGCATCCCGATTGGAATGTGCTCGGCATTGATCGGGCGCCGGATTCGGTGGTGCGGACGTTTCGGCGCCTCCATCGTGCCGGAATTGAGAATGCGCGGATCATGAAGGCTGATGCCAGCTTTGTGCTTCGCGACGTCGTGCCGCGTCACGGTCTCCAGGCGCTCTACATCAACTTTCCCGATCCGTGGCCGCGCAGGAAGCACCGCACGCGCCGGCTCCTTCAGATGCCGTTGCTGCGACTACTATCGTCCCGCCTCGGCAGTGAGGGGCGCGTATTGTTGACGTCAGATCACACCGAATTCTTCGAGTTCGCTTGTGGGAACGCTCGTGCTTCGGGACTTTATAGGGTTGAGCCGGGTAAGGCGCCGCCGGAGGCGCTTGAGACGAAGTATGCCCTCAAATCGAAAGAACGTAACCTGGATATTCACCATGCCGCACTCGTCAAGATGGACGAAGCCGATGACTTTGAGATTGAAGTAGAGACCGTCGATCCAATGTACCACGCGGTACTGACAGGAGATTTGCCCGACCTCTCGGGGTTCGAGAGACTGGATCATTCGTTCCGCAACGGGGCGGTGGTCATTCGTGACGTCTACAGGGCTCTCGACGAAGCGGGCTACGCCTTTCTGGTCCATGTCGAAGAGGGTGGGTTGAGCCAGCAGATTGTCGTGGAAGCACGACGGGGGCGGAACGGCTACGTGGTGGGTGTGAAGCGTTTCGGAGAACCGCTCCAGACGCAAGGTGTGCGACATGCCGTCCGCTTTGTGAGCGAGTGGCTACAGAATCAGGGCATGGCCCTTCTGCACGAAAAGTATTGACTGAAGCAATGTGCTGACGTGGGTTTTCGAGTGCAAAGAGTCCGGCGGCTGCTGCACGTCGGTGCGTTATTCCATCAATTCTTCGGTACCTCATCATAACGCCTGAAAAATATCATGTCGAATCAAACCATCGGACTCTCCGACGAGCTCAATAGCTACATCCGCGAGCACACTCTTCGGGAGCCTTCGGTGCTCCGGCGGCTAAGGGATGAGACGGCACGGCACCCCGAGTCGCAGATGCAGATTGCGCCCGAGCAGGGCCAGTTCATGTCGATGCTGATCAAGCTGATGGGGGCGCGACGAACGCTGGAGATTGGCGTATTCACGGGTTACAGCTCGACGGCCGTAGCCCTCGCGCTTCCGCCGGACGGACGGCTGGTGGCCTGCGACGTGAGTGAAGAGTATGCGAGCGTAGCGAGGCGCTACTGGAAGGAAGCCGGTATTGCGCATAAGATCGACCTGCGCATCGCGCCGGCCGTTCAGACGCTGGAGGCGCTCATTGAAGAAGGTGAGGAACGCACATTTGACTTCGCATTCATCGACGCGGATAAGGTGAGCTACGATGCCTACTATGAGCGGACGCTAATACTCCTGCGAGCGGGCGGGCTGATCCTCTTCGATAATGCGCTCCGCGGCGGTCGTGTAGCGGATCCCGCACCCGACGACGAGAGCACAAAAGCCATCGCCTTCCTGAACACGAAGCTCTGCGAGGATGAGCGCGTCGACATCGCCATGGTACCGATCGCCGATGGCATCATGATGGCGCGGAAAAGATGATGACCAATGTCTGTCTGCCGCCCAGGGCTTGAGCGGCGGTGCCGATATCTATCGATACTCCTTCCGCTGTATCCAACTGGACCGAACGGAATCATGTGCCGATTCGGCCGGCTTGGGGCCGACGGCATTTCGTTCCGAATGCACCAGTGCGGCCGCGAGAGCAGCAGCTTCGGCGAGATCGCCGTCCTCCGCAGCGAGCGCTTCCGGAATAAAATGGTCGGCCACGAAGTGGGTGGAGAAGCGGCCGCTTCGGAAGGCGTCGTGGCCCATCACAAAACGACAAAACGGGATCGTCGTGCGCACGCCGGCAATTTCGTACTCGAGTAATGCCCGATCCATCCGCTTAATGGCCGCCTCGCGGGTTCGGCCCCAGGTCGTAAGTTTGGAGATCATCGGATCATAATGAATCTCGATCCGGCCGCCCTCTTCGACGCCGCTGTCAACGCGCACACCGAAGCCCGACGGGGCGCGATGCCGGACCAGATTGCCGGAGTCCGGAAGGAATTGGTTGGATGGATCCTCCGCATAGATCCGGCACTCGATGGCATGCCCGCGCATCTGCAGCTCGTCCTGAGCGTGCCCAAGCTCGTGTCCTTCGGCGATGGAGATTTGCTCGGCAACGAGATCGATTCCCGTGATCCATTCCGTCACCGGATGTTCAACCTGGAGCCGCGTATTCATCTCCATAAAGTAAAAATTCAGGTCGTCGTCGACGAGGAACTCGACCGTTCCGGCGTTCACATAGCCGCATGCGCGCGCGGCCTCCGCCGCAGCGCCGCCCATGCGAGCGCGCACGTCAGGTGTAAGAATCGATGATGGCGCTTCCTCGATGACCTTCTGATGCCGCCGCTGAATGGAGCATTCGCGCTCGAAAAGGTGGATGACGTTGCCGTACGCATCCGCGAGGATCTGAAACTCGATGTGCCGCGGCCTGCTGATGTATTTTTCGATGAACACGCGAGCGTCGCCGAATGCAGAGCGCGCCTCACTCTGTGCCATCTCCATGGAGCGGCCGAACTCGGCCGGATGGTGGACGACACGCATCCCCTTTCCACCGCCTCCCGCCGCTGCTTTGATCAACACCGGATATCCGATGTCGGAGGCAATGGTTGCCGCCTCATCGTAATCCCCGACGGCATCCATCGTCCCCGGAGCCATAGGTACACCCGCTTCCGCCATCAGCGCGCGGGCTGCCGTCTTGTCACCCATCAGGCCGATGGCATCGGCCGGCGGGCCGATGAAGACGAGACCGGCGTCGGCACACGCCTCAGCGAACGAGGCGTTTTCCGACAGGAATCCATAGCCTGGATGAACGGCGTCGGCCCCCGCGCGGAGCGCTGCATCAAGGACGTTTTCGATCGCAAGATAGGAGTATTTTGATGGAGGCGGCCCGATTCGGAACGCTTCGTCCGCCGTCCGAACGTGAAGCGACGACCGATCAGCGTCGCTGTAGACGGCGACCGTGCGCATACCGAGCTCACGACACGTCCGCATGATCCGGACGGCAATTTCCCCACGGTTAGCTACGAGAATTTTATGTAGGCGGCGTATTGCCATATTTGCAGGCTATCCCACGATGGCACGATCTATGTGTTACTAACCTACGCGCTGATGAGGCAGCAATGCATCGTTGGAAAGTACTGAAATCTGAAAAACCGTCGCATTCGCGCGCGCGGCCTATCGTCTTAAGATTCGCCGCAACAGAATCCATGCAGAGCGTGAATGCTTCGACGTAACCGATGCCGACCGTAAAAGACTACTACGACATATTAGGGGTCAACGAGAAAGCGACGGCCGCCGAAATCAAGAAGGCGTATCGCAAGCTTGCGCGTGAATATCACCCCGATAAAAATCCCGACAAAGCCGGAGCCGAAGAAAAGTTCAAAGAGATTCAGGAGGCGAATTCAGTTCTTTCCGATGAACAGAAGCGGAAGGAATATGATGCGCGGCGCAAGAATCCCTTCGGAGGCTTCGGCGACGGGTTTAGTGCGTCGGGACGACGCGGCGAATACCGCACTGCCGACGGTACCCACATTCGTTTTGATACCGGCTCGCCGTTCGGCGGACAGTCACCGTTTGGCGAAGAGTCCCCGTTCGGTGAAGGCTCCGGGGGGAGTTTCAGTGATATTTTTAGCCGATTTTTCGGGGGCGAGGCACCTGAGGATCCGTTCGGGCGTCGGCGCGAGAGCCGAGCACGAGGTCGCGATATCGAGACCACATTAAATCTTTCCTTCGAAGAGGCGCTGAAGGGCGGAAAGACGGAGGTGACACTACCGGACGGCACGCGCGTTCGGATCGACATCCCTCAGGGGGTCGCCGGCGGATATAAAATCCGCCTCAAAGGTCGCGGTGCCGAGGGTCCTGCCGGCCAGCGCGGCGACCTGTACGTCACCTTTAACGTGCAGCCTAGCCCGCACTTTCGCCGCGACGGCGACGACCTCTACACGACGGTTCGCGTAAATGCATTCGAAGCTTTATTTGGCGTAAGGCGAAGCGTCCGCACACCGTACGACAAGCAGATCAAGATTACGATTCCAAAAGGTTCGCAGCCCCGCGATCGCCTTCGTCTACGGAACCAGGGTGTTGAGACGGCTGCCGGCCGCGGAGATCTGTATGTGGAGATCGATGTGGAGATCCCGAAGGATCTGACGGCCGAACAGGAGAAGGTCTTGCGGGCTGCGGCTGCGAAGGCCGGACTGATATGACGGCCTGAGTGAGTTCCACACCGCATGACGGCCGGAAGGCGGAACGGTTAGCGAATGAAATCCTACTTCTCTCGCAAAGCAAGCCGAATCATCTCCTCCGCTGCGCGTACGTCGGGATGATCCTTCAACACGATCCGAAGGTTCTTTTCTGCGGAGGCCCGGCTAAATCCAAGCGATTCCAGGGCGGCGAGCGCATCGGAGCGTTCGGCGCGGCGCTCGTCGGCGTCGATGGTCGTAGGGGTGCCGCCTTTCTCGAGTGGTTCCATGTCGGCGAATCGGTCGCGGAGCTCGACGATGAGACGTTCTGCCGTCTTGCGGCCGACCCCGGGAATGCCGGTCAGAACAGCCGTCTCCCCGTGAATCACGTGATCCCGCAGCTGAGTTGGACCCATCGCTGAAAGTGCTGCGAGCGCCAGCTTCGGGCCGATGCCGGTTACTCCCAACATTACCTGGAATACCTTCCGTTCCGCATCCGAATAAAATCCGAATAGCTGGACGGCGTCCTCGCGGACGTGGTGATAGGTGAACAGCTTCGTGCTCTGACCGATTTCGGGCAGATTCTCGAACGTGGACGTGGGGATGTGCAGAAAATAGCCGATGCCCTGAACGTCGATGATGACCTCGGTAGGGCGTTTTCCGACCAGCTTCCCGGAGACGTATGCGTACATCTAAGCGCCTTGAGACGGTGGGGACGAATGGTTCAGCGTATATATACGAGCCGAAAGCGGCAGTTTCATGCCTCGCGAGCCCACCTCGCGGCAACGGGCATACGATAGCCGCTGCCGAATGCCCTTCGGGATACGCGGAGGCAAGGGGGAGCTTGTCGGCGCTTGAATTCGGCAGCATCCACCCGATCGAGCACGTCCAGAACCAGCTCTCGGTCCAATCCGGTGTGAGCGACGATCGCATCGACCTCCATCCGCTGTTCGACGTACAGCGCCAGGATGGGATCGAGCTTTTCGTAGGGCGGCAGCGCGTCCTGGTCGGTCTGCCCGGGCCGGAGCTCGGCAGACGGCGGCTTTTCCATCACACGATTGGGAATCACCTCGCGCGCCGAGCGTCCGTTAATGTACTTCGCGAGATCGTACACCTGCGATTTAAAGACATCTGAAAGAACACCGAGCCCTCCCGCCATGTCGCCGTAAAGGGTCGTATACCCGACCGCCATCTCGCTCTTATTTCCAGTAGAAAGAACGAGACGGCGAGATCGATTTGACAGTCCCATCAACACGACGGCGCGTAGGCGCGCCTGGATGTTCTCTTCTACGACGTCGACTACATGCTCTCCGTCGATCCCCGAATTGCGACCGATCACACCCAGCATCACGTCGACGCCTCGATCGATCGGAATCTCTTGAAGCTCTATGCCGAGATTGCGAGCCACGGCCCGGGCATCCTCGATCGATGACGCCGTCGTATACGTCGACGGGATGAGTACGGCAAGCACGTTATCCGCACCGACGGCGAGGACGGCAAGCGCCGCTGTGACGGCTGAATCGATGCCGCCGGACAGGCCGATGAGAATGCCCGAAAAGGATCCGGATTTCTCGTAGTAGTCGCTGATTCCCACGACGAGGGCGCGGCAAATGTCTGCGGTCACGTTGCGTCCCTCGATTGGCGACGTGTCCGTGCCGGCCGTCTCCCAGATTTGCAGGGATTCCTCAAAAGAGGGCGCACAGACGGCCATGCGGCCGTCTCCAAGATGTGCACGGCTGTCGCCGTCGAATATGAGTTCGGTGTTTGCACCAACCTGATCGGATACGAGAAACGGCCGTCGGAACCGCGCGCAGATGCTCTGGATCAGGACGTTTCGGCGTTCGCGCTGTCCGACGGAAAAGGGCGTTGCGCTCAAGTTGATGAAGAGATCTGCCCCGTCGCCGGCCAACTCCTCGAGCGGGTCGACACCGTACATACGGAAGTCCGCCACCGGGTCGCTGTTCCACATGTCTTCGCAGATGTGGATGCCCAGCCGCATGCCCCGCCATTCGACGCAGCGCCGCTCGCGCGCCGGTTCGAAGTACCGATACTCATCGTAAACGTCATACGTGGGCAGGAGCGATTTATGGACCTGCGCGATGGTGCTCCCACCTTCGAGGAGCACGGCGGCATTGAAGAGCCGCTTTCCGGTTGGATCGGCATTGCGGACCGGCGTGCCGACGAGAACGCCAAGCCGTGCCGGAATGGACTCGGCGATCCGGGCGATCGCGCGCTCTACACCGTCGAGGAACGCCTGCCGATCGAGGAGGTCGTGCGGAGGATAACCGGTTATGCACAGCTCGGGGAATATGACGAGATCGGCGCCACGACGATCCGCATCGTGAGAAAACGCGACGATCTTGGAGCTGTTGCCGCGGAGGTCGCCGACGACGGGATTGATCTGAGCGAGGGCGATTTTCATCTACGGCTTCACGAAGATTCCGAGGCGCGGGCTCGCTGGCGGTCCTCTTACTCCTTGCTGGGAGGGATAAGCATAATGTGCGCCCACGGCTTACCCGGGTTCATCAGCCACGGCTGGCCGCGAGGCGCGCTCTCGGGTAGACCGGTGGTTTCCGCTGTGGCGTAAGGGGTATAGACCACATAGAGAGGCGATGCACCGACGACCTCCTTCGTCTCTGCGTTGTAGCTGTCGGAAGGTCCGGTCAATGAGTAAAGGACGGCAGGATGGTCGGGCATCGGCAGTGTGCCGGCTTCGATCTCCTCCTCGCGCGTCGCCTGTATCTCGTCTTGCGAGAGGCCTTCGGCTTTGAGCTTGCGGCCGCGGGCCATGAAGGGCTCGAGCGACTTGTGGTAACAGGCCACGTGAAATCGATCGTCGCCCGGCTGATCCGACAGGCAGATCATGGCGTTGCTGCCTTCGCGCACGACGGTGAGTTCGCCGTTGTCGCTCCAGGACCGAACCTCGGCCTCGCCGCGATACTCGGGCGGAAGGGGCGCGACCGTCGCGGCGATCAGGTCTTCATCCGACGTGGTTCGGGCTTCGGACGTCGACTGGGCGTCGACATCGGCAGGTGATAGGGCCCAGAGGACGAATAACGCGAACAGGACGCGCATAGCGGGATTCTCGTTCATTGAGGGAGGTACGGAGTCAACGGTTGTTCGCAGTAAGGTAATCCTCAACGAACTGGTCGACGAGTCCGTCTACGGATTCGGGGATCGTTGCCAGGAGATCCCGCGAGACGAAACCGAGCACGCTCTCTTGCCAGGTGATGGCCGCCATATCTCGGCGGCCATTCATAAGGCGCACGTCCTGGTAGAACTCGGCCGAAACAGAGAACGGCACGAGTCCGCGGTCGAGTTCAAGCATGTTAACATGGACGTGCAAATGGGGCGGTTGATGGGGGTCGCCGGGTGGAATGCGGTTCACTTCGAGACCAAACTCGCGAATTCTATGCACGATGCGGTGGAGAATCACGTCGGATCGGAGAACGTCCGACTCTACGAGATGCCGCGGCCCTTCGACGGTGATGTCGGCCGCGAATGATCCGACACCCTCCAGCGATGCGCGTTCCGCCCCTACATCTCCCTGGGCAAGAGCGGAGACGGGGATCAGCAACAGCAGTAAAAGAAACGTGCGCATAGACGATTGCTTGTGCAGGTGCCGTTGCGGTTATCGAAAGGTTCGGCGGCTTTACACGCGAGCTTCAAAAACTGGCGGCGATCTTATTGAGCCGAGCCAGCGTTTCGCGGACCTCGTCGTCCGTGGTTCTCGGGTTAATAGTGCACATGCGGAGGACGGTGCGTCCGCGTAAGGCCGTCGTGCTCAGGAAGGCATAGCCGCTCGCGCTCAGCGATTGGGCCATTCTGCGATTCAGTTCGTCCCGCTCTTGTTCCGTGGTATGGGGAGGCGCGAAGCGAAACGTCACGATAGCTAGCCGGCTCGGGGTCACGATTTCCCAGTGCTCAAGGTCTGCAATTTCCGATTCGGCGAGATCCGCAAGTTGGAAACCCCGATTCACCGCATCGCGAAACGCCTCGACGCCGAAGGTCTTTAGCGACATCCAGAGCTTGAGAGCCCGAAAGCTGCGAGTAAGCTGGATCCCTTGATCACAGTAGTTGATCGCCGTGCGCTCGCGCCGCGTGTCTTCTAGATATTCGGGCAGGATACGGAATGCCTGTGTCAGCGCATCGGCATGGCGCATCAACACACAGCCAATCTCGTAGGGCTGGAACAGCCATTTGTGCGGATCGAGCGCGATGGAATCGGCGCGCTCGATGCCCGCGTGGAGTGCGCGGCCCCGGTCGGTCAAAACAGCCGCCGCGCCATATGCTCCGTCGACGTGCAACCAGACGTCTTCTTCCCTACAGAAGTCGGCGACGGCGTCGACGGGATCGACCGCTCCCGTGTTTGTTGTACCGGCATTCGCAATCACACAGAAAGGCACGAGTCCGGCGGCACGGTCACGAACGACGGCTTCACGAAGAGCGGCTACGTCAAGCCGGAAGGATGGGGCGGTGGGGATGCTCCGAATTCGGTGATCGGAGAGGCCGATGATGCGGAGGGCGCGCTCCACGGAAGAATGCGTCTGATCCGAGAAGTAGACGGTAGCCAGATCCAGCCGATCGCCGGCGCGGAGGTGGCGAGCCGCGGCCAACGCCGTGAGATTGGCCATGGAGCCGCCGCTGACGAACAGTCCTCCGGCCGAGTCCGGAAGCCCGCAGATTTGCCGCAGCCAGTCGATCGTTACTGATTCCAAGACGGCCGCGCCGGCCCCTGAAATCCACGAGCCCGAGAACACATTCGTGCCTGCGGCCAGCGCATCGGCCATTACGGAGACGAAGTTACTCGGGCTTGGAATAAAGCCGAAGAATCGCGGATGGTCGACGTGGGAGATGTTGGGAAGGACGAAACGCTTCAGTTGATCGATGACATCATCAACCCGTGTTCCGGTCATCGGCAGCGGTTCCGCGAGGACCGACGCAAGTTCTTCGAGTTTCGCCGTATGGGCGACCGGGCGGTCACGCAGTGTCGTCCAATGCTCGACGATCTCGTCCACCATTCGATACCCGAGCTCTCGCATCTCGCGAGGATTCATGTCGAGGTTGGAGGCCGGCGCCTCCCCGACGTTCGTGTCACCTCGCCTATCGGAATCGGGAGATCGGCCCTGAGACTCGGGTCTCATACATCAATGAAACATGGTGAACGTATCGTTAGACGACATCGTCAAAAGCGAGGTCGCCCCCAGCGGCCATTCGTCAGCTACCTTAACGTCAGACCGTACCCTTTATTCGTCATGCGCGTCGCGTGCGGAACGTGTCCTTCTTCCCACGGGTGTACATTCAATCGAGTTGCAGGGACTAGACGGCTCCGCCGCCTGTGCCGATACCGCGCCGACGGCTCCTCGACGGCGTCTTGTCCCATCTCGCACCTAGCAGGTTTAATATATGTCCTGGATCGAAGTCATCGATGAAAACGATGCCGAAGGCGAGCTCGAGCAGGTCTATGACGAGATCATCGGCGCGCGCGGCAAGATGTCTAACATCATGCGGGTTCAGAGTCTGAATCCGGCTTCCATGCGTGCACACATTGAGTTGTACGTTACGCTTCTATTCAGGCGGAGCAGTCTTTCCCGTCCGGATTGCGAGCTGCTGGCTACCGTAGTTTCTTCGCTCAACGCGTGTGACTATTGCATCAAACATCATGCGGAGGCGCTGCAATTCTACTGGAAAGATCGGGCTCGGGTCGACCGGCTCATTCGCGATTATCGCACGGCCGATTTGAGCAAGGCGCAGCTTGCGACGGTCGAATATGCCCGCAAGCTGACCGTGGCGCCCTCCTCCATTACCGAATCGGATATTCGTGAGCTTCGCAGCGCGGGATTTTCGGATCGGCAAATCCTCGACGCAAATCTGATTGTAAGCTACTTTAATTTCGTGAACCGGATCGCAGAAGGACTGGGCGTGACGATGAGCGAAGAGGAAGTGGCGGGCTACAAATATTAAACGTATGGATATGGCACGAGGCCGGAATGCGGCCGTCGCCGCGGCGGCCCTGATCGTCTTCCTGGTTGTCGCCGGCATCTTCTTGCTGCGCGATCGGCCGATCGGTGGCGAGGCGCCGCTGCGTATCGACACCGTGAGAACCCTGAGCCCGCGCGACGAACCTGGCGGTGCCGCGGCGATGGTGAATGACCCGGCTCCAGCCTTCGTCTTGCCGACCCTCGACGGAGATACGCTCGCTATGGCCGATTTAGAGGGCGCGGTCGTCGTCGTCAATTTCTGGGCGACGTGGTGTGCGCCGTGCCGGGTTGAGATCCCGGATTTAATTGCGATGCAAGAGGCGCTTCGGGATGACGGCGTGCGCTTCATCGGTATCGCACTGGAGGTTGAGGCCCTAGACGCCGTGCGGGCGTTCGCGGATGAGGCCGATTTTAACTATCCGATCGTGCTCGACGACGGCGACGTCGCCGACGAGTTCGGCGGGATTTATGCGCTGCCCACGACCATTCTTATCGATCGGGAAGGTTTGATCGTGCATAAAATCCCGGGGCTGGTTACCAGGAGCCTCCTCATGCCGCTATTGAAGGAATTGTCGGGCGCGTAGGAGAACCCGGAGCCGAGAACTGAATACCGCCTCAGTCCTTCAGTCGCGCGACGTAGTCTACGTCCTTCCGCTTGAGATCGACCATGCTCGGCATCCGCCGCCGCCTCATCAGCTCTTCGATGGCCGCCATCTCCGTGTCGCGGTTCGTGCCGCATGCGGCGAGCACCTGGTCGCCTTTCACGTAGAACGCAATGAACTCCCGTTCTTCAGGGCTTCCGTGGTAGATGATCTCGTCCCATTCGGTGGCATGTCCGACGTAGCGAATACTCGTTCCGAAATGGACCGTCCAGAAGAAGGGAACACTGCGGTAGGGTTCCGGCCGGTTTGATCCGTTCTTGCGTTCAGTTGCCGCGATGTTGGTTCCCGCGATGCGGCCGTGTTGGCAGGCGAGACGCCAGTGCTCCACCCGGATCGGCTGCCCGGTGATCCAATATGGAAATCGGGCGATATCACCCGCGGCATAGACGTCGTCGGCGGCCTTCAAGGTCTCATCAACGATGATGGAGCCGTCCTCCGCCTTTTCCACCCCCACGATGATTTCGGTCGCCGGCCGAACACCGATACCGATGACTACCATATCGGCTTCAATTTCGGAGCCGTCGTCTAGCACGACGCGCTCAACGAGCTCTTCGCCGCGGAACTCCCGGACGGTATGCCCGAGCCGGAAACGAATCTCATTCTCCTCGTGGATGTCCATCACCATCTTCCCAACCCGTTCTCCGAACGCCCTGGCGAACGGTACTTTCTCGGGGGCGACAATGGTAACCTCTTCGACGCCCAGTTCCTTGAGGGAGTAGGCCACCTCCATCCCGATGAAGCTCGCGCCGACGACGACGGCGTTGATGCTGCTCTCTCCCGCCTGCATGACGGTGTTGCTGTCGGAAAGGGATCGCAGCGTGTATATACCGTCGAGATGGACGCCGGGAACGTCGAGCGTATCCGGTAGCCCACCTGTGCATAGCACGGCGGCGTCGAAGCTCATCGTTCGACCGTTTTCGAACGCAATGGTCTTCGCCGCCGCATCGACTTCCGTCACGATGGTCTCGTGCATCCGCTCGATATCGGCATCATCGTAGAAATCGTCGCTGCGAAGGAACATCCATTCGTCCGGCGCCTCGCCCATGAGGTATTCCTTGCTGCAATTCGGACGGTCGTACGGCGTCTCTTTCTCCCGCGTGATCATCACGATCCGTCCCTCGCACCCGTTCTGGCGCAGCGCCTCAGCGGCGTATTCGCCGGCCGCACCTCCGCCCAAGACGATGTACGTCCGGGTGTCCGAGTCGCGGCGCTTACTAAGAGGAAGGATGCGGTGTCCTTCAGCGTCCTCAGGCACGCGCACGACGACGTCGTCACCGTCCAATGCTACGCCGTACAATTCTAGTGAGTCAAGACCGGGGGGTTCAATCTGATTGCCGGAGGTGGCGTCGTAACACGCGTGGTGCCACGGGCAGACGATGCGCCCGTCACTCAAGGCCCCATCGACGAGTGGAGCCCCGTAGTGGCTGCAGTAGGGATGGAGTGCGAAAAATTCGTCGTTGTGACGGACGAGCAAGACGTCGTTCTCGCCGACGACGACCTGCTTCATCTCACCATTTTTCAGATCGTCGCGCTGGGCGACGACTTCTTCCGTATAGGTCATTGAGGACAGGGTGCGATTCGGGTGATCATTGATTTACGCGTCCGGATCGGCGCAATACGGTCCGGGTGATCTCCAACCGTAAATCAGAGATCATCCATCCTACATTATCGTACTTCGAGACCGAAGTCGAAAGTACTAGCACCCAACGCATCCTCCGACTACGTCGTCCCGCTTCCGGAACCTGACTCATTCGGCGACGCTGCGCTCTGCGAAGTCGACGTATTTCGCCTCGCCTCCGCAGAATCCCTGTCGCGCTGAGATCGAGAGAGCGCATAAACGATGCCTAATCCCGCCATGATCAAGACGACCGCAATGATCCACTGCTGCCCGAGACCAGCCGCGCTCAGGCCGTACGCTACACCGATAATTGTCACTATATACCCGATCAGGTAAACGATGAAGTTTCCGCTCATCCTTGCTACCAAGTTTGTCGATATGACTATCCCGTTTCATAAAACGTTGGCTGCATCGATAATTCCCCCGCGGCTTGTAATAAGCGCGGAATAAGCCGCAATAATCCTGCGGCTGCGCCGTAGATGTCGCCCCACAGGATCTCCTCTCACTAGCGACGACGTTTCGTATTATAGTGTGTCCTGCCGTCATACCTTCTCGCCGTAGACCATGCGATTTTTTATTCTATTTAGTGTGCTCAGCCTATTCGGAATCATGGACGTTGTAGCCCAATCAGGGGGCGGCGACCGCATAGCGGGCGCGCCGTTCGCCAGTCGCAGTCAGGTGATCGCGCCGCACGGCATGGCGGCGACCAGCCATCCTCTCGCTTCGCAGATAGCCCTGGACGTTTTGAAGAAAGGCG
>CAZART010000133.1:0-13394 GCA_964487555.1 uncultured Rhodothermales bacterium
GCAATACGGCCGTGGTGCGGCTCGAAAAGGCTCCGAATATCGCCGTTTATGCCCCCGACCAAACCTTGCCGTGGGACGACGCCGTCCTGCTCGCCCTCGAGTACGCGGAAGTTTCCTACGAGATGATCTACGACGACGACGTACTTGACGGAAAGCTGTCGGAGTACGATTGGCTCCATCTTCATCACGAAGACTTTACCGGGCAGTACGGTAAGTTCTTGCAGTATCGGAACATGCCCTGGTACATCGAGCAGCAGCGAAGTGCTGAAGAAGCCGCACGGAGACACGGTTTCAAGAAGGTCAGCTCTCTCAAGCTGCAGGTCGCGCAGATCATGAAGGACTATGTCGCTAAGGGCGGATTTCTGTTCGCAATGTGTTCAGGGACCGACACCTTCGATATTGCGCTGGCCGCACAGGGGACGGACATCGTGCCGGCTGAGTACGACGGCGATCCCGTGGACCCTGACGCGATGTCCAAGCTGGATTTCGCTCAGCCCTTTGCCTTTACGGATTTTCGGCCCATTTTCAATCCATCCGAATACGAGCATTCGGACATCGACACCGGCCCTCCTCCTCCGCAGCTGCGAAATCCCAGCCTCGATTACTTTACGCTCTTCGAGTTCAGCGCAAAGTGGGACCCCGTACCGACGATGCTGACGCAGAACCACGTCGCAACCATCAAGGGATTCATCGGACAGACGACGAATTTCCGAAAGGATCTCGTCAAGTCCGGCGTCGTGCTTCTGGCCGAAGCGCCGGGACGAGACGAAGTGAAGTATCTGCACGGCAACCTCGGGCAGGGGACGTTCACGTTTTACGCGGGACACGATCCCGAGGATTATCAGCACTTCGTGGGGGATCCGCCGACGGATCTGAATCTCCATAAGAACTCGCCCGGCTATCGGCTCATCTTGAACAACATCCTCTTCCCTGCGGCGAAGAAGAAAAAGCAAAAAACGTGACGCCGGGCCTGACCGACGTTCAACGTTTTCGGCTTAAGGTTATGTTGCGCGTGGCCCGACGGAGTCCCCGTCGTCCGATGAACGCGAACCGCCTGAACGCGACCCATGTCCCGCACCACGTCGACCGTCGCCGAAAAAACCGTCGCGAACTCCCGCTGCACGATGACCGAAATCGTGCTGCCCAACGACACGAACGGCCTGGGCAACATGATGGGAGGTCGATTGCTGCACCTGATGGATAAGGCCGCCGCCATTTCAACCCAGCGCCACGCCAACAGGGTCTGCGTCACGGCAGCCGTCGACTCCGTGGAGTTTCACTCTCCCATTCGGGAAGGCGAAATCGTCATCATCGAAAGCCAGGTCAACCGCGCCTTCAATACGTCGATGGAGGTGGAGCTTAACGTCTGGGCGGAAGATCCCCGCGCCCAGACGCGCCGCAAATGCAACCGGGCGTTCTATACCTTCGTAGCGGTCGACGAGAACATCCAGCCGACGCGCGTACCACCCATCATCCCCGAGACGGATGAAGAAAAAGAGCGCTACGAGAATGCCTCCAAGCGCCGGGAGCTTCGACTTGTTATGTCCGGCCGAATCGCCCTGAAGGATGCGATAACGCTGCGGAACGACGTGCTGGCGGTCATCCGCGGCGATCAATAATTTCCTCGACCGCTTCCACCGTCACGACCGCTTTATATGCTTCGTCATCTCCGTATCTCCAACGCCGTCGCCGGTTTGCTGACCGCCGCCTGCCTCTTCCCGGCGGCACCTACATTCGCCCAGGCCCCCGCCGGTGAGGTGGGCGTGGGCGGCCAGATCGGCGATCCCTCCGGCATCACCCTCAAGGTCTATCAGCGGTCCGGGTTCGCCTATGATTTTCTCGCCGCATGGGACCTCGATCGCTTCTTTTTTCTGAACGCCCACGCGCTCTACGAGCGCCCCATCCCCGAGTCGCCCCTCCGATATTACCTCGGTCCCGGCGCCGTCCTCGGCTTCCAGGAAGCCCCGGACAACGGCAATGAGATCGTGATCGGCGTGAGCGGACAGTTCGGCCTCGACTTTTTTGTAGAACAATTCGAAGTGTTTCTTCAGCTGACTCCGCGGCTGAATGTCATCCCCGACACCCACGGGCAGATCGGCGGCGGTGTCGGACTGCGGTATTACTTCGAGTGAAACGACGCTCGCGTGAACTCGAACGTGCCCCGTGACGAGACGGTATGCTTATAACGGTCGATGAAACAGATTGCCGCCTTTCCGCTATCTTGTGACACACTCAGCCGGAAACGGTCGACGCTGAGGCCTTGAACGGCTCACCGTTGAATTCCCAGACCATCGCCGAGAGTTGTATGCTCAAGAACCTTGTATGCTGTATAAACGCGTTCTCATAACGGGAGCCAACGGACTGGTCGGACAGGATCTCGTCCAGCTCATGAGCCGATATCCGGAATACGACGTCCTGGCCACGGGCCGGGACGCATCTCCGCGTTTCACCGGCCGGTCTTGCGGATACGTTCCCCTTGATATTACGGAGCCGGACGACCTAGCCCGGCTGTTTCAAGACTTCACGCCTACCGTCGTCGTCAATTGTGCGGCCATGACGCAGGTCGACGACTGTGAGAAGCAGCGGGACGCTTGCTGGGAAGTGAACGCCCAGGCCGTTGAGCATCTCGCCCGGCAGTGCCATCACATTGGAGCCCATCTCATCCAGGTTTCGACGGACTTCGTCTTCGACGGAGACGAGGGTCCCTATAGTGAAGACGCCCGACCGAATCCCATCAGCTTCTACGGAAAGTCGAAGCAGGCCTCCGAAAATGCGGCCCGAGGAGCGGGTCTCGACAAATGGTCGATCGCGCGCACGGTGCTCGTGTACGGGACCGGCGAAGCGCTCACCCGGTCGAATTTCGTCTTGTGGGTATTGGAAAAACTCTCGAGCGGCGAATCCATTCACGTGGTCACGGATCAGTACCGCACGCCCACCTATTCACCGGATCTCGCAGCAGGTATCGAGCGCATTGCGCGCTACGGAAAGAGCGGAATATTCCATCTCTCCGGACGAGAATTCGTGTCCGTCTACAATTTCGCCCGGACCATAGCGAAGGTCTTCGATCTGGACGAGTCGCTCGTTCACCCGACGGACAGTACCCGGTTCACCCAACCGGCACCACGGCCTCCGAAGACCGGCTTCATCATCCTGAAAGCGGAGACCGAGCTCGGCTATAAGCCGCGCCGCCTTGAGCATGCGCTCCGACATCTCGGTGCCCGGCTCGGTCTCCCGGCAACCGCTTCCTAGCCGCCGCCTCTATTGGCCGTTTGATCCACTCATCCAAAACCGACGGATCCCGCTTAGCCCCTCTCCCCATATAGGTCCCTGCACATATAGGTCCCTGCACAGGCGGCATCCCACTGTGACAGCGGAACACCTATTCCAGCGCTCTCATGATCGACATCCAGACACTTCGCGAAGACCCGGAACGCATTCGAGAGGCCATGCGCCGGAAAGGCTACGTCCGGACGGACGTCGTCGATCGTCTCGTGCGTCTGGATGCCGAGCTACGGGAAGCGGTCACGGAGCTACAGCAAGCCCAGTCCCGTACCAACACGATCTCGGGTGAGATCGGCGGCCTCATGCGTGAGGGAAGGAATGACGAGGCGCAGGAACTCATCGCGGAAAGTACGCGCATCAAAGAGCGCATCAAAAACCTCGACGAGAGGATGCGGTCGGTCGAGAAAGAGAGAGATCGGCTCCTTCTCGAGATCCCCAATCTTCCACACCCTTCGGTTCCGGTGGGATCGACCCCGGACGATAATGAAGTCATTGCCGAGCACGGCGCAAAGCCGTCGTTCGACTTCGAGCCCCTGCCGCATTGGACGCTAAGCGCTCGACACGACCTCATCGATTTTGAACGCGGCGCAAAGGTTGCCGGAGCAGGATTCCCGTTTTATCGAGGCAAAGGCGCTCGCCTGCAGCGAGCACTCATCAACTTTTTTCTGGATCTGGCAACCGTGGAGGGGGGATACACGGAGCTGCAGAGTCCGGTCGTCGTGAATGCGGACAGCGCTCGTGGAACGGGCCAACTCCCCGACAAGGAGGACCTGATGTACGAAATCGTACGGGACGAGCTGTTTATGATCCCAACGGCCGAGGTGCCGGTGACGAATTTTTTCCGCGACGAGATCCTCGAGGAGCCGCTGCCCATAAAGTTTGCCGCCTACACGCCGTGCTTCCGGCGTGAGGCAGGATCCTACGGTAAAGAGGTACGCGGCCTAAATCGGCTTCATCAATTCGACAAGGTCGAGCTCGTACAATTTGTCGAGCCCACAGAAAGCTACGACGCTCTCGAGCAGATGCGCGAAGACGCAGAACGACCCCTCAAGAAGCTCGGTCTTTCCTACCGGGTCCTGTTGATGTGCACCGGAGATATGGGTTTTACGCAATCGAAAAAGTACGATCTTGAGGTCTGGAGTGCCGGTCAGCAGCGGTGGCTCGAGGTCTCGTCGATTTCCAACTTCGAGGCCTTTCAGGCCCGGCGCATGCAGATCCGCTATCGAAAGGAGGGTGCAAGGAAGCCGTCGCTCGTTCACACGCTGAATGGATCAGGGCTCGCCCTTCCACGTATCGTCGCGGCTCTGCTCGAGCACTATCAGCAGGTGAACGGCACCATCGATATTCCCGACGTGCTGCGGCCGTATACGGGCTTCGACGCCCTTTCGTAGATGATTTCGCCGCCCGCCGATCCTCGCTCTTCGCTCCTCGCTCTTCGCTCTTCGATCCTCAATCTTCGTTTTCCGATCCTCGCTCTTCGCTCTTCGATCCTCAATCTTCGATCCTCCCCCTTATGCGGCACCGGCTCTCAATGCGCGAAGACCGGAGAACGCATCAAGCCAGCTCACGCAGCGCGGCCTCGGCGGCCCGAAATCCGCACATTCCGTGCACGCCGCCGCCCGGCGGCGTCGACGCCGAACATAAGTAGACACCCTCGATGGGGGTTCGGTACGGATTCCACGAGAACGTCGGGCGGGAGATCAGCTGATGCAGCGAGGCCGTTCCACCGTTGATGTCGCCGCCGATCAGGTTCGCATTCATCGCCTCCATATCCGCGGCGTTCATCACGTGGCGCTCTTCAATGCAGTCCCCGAACCCCGGCGCGAAACGCTCGATCTGGCGTTCAATTTGACGCGTCATGTCGACCGTGGAGCCGAGCGGGACGTGGCAGTATGCCCACAGGGTGTGGCCGCCCTTCGGCGCTCGGGTGTCGTCGAATCGGCTGTGCTCCGCAAGCAGCATGAACGGCGAATCCGGGAGCTTGCCGTGGGCCACCGCCTTCTCGGAAGCCGCGATTTCCTCGAGCGTCCCTCCCAGGTGAACGGTCCCCGCCCGTCGGCAGGCCTCGGCCTGCCACGGCACAGGCTCGCTGAGCGCGTAATCCACCTTGAAGACGGCCGGGCCGTACCGAAACCGCTCGAGCTTGCGCCGATATCGGGGCGCGAGCCAGTCGCCGGCGATCCGGACAAATTGACGCGCCGTAACGTCGAACAGCGTCAGCCTCGAAGGAGGGAGCTCCTCGATGCGGTCGATTCGGCAACCGGTTTCGATCTCCCCACCGAGGGATAAGAATTTCCTCGCCAGAGCATCCGCGATCGATTGTGAGCCTCCCCGCGGCATCGGCCACCCCACGGCGTGTGCGGCGCCGCCCAACACCAGACCGATCGCTGAGGAGGCCGGAGCGTCGAGTGACAGCAGTGAATGCGCGGCAAGGCCGCCGAACAGCGCCCGGGCCTCCGGCGTGCGAAAATGGCGCTCTGCCAGCATCGCACACGGCTGCAACGCGTGGAAACCGAACCGCGCCATCAACATAGGCCGCTTCGGGATGTGCAGAATCGGCTGCAGGATCTCGTCCACAAAGGCGTCGAAGTGGTCGCGGAGCGGACGCATCAAGCGTTCGTAGGCGCCCCCGTCCGTTCCAAGTGCCGCCGCGGTTTCGGCGAGGGAACGATGCATCACGACCGCGTGGCCTCCGTCGAGAGGATGCGCCAGAGGGTAATCCGGATGAATCCATTCCAGCCCGAACGCCTCCAGCCCCAAAGATCGAAAAAAAGGCGATCCCGCGGCCATCGGGTGGATCGCCGAACACACGTCGTTCAGATACCCCGGGCGAGTCAGCTCCATCGACCGCGTCCCGCCTCCAACCGTATCGTTCGCCTCAATGAGCAAGACAGACATCGCCTCCTGGGCGAGCCGGATGGCCGCAGCGAGACCGTTGGGTCCCGCTCCGACGACGATGGCATCGTATCTTCTGGGCATATTGCCCGGGGATGGTGAATTCGTTCGACGACTCGGCGCAAAATGGATTTCACGCGCGCCTCTCCTCGTCGATATCCCTGGAGTACGTCATGGCGCGGCATCCATGATTCGGCTGGGGCGCGCTTTCCGAAATCGGCGCCGGCGTCAATAAACGGTGGTTGACGCCCTCATTCCAGCAAACGTACTATTCCGTTCAAAGATACGGTCCGACCCACGAAGGATCGACGACGCCATCTCGGTGCCAGACTTGCGGGACAGAATTCCCAGACTTGCGCGACAGAATTCCCAGACTTGCGGGACGAATGTCGCAGACTTGCGGGAGGAAAAGTCGCAGGCTTGCGAACGAGATCGGTGGAGTACCCTCGCATGCGCATGGAATCGCACGCGAGGTCGCGCCCTATTTACCGGGCGATTCTGCTTCCTCCTTCTTTCGACCGTTCGACGCGCCGTTGCGGCGCGCCTTCGCAGAAGCCGGCCCGCCCGCGTCCGAATCTCCCGGGAACTGTTTGATGTGCTCCTTCGGCGGCTCCTTACCCGTGCCCGCGGCCACCGGCGAGGCCTCGTGGATATAGAAGTCCGCGTTCGGCAGCGTATCGTTGTGGCGCCGGGCGGCCTGGGAGGCGACCCGCATGCTCTCGTCCGCATTATGCCGCAGCTCTATGATATTCTCCGAGATCGTTACCTCGAAGAGATCGAATAGATGCCGGAATGCCGTCTTGTCACGGTCGAATGCCGGACCCGAGGAGCCCGCGCGGACCTGCCTGTCCATCTTCGCCAGCGACGCCGTCAACGCGAACAGCATCACCGCATTGTCCGCAAGGCGCGCCTGCACCGCCTGCCGCTTGATGACCTCCTCACGGTGCCACTTACTAACCAGCTTGAAGTAGTGCGAATGCTTCCGGATCAGCGCGGCCAGCCGGTCCGCAAAGGGGCGCAACGACGGATACACGCCGTTCACGTCGGGAGACGCCGGCATCACACCGAGGAAAAGCTGCGCGGCCAACGGGAGCGCCCGCGCCATAATCGTCGAGTTCGTCGCGTTCGAAAAAATGCGCCGAAGGTTGCCGCGGAACGAGTCCTCCGCCTGCCACGCCACCGCTTCCTGGATGCCCATCATCGACTCGGCCAGCTGCTTGCCGCCGTAGGCAAAGATGAAGGACTGCATCACCTCGTTCGAACCCTCCACAATCCGGTGGATCCGGTTGTCGCGCCAGATACGCTCCAACTCATTCTCGGTCATGTAGCCGTCCCCCCCCATGATCTGCATGGCATCGTCGATCACCTCCCACCCATAATGCGAGCAGAACACCTTCGTCGCCGCCGTTTCGATCATGATGTCCGTATCGCCGCGATCGAGCATGCCGGTCATCATGTACAGCACGGCATCCATCGCATACGTATAGGCCGCCATGCGCGCGATTTTCTGTTGCACCAGCTCGAAATCGGCCAGCGGCCTGCCGAACTGATAGCGCGTCTGTACCCATTTGATGCTCTGGTTCATCGCCCGCTTCGCCGCGCCACCCACACCCGCCGACAGCGTGCAGCGGCCGTAATTAAGGCAGCTCAGCGCCACCACCAGGCCTTTGCCCTCCTTATGCAGCAAATTCTCACGCGGCACCCGCACGTCCGTAAATCGAATCCGCCCCTGCCACGTCCCACGGATCCCCGTCTTGCTGCGGTTTTTCTCAAAAACGTCCAAACCGTCCATGTCCGGCGTGCAGATCAGCGCCGTCACGCCCTCCTTCGTCTCGCCCGTCTTCGGATCCACCACCTGCTGCTTCGCCATCACCGTAAACAACCCGGCCATGGCGGCCGAGGTGCTCCATTTCTTTTCGCCGTTCAGCACGTAATACCCGTCCGACGTCAGCTCGCAGTGCGTCTCCTGACCGGCCGCATCCGAACCCACGTTCGGCTCCGATAGACAGAACGCCGACATCGTATCCGTCGCCACCATCGGCAGGTATTTCCGCTTCTGCTCTTCATTTCCAAACAGCATGATCGCTTTACACCCGATCGACTGATGGGCCGAAACCACCACCGCCGTCGAGGCGCAGTACATCCCGATCATCTCCAGCACGCGGTTGTAGGCCGTCACGCCGAGCCCCAGCCCGCCATACTCCTCCGGGATCGTCATCCCCATAACACCCATCTCAAACAGCCGATCGAAGCACCAGTCAGGAATAAACTCCTCCTGATCGATCTCAACGGCCGGGTGCTCAAGCTTCAGATACGCCTCCAGCTCCTCGAGAAGGCGATCTGCTTTCGCACGCTGCTCGTCCGACTCTTCGGGATAGGGAAACACGAGATCGTCGCGAAAGCGACCCCAGAACATATTCTTGATGAGCCCCAGCTGCGAAGGCTCCGGGCCCAACATCGTCTCGATGTCCTGGATCATTTTCCGATCCTCTAGCGAGACGTTCTTTAAGTGGCTGATGCGTGATTCTGACATGAACTCATCCTTCTATTTGCAATGCGTATTTCGAGCATGTTCGAGCTTCCGGGCAAAACACGGATCCCAGAACCGTGCCGATTCCAAAGCGCGTGTGCGCTCGTCGATCCCTGCCGACGACATTCTTACGGATCTTCATCCCTTAAACACCGAAAGCGCTTCCACCACGGCGCTGCCAATACACCATCCAAAATTCTCCTGTTCCTCCATGGAATGCAGCGATGAATCCCCTTACTTCCTGTACGGGAAACCCTGAACGCGCCGACCTTCCCCAGATTCGCCAAAATGAACGATATCGACTTCACGGCCCGGCTCCGTGAAATTCAGGCAAAGCGATCCTCGCTCCTTTGCGTGGGCCTGGATCCCGATCCGGAACGCCTTCCGAAGCACCTCCTCCGCCGGCACGGCCTCGCCGGCGCCGTGCTCGAATTCAACCGCGCCATCATCAGCGCGACCGCCGATTTCGCCTGCGCTTTCAAGCTCAATCTGGCCTTTTTCGAAATCCTGGAAGAACGGTCCTGGGAGGTGCTGCGCGAGACCGTCGAGCTCGTCCCCGACGACACGCTGGTCGTGGCGGATGGGAAGCGAGGCGACATCGGCAACTCAGCCCGCTTCTACGCCGAGGCCCTGTTCGGCCGGATGGCCTTCGACGCCTGCACCGTTTCAGGCTATATGGGCCGCGACAGCGTGGAACCCTTTCTCCACTTCGCCGGCCGCGGCGTGTTCGTCCTCGTTCGCACGTCCAATCCCGGCGCCTCAGATTTCCAGGAGCTCGCCTGCGACGGGGCGCCGCTCTATGCGCAGGTGGCCCGCGCGGCGATGACTTGGGGCGACGACCTTCCGGGCACGGTGGGATTCGTCGTCGGCGCCACCGACACCGCACCGCTGAAAACGATCCGCTCCTTCGCACCGGACGTACCGCTTCTACTGCCCGGCATTGGGGCCCAGGGCGGCGATCCCGCCGACGTGATGCAGGCGATTGGTCCCGGTCCCGTCCTCATCAACAGCAGCCGGAAGATTATCTACGCCTCTGCCGGCGAAGACTTTGCCGACGCCGCGCGGCAGGCCGCGGAGGCGCAGCGCGCCGAGCTGGAGCGGTTTGGATAGGGATGAGGATAGAGGATAGAGGATCGAGGAAGAGGAAGAGGATCGAGGATAGCAATAGACCCGGGCCGCTGCGGTGTCGGGTTATATGTGGAGCGAACTTGAAGTTCGTTAGGAGAGGATCGAGGATAGAGGATCGCGGGCGGTTGTTTGTGCGTGCGATCCTCGATTATCGATTCTCGATCCTCGATTCGCATTCCTCGATCTCGATCCTCCACGTTATATTTCCCGTCGCCACGTGTCTATGGTAGAAACGCCCACTACCATCGTCACACGCCATGCCCTCCCCTTCCCACTTCTACGGGCTCTCCGACCGCGTCTTCGAAGTCCATCTTCATGAGCCCGGCCCGCTGCCGACGCACGTTCCGGAAGCCCTCGTCCACGACCTCTGGCGCCACCAACGCTTCGACCGCGCCGACCTGCTTACGGTCGGCGGCATGCCCATTCACGTCGAGCATCCGGGACGATTGAACACGGATTCCGGGCCGGATTTCCTCGACGTGCACCTTCGCATTCAAACGACGTCGTGGCGCGGCGCCGTCGAGATCCACACGACCTCCGGCCTCTGGGTCGAGCACGGCCACGATCGGGATCCGATTTACAACGCAACATTGCTCCACGTCACGCTCTTTTCCGACATCTGGACCGGTCGGCTTCGAAGAGCCGACGGAACCGTTCTTCCTGAAGTCGTCCTTTATCCGCGTCTCGAGGCGCCGCTCAGGAGATTGATTCACGCGTTTCACACCGAGAAGCAGCGCGACGTCCTTTGCGCTTCCGGGTGGAGACGCGTCCCCGACGAAGTGAGAGATCCATGGATCCGCCAGCTCGGACTCGAACGCCTGAACGAGAAGAAGCGAGCGCTGTACGCGCAAGACGTCGAATCCAGACTGTATGAAACGATTTTTGCCGGGCTTGGCTATGCCAAGAACACCGCTGCGATGCGCACGCTCGCCCAGATCGTGCCGCTCCGCATGGTGCGTGCAGTCGAGACGCCGGGCGACGTCGAGGCGCTTCTGCTGGGTGCGGCCGGGCTTCTTCCTTCCCCATCCGACCTGCTTGAGGCCGACCGCGAGACGGCCGATTATGCGATGGACCTGCGGGACCGCTTTGAGCGGCTCAACGTCCACGCCGCAATCGATCCGATGCCGGCCACGGCCTGGCGCTTCTTCCGGCTGCGACCTGCCAATTTTCCGCCCCTGCGAATCGCCCAGGGCGCCGCGATGATTGCTCCGCCGTCGGGATTTCTCCGCGAAGCCCCGCTGCGACGCGCGGCCGACGTGTTGCTCGATCAACCGCATCCGATCCGGGCGTTACGCTCGCTCTTCGACGTGAAGCTCGCTCCATTCTGGCGCACGCACGTCCGCCTCGATCGGCGATCGAAGGTGCACCATCCAAACCTGGGCCGCTCGCGAATTGATGCACTCCTCGTCAATGCACTGCTGCCGGCGCTCGGTGCCCACGCAGACCGCATCGCCCACCAGAGACTGGCTCACGCCGTGGTTGATGCCACAAGCCGCATTCCGGCGGACGAGGATGAGGTTACGCGGCTCTACGAAACACTTGGAACGCGCGTGGTGAGCGCTCTGAATGCCCAGGGGCTGCACCAGCTCTACCGTACGCGCTGCAAGGAGGCCCGCTGCCTCAACTGCGACATAGGCCGGTATCTTCTCTCGAACACCGAAGCCGCCTGAGTCTCGATTCGATGACCGGCAATCCCGGCGATCCCGACGGCGAAGCCGCCGTGGCCGCAATTCGAGCTCGTGGCGAGCCCCCGGCGATGCCCGGCGAAATCGGGTGCGTCTCGTTTCGACCGCGTGCGGCTCGTATCTTTCGCAACCCCGATTGATCCACTGGCCATTCTTGACCCTTTCACGTGCTCATTCGCATCGTCCGCATGACCTTTCGACCCGAGGCGGTCGGCGAATTCCTCACGCTGTTCGACGCCTCCTCCGACCGCATCAGGGACTTCGAAGGTTGTCACCACCTGGAGCTTTGGCAGGACGCCGATCACGACTATGTCTTTACGACGTATAGCCTCTGGACCGACGCGGAGGCCCTGGACTCCTATAGGGAGAGCGACGTCTTCAGGTCGGCGTGGAACGCGGCGAAGGCGCTTTTCGACGCGCCGGCGGAGGCTTCAAGCCACACCAAAGCCCGGGAAGTCGCTCACGCCAATTCTGCTTAATTCTGCTCGGGGATCGCCGATACTCAGGGGACGGTGCTCTTCCCCCAATAATCCCCTATGTATCGCGTGCCCGCCTCCTTGGATGAGGCAGGCCGTTATGTTGGTTTCAACTCGTATGATAGAGACGCAGCGAATAACACCTGCCACGCGCATTGAGCGCGCACCGAATTTCGATATTCGGTTCCCCCCGCTGCCTCGAACGGTAACCGAGGTTTCGAAGCTCGTCGCTGAGAAATCCGAAGTACCCGACACGCACCGTCTCGTAAGCATAGTGAACTCAGACCCGGTCATCGCCGGATCCGTGCTGCGCCGCATCAACTCCGCTTACCACGGGGTCCGACGCCGCGTCGGCGATATCCACAAGGCGGTCTTCCTGCTCGGCTTTGAGGACGTCTGCGACATCGTGCTCACGTCGGGCATGATGCGTCTGCAGGACATTCTAAACTCGGAAGAGCAGACACGCATCTTCGATCAGATTATGCGCATGAGTGTCGGAACGGCATCGTTTGCCAAGATGATCGCATCTCATCTGGATCTCCAGCAGCAGAACTCGGCCTTCACGCTGGGCCTTCTTCACACGTCCGGCCGACTGGTCCTCTTGTACAACCGGCCCGACGACTACGAGGCCCTCTGGTGCACGAACGACTACGGGTTCGCGCCGACGGTGACGTCTGAACAGATCATCTTTGGTACGGACCACGCCGAGCTCGGCTCAATGGCGGCTGAGAGCTGGCATTTGCCTGAATTCATCGTGGAAGTGATTCGCCACTATCTGACGCCGGGCCACCTGAAGGAACGAGACCTGCGCCTGCTTGCACTAACGCTTTCGGTGTCGGTGGCCGCGATGGAGCGCCTGTGCCTCCACGAAGCGCCACCGGACGAACCCCATCTCGAGCCGTCCGCCGCCCTGCATATGCTGGCAAAGCTCATGGAAACGGAATCAGAAGACCTCGTAGAACTGATCGAAACGAGCTGTCGGGAAATCTACGATTACACGCAATCGATGGTGAAGAGCCTCGACTGACGTTAGATTGCGGCAGATTAACGGCGATCCTTCTGAGATTCGGGCAGGTTAACGGCCGGATCATTCTGCGTCGCCGGCGCCGTCCTCACCGCTGTCGTTTCCGGCGTTCGACGAAGGCTCGACGGGTCCGGCGTCGGGCATCTCGATCCGAAACCCCGCTGCCGGCGTTCTACCGGAGCGCACCTCTGCCAGTAAGCCGCGTACGGAAAGGTCGCGCTGCTGCTTCGCTACCCGCGCGTAATACGGTGGGATGAGCGAATAGGGTCGCTTGAACTGCGACGTCGTGTCCTGTGGCATGTAGCCACGATGAACGTTGCCGAGCACGCCCTCGTACTGGGTTCTAATCGTTCTCTGCTGGGCAATGATGGCCC
>CAZART010000134.1:0-2008 GCA_964487555.1 uncultured Rhodothermales bacterium
GCTTTTGACCACCTGAGAGATTGCTTCCGCCTTCGCCGACCTTATGGTTGTATCCGAACAGCAAATCCTTCACGAAGTCGTGCAGATCGGCCAGTTCAGATGCGCGTACCACCCGCGCAAAATCCACACCCGGGTTGCCGTATTCGATGTTCTCGCGGATAGTGCCCGCAAAGACGTAGGGCTCCTGCGGCACCATCGTGACCTTGCGCCGGAGAGACGGAGGATGAATGTGCCGCAGCTCGACGTTATTGAGCAGGATGTGGCCCTCATAATTCGTGTACAGCTTGACGAGCAGACGCACCAGCGAACTTTTTCCGGATCCATTTCTTCCCACGATCGCCAGATGCTCGCCGGCCGCGATCGTGAGATTGATGTCCTTCAATACAAGTTGATCCGGATTGGAGGGATACGCGAACGAGACATTCTTGAAGATGATCTCCGGCCGATCTATCTGCGTGTGCTGCGTGAGCAGATCGGCTTTCTCCGGCTCTTGCATGAACACGTCGTTGAGCCGCGCGAACGTCACGGAGAGCTCAGCCACCAGGAACCACAGAACCGACACCTTGTCGACGGCGACCATTACGGCGGTGAAGATGGCGATGAATGCAATGTACTGGCCGATGGTCAGATCGCCGTTGAATGCCATATAGGCGCCGATCAAGTACACGGCGACCTGACTCAGAAAGAACGCGCTGCGCAGCAGCGACTGCAGCGTGATTTGCGTCTGCTCAGTGGCCAGCACGCGATTGAGCGCCTTCGTATATCGATTTTTCCACTGCCAGAATTTCAGCTGTTCGATCGCCAGAAGCTTTACGGACGTAATTCCAAGAAGGCTGTCCAGAAAAGTCCCCATCGTCTTGAGGTTTTCGTGGAAAATCTTGTTCTCGAGCGCTCGCAGCTTCGGCGTATACAGCAGAGTTAACACGGCAAAGAAGAGGACGAATGCAGTCGCGACGAGAGCCAGCGACGTGTCGTAGAGAAAGAGCACGGCAACAGCGACGAACACGAAGATCACGTCTAGAAACACCTGCAAAATGTTTGGGGAGAGGAGTTTCCGGATTTTCAGGTTCTCCTGAAACCTGACGATGAAATCCTCGCGCCTGTACGTGTCGAAGTAAGATTGATCGAGCCGGAGGAAATGGTTATAGAATCTGCTGAAGAAATCGAGCTCAAAACGTGTCTTGAATTGCGTGACAATGAGGTTTCGCGAATAGGTGAGGGCCACCTGCATCATCAGGATGACGGCCATTCCGGCAAGGATAGCAAACAGGAGCTGTCTATTACGGCTCACGAGCACGCTATCGATGATAACCTGCGTGACGATCGGCAACGCTAGAGCCAGAAGCTGCAGCCCCAGGCTCGCCCCTGCAACCTCAAGAATCACCCGCTTGAAGGGTCGAAGAATAGAGAGGTAGAAATCCTTTAAGACACCTTTTTCCCGCGCGCGCTGGCTCGCCACGAGCTCTTCGACATCCGGATTCTGGAAGACGTTGGCGGTCGGCTTCAGCGTGAGTACGATGCCGTTCCACCTGGCCTCAAACTCCTTGCGTGTAAGCGTATCTTTGCCGTATCCGGGGTCGACGATCCGCACGTGATCGGCAACCACCTTCCGTATGATGACGAAATGATCCCCCTCATAATGAGCGATGCAGGGGAGCGGAATGTCTTTCAGCGACTCGTATTCGAGTTGATACCCGTCCGATTCGAATCCGAACGTTTGGGCGAGCTCACCCAGCGTGTACAGGTCGGTACCTTCGGTGCTTACGTGCCCCAGCCTACGCAGCGTAGACTGCATGTTGTACAGCCCGTAATATTTGAAGATCATCGCGAGACAGGTGGTCCCGCACTCGGTCATGTCTCTCTGCCGGATGATCGGGAAGACTACCTTTCGCTTTCCGAAGGCCACATTCATTCGACAAGGGCGATCCGTTCGTTCGAAAAAGAGATAGGATGATCCGGCCGGTGCAGCACCCGCTCGATCCGCCGGTAGAGGGGCTCGATCCGCCGG
>CAZART010000134.1:2108-13386 GCA_964487555.1 uncultured Rhodothermales bacterium
GCGTGTGGTTCACATGCATCGAATCACGCCGACCATCCTCTTCCTGTACGGTGAACCTCACCATTTATCCACATTCATCCATATGCAAAAGGCGCCCCCCCAAGCGGGGGAGCGCCTCCTTAGGCCGATGGGTACTCCGTCGAGAGACCCCGGCAAGGTCAATGGTCGCTCTACCAGCGCCGGACGATTTTGCCGCCCTTGACCTGCTTCATTTCCTTCGGAGTTAGCTTCTTCATGGCACGTCTCCCTGTGGTGGTTAAGAGTGATAATAGCTTAAGCAGGAGGTTAAAGAAGCAAACGCGAAACTGCAAGCATAGAACGATAAATTTGACGAACTTGTGAAATATGGACATCGTTTGTGAAGGGACAGCGGCTGCTCAGGATATGAAAGATATGGTCGACGCTCCGATTGACGGCGTTTTAGAACGTCTTATTGTATGCGCACGGCCGATGATGCGCGCGCGCAGAAAGGGTAACTGCATCAGAGGCTTCTCGAGCAAGCGTCGCGACGCAGAAAGAGTGGCAAAACGCAAAAAGCCGTAGGGTTGAGAACCCTACGGCTGCTTGTTATGGATCAGGTACGCCGCAGTGATCGGCGCGGAGTGCAACGCAGAGATGCGGGAACTACCGACGGCCCTCTAGGAAAAACCCAACGCTCGGATTACGGCAGATACCTCACGTTCAGCCGCCGAGTGGTCGTGCCTTTTGGAACTCCGCTGACGCCGTTCTTGCTTTTGGCCATAATCTGGGCCGCGGTTTCCGCCGGAGACATGTCGGGATGGCGGGCCAGCATGAGCGCGACGGCGCCGGTCACGTACGGCGCTGCGATAGAGGTTCCGGAGATATAGTTGACGGCATCTCCACTGGTAAGGGCCTCTACGTCTTCACCGGGGGCGAGAATGTCGACCGTCGAGCCGTAATTCGAGAACCACGAGAACGCGCCGTCCTCTTTGAAAGCGCCCACCGTAATCGCCTCCGGAACGTGGGCCGGCGTGACGGTCGAGGCGTCGATGCCCTCGTTACCTGCGGCAACGACGAACGTGATTCCGGACGCAATCGAGCTCGATACCGCTAAATCCAGGCTGCTCTGGGCCGTCGAATGCAGGTTCGCACCGAGACTAACGTTTGCCACCATCGGTGACGACGGATTGGAGATCTTCCGCTCGGTCAGATACTCGATGGCGGCGATGACGCGCGAGAAAGGCGCGCTGCCGTCGTCACTAAGTACCTTCAGCGCATGAACACGGGCTCCGGGGACCACGCCGACGATACCCTTGTTGTTGTCGCGGGCGGCCGCAGCACCGGAAATGGCCGTGCCATGCGCGTTCAGGTCCACATCGGTAATCAACCCACAGGAACGCACGTCGCCGTTCGTGAAGTCCAGGCATTCCTTGACGTTGAGGTCTGCGTGTTTCGCACCGGTGTCGAAGATGTAGACATCCACGTCGACGTTTCCGCTGCCGTTGCCGGAGCGTGTCCACGTACGATGAGCTTCTATGGCCGTGATGCTCCAGGGCGTAACTTGCTTGGTCTGTAGCAGGCCGAAAAGCGTATTCGTCGTCAGATTGAGGACGCCGATTGTGGTATTGACGAGCGCGTCGATCACATAGAGATTGAGGTCCGGCTCGACCCAGGCGATGTCGGGATCGTCGGCCATCTCGGCGAGAATGCCGGGCAGCTCGATGGCGGAGACCGATCCGGCAAGTCCGTCGAACACCGTATCGTATTCGTATTGACTGGCAATGCGGTATTGCGAGGCGATTCGATTAGAGCTTACGGTGCTATCGCGGTAGCCGACAATAATGCCCACATCCAGGAGATTTTTCTTTGACGAGCTATGCTCTGCGTCGACCTCCGACAGATCGAAAAATCGAATTTTGCCTTCGTCGGACGGTGCGGGTGCGGCACTAAACTCGTGCGATGCATCCGGCGACGTGGCCGTGGGGAGTTCGCTACAGGCAGGAATGAAAAGGATGCTGGCGACAAGAAGGATGGCGGTAAAAATACGCGTGGGGGATAAACGTGCTCTCATGGTGACCTGTGGCGATGACCAAGTGATCTGAAATTAACGGGCGTGCAGGGAGAGCCTGTTTATTATCGGCCGAACGTCGAAAAGCTTAAGCCCTCGCCAGGCTTTTTCCAGCCCGGTTGCAGCGCTGCGAGCCGCACCTTCGATGTCGTCCGAATGGGGAGCCGATTCTTTAGTTGGGGGGAAACCGTCCGATTCTTCGAAATGAACCATGAACGCTGATGTTGAGCCGGAAACGGTTCTGCCGGAACTCCTCTGAATAAAATGAGCATTGCAGACACGCATTGCCGAGATAGCTTTAATCGCAGACACACTGTCGTGAGCAGCGTGTTGCACGTCGGCTTTGTCGCATCCGTCGCCGTCGCGATGGCATGGCTTCTTCAACCGGAGCCGGCTGCAGGGCAGACGGAATCGCGCTCGGGTCTCAACCCCGATCTCCAGATCACACAGTTTGTCCACGACTCATGGACCACGGAGAATGGCCTTCCGCAGAACGCCGTCTATGCCGCGCTTCCTGCGTCGGACGGCTATTTGTGGGTGGGAACCCAAGACGGCCTCGTCCGATTCGACGGCGTCCGATTTACCGTGTTCGGCAAATCAGAGGGTCTCGAAAGCACGGAAGTCCGTGCCCTTCTCGAGGACGAGGACGGGGCAATCTGGATCGGTACAAACGGCGGCGGCGTCAGCCGCCTCAAGGAGGGCCGCTTCACGACCTTCAGAACGGAAGACGGCCTGTCCAGTGATATCGTTCGATCGCTTTTCCAGGACGATCAAGGAAATATCTGGATCGGAACGATCGACGGCGGCGTGAGCCGCTACGACGGGACATCCTTCACACGCTTCACGACGACGGACGGCCTGGCGGGCGACGTCGTCCTTTCGATCCAGCAGCATGACGGCGCCCTCTGGTTCGGCACACAGGCCGGACTAAGCCGCTTCGTGGCGGGGTCGTTCTCCAATTATTCCACGTCGGACGGCCTTCCGGACGACCTGGTTTGGTCGTTGGAAACCGACGAAGCCGGTACCCTTTGGATCGGCACATCGGGCGGCCTGGCGAGGGCAAGAGACGGAGAGATCACGCCGTATCCCCAGGGCACGTGTGGAAACGTCGTGAGCGCGTTGCATGCCGAGCCGAACGGTGTATTGTGGTTCGGCACACTCACGGGCGGACTCTGCCGGCTCCAGAACGACACGTTCGAATCGTTTTCGAGCAAGCACGGACTTACGAACGATCGCGTTCGAGCCATTTCCCCGGACCCCGAAGGAAATCTGTGGATCGGCACGGAGGATGGCGGCCTCAATCGTCTTCGAGCCGGAAAATTCGTTCATATTACAAGCGCCGAAGGCCTCTCTGATGACGTGGCGTTTTCGGTCATGGAGAGTCGAGATGGAGCTCTCTGGATAGGCACGGAGGGCGCCGGGTTGAATCAGATCACCGCCGGCCGGATTCAGCACCTTACGACGGCGAACGGTCTGCCTAGCGCGCACGTTTATGCGCTAAGCCAGGATGAGAGCGGCTCGGTCTGGATTGGAATGTATGACGGCGGAATCTGCAGGCTTCTGGAGGACGCCGTCACGTGCTATGGAGCACGCGACGGGCTCACAAATCACAACGTATACTCGATTCTCGCCGATCGCGAGGGCAGGATCTGGGCGGGCACGACCGGCGGATTGTTCGTGATGGACGACGGAGCGCGATTCGTTCGTTACGGCGGGGATGAGGAATTGGCGCATACTCCGATTCCGGCCGTCGTTCAAACTTCAGAAGGCCACGTCTGGGTCGGAACCTACGGGAGCGGGCTGCACCGAATTCACGAGCACGGCGCCGAGCAATTCGATCGTGACGATGGACTCTCAAGCGACGTGGTTCTGGTTATCCACGAAGACAGCCGGGGCACCATGTGGGCCGGCACCCAGAGCGGCGGGCTCTGCCGCATCCGAGACGAGCACGTTGCCTGCATCACCTCGAAGGAAGGCCTGCACAACGACAACGTGCTACAGATTCTCGAGGATGATCACGGCTCATTGTGGCTCGGCACCCTTCAAGGCATTTTGAGGATCGGTCTCGACGATCTCAATGCGGTGGCCGACGGCAGATTGAGTGCGGTCTCGCCGATCATCTTCGACAAAAGCGACGGCCTGAAGACCGCCGAGATGAGTGGCGGCACCCAACCCGCAGCGTGGAAGGCGCACGACGGCCTCCTCTGGTTCGCCACCAACCGCGGCGTCGCGTACATCGATCCGGCGCACATCCGGACGAATTCCATCCCGCCGCCGGTTCACGTCGAAAGCATCAAAATCGAAGACGATCCGGTCTCCATGGAGGGAGCGATCGTACTTCCTGCAGGCAGTCGTGACGTCACGTTTCAGTATACGGGCCTCAGTTTCACCGCCCCTCGCGAAGTCCGCTTCCGCTACATGCTCGACGGCTACGACGATCGCTGGATCGACGCCGGATCGCGCCGAGAGGCCTATTACACCAACCTCGCTCCCGGCACGTATACCTTCCGCGTGAAGGCGGCGAACGACGACGGCGTATGGAACGAAGAGGGCGCCTCGGTCAGCTTCTATCTCGAGCCGTTCTTCTACCAGACGTGGTGGTTCACGTGGCTGTGCATAGCGGCGTCATTAGCCCTTGCCGTTGCTGCCTATCGCCTGCGTATCCGCCGGCTCAAAGATCGCGAGCGCGAGCTGGAACGCGTCGTCGACGAGCGAACACACGATCTTCGTAAGGAGAAGGAAATCACGGAAGAAGCCAAACGCGTCATTGAAGGACAGGCCGAGAAGCTGCGGGAGCTCGACCGGTTCAAGACTAAATTCTTCGCCAACGTCTCGCACGAATTTCGGACGCCGCTCACCATGATCATCGGGCCGCTCGAAAACATGCTGGCCGAGTTGCACGGGCCGCTCCCCGAGGCGATGCGGAAGCAGACCGACGTGATGCTGCGTAACGCGCTCCGGTTGATGCGTCTTATCAATCAGCTGCTCGACCTCTCCAAGCTGGAAGACGGCAAAATGAAGCTGCGCGCATGCGAACGTAATTTCGTCGCGTTCGTCGAGGGCGTCGTGCTGTCGTGCTCGTCCTTCGCAGATCGTAAAGGAATCGATCTTCGCTTTCAGGCCGATTCCGACGAGATCCCGATGACCTACGAGCCCGACAAGCTTGAAAAAGTGTTCTACAATCTCCTGTCGAATGCCACCAAGTTCACGTCCAGGGGCGGGGAGATTTCGGTGGTCATCACCCAGTTGGCCGCATCGGAAACGTATCCCGAAGGTGCCTTGAACGTGGAAGTGCGCGATACAGGGAAGGGGATTCCGCCCGACGAGCTGCCCTATATCTTCGATAGATTCCATCAGGTCGATGGGTCTGCAGGATGGGATCACGAAGGTACCGGCATCGGTCTGGCCCTTGCCAGGGAGATGATCCTTCTACACGGTGGTCAGATCAGCGTCGAAAGCGAGCCGGGCACCGGGACCGCGTTCACCATCACCCTGCCGAAGGGCGCGTCCCATCTCGAGCCGGATCAGATTGCGGCCGGTGACATGGCGGACGAGATCGCGGAGCACGGCGGTGCGATGACGCAGCTGGCGACGTCCGATTTCAATTTCATGCACGATGACGAGCAGCCTCCGACGCGATCCGCAAATGCGGATGACGACGCTCCGCTTGTGCTCGTCGTCGACGACAACAAAGACATCCGGGAATACGTAACCGATATTCTCAGCGACGAATACCGCATTCTCACGGCATGTGACGGCGCGGAGGGACTCGAGAAGGCTCGAAACGTCCTTCCCGATCTCATCCTTAGTGACGTGATGATGCCGAACGTCGACGGCAACGCGTTCTGCCGCGCCGTGAAGTCGTCGAAGGATCTCAACCACATCCCGGTCATCCTCCTGACCGCTCGAGCCACGCACCAGCTCAAGATCGAAGGGCTGGAAGTCGGTGCGGACGACTACATTCCGAAACCCTTTAACGTGCACGAGCTGCGCGTGCGAATCCGGAACCTTCTGCGCCTGCGCCACCAGGAGAAGGAGCTGAAGGTGCTCAACGAAGACCTCGAGGCCAAGGTGCGCGAGCAACTGGATTTGATGCTCGAAGAGCGCCGTAGGTACGAAGACGATTTGATCGACTCAAAGGAACGCGCCGAGGCGTCGGACCGGCTCAAATCGAACATTCTCAACAACCTGAGCCACGAATTCCGTACGCCGCTTACGGCGATTCTCGGATTTACGGAGATCCTCCATTCCGAAGCTCCTGCAAATCTTCACGAGTTCACGTATGAGATCGAACGGGGTGGCAGGCGTTTACTGCGGACGCTTGATTCATTACTTGAGCTCTCGCGCATCGAAGCCGACGACGCCGGTGCCGAGAATGAACGATTGGATATGAATGCCGTGGCCCTCGACGTCGTAGAGGGCTTCGAAGCTCAGGCCGCTAAAAAAGGACTGGACTTCCGATTCGCGCCGTCCGACGACGTGAACGTGGAAGTCCAACTCAACGGGTCGGCGGTGCGTCAAGTATTGCAGAACCTCGTCGACAACGCCGTAAAATTCACGCCGGAAGGCGAAGTGTCCGTACGCGTGGATCGGGACGACGACGCGATCCACGTTCACGTCCGCGATACGGGAATCGGCATTAGCGAAAAATTTCTACCGCGGATGTACGAAGCTTTCGTCCAGGAAAGCGACGGGTATACCCGTAATTTCGAAGGCTGCGGTCTCGGCCTCACCATCGCCAAAAGGCTTACCGATCTAATCGGCGGAACGATCCGTGTCGAGACGAAGCGCGGCGCCGGAAGCCGGTTTACCGTGTCCTTTCCCGCCGTCGCAACGCCCGCAGAGGCGTAGGTCGCCGCCTACGCGGCGAACACGCCGCGATCCGTGTGTGTCACCTCGATGGAACTCTTCAAGCCCTCAGATCCGGCTTCCCACCGGCACGCGTGCGAAGTCACGCCTCGAGCATCGGGGCGGCGTTCTCGCGCATCATCTCGAGGGCTTCCAGAAAGAAAGCGCCGAAGAACATAGTGATGAGCACGACAGCCGCTATTCCGAGTAGAATCAAAAGGCCCTGAACGATGAAGTAGGTCTTCAGCTTTTCCACCATACGCAGGAGCTCGCGCTCGTCCCCACGCTGCGCTGCACTTCCCGCCTGGATGAGCAGCACGCCGAGCCATATCGGCAGCCAGGCGATCACGATGCCGAAGATCGTCAGCGCCATCGGAACGGCCGACGCCACGGTGGCGATGCCGACGAACTTGAGCCATCGCGACATGGAGCGCGATTCCTGGAAAATGCGCGATGAGAGGGAAGGTGAATGGGAGGGCTCCATGAACGGGATCTGATGCTGGTTTGCGGATCAACCATGGCGAAGCACGCCCCACATGAGCTTGGATCGGAGCGTCTGGAAATAATGCTGCTCCGGCAGCTTCACGAGATTGACGACGTGCGAAGCTCGCGAAAAGCGGAACGTGATGGGTTCGCCGCTACGCTCAAAAGAACAGCTCCGGCCGTCGTACGCCATCACGTACGGCTGGTCGTCGCGAATGACCTGTGCTTCAATGATCGTAGAGGCCGGCAGCACGATCGGCCGCACCGTAAGGCTGTGCGGCGCCAGGGGCGTCAAGATAACGACGTTCGATCCCGGCGCGACGATCGGCCCGCCCACGGACATGGAATACGCCGTAGACCCCGTCGGTGTCGAGATGATGAGCCCATCCGCCCAATAATCGTTCAGGTGAATGCCGTCTGCCGTAACCCGGATCGAGATCAGTCCGGCCGATCCGCTTCTCTCGATAACGAATTCGTTCAAGGCCCAGTAGGCCGTCGTCTCCGAGCCTTCCCGGATTTCGGCCCGGAGAAGGAGGCGCGGTTCGATGCGGAAGTCGCCCTTCTCGAGACATCCGATGGTGGCATGCAGCTGGCCGATTTCGATTTCAGCGAGGAAGCCCAGGCGGCCGATGTTTACGCCGAGGATCGGCGTACCCCTCGTGTCAACCTCATGGGCACTGAGCAGCATGGTTCCGTCTCCCCCGAACGAGAGAATAATCTCCGACTCCGCGGCCAGATCTTCGCTGCGGCAGGCCTTGCACGTCGCTGCGTCGATCATTCCGCGTTCGGCGAGCCCATCGGCCAGTTCGGCTCGCAGCCGAAAAGAAAGCGACTGCTCTTGAAGCCACTGCGCAAGCTCGGCCACCGGCTCCCACAATTTGTCCTTCTGCGTATTTCCGGTTATTCCGTAGACCATCGGCTCCTCGTCGGCGTTCAAGCACGGCGAAACTAGAGTCAGGTGCTCCGAAAAGCAAGGTCCGCCCCACACGCACCCAACGCCCCACACGCACCCAACGCTCCACACGTGCCAGACGCCCCGCACGCGCCCAACGTCCCGCACGTGCCCAACGCCCCGCATGCGCCCAACGCCCCGCACGTGCCCAACGCCCCGCATGTGCCCAACGCCCCGGCGCGGCTCCGCCTGCTCGAAACATTGTAACCTTACTCCGCACCACCGTACTTACCACACAACCGATAAACCGCCTTCGGGAGCCAAAGAACGTCGATAGCTCCATACCTCGATACCCCCAAACGTCGCTCCCTCGATACCCTCAAACGTCGCTCCCTCAACGCGTCCAGATCGCTATGCGCGTCATCATCATTGGCAACGGCATCTCCGGCGTCACCGCCGCGCGATTCATCCGGAAAATGTGGGATGCTGCCCGCATTACGATAATCTCGGACGAGACGGATTATTTCTTCGCGCGGACGGCCCTTATGTACATCTACATGGGCCACATGCGGTACGAAGACACCAAGCCGTATGAAGACTGGTTCTGGAAAAAGAATCGAATCGATACCCGGCGCGATTACGTCGAGGAGATCGATGCAGCCTCGAAGCAGATCCGCCTGCGCAGCGGCCCCCAACTGGACTACGACGTACTCATCATTGCAACGGGGTCGAAATCGAACCGATTCAACTGGCCCGGCGAGGACCTCGACGGCGTGCAAGGCCTCTACGGAATGCCGGATCTTGAATCGATGGAGCGAAACACGGCGGGCGTCAAGCACGCGGCCGTTGTCGGCGGGGGACTGATCGGCATCGAGATGGTCGAGATGCTCCACGCAAGGCACATCCCCGTCACCTTCCTCGTGCGTGAGGCCGGTTACATGGACTACGCCATGCCTCCCGAAGAAGCGGCGATGATCAACGAGGAGATCCGGAAGCACGGCATCGACCTGCACCTGTCCACCGAGCTGAAAGAGCTCCTGGGGGATGAAAACGGCCGCGTCCGAGCCGCCGTCACCGACAAGGGAGAGGAAATCCCCTGCGGATTCGCCGGCCTCGCCGTCGGCGTCCATCCAAACGTCGACGTCGTCCGGAAAAGCGACATCGAGACGAACCGAGGCATCCTCGTCAACGAATACTTCGAAACGAGCGCCGACGGCGTGTACGCCGTCGGCGACTGCGCCGAATTCCGCGCCGACGGCATCGGCAGCAAACGTATCGAACAGCTCTGGTACACCGGTCGGATGCACGGGAAGACCGTCGCGAAGACCATCTGCGGCGAACGGACCGCCTACGACCCCGGCCCCTATTTCAATTCCGCCAAATTCCTGACGATCGAGTGGCAAACCTATGGGATGATCCACCCGGTTTCCCAACCCGAGGTCGAAACCCTCTTCTGGCAAGATCCGAAACGGAACCGTTCGATCCGCATCGATTTCGAGAAGGACGGGAGCCGTGTCCTCGGATTCAACCTGATGGGCATCCGCTACCGTCACGACGTCTGTGAGCGATGGCTGCGCGAAGAGCGGCCGATCGAATACGTCCTCGACCATCTCAGCGAGGCGAATTTCGACCCGGAATTTGCCCGGCGCTACGAGCCGCAACTCACACGAACGTACCGCTCCCGCCGGCCCGCCGACAGCTTCGCTTGAGAGACCCCCCATGCCCGAACACGACAACAGCCTCCAGCTGACGAGCCCCACCTCCGATTTCGACGCCGTCGAACGCACCGGCCTCCTCATCTTCGGCGCCGGCATCCTCGCCCTCGTCGTGGCCGCCTTCGGCGCCGGCAGCACCCATCCGACGGCGTTCTTCATGGGCGGCGTCGGCGGGCTGATCGTCGGGCCGCTCATCTACTTCAAGCGCTTCCTCCGTCGCCCGGCCGGCATCAACAACGACGGCTCGTGGTTCTCGTCCACGACCGCCATCGGCGCGGCCGGCTGGGTGCTCGGCGTCGTCCTGACCGGATTGTACGTCGTCCTCTACTGGTTTCCCGAGTGGCTCCACCATCTCATCCGCGTCTTCGACCCGCTCTCCGAACGGCTGCGCGCCGGCCCGGCGGATCAGTGGTTCGCCTACGGAGCCTTCTACACGATCGCCATCCTCGTCATGGGCGTGCGCGCGCTTTACAAATACCGTGACAGCCGCTACCACGTCATCCGAACCTTCTCGGTGATGTTCTTCCAGCTCGGCTTCGCCTTCCTCATCCCCCAGATCCTCCTGCTCCTGAACCAGCCCGAATTCTACTTCAGCTACTTCTGGCCGCTGAAATATGACTACCTCTGGCCGAGCACGGTCGGCTGGCTGACCGACGCCTCGCACCTCGGCATCTTCATGGTCTTCTGGGGGGCCGTAATGATCTTCGTCGCCACCCCGATCCTCACCTATTTCTTCGGCAAACGCTGGTACTGCTCCTGGGTGTGCGGATGCGGCGGCCTCGCCGAGACCGCCGGCGACCCCTTTCGCCATCTATCCGACAAATCGTTGCGCGCCTGGCGCGTCGAGCGTTGGATGGTGCACGGGGTGCTTGTTTTTATTATTGGGGGAACGGTCCTGCTCTGGCTGAATTCCGCGACCGGTGGCGGCCTCTTGGGGTGGGTCAGCGGCCCGTTCGCCCAATGGTACGGCTTCCTCATCGGATCCATTTTCGCGGGCGTGATCGGCGTCGGATTCTATCCCCTCATGGGCGCGCGCGTGTGGTGCCGGTTCGGGTGCCCGATGGCCGCGATTCTCGGCCTGCAGCAGCGGTTCTTTTCGCGCTTCCGGATCACCACCAACGGGGGCCAATGCATTTCGTGCGGCAACTGCTCGACGTACTGCGAGATGGGTATCGACGTGCGGTGGTACGCCCAGCGCGGCCAGAACGTAATCCGAGCCGCTTGCGTCGGCTGCGGGATGTGCGCCTCCGTCTGCCCGCGCGGCGTGCTGAAGCTCGAGAACGGCGAGCGGGAGGGACGGTTTAACGGACC
>CAZART010000135.1:0-13298 GCA_964487555.1 uncultured Rhodothermales bacterium
AAGGATCGGACGTGTCTGAAGGTACGTGGGCAACACGGCAGCTCTACATGGCGCATCTTGCCTTGATGGATGCCGGCTCCGGCGAGCACGTCTCGTTTGAACGCTTCAGCCGGGGCGCCGCAGGACTCGCCGGCGCCGAAGCCGACCCGTATCTCGTCTGGCTCGAGGACTGGGAGGTGCGTGGACTAAACGACGCCGATTCGGTGCGTATTCGGGCCGTGGAAGGAGATGTCGCCCTCGATTTCGTGCTTGCGAGCACCAAACCCATCGTACTTCACGGCGATCGCGGGTTCGATCGGAAGGGCCCGGAACCGGGCAACGCGTCGTACTATTTCTCGATGACACGGATGGCCACCACGGGTTCGATTCGCATAGGCGGTGCAACGTACCACGTCGACGGGTGGAGCTGGATGGACCGCGAATGGAGCACGAGCGCGCTCTCAGATGATCAGGTTGGATGGGACTGGTTCTCCCTCCAGCTGGATAACGACGTTGAGGTCATGTACTACCGCCTTCGCCGGTCCGACGGCTCGACGAGCTCGTTCAGCAGCGGTTCGATCGTCGGTCCTCAAGGTGACGTTCGAACCATAGAGGCCGACGACGTGGAGTTGAAGACGATCGACACGTGGACGAGCCCCTCCACCGGCATTCGCTATCCGGCCGAATGGAAGCTCGAGATGCCGGCGAGGGAGATTTTTCTTGAGATAGAACCCTTCGTCGCGGATCAAGAACTCGACCTCTCGATTCGCTATTGGGAAGGTGCCGTTCGCGTTCACGGAATCTATCAGGGTCGACCGGTCCAAGGATTCGGGTTCGTGGAAATGACCGGCTACGGTGAGGAGCGTACGCGATGAGTCATCGAAGCAGGGACCGGTGCGACGAAGGGCCCGGAAGCTGGCCGTCCGGCTCGACCGATGGAGCGAAACGTGGGCGGGGAGAAGGGGAAGGGGAGGAGGAAGAGGAATTTGCACTTCCTATTCTCAACTTGCCGAATTACGAGCCGCAGATCCGCGTCGTCGACCGGAGGCGTGACATTTTCGACCCCGTCCGCCGGCAGTTCGTGCGTCTCACACCCGAGGAGTGGGTGCGGCAGCATTTTCTGGAATATCTTAGCCGATCCTGTGGCTATCCGGTCGCGCTGATGGCGGTCGAGAAAGGCTTCCAATTCCAACAGATGGCGCGCCGGGCGGACATCGTGGTGCACGATCGGCGAGGCCGGCCGTTTCTCATGGTGGAATGCAAGGCCCCCGGCATCCCGATCTCCCAGTCCACGTTCGATCAAGTCTCGCGATACAACCGCGTCGTCAAGGCTCGCTTCCTTATCGTAACGAACGGCCTCAAGCACTACTGCTGGACGGTCGAGGATGCGAGCTATCGATTTCTCGACGGTCCGCCCCCCTTTGCGGCGCAGGAGGGTTCACCCATGAATGACACCGATACAGATACATCCCATGAATTACGAAGCTGAATTCGATACGGCTCTCGCGGCGGTGCGGCAGGCTGCTCGGCTCTGCCGAGAAGTCCGGAAAAACCTCGTGGAGAATTCTCTCGAGAAGGATGATCGCTCCCCTGTGACCGTGGCCGATTTCGGAAGTCAGGCGCTCGTCTGCAGGGCGCTCGGTGAGGCGTTTCCGAACGACCCGGTAATCGCCGAAGAGGATTCTGGGGCGCTCCGCCGTACCGAGAATCACGAGGTACTCCAGCGCGTAGTGACTGAAGTCGGAAAGCTCGTCGACCACGCGGGGTACGAGGAGGTGTGCAGCTGGATCGATCGCGGCAATGCCAGCCGGTATATGGACCGGTTCTGGACGCTTGATCCGATCGACGGAACGAAAGGCTTTCTTCGCGGGGATCAATACGCTGTTGCGCTCGCGCTCATCGTCGACGGTGATTTGGCCGTTGCGGCCCTGGCGTGTCCGATGCTCGCCTACGACGGCGAGGAAGCGGGCGCAGTTGACCACGATGGCGGTAGCATCTACGCCGCCGTGCGGGGGGAGGGGTCGTGGTGTTACGAGCTCAACGGAGATCGTTCGCGTCCTATCGCCGTGAGCGAGCAGAAGGATCCTTCGGGTGCGCGTTTCTGTGAATCGGTGGAGTCGGCGCACAGCTCGCATTCGGATGCGGCGGCGGTGGCGGTTCAGTTGGGCATTGTGCGGGACCCGCTTCGCATCGACAGTCAGGCCAAATACGCCGTCGTCGCTCGCGGCGATGCCGAGATCTATCTCCGGCTAACGAAACATACCGGCTACGTGGAGAGGATCTGGGACCATGCGGCGGGCGCGCTCGTCATTGAAGAAGCGGGCGGTACAGTGACGGATCTCAACGGCTCACCGCTTGATTTTCGGCACGGCACGCGCCTGGAACGAAATGCCGGTATTGTGGCGACGAATGGTCGGCTGCACGCCGATATCCTCGCCGCGCTCGACAGCGTACTCTCTTCAAATTAATCGGACGGCAAGAAATGGTGGCTATCCTCCTTTGCGCCGGATTTGGCACCCGTCTCTATCCCATTACGAAAAAACGACCGAACGCGCTGCTCGACATTGCAGGGAAGCCGGTGCTCGATTACCAGATGGAGCAGCTTTGCGACCTGGAGGATCTGACGGAGATTCACATCGTGGTGAACAGCCGGTTCGCGTCGAATTTCTATTCGTGTTGGGCCAGGTGGAGGAAGCGCTGTGAGCAGCACGGTATCACGGTAAAGCTCCACAACGACGGATCGCTAGACGAAGAGAACCGCCTTGGCGAAGTGGGCGATCTGGCGTTCGTCGCTCGCCTCGTCGACAGCGAGAAAGGGGTCATCGTGTCGGCCGGTGACAATATCTATCGATTCTCGATCCGCCCTATGGTCGAGCGCTTTCGGGAATCGGACGAAAGCCTGGTGCTCGCGTTTCCAGAGACGCATTATGCGGTGCTTCAGCAACACACGGTCATCGAATTCGATGAAGATAAGCGCGTAACGAAAGTTTACGATCGGTCGGAGGATCCGCCGTCGCAGTGGATATGCGCGAATCTGTACTTCTTGCAATCGTCCGCACTGGCGCTCGTTGCGGACTACCTCGAGCATGCGGGGGAGCGAGATCGCCTTGCGCAGTTCCTGGCTTATCTGGTTGATAAGCAGCCGGTTCGTGCCGTCGAGATGCCGCGCGGCGACATGCGCCTGCACATCAACACGCGGTATATGTACGAGAAAGCAAAGGAAGCTCTCAGCGGGGAACACGTCCTGCTGGGGGAATGAGCTGATGGCTTCAGCTCGGCTGGAGATCGGGTGATGATGATCGGAGATGGTCTCAAAAATGAAGGCCATCACTTATTTCCAACCATTCATTTCCCCTATCTATACCGCGTATGCCTCCTTCAAGCGCACGCACGCTTCTTCCAGCACGGGCATTTCCTTCGCATAGCAAAAGCGCAAGAAGTGGCGGCCGCTTTCCGGGTGCTCGAAAAAGGAGTTGCCGGGGACGGAGGCGACGCCGGATTCCTCGATGAGCGTTTTGCAGGCCGTACGGTCGTCTTCGAAACCGGCGCGCCGCTCGGACAGAGGCCGGATGTCGGCCATAACGTAGTAGGCGCCCTCCGGCCACGGTACGCGGAAACCGCAAGACTCGAGCGTTTCGCACATCAGCCGGCGTTTCGTGGCGTAGTCGCGCTGAAGGTCATCGAAATACCCCTCATCCAGTTCGAAGGCTTCGACTACGCCGTGCTGCAGCGGTGCGGATGCGCAGATATAGAACAGGTCATTCAGCAGACCCATCTTTGCAAGTATCTCACCCGGACCAACAGCATAGCCGAGCCGCCACCCGGTCATGTTGTAGGTTTTTGAAAAGCCTGAGATCGTGATGGTGCGGCGATAAGCGCCGGTGAGCGAGCCCAGGGATACGTGCTCTCGTCCATCATATACCATGTATTCGTAGATCTCATCCGTCACCGCCCAGAGATCATGCTCTTCGAGGATCTCAAGAAGCGTCCGCAGCTCGTCCCGCGTCCAAACCTTTCCGCTCGGATTCGCCGGCGTGCAGACGACAACGAGTTTCGTTTTCGGCGTGATGGCGGCGCGCAGCGCCTCGAAATCGACGCGCCATCCGTCATCGCTGCTCGGCACGTAACGGACGTCGGCGCCGGTAAGGCCCAGTAAATTACGGTGATACCCGTAAAAGGGCTCGAAGAGGATGGCCTCATCGCCCGGGTCGAGGAGCGAGAAGATGGCGGTCACGAAGGCGCCCGTGGAGCCTGCGCTAACCATCACTTCGTCATCCGAGGCGACGGGAAGGCCGTTGTAGCGAACGGCCTTTTCCCGGATCGCCGTCCGAAGGCGGCCTATGCCGGCGTAGTTCGTATAAATGGAACGATTCTCATCGATGGCGCGCCGTGCACCGGCTTTGATGGGCTCAGGGATCGGCATGTCGCAGATGCCCTGACCAAGATTGATTCCGTGAACCGCCTGCACCATCCCGGTGATAGCGCGAATATCACTCTGCGCCAGGTCGAGCGTGCGTCGAGAAAGTGGTTTCATCGTGGAAAAGGCGAGGTGTTTAAGGCGATCGCGGCGGTCGACGATACTCTCTGCAGTTCAGTTCTCAACCCTACAAGGTACGTCGCTTCATGAAAGACGAAAATGTCCGCGTCGCGTGGAATGCCGCCTATTGGCTGCTTCGAAGCGAAGCGCGGCGACAGGTCGGGTCGAAGTTTCCCGATTGTGACTGGAAAATGGTCGAAGCGAACGATGAATGCCTCGCGACGATCATCGAGGCGCAGGCGAAAATTTGTATGCAGGCTATGGGTCGTTCGAATTCGCTGCTTGCCGATCCCGAGCGACGTAAGTCCGCAAAGCCGCTTGCCCCCAGCCGTTCACGGCACGGTTAGTTAGCTCCGTCTTATGCCGGCTTCTCGGGTTCCACGAAAACGTTGGAGGCAATGCGGTGTCCCACGACCTGCTCGCCCCCTCCCATGCGAATCGTGATCGGGCCTTGAAAGGGAGCTTTGTCAACGATCACGACAGACGTGCCCGGCAGTAGACCGATCTCCTCGAGATAACTCAGCATCGCAGGATCGGAATCGGAGACGCGCTGAATGATCACTTTCCGCCCGGGCTCCACGTCGGCGAGAGGATCGGTAGTGGAATCCGCAATTTCACCCTCGCGGGTGGGTATCGGGTCACCATGTGGGTCGTGTGTGGGAAAGCCGAGAAGCTCGTCCAGCTTGTCCTCGAAATCCTCAGAAATGTGATGTTCGAGGTGCTCGGCCTCTTCGTGGACCTTTTCCCAGGAATAGCCCATCACTTCTTTAAGGTAGAGCTCGAGTAGGCGGTGATGTCGGATGATTTCGAGCGCGACCTTTTCGCCGGTGTGGGTCACCGTGACGCCGCGGTAGGATTCATACTCGACCAGGCCGAGCTGAGCCAGACGTTTGACCATATTGGTCACCGACGCCGACGACACGCTCATCGATCGCGCGACGTCGCTCGTGGAGACGGACTTGACACCCTGTTGTAGCTTGTATATCGTCTTGAGGTAGTCTTCTACGGCCTGGCTGAGCATGCGGGTGGAAACGTGCTGCCGAGAGCAGGAAACAGAGCGGTCTGCGGGGATAGGGCTGAACCAGATTTCGTGGAATATGATCCGATTGTTAGACCCTTACGTCGACCATGTTAGGATACGATTCGATCCGGGTACGTCTCACGGATGAGCGCTCGAGCGAGGACCTCGGTCGGGTCGACGATCAGCGTGGAATCGACTTCGTGCTCAGGAATGGCCAGCGGCAGTTCGGTGCATCCGAGGATGACGGCTTCAGCCCCCTTTTCGCGCAGGTGCTCGATCGCGTTGAGAAGGCTCTGGCGAGCGATGAGCGAAACCGGATTTGCCTGGGCCTTGATGCCGAACGAGGGATCGAAAATTGTTCTGTTGACGATGTTCTCCTGGACGTTTGCATCCGGAACGATCGGCGTCAATCCCACTTCTGAGAGCGCCTGACTATACAACTTGAGGCGGTAAACGGCCAGCGTCGAGAGTACCCCGATGCGTTCAACACCTTGTGCAGACTGCCGGATGAAGGTCGCTGTCTCGCGAATCAAATGGATGATGCGCAGCCTCGCACCGGCCTCCTCCAGTTTTCGTTCGATCACGTCGAAGATCGGCGGGGCGTGCGCCGTGTTGCATGGAATGCCGACCACGACGGCGCCTAAGGCATCGAGGCGCATTGCGATCTCAAATATCGCGTGCGCAGGATTCTCGCCGCTGTTCTCAAAGAGAAACGCGCTGCGGTCGCGAATCCATCCGGGAAACGAGAGCAACGATACCGGCAGGTGCTCCTGATCGGTGTGTGCATCGGTGAGATCAAAGATCTTGCGGACTAGGTCGACACCCGCGTACGGTCCCATTCCGCCGATTACGCCGATAATTTTGTCCTGCTCCATTTCGTCCGTCCCGATGCTGTTTCGTCACGTTGACTCAGGCACTCCACGTCCGTCGAAGCGGATTGCTTTCGGTCAACGCGGTCGCAGGTGCCGCTGATCCGGAGGCGCAGGGCGGCGCGGTTGCCGTCAACTCGCGCTGCACGTCCGCCGCTAATCCGGCCGCGCGTGCCTGCTAAGTCGACGAACTGAATCCTCTGGAGGCGAGCAGTATATTGCCCGGTTCGCAGTATCGCCAAATATTTCGTCGTGACGGATACGTCCATGTCCTACACCGTCTTGCTCTCCATCTTCATGTTCATGATCGGTTTGGCAAGCACGCCGGATGCTCGGGCGCAGGAGATCGAGCGCCCGCGAGCGCGGGACTTGGGAATTCGTCCCGGTATACTGCCGCCGGGCCGGCTCAATGCGATAACCGATGTATCGGGCGTGCGGGTGGGACACGTCACGATCATCGAAGGGGATTCCATCCGCACGGGTGTCACGGCGGTCTTGCCTCATCCCGGTAACATCTATCAGGAAAAAGTGCCTGCGGGAATCTCCGTAGGGAATGGCTATGGGAAGCTGATGGGGGTTTCGCAGATACGCGAGTTGGGCGAGATAGAGACGCCCATCGTGCTGACGAACACGCTTTCGGTACCGGCAGGCGCCGAAGGCGTGCTTGACTACGTGCTCTCCCTGCCCGGGAATGAAGAGGTGCGCTCGGTGAATGCCGTTGTCGGCGAGACGAATGACGGCTTTCTGAACGATATCCGTGAGCGCGTGGTGCGGGCATCGCACGTTGTTTCCGCCATCGAGCGTGCGGAAGAGGGCGCCGTGGCGGAGGGCTCCGTCGGAGCCGGTACGGGCACCGTTTGTTTCGGATGGAAAGGCGGTATCGGAACGAGTTCGCGCCTCGTGCCCGACGAACTAGGAGGCTTCACAGTGGGCGTTCTTGTGCAGACGAATTACGGTGGCGTGCTTCGCGTGATGGGCGATCCCGTCGGTGTTGAGCTGGATCAATACTATCTAAAGGACGCTGTCGACGCCGCGTCGGGTGATGGGTCGGTGATGATCATCATCGCCACCGATGCGCCGCTCTCTGACCGAAATCTCGCGCGCCTGGCTCGAAGAGCCTTTCTCGGAATTGCCCGCACGGGTTCACCCATGACGAACGGATCCGGCGATTATGCGGTCGCATTTTCCACCGCCGAAAACGTGCGGCGAACCGCCGAGCGCCGAGCGGGCGTATCCGATCTTCGGGAGCTACCTAACGATCGAATTTCACCGCTCTTCGAAGCCGTGGTCGAAGCGACGGAGGAGGCGGTGTACAATTCGTTGTTCAAGGCGGTGACGACGTCGGGTCACAGGGGGACGGTCGAGGCGTTACCGCTCGACAAATGGGGGGTTGATGAGCGATGATCGATGATCGAGGATCGCGTATCGATGATCGCTGATACGAGGATCGCGCGTGAATGAAGAGATGCGATCCTCGATTCTCAATCTTCGATCCCCCACCGCCCCTCTTTTTAAACTCTCTGCGAAACCGGGTGCGAGACAAGTTTGGAGAAACCGGCTGCCAGCAGGTTCCGTTGACTTGCGCACAAGGCGTAGTTATTTTGCCGGACTGTATATGCTCCTCGTCTCTGGAGTTCATTGCGCCTATCGTGCCCGGTCGTCTAATGGCAGGACAGCGGCCTTTGGAGCCGTATGTGGAGGTTCGAATCCTCCCCGGGCAACCTATGCCGGTGTGTCGAAAATCCTGCGCCCCGAGGGGTGCGGGATTTTTGTTGGCTGGAATGGAATCCATGCCTAAATGCAGGCTTCGCGGCCGATGAAGCCCCAGCGATTGATTCAACAACGAAAGGCCATGCGAACAGCCGTCAAGGACTTCCCCATCTCTATTTTCGCGGGGCGGTCGAATCCTGCACTTGCCGACAAAATTGCATCAGCGTATGGGCAGGAATTAGGGCACGTCACCATCAAAAACTTCGCGGACGGCGAGATCTACGTACGATACGGAGAATCGATCCGCGGATCCGATCTCTTTATCATCCAGAGCACGCATCCGGGCGCGGACAACTGGATGGAGCTTCTGCTGCTTATCGATGCGGCAAAACGGGCTTCTGCAGAACGCATTACGGCGGTCATTCCCTACTTCGGCTATGCGCGGCAGGATCGAAAAGATCAGCCCCGCGTCTCCATCGCCGCTAAGCTTCTCGCCGACATGCTGGCGACGGCAGGCGTTCACCGGATCCTGACGATGGATCTGCATGCGCCACAGATTCAGGGATTCTTCGATGTTCCGGTGGATCATCTCTATGGATCTGCCGTTTTCATCGACTATTTTCGGCAACTCGACGTCGCGAATGCGGTCGTCGTCGCGCCGGACGTCGGTTCTTTGAAGATGGCTCGTGCCTACGCCAAGCGGCTGCACGCCGATCTGGCGCTGATCGACAAGAGAAGGCCCCGCCAGAACGAAGCTGAAGTAATGAACATCATCGGCGAAGTGCGTGGGCGGAACGTGATCCTGATCGACGATATGGTCGATACGGCGGGCACCCTGACGAGCGCCGCCAACGCGCTGCGTGATGCCGGTGCCGAAGAAATCATGGCGGCCTGTACGCATCCCTTGTTGTCGGGACCGGCGTACGAACGGATCGAATCGTCTGCACTTAGCAGCTTAGTCGTAACAGACACCGTGCCGCTCAAAAGCCCGTCCGAGAAGATTGACGTGATCAGTGTCGCGGAGCTTTTCTCGGATGCCATTCGGCGAATTTATACGGACGCATCGGTGTCTACCCTCTTCGTGGATTGAGGGCACGAACCACTTACATTTTTTAACAACGTACCATAGAGCAGGTCTTAAACCAATGGAGGCCATTACGATCGAAGCCCAGGATCGCGACGTCGGCAAGAAGGCGGCGCGCAGCGTCCGTCGTGCCGGAAACGTACCATGCGTTCTGTACGGACATCACACGGATCCGGTCGCCTTTCAGGTACCGGAGCTTGAGCTGAAGCAGCTCATCTACACATCTGAAACGCACGTCGTCAACATCGCGATCGACGGGAAGAAGTATAGCTGCATCATGAAGACGGCTGATTTCCATCCGGTGACGGATCGGACCATCCATGCCGACTTTCAGGTGCTTGAAAAGGGCGAAAAAATCACCCTTACGATTCCGGTGCAGTTCCACGGAACGCCCATCGGACAGAAAGAGGGAGGCGACACGCAATTCATCGTTCACGAGCTCGAAGCTCGCTGCCTGCCGTCGAGCATTCCGTCGCACATCGACGTGGACATCACCCATCTAGCCATCGGTGATTCTGTGCACATCGAGGATATCGAGATGGAAGGCGTCGAATGGCTGGGCCGCCCATCGCAGACGGTCGTAACGGTCGTACCGCCGCGTGTGCTCGAGGCTGAGGAGGAGGCTGAACTCGAGCTCGCAGAGGCCGAGTTGGTCGAAGGCGAGGAAGGAGAAGAGGAAGTGGAAGGGGAAGAGGAGGAGGAAGAAGAGTAGCCCGCTTTCTCTATTTCTCGCTTCTGCATCTCGGCTCTCCAAGGGCGGAAGAATGGCGACATCGAAGCGTCTCATCATCGGGCTCGGCAATCCCGGCGCCGAATATGAGCGGACACGTCACAACGTCGGTTTCGAAGTCGCGGATGCCGTAGCCGAGAAAGCACGCATCACACTCGAACACGAAAAGGGAGACGTTTTGCTCGGATGGGGTCGAATTCGGCGTTATCCACTGGGTGTGGCAAAGCCGCTGACTTACATGAACCGAAGCGGTAATGCCGTGCGAACGCTTCTAGGCCGCCATGGCCTTCAGCCTCAGGAGATCCTTATCGTAGTCGATGACATCAATCTGCCGGTAGGAAAGCTGCGCATCCGACAGGGCGGAAGTGCGGGCGGTCACAACGGACTTCAGGACGTCACCGACCAGCTCGGGCGGGACGACTTCCCCCGATTGAGGTTCGGAGTCGGCAGCGATTTTCCACGCGGGAAACAGGCGGATTACGTATTGTCGCCTTTTTCGGAAGATCAGCGTCCGATCGTCGACGGGGCGCTAGCTCGAGCTCGAGACGCCGCAATCACCTTCGTTACCGACGGCATCGTCACCGCTATGAACCGCTTCAACTAGGCCGGGGATTACCGATGCGGTCCGCTGCCGGACGATTATTTTCATTTCGATCACCCATTCTACATCAGAGGAAATCCTGAATCGATGAACCTTGAAACGATCCTTTATCTCATTCCGATCGCGGGCCTGATCGCCCTGGCCTACGCGTTCGTTCGGACACGCTGGATCAATCGGCAGGATCCGGGAACGGAATCTATGGTCGAGATCGCGGGCCACATTGCCGATGGAGCTCGGGCCTTCCTTCGACGTGAATACCGCGTTCTCTCCGTATTCGTGCTCGCGGTCGCCGTGATTCTGGCACTCGCGAACATGAACGCCGAAAATACGTCGTGGCTAATTGCGATTTCGTTCATGACCGGCGCCGCGTGCTCCGCACTCGCCGGCTTTATCGGCATGACGGTCGCCACGCGCGCGAACGTGAGGACAACGAATGCGGCGCGTACCGGTCTTGGCGAGGCGCTGAACGTCGCGTTTTCGGGTGGACTCGTGATGGGGTTGAGCGTGGTCGGGCTCGGCGTGCTGGGCCTTAGCCTGCTCTTCATCATTTACAGCGGCATCGGCTGGGATGCCATGAAGGTCGTCAACGTCATTTCAGGATTTTCGCTAGGCGCCTCTTCCATCGCGCTGTTCGCCCGTGTCGGGGGCGGCATCTACACGAAAGCGGCCGACGTTGGAGCGGATCTCGCCGGTAAAGTCTACGAGAACATCCCGGAGGACGACCCGCGCAATCCGGCCACGATCGCCGACAACGTAGGTGACAACGTAGGTGACGTAGCGGGCATGGGCGCCGACCTATTTGAGAGCTATGTCGGGTCGATTATCGGTACGATGGTTCTCGGTACGGCTTTTATCGGCGCGTTTGAAATAGCGGGTGTCCACGTGCTGAGCGGTGTCATCCTTCCGCTCGTCCTTGCGGGCGTCGGCATCCTCGTGTCCATCGCGGGCTCATTCTTTGTGAAGGTGCGCGAGGGCGGTGATCCGCAGAAGGCCCTGAACATCGGGGAGTTCGGTGCGGCCGGATTCATGGCCGTATTATCCTATTTCATCATAACGCTGATGCTGCCGGATCAGTGGACGCTAACGGGCGAGTCGACCGGCGGCGCCGCGTTCGCAGAGTATACGTCGCTCGGCGTATTTTGGGCGGTCGTCATTGGGCTTATGGCGGGAACGCTGATCGGGCTTGTCACCGAATACTATACCTCGACGACCACGAAGCCGACGATGGGTATCGCTCGGCAGAGCGTCACGGGTTCGGCCACCAATATCATTGCAGGCCTTGGCGTTGGGATGTATTCGACGGGCCTTCCCGCCGTCATCTTGGCCCTTGCTATCATCGGCGCGTTTCACTTCGCCGGGTTGTACGGCATCGCCATTGCGGCCGTCGGCATGCTCTCGGTCACGGGCATACAGCTTGCGGTGGATGCCTACGGCCCAATCTCCGACAATGCCGGCGGTATCGCCGAGATGGCAGGCCTGCCGAAGGAGGTGCGCGAGCGGACGGACAAGCTCGACGCGGTCGGCAATACGACGGCCGCGATCGGAAAAGGCTTCGCCATCGGTTCTGCAGCCCTGACGGCGCTGGCCCTCTTCGCCGCCTTTATGCAGCAAGCCCGCGTCCCCAATATCGACGTGGCAAACCCGACGATCCTCGCCGGGCTTCTTCTCGGCGCCATGCTTCCGTATGTATTCAGTGCCATGGCGATGGCTGCGGTCGGCCGCGCCGCCGGCGACATGATCAAAGAGGTTGGCCGCCAGTTCCGCGAAATTCCGGGGCTGCGCGAAGGGACGGCGAAGGCTGATTACACGCGGTGCGTGGATATTTCGACAAAGGCGGCCATTCGCGAGATGGTGGCGCCGGGCATCCTTGCGATTCTCGTTCCGGTCGTGATCGGCTTCATCGACAAGAGCATGCTCGGCGGTCTGCTCGCAGGCGTGACCGTTTCCGGCGTGCTGTTCGCCATCTTTCAGGCGAACGCGGGCGGCGCGTGGGATAACGCCAAGAAGCGCATCGAAAGCAATATCATGATAGACGGCACGGAGTACGGGAAGGGCAGCGACACGCACAAGGCGGCTGTCGTCGGCGACACCGTCGGTGATCCATTGAAAGATACCAGCGGACCGAGCCTCAATATCCTGATCAAGCTCATCGCCGTCGTCGCCCTGGTGATAGCGCCGTTGATCGCCTGACGAACCCAGTCCTACGTTTCTCAATTCGAAAGCCCGGAGGCAAACGCCTGCCGGCCTGCGCGCACGCAGAACAGACGTGGCTGCGGAGAGGATGCCCTATGAGGCCAACTTTTCGCGAATTACTGAGTTAGTACATTCGTCATTCCGGCGGCGCTCCCTTGGAGGGTGACCTAGCGCATTTGCGGTCGCGGTATTCGATAGATAACACAGACGCTTTTCGACACCTGATCCACTATGGCGAAGGAAGAAGTTACTATGCCCAAGATGGGCGAGAGTATCACCGAGGGAACGGTCATAGCCTGGCACAAGAAGCCCGGGGAGAAGGTCGAGCTCGATGAAACGCTTCTCGAGATCGGCACGGACAAAGTCGATACGGACGTCCCGTCACCGGCCGAGGGCATACTGCAGGAGGTTCTCGTTCAGGAGGGCGAAACGGTAGACGTCGGGACGACGATCGCGATCATCGAGACGGAAGGGCAGGAGGAGGGGGAAGGGAAAGAGAAGGAGGAAGGGGAAGAGGTTGCAGGGGAAGAGGCTGCAGAGGAAGAGGCTGCAGAGGAAGAGGCTGCAGAGGAAG
>CAZART010000136.1:0-13147 GCA_964487555.1 uncultured Rhodothermales bacterium
GCGGCGGATCATCGACCTTTTTCCACAAAGGTAGAAATGGACGCTGGCAGGATGTGTTGACGGAAGCAGAGTTGACAATGTATGAAGAGACGAAGACCAGGGTCCTGGCCCCAGACTGTGCCCGCTGGCTCGAGCACGGGCAGGCGGCACGGAGGTAACACGTCAAGCAGAAACTCGGCCCTTTGCCTAAACATATCGGCGAAACGCTTGCACAGTTGAAAGCGGAAGAAGCCGTCGCAATTTCGGAAGAAAGGCCGGCCTTCAATGTTTATCAAGGTGCGCCGTATCGTCAACGCATGTTCTTTCGCTTCGCGAGCCCGCACTCGACGAGTTTACTGCAAAGGAGATTCACATCGTCGATGCATTCGTGAGCGAGATTACGGAACGGCACACGGCTACGTCGATCAGCGAGCAAGCGCACGATCTCATCTGGGAAATCACCGATATTGGTGAAGAGATTCCGTACTATGCGAGCTGGTTAAGAACGCTAGAGCCCGCAGGCGAACATGCCGCCGCATGGGCGCAGCGTATTTCTTCTGAACGGTCGTAGTCGTGTGTCGCGTGAGTGACGATCGCCCTAGACGGCCACATCGGTTCATCCGCTAGACGGCAACAGCGGAAGCGCAGCTTGGCGCAGCAATCGGCGAGCACGAGCGGGTGTATGAGATGGTGAAATCGCTTCTCCTGGATCGTCGCGCGGTTTCGGCGAGTGCATGTGACCCCATAATGCGCTACTTGAATAGCCGAGCGTCGACCTCCAGGGGCTCCGGCTCGCCGATTTCAATCTCGCCGATGTCGGGATGCTCAGGATTGATGATATAGTTGAATGCCCGTGGAACGATCACGCTCGGGGCGCGAAGCACGAGGGACCGTCCGCTCCGCTGCCATCGGTCGCCAATGATCTGCACGACGGGAGGGACCGGCGTAGCATTCCAGCCGGCTGGCAACTCACCAATGTCCTCCACATGCCGCTCGTCGAAACGGATCGGGATTGCGACCCGCTCGAAAAGCTGCCGATAGCTCGGCAGGTGAACCGATACCTCCAGCATGGCGAGTGCGAGCGAATCCGCCGTATAGACGACGGGAGTTCCCCTGCTATTGAAACGCCCGCCCGCGCGCCGTGCACCCTCACCGTCGAATGCCGTGCGCACGTACCGCTCGTGCACGAGACGCCGGCATTCATTCATGTCGTGACGCCATAATCGATGCGATCGAGAAGCGATTCGACCTCCCTCGCGCCGGGATCCGTACGTGCGTATTCGAGGGGAATGGCGCCGTCGAGGCCCCACTGGGGCCGCCGCATCCACATTCGCGCATCCTCTTCGTTACCGAAGACATCTACGGCGCGCTCGAAGAGGCGGACGATGCGGTAGAGGCGATCGGATTCCGTCTCCTGTAGACGTCCCTCCTTCTGCCGTCGCGCCAGGGTTCGGGCGGATGTGCCCAGAAGCGAAGCCGCGGCATCGACAGATATATCGAGCATCCTTCTGAAGCGCTCCAGCACCTGCACGTCAAATCCCTCCTCTACACGGCGGATGATGTCATCCACGGTCGGAGAGCTAAGGTCCACAGACCAGCCGAAGGAGGCAGCGGGCTCTCGTACGCGGTCAGGCCTTTCCATTGTGGCTTCCATCAAGTGACAGATGGCAGTATTACGCCAGGCGGGCACGGCAGTTCCTTTGAGTAGAACTCCGATGGGCCCCCGAGCTGCAGTGTCGGCCGACCGCGTCTCAATGCGTTGCCGTGGCTGGCGTCGACCCATGCGGCGAGCGCTGTAACCTCTGGGCGATGAAGCCGTATCTGCGGAGAAATCTCATCACGCTCGATCCCCTCGGAATGCCCGATCCCGAATCGACGCGACCGGCCCACATCACACCCAGTCGGCATGTTCAAGAACTACGTCAAGGTCACCCTCCGAAACGCCTGGAAGCACAAGGGCTTCTCTTTTCTCAACATCGCCGGACTGGGCATGGGGATGGCCGCGTGCGTGCTCATTCTCCTGTACGTTAAGCACGAGCTGAGCTACGATTCCGCCCACGAGCGCGCCGACGACGTCTATCGAGTGATTCTCGATGCGGCCATCATGGATCAGGAGATTACGAGCACGACGACGCCCGCCCCGATGGCGGCCGTTTTGACGGAGGAATTCCCGGAGGTGGTCGCGGCTGTTAGGATCCAGCGCGCGCTCCGTGCCCTGATCAGCGCGGAGGAGCGCCGCTTCAGCGAAGATCGGTTCTTCTGGGCCGACTCGACCGTTTTCGACGTATTTACGATTCCACTCCTGCAGGGAGACGCGCGGACGGCCCTCACGCGGCCGAATACGGTCGTGCTCACCGAGGAGATGGCACGAAAGTACTTCGGCGGCGAGGAGGCCGTCGGCAGGCGCATTCGCCTGAACGATGGTGAGGATTACGAGGTGACCGGCGTCGTGCGGGAGGCGACGTCGCCTTCTCATTTCGAATTCGATTTCATCGCCTCGTTCGTGAGCCTCTCGTCGGCCAACGACGTGAATTGGCTCAACAATTCATATCAGACGTACGTCCTGGTGCAGCCGGGTCTCGAGGCGGCGGTACTCGAGAGCAAGTTTCCCGATCTCGTCAGGAAATACGTCGCTCCGCAGATGGAGCAGGCCCTCGGACAGTCCTATGCCCAGGCGGAGGCCGCCGGCATGCGCTGGGGATTTCATCTCGAAAACCTGCGCGACATCTACCTGCAATCGAAGGCGCAGGATCAAATCGGGGCGACCGGTGACATCCGCTATGTCTATACCCTGTCGGCCATCGCCGTATTCATCCTCGTCATCGCGGGGATCAATTTTGTAAACCTCACGACGGCGCGGGCTACGAACCGGGCCCGGGAAGTCGGCATGCGGAAGGTGATGGGGTCGGAGAGGGGGCCGCTCATTCGCCAGTTTCTCGGCGAGTCCGTCATTCTCGCGTTCGTCGCGCAGTTCCTGACTGTGGGGCTGGTATTCGCCGCCCTGCCGCTGTTCAACAACGTGACGGGGAAGGCCTTATGGCCCGGACTCGACGTCGTGTTCATCGTTTTGGGGATCGCGCTGGCATTCGGCCTCCTCGCGGGCATCTACCCGGCGTTCGTGTTGTCGAGCTTCCAGCCGATCGACGTGCTGAAAGGCACGATGAAATCGGGCGCGCGGGGATCCTCGCTCCGCCGCGTCCTCGTGGTGGCGCAGTTCGCAATCTCCATGGCCCTGATCATCGGCACGGCGGTCGTCTTCAAGCAGCTTCGCTACGTCCAGAACGCCGAGCTCGGGTTCGCGAAAGAGCAGGTCGTCGTGCTTCCCATCGAGACGGATCGGGCCCGGCAGGGCGTCGAGACGTTCCGCAATGAAATCGTGCAGCATGCGGGGATCGTGAGTGCGGCGTCATCCAACGGGCTCCCCGGTCACATCCACAACAACACCGGCTTTCGGAAGGAAGGGGCACGCGACGAGGAGGTCTTCGTCGCGGCCCGGATTGGAGTGAGCCACGACTACGTTGAGACGCTGGGCCTCGAAATCGCCGCCGGCCGCGACCTTTCGCGCGACTTCGCGACCGACAAGGACGCGTACCTCGTCAACGAGTCGGCCGCCCGTTCGATGGGATGGACTCCGGAGCAGGCCGTTGGGAAGCTGCTGGATAACGTCGGCGGCGGTCCCGACGGAGGCGATCGGACCGGACCTATCGTCGGCGTCGTGAAGGATTTTCATTTCGAATCACTTCACGAACCGATCCGGAATCTCGTCCTTGCCGCCAGCGAATCGGCCGGCATGTACGTCTCGGTTCGTATCAGCCCAGATCAGGTTAAGCCGGCCATCTCCTTCCTCGAAGAGCAATGGGCCACGTACGAGCCTGCGAATCCCTTCGAGTATTTCTTTCTGGATGAGGATTTCGGCCGGTTCTACGAGCAGGAGCGGCGGCTCGGCCGCATCTTCACCGGATTCACCATCCTCGCCATCTTTATTGCATGCCTCGGCCTCTTCGGCCTCGCATCGTACGTCACGAGCCGGCGCACGAAGGAGATCGGCGTGCGCAAGGTCCTCGGCGCGAGCGTCGGCAGCATCCTCGTCCTTCTGTCGAAGGAATTCACGCGCCTCGTCCTGATCTCGGCGCTGATCGCCTTCCCGATCGCGTATTTGATGATGGATCAGTGGCTGGAGGAGTTCGCCTACAAGACCACGCTATCCTGGTGGATCTTCGCGGCGGCGGCGGTGCTGTCCCTCGTCATCGCCTGGTCGACGGTGGCCTATCAGGCGCTGCGCGCCGCGACGGCGAATCCGGTCGATAGCCTGCGGTTCGAGTAGGCCGGGTCGGCGGTTCCTGATTCGAGGTCTAAACGTAATCCTGCTCGGGTCGGTCAGCCTACTCACACCGCCGGACGAACCCGAACGCGTTGAAAAGTTTACATCGGGATCTGCCGCACGAATACGGCGCCCTGAATACCGACACTAATCCGTCCGTTCGCACCGCCCGGCATGCGGTGTCTAAATCCGTGAACCTTCCAGTATCACGATCGAGCGGGCCCCTGGATTGTACCAGCCTAACGGCCGCCCCGCGGCCTCAACGCCCCATCAGTCGAGCCCTCCTCCGACCAGCCGACCCAACCTGGCCCCCGCACTACGCGTCCCGGCAGCGCCCCGGTGTGCTCACCATCCCGGAGGACCTGCACTCCGTTGACGAAAACGTGGTGCACGCCGGTGGAATACCGGTGGGGGTCTTCAAAGGTGGCATGATCCGCGATCGTGGCGGGGTCGAACACGACAATGTCGGCGAAGAACCCGGGCTGGAGCGTGCCCCGATCACGGATTCCGAGGTTGGCGGCGGGCAGCGCCGTCAGCTTCCGCACACCCTCCTCGAGAGGAATCAGCCCCTCGTCTCGAACGTACCGACCCAACAGGCGGGCGAAGGTGCCGTAGGCCCGTGGGTGCGGATTGGAGCGGAGGAATACGCCCTCGGGAGCGAGGGATGCGGCGTCGGACCCGAAGCTCATCCATGGCAGTGTGATCTGCCGTCGCACGTTGTCCTCGGACATGAGGAAGTAGACGACACCGACGCGGCTGTCGTCCTGGACGACCAGGTCCATCGCCGTCTCCTCGGGCGATGAGCCGCGCATGGCCGCGACCTCCGCCAGGCTCCTCCCCGTCAGATGCTTAAGCGAGTCCTGCTTGAAGCCCACGAGGAGCACGCGGTCGGCGGAACCGGAGAGGAGGTATAGGCTCTCCCACTCGTCGGTGGGCGTGCGCATCTCGCGCAGAACCCGCTCCCGGATGGCCGCGTCTTGCAGGCGCCGCTTCCACTCCTGCTGCCCGCCCTCCTGCACCCACGGCGGCATGGCCGCGTCGAGCCCCGTGGCGCCGGCGGTATACGTGTACATGTCGGCGGTAATTCTGAGCCCCTCGGCCCGGGCCGCCTCGACGCGCTCGATCACCGCGTCCAGCTTCGTCCAGTTCTCGGTGCCCGCCTGCTTGAGGTGATAGATCTCCGCGGGGACGTTCGCCTCCCGGGCGACAGTGATCAGCTCATCCACCGCCTCCAGCAGTGCGTTCCCCTCGCTCCGAATGTGGGAAATGTACATACCGCCGTAGCGGCCGGCCACCTCCGCCAGCGCGATCAACTCGTCGGTTCGCGCGTAGAAGGCCGGCGCATAGATCAGCGAAGAGCCGACGCCCAGCGCACCCTCCTCCATGGCCACCCTGACCAGCGCCCGCATCCGATCCAACTCCAACGCCGTGGGTGGCCGATTCTCGAAGCCGATCTCGTGAATCCGAACGGTGCTGGCGCCAACAAACGAGGCCACGTTCGGGGCCACCCCCTTCCACTCCAGGTACTCCAGGTACTCACCCAGCGTGGTCCATTCGATGTCGTATCGGATGTCGCCCTGCCGCTCCCGCGCCAGCACCTTCATGCTGTCCGATAACGGTCCCATCGACAAGCCCTCTCCGAATACCTCCAGCGTCACCCCCTGACGGATGTCGCTCTGCGAAAAGCCGTCTGCGATCAGCGACTCTGTGGCCCAGCTTAGCATGTTGATGAATCCGGGCGCCACGGCAAGGCCGGTGCCGTCAACCTCGATGTGCCCGCTCGCGGATGTCAGATCCCCGACCGCTGCGATCCGATCACCGTTCACCGCCACGTCCGCGACCACTCCGGGGGATCCCGTCCCGTCAAAGACGGTCCCACCGCGGATAACGACGTCGTACTCGGGTCCATGCAGGCTCGGCAGCCAGGTGGCCGAACATGCGGATACGCCCATCGTGACCACGAGAAGGAGGAAATAGAGAAGTTTCATCGGTCTACAGAGGGCGGAGTGCGGGGCTATAGGCGTCGTTAGCTCCTTCCCAGTTTACGTCGAAGAAAGAGGAGGTCGAGCTGATCCTTTTCGCGCCCGGTCTGTTTCATCCGATAGAGGAGCTCGATGGATGCAAACGGAATCCGGACAGCTTCAATTTCGGCCCACTCAATTTCGTCGTAGGCCTCTTGGTAGGATATTCCGGCCGTCTTCAGCATCAAGTCTACGATGACGGCATCCGCGATGCGCACCACCGTGTATCTCTCGAGGTCGCCGGCATCCATCTCGCGAATGGCCTTATCGGGAAGGATCTCGAGCGCACGCCGAACTTTTTCGATGTTCTCGCGCGAGGCATCCACAAGCAGGTCGATGTCTTCCGTAGCACGCAGGTATCCATGGTGGAGGACCGCCATGCCGCCGACGACGACGTACTTTGCGCCGTGCGCATTCAGCGATTTGCAGACTTCGAGGAAATCGGATTGCTCCGGCGGTCGGGGCGGCTCAGTTGGTGGTGTTGTTTCCATGCCTCGAATTCGTCAAAGCTGGCGAAGCGGAATACCCCTCGCGGAGATCCGATCCGGCCGCGCAGTTTCCGCGCGGTCCGCTGTAGCCGGTCGAAGCGAGCCCAGTATTCCGGCAGATTTTTGCCGCCAAGTACTTTCATGCTCATGAAGCGCACCAGAAAAGATGCTGACGAAACGAGTCGATAAGGCTCACGTTCCCCGGCGCGGTGATTCGTCGGCAGATTCGAATCGCGAGGCCGATTCCCGGTATCTTTGTGTAGGGTCCCTTCGGATCAATCAAGAATCCGCGTTACGCATCGGATTCTCCCCTATGAACCGGTCGACGCTCAACACCTATCTAGTCCCTTTCAGGGCAGAGTGCAACTCGCGCTCGGAGTTATTTTCTACGGGAGCTGCCTGGCGATCCTCTCTTCCTGCCGAGCGATTGCAAGGGCGCGCGGCCGCCCCGCCATGCCCGCGGCCGCCCTGCCATCCCACGGCCGCCTTCGACCTTCTGTCGCTTTCACGTACATTGTTTGGCCCGTGTTCGATTTTCTAATTCGATTGTAGACCAGAAATGTCCCGCCTGTTATCCCTCATTCCTCTGCTGACTCTCCTGTTCACGTTGAACGCGTCTGCCCAAGAGGCCGGCTTCAAAGCCGAATTCTTGCAGCAATTCGGATCGGATGCCCGAAAGCTGGTAGCCTTAGCCGAAGCCATGCCGGCGGAGACATTCGACTGGCGGCCGGCGGAAGGTGTGTCGTCGGTGGAGGAAGCTTACATGCACATCGCGCGGTACAACTACTACTATCCGCAGTCAAGCTTCCACGTGCCGGTGCCGGAGGGTATAGATCTGGAGACCATCGAGTCGATAAGGGGGAAGGAGGCGGTCGTGGCCGAGCTCAAGCGCTCGCTCGACCACGTTCGGGACGTCGTCGCGGAAATGACCGAGGAGGAGATGAACGCGGCGACGACCCTCTACGGCCGGCCTGCGACGAACCGGGCGGTGCTGCTTCAACTTCTCACGCACATGAACGAGCATCTCGGCCAGCAGATCGCCTATGCGAGGTCGAACGAGGTCGTGCCGCCGTGGTCGGGATAGATGGCGCTCGTCCGGAACCTGGCGAATGGATAACTAGCCTTGCGTTTACTTCTCATACGCGGTATCCCGAAAAACCGTACGGACACGACTGGATCACTCCCCAGCACGCTCCAAACCCTTCACCGCCATCTTGCGGCCGGGCGTGCGCGCCAGGGCTGCGCGAAAGGCCTCTTCCGCTTCGGATCGATGCCCCGCGGCAAGCAGGAGCTCCCCCAGCAGCTCGTGGGAGGGCTTGTCGATGAAGGGCGGTCCGAACATGAAGGGCATCTGCTCTTCAAGCCTGGCGGCTTCGCGCGCGTGCGTGATCGCTGCCGCCGCGTCGCCCTGTGTCTGGGCCAGGAGCGCCTCCATCTGCGCCTCGATCACGGCGGATCGGGCCGTAGCCTCCAGCTCCAATGTCATATCAGCGTCGGCCGCCAACCGGGCGGTTTCCAGACCGAGCTCGCGGACGGCCGAGATTGAACTCCGGACCCCGGCTTCGTCACCGCGTTTGGCGGCTTCCAGACCGTCCATATAGGCTACCGTCATGCGCTCCTGTACCTGATCGGGGCGAAGCTCGATGGAGAGGCGCGCGATATCTGAATCGAACGCCTCCGTATCCACCAGATACCGAGCCCACATCGTGAGGAACGAGGCCTGATTCGAGAGGTCCGGATCGAACACGGGCGGGGGGGAGTCCTCCGCAACGGCGTCGGCGTGGCACGCGGCGATCAACTCCGCAGCCTGCTCTACCTCTCCTAGCTGCAAGTAGCCGTAATTCAGCCAGGTGATAGGGTGCCCGCACGCAACGGGCGCGAGGCCGGATTGGGCGCGGGCGCGCGAGGCTGCCGCCACGGCGTTGAGGTTAGCGTCGACCACGTCCTGCCACAGCCCGGATGCGACGAAGATATGCGAGCACATATGCTGCGCGTGCGCCGCGTCCGGTGCGATCTGGGAGTACGCCCTCGCGGCTCGCATACCGAGCGGTGCGTGGATGGGGTCGTCGTACGAATGGATCAGGTAATGCGCTGCACCCGGATGGTTTGGGTTCGCGTCGAAGACCTCCTCGACGATCGCCGCGGCTCGCATGTAGGTGGCGAAGTCGCGCCCTTCGTCCGCCGTTCCGAGGATCGCCAGCGCCGTGAAGGCGGCGATCTCGGGATCGTCGGGGTACTTCGCATGGAGCGCCTCCATGAAGCGTGCGTACTCGTCGTCCCTGTCCTCCTTATTTCCCTCGCCGTAGAGGACCTCGATCGCGGCGAGAAGATCGCGTTCGCGTTCGGTGGGAGCGGTGGCGAACCGGGCTTCCTGAGTTTCTCCCATCCGTTCGATGGCCGCACGCGCGGCGTCGCGATTCTGCACCTCCCAGATCGGGTGGTTGTAGGTCATCGCCTCGCCCCAGTAAGCAAGCGCGAAGTCGGGGTCGAGCGCCTGGGCTTCGCGGAAGGCCTCGGCGGCCGAGCGGTATTCGAAGCTGTGAAGCAGCAATACGCCCCGATTGAAGGCGTCCTGGGCCTCGGGCGCGCCGGAGTTTGGAAAGGAAAGTGCCCCGAGCCCCTCGACGACTACAAGTTCGTGATGGTAGCGCGTCGGTGCCGCGTCCGCATGCTCATTGGGCGACTGGGCTTTGGAGGGCGGCGTCAGTGCGACGGTGACGAGAAGCGCCGCAGATGCGATCAGGCGAGTCATGGCGAGGCGATGGATGAGTTTGTGGAGGTCGGCCCGACACGGGCCACGACTGCAATGTACGACTGAACACGTCGACCCGCGATGCGTCCGCGATCATGCTTTTAGTATCCTTCGCTATGAGTCGGAGCGGCCTTCACACTTTCCGGCAGCTCTGATGCACTCCGCCAGCAGACCTGAAGCAAAAGGAGAGGTTCGCCTTGGCCGTAAATCTCATTATAATAGTCGAACGCCGCCTCCGACTGCTGCGGTCACCTTCCTCTTCACTCCGCAAAAACAACGCGCAACCTTACTACCTGCTTCGCATATGCGTTCGTCGATTTCGGCAACGAGCGATCGACTATGCTATGAAGAACAGAATGCGGCTTTCACCACCCATCCCGTAAATCCCCGACTAACGAGGCCCGACCATGCGATTCGTGATGTTCATGATACCCAAAGTTTACCAGCCCGACACACCGCAAGGCGAGAAAGCCGGCGACGGATTCACCCCGCCTGCCGAGGCCGTCGAGGCCATGATGCAGTACAATGAAGAGCTGGCCCGTGCAGGCGCGCTCGTGGCCCTCGACGGACTTCATCCACCGCAGGAGGGCGCGCGCGTTGCGTTCTCCGGAAAGGATCCGATCGTTACCGACGGTCCCTTCATCGAATCCAAAGAAGTGGTCGGCGGATACTGGATCATCGACGTAGCCTCGAAGGAAGAGGCGGTCGAGTGGGCCAGGAAGTGCCCCGCGGCAGAAGGCGACACTATCGAGATCCGCCGGGTATTCGAAATGGAGGAATTTCCGGAGGACGTCCGCAAGGCCGCCGACAATCCGGTCGTGAACGAGCAAATCGACCGTCGCGGCAGCGCTTGATTCGATTTTTTGAAACGGTCGTGGCCCCGCTAACACGGCCGGCATGCCCGAGCATCGGGCCGGCGCCGACCGGCGCGCCTCTCTCGGTCATCCGGGCCGTCCGAAGGGAGCAGCATCGCTCCCTTCGCTTCCGACTTCGCTGGTCATTCCGAACCCGGATCTGCCGTCTGTCCGCCGACGCGCCGGTCAGGCTACCTGACGAGGGTGATCGTGCACCCAGTTTGTCCCGTCGCGGTGGACAGGTTGTAGAAATACGCCCCGCTTGGAGCGTCGTCGGCCGCCCAGGTCACGGCGTGCTTTCCAGCCGTGCGGGATTCATCCACCAGGGTCTCGGTGAGGCGACCCAGCACATCGAATACCCGAACCGTTACCTGGCCGGGCGCGCGCTCTCCGTCGGCCGGTGATGACTCACCAAAACCTGCAATCTCAGCAGGGAATGATCCCTCGCCACGCCTTCTCGCGAAAAGTATGGTGCGGGCGGTCCTCAGAATAATGACGGCACGATCGGAGAAATGGCACCGAACATGGCCCCCGAGATCGTACTAATCCGTTCCGTCGCCGCCGTATTGATCGGGCGGCGTTGCCGTTGACATGTGGTTCGGCGCCCCGGCGCCCCCGCGCCGCCGACTACGCCGTAAACGAGATGAAGCGGGGAAATCTGTGAGCGCCAGCAGCGCCAGACTCGCGTTGGCACGACAAAATCAACGCTGCAGGAGTTACCCGAGGTTATAAACCGGGTGCCGTACGTGTTATCTAAGACAAGTACGACCTAAGGTTATCCATGCGTTGCACTCGCCCGTCGCAGCCATGGACGTTCCCGCAAGGGATCGGCCCATCCGAAACAGCGTAATACAACTTTTCAATCCCGTGATCCGGATATGCCGTCGACCGACATGGAAACCCTCTCCGCATGGAGCCGGGCCCTTCGCGATCCGTCGCTTCGCGATCTGCCCTATAAGATCGAGACGAACGAGTACGGGCAGCTCGTCATGAGCCCGCTGAGGCCGCTGCACGGCTATCTCCAGATGCGCGTTGGCGAGCTGCTACGCGAGCACGTCGAAGAACCGGGACGACCGGTCGTTGAATTTGCGATCGAGACCTCAAAGGGCGTCAAAGTACCCGATACCGTCTGGATATCCGAAGATCGGTGGCGACAGTTTGCAGCCGATGCGGATGCCTCCACCGTCGCCGCGGAAATCTGCGTCGAAGTCCTCTCCAGCTCGAACACAAAAGCCGAAATCGACGAAAAACGGCGCCTCTACTTCGAGCATGGTGCCCTCGAAGTATGGTCGTGCGACATGGAAGGAAAGCTCCGCTTCTTTGACCCCGCCGGCGAGCAATCCTCCTCTGCGCTCGTGCCGAGATTTCCGAAAGCGATCGACATCTAGGCGACATCCGTCGAGGACCATTGGACCCTTTTTCTGCGAGCTCTCAAGGCACATGGTCGCATCCGGCAAAGCCGATGAGCACCGACCTGCAAAGTCGTCGATCTATTTCGGATTACCGCGGTTACTCAGATCATCAGTACCTGGCATCGAGCCCGCGCCGTCCTTCCCGGAACGTATTCAGCGAATTTAACTTTATCCGCCGCCCCACCGCGCCCGCGGGGGTGCGAGGGCGGAGGGCGTGAAGTGAGCCCCACTCCGTCGAGGTACGTGCGAATCGCTGGAGGGTGGGTGAGCGCGGCGATGATCTTCATCGTGCCGCCGCAGTCCGGGCAGACCGTAACGTCCACGCGGAAGACGCGCGTCAGCAGGCGTGCCCAGGAGAGCCGGTACGGCGGTCTAGGGGTATGGGTTAGGGCCGCTTTCGCACAGCGCGCGTCGGAACCGGTCTCTTTCGGGCGGGGTCCCGGCACGATGTATTCCCGCCCGGCCGCGTTAGGGGCGAGGACGCCGTGGTAGCGGACGAGGTTGAGGCGCGGCCGTGGAGCGAAGGCGGCGAGTTTTTACTGCGTGAGTCGCACGCTGCGCGTGCTCGTCTCGATAAGCTCCAGTGGCGAGAGAAGCAGGTGGGTGGTCCCTGCCGGAGGATCGCGTGCGCTCCAGGAAGGTCTCCAGGTGTCCGGCCATCACCTGGTAAAGGGCGTCCGTTTTGGGGGTGCGGCGGCGGTAGCTGCGCGCGCCGGCAACGGCTGCGAGAGCAGGCATGCCCCGCAGTAAAACAAGTGCCGTGCCGGGGTAGCCGGAGTGTGTGGACGTCCGGACTGAGGGCCGTTATTCGGGTCGGCCTTAAATGCCATGGCTGGAAGCCACAAGTATGCACGTCCCGCGGTTGGCATGGACGCGTCGGCGTATCCCACGCTCATGGTCTCCTGCGCCACCGTCGTCTCAAGCCGGAAAAATAGAGCTGACGTCCTATCGTTTACGAGCTCATTCTCGAGGCAAATTCCTCCATCCACTCGTCGGATGAAGTAGTTCTCGAGGCAGCCCCCTATCACTCGTCGGTGCACGCCGTGAGCACGACGCCCCATTTATGAGGGAGAGATAAGGTCAGAGATCCTCCTTCTGGCCGGTAGACGACATCCGCGAGAACGTCGCGATAGCACGAAGCCCGCATCTCCGGAAGGACGGCCTCCGAAGCTGATTCGGAGCTGTTCAGGGCGACGATGATGCGTTCGCTCCCCAGCGTCCGCTCGAAGGCGAAAACGTCGCCGCCTTCGTCGGCCAGGAGGGTTCGGTACGCTCCCACGCGGAGCGCCTCGTGCCGGTTGCGGATGCCGATGAGGTGCT
>CAZART010000137.1:0-12798 GCA_964487555.1 uncultured Rhodothermales bacterium
GACCGATCCGGCCGGCGGGGCCGCGACCGTTTTCCATATATTCGAAGCAGTACTCTATATTCGAAGCAGTACTATCGCAAGAAGCCATATGGCGCCGAATCATCTCGAGAAAGTACGCCGAATCTGCCTGGCCATTCCGGAGGCGACAGAGCGGATGAAAGACCTGTGCAACATTCGCGAGGCGACGCTCGACGATCTTCCCGCAATGCGTCGGATCCGCCTGTCGGTGGTCGAGAATTCAATTACGGAAGAAGGGCTGCTGAGCCTAGGCATCACACCGGAGTCGACGGCAGAGCTGCTCCGCACGGTCGGAAAAGCGTGGGTGGCGGACTGCGCCGGCGAGGCCGTGGGTTTTTCCATCTCCAACCGCGAGACGGCGTCGGTCTGGGCGGTGTTCGTGCTCCCGGAGCACGAGGGTCGCGGTTTCGGGAGCCGGTTGCTCCGGCGAGCGTCGGACTGGTTGTTCGAGCACGATCTTGAGGAGATCTGGCTCAGCACGAATCCCGATCCGTCCGTGCGCGCCCATGAATTCTATCGAAAGTTGGGCTGGAGGCCGGGCGGCGTCGAACCGAACGGCGAGGTCCGGTACGTTCTACAACGGGAGGAATCATGACCGAATCTGCTTACTGCCTCGGCCGTTTAGATAATAAGTTCTCCTTCCTGTCGAAATGGGGGACCGTTGTTCGACTAGTAGATAGAAGACCGAGAAGGTCGTCACTTCGAACAAAATCTGAATGAGCCTACAATGTCCCGAATGATCTTCGTAAACCTGCCTGTACAGGACCTCGCGGCGGCCACTCGCTTCTACGAGGCGATCGGCTGCGAGAAGAACGAGCAGTTCAGTGATGAGAAAGCATCCAGCATGGTCTGGTCCGATACCATTACCATTCAGCTGCTCACGCGCAAGTACTTCGCGACCTTCAGCCCAAAACCCGTCGCCGACGCGCACGCGACGTGCCAGGTCCTGCTCGCTCTTACCTGCGACAGCCGTGCGGACGTAGACGCCATCGCGGAGGCGGCGGGCGGTGCCGGCGGCACGGCCGACGTCCGCAAAGCTATGGATATGGGCTGGATGTACAACCGCGCTTTCGCGGACCCCGACGGCCATATTTTCGAGGTGCTCGCCATGGACATGAGTGCCGCGCCCGAAATGCCCGGCGGACAGCCTGCTGAATCGGCCCAGCCATAGCGCGAGACCCATCCGTCTTGCACGATTCAATGCCCGATGTCTGGAATGACGTCGCCGCCGGCTACGCAGAGGAAGTCGCTCCCATCCTCGAGTAATATGCTCGCGACGCACTGCGATTCGCTCGTCTGCCCGATCGTGCGCATATCCTCGACGTGGCCGCGGGGCCGGGAACGCTCGCGCTCCTGGTCGCCGCCGAGGTCGAACACGTCGTCGCGATTGATTTTGCGCGAGAAATGGTCCAGGAGCTCGAGCGGCAATCGCGGCGTCCGGCATTTCGAACGCCGAGGCAAAACAGGCGGACGGTCAGACGTTGCCGTTCGAGGAGACTCGGTTTGACGGCGTGTTCTCGATGTTCGGCCTCATCTTCTTTCCGGATCGGTCAGCCGGTTTTCGCGAGGCATATCGCGTGCTGATGCCCGAACGACGAGCGGTCGTCTCGAGCTGGGCGCCGCTCGACAAGGTTCCTCTCCTGCGCGCATGCTTCGGTGCGCTGGGCGAAGCCCTACCCGACCAGCCATTCGGGAATGAGAAGGTCCCGCTTGCCGAGATGGCGGGCCGCTCGAATCTACGTGGCCGGCGCACATCGCCGTCGGTACGCCCCCGGCATAGCGTCGGGCGGCGGTTTCAACTTAGACGATACTTTAAAGAGCGGAGACTAGAAATCGTGAGTGCAATCGACAACAAACGACTCATGCAGAACATTTTTTCCGAAATGTCCGAAGGCAACCTTGAGCCTTTTGTCGATGCTATGGCCGAGGACATGCAGTGGACCTGGATGGGAACCGGCCAATGGTCCCACACCTTCGAGGGAAAGGAATCTGTGGTCGACGAGCTCTTGGCTGCTGTAAAATCGACACTCACTGAGCCATTTGAGGTCGTCGCGCACCGCTTCATCGCAGAGGGCGACTTTGTTGTCGTCGAGCACGGCGGACGAAATACCACACCCGATGGACGACCCTACAATAACAACTACTGCTGGGTATGCCGTTTCGCCGATGGCAGGCTGCGAGAGATCCGCGAATACATGGATACGGAACTTGTCACGAAAACATTTGGCACCGATCAGAAATCTTGATCAGACGCCGCTCAAGCGGTCTGCCGAGAACGGCGGAGGCCTCTAATTGCTTGCGAGCGTAGCGGTATTGCTGCTACTGCTGCTGATCTTGAGGCTCTGAGCGTCCCACTTGGGAGCCCTGCGCCGGCTACGCGCGGGCCATGAGTGTCGGTGAGATGCCGGTTGCGACCTGGAGCTCTTTGCCGAATGAAGGGCGCCGGCCTGATGCCGGGCAGGCCGGTCGAGCCGGCGGAACCGCGACCGTTTCTTTAGAAAAATTTGGCGGACCTGTCGATTGAGCCGGAGCTCACTCGTCATATCGATGCAGCATCACTGATGTCGTATCATGAAACGTTAAGACAGGAACACCATGCGTTACACTCTCCTACTCCATTACCCTGAAGCCACGGCCGAAGACATCGGTCAGGAAGCGATCGAAGCCGGTATGGCGGCCTTTCATGCGTATGCGAAGTCGCTAGAGGATGCCGGGGTGCTCATCTCGGCGGAAGTCCTGCAACCGGTCGCGAATGCGACGACCGTGACGACGAAGGACGGTAGCTTGCAGGTGCAGGACGGGCCGTTTGCCGATACGAAGGAGCAGCTTGGCGGTACGTTCGTGCTGGACGTGCCCGATATCGACGCGGCGATCGCCTGGGCGGAGAAATGCCCGGCGGCGCAGTGGGGCACGATCGAGCTGCGGCCGTCGGCGGTTCGCTTTGTGGACGGATCGTGGATTCCGGCATGAAGCGGGCCGATGCACAGCCGCTTGTGCGATCGACCGGGCCGGTGAAGGCGCGGGCGGAGCAGATCGCCCGCGCCTCGTACGGCCGGCTGGTCGCGATTCTTGCATCATGCACGCGCGACATCGAGCTCGCCGAGGATGCACTCTCGGATGCGTTCGAGCGGGCCCTCCGCTCGTGGCCGGAATCCGGCGTCCCCGATAATCCCGAGGCGTGGCTTCTGACGGTTGCGCGCAATCGCCGCCGCGACGTGTTCAAATCCGCAGCACGTCGCACGTCGGTGCCTCTCGATGAGCACGTTCTAAAAGCAGACGGTGCCGAGGAGATCGACGTGGATGCCATTCCCGACCGGCGCCTCGAGCTCCTCTTCGCCTGCGCGCATCCGGCGATTCGCGCGGGTATCCGCACGCCCCTCATGCTGCAGACGGTGCTCGGATTCGACGCGCGGCAGATCGCGCGGGCGTTTGCGGTACCGGAATCGACAATGGCACAGCGGCTCGTGCGGGCGAAGCGGCGCATCCGTGATGCCGGCATTCCGTTCGTTCTCCCCGAACGCTCCCAGATGCCGGCCCGTCTGAATGCGGTCCTGGAAGCGATATACGGCGCCTTTTCGATGGATCGTCAGCTCGTCGCGAGCACGGCCGCCCGCGACTCGATCGCATCCGAGGCCCGATATCTGGCGGTCACCCTCGCCGAGATCCTCGGCGACGAACCGGATGCGCTCGGGCTGGCCGCGCTCATCTCGCTCTCGATGTCGAGAATGGCCGGACTATCGGAGGAATTCGTGCCGCTCGAGGAGCAGGACACGGCCCGGTGGGATGCGGACTTGATGGCTGAGGGCGAACGGTATCTGCGCCGCGCCCACGGATTCGGCCGCATCGGGCGATTCCAGCTGGAGGCGGCGATTCAATCGGTGCATTGCGATCGCGCCAGATCGGCCGTCACCGACTGGGCAGCGCTGCGCGCGCTCTACGGCGGGCTGGTACAACTCGCGCCTACCTTGGGGGCCAGAGTCGCTTACGCGGCCGCGATCGGGCGCATCGAAGGTCCGGAGGCCGGTTTGTCGATGCTCGATGCGATCCCCGATGCGGCGGTGCGGCATTTTCAACCGGCGTGGGCGACGCGGGCGTACCTGCTGTGCGAAGCCGGACAAATCGATGAGGCGCGCCAGTCGTTCGATAAGGCCATTGCGCTCACGACGGAACGCGCCGTTCGAGACTATCTGAAGCGACGCCGATCTACGGCCGCTCGGCCGTCTTAGCGCGAAAACGCTCCTCCTGCTCTCTGAGCTCCGGCGTAAACTCGTCACCAAAGTCGTCGGCTTCCATCACCGGCCGGATCTCGAGCACGGACTCCTCGCCCGTTGGATTCGGGCAGCGCTTGGCCCACTCGATCGCCTTTTGCGCATCAGCTCGTCCAGGGCGCTGGTGGGGACGGTCCTGTTTGCGCATTCGCCCGGGGCGTGTGGCCTGATTCTACACCTCGATACGGGTTGGGAACGAGGGGACGACGCCCGAGCGGGACCGTTCGCCGCCCGGCTCATAGAACCGGATATGCCCTTCCAGGTCGCACGTCCACACCTCGACGGCCCCTGCCTCGAAATAGAGCCGGCGTTTTTCTTCGATCTCTGCGGCCGTGTTCGATCGGGACAAAACCTCGACGCAAATCTCCGCCGCGACAGGGCTGGCATCCGAGTCTTTTCCCTGGATCCACCGTTCCTCCGAGATCCAGACGACATCGGGCACCTTGACTCCGTTCGGTGTCTCTATCGGAAACTCCATGACCCGCTTTCCGCGTGGCCCGATCAGATCGCGCAACACGTCGCTGAGCCGCGACTGCATGTAACCATGCGTCGAATTTGTCGGACTCATAACGAGCTGCCCGTACTCGTTGGTCTCGATCTTGTACGGCAGGTCGTGCAGCGACGGGTCCCGAAGAGCCCGGCTCCACGCGGTGAGCGTGTCCATTTCGGCGAAAGGCATGTGCGATTCACGTGTGTTCAGATGTCATACGCCGGCCCTGTGAAGCCGATCCGGCGGAGCGGCATCTATATAGACACATAGCGCCGTGCAGATATAACTTCCAGGGGCAAAACGGTTCTGAACCTCGCCGGCGTCTGCGGCGTGCCCGTCATCGGGCCGCCGCCGGCCGGAGTGGCTCCACGTTCATCCGCTTTTCGCCACGTCGAAGAACGTGCTCCGTCGTCATTCGTGCCTCGTCGCCTCCAGGTCTTGAGCGGCGGTATCAGGCCGGCAGGTGCACGGCGAACGCCGCGCCGCCGCCCTCGGCGGTCTCAACCGTCAGCCGCCCACCATGGCCACGCGTGACGATCTCGTAGCTGATCGACAATCCAAGTCCTGTCCCCTTGCCGGTCGGCTTCGTCGTGAAGAACGGCTCGAAGATGGACTCCTGTTTCTCGACCTGAATGCCGGGGCCGTTGTCCTCGACTCGGATTACCACGGTGCCGGCTTCTCTCGAAGTCGATACCCCTACCTGCGGCGCGTAAGCGTCGCCCGACGCAAGCGCCTTCTCGTGCACCGCGTCGAAGGCATTCTGGAGGAGATTCACGAGCACGCGGCCGATGTCTTGCGGAGCGAAGTTCGCGTGGCCGACCGACACGTCGAAATCCTTGGCGATCCGGCAGGCAAAATCCGGCACCTGCGCGCGCCGGCCGTGATAGGCCAGACCGACGTACTCGTCGACCAGCGCGTTGACGTCCGTGCTGCGCCGCTCTCCCGTCGACCCTTTTGAATGCAGCAGCATCGAGTGCACGATGCCGTCCGCCCGTCGCCCGTGCTCTTCGATCTTTGCCGCATTCGTCCTGAGATCCTCCAGCAGCTCCCGAATTTCCTGCACCATGTCGGTCGAAACGTGTCCGTTCAGGGTCTCCACGGCGGCGTTGATATCCGCGATCAAGTCCTGCGACAGTCCGGCGAAATTATTGACGAAGTTCAGCGGGTTCTTGATTTCGTGAGCGATGCCGGCGGTCAGCGCGCCGAGCGATGCCAGTTTCTCCTGTTGGACCAGCTGATCTTGCGTTGCTCGCAGGTGTGCCAACGATCGCTGCAAGTTGTCGACGAGTCGGGCCTTGAGAAACGCTGAGCGGACGTGCTCGCGCAGGTTGACGAGCAGGTCCACGTCCCGATCCTGGAAGGCATCCCGGTCGTGCATGTTGTCGAAGACAATGTATCCGTCCGTTCGCTCGCCCGACCGAATTCGCAGCACGAGCATCGAAGCAGGTTCCTCCAGCTCCTCCATTCCGGCGAACGTCGGCCGAGCCGAAACCTCGCGTTCGAGAAAGACGTCGTCGACCACTTCTTCAGCGTGATCCGTGTAGCGCGCCGCAGCCTGTTCTTCCGTCATGCGCAGCTCCTTCACCTGCCAGGAATCCCACCCCTCGCTTGCCTTTACCACGTACGCGTCCAGATCGTCATCGTAGACAATCGCAGAGGCTTTTTCGACGCCCGGAATCACCCTGGCCTGCTCCAGAACGGCGTTCAATAAGCTTTCAAGTCCCGTCTCGGCGTTGATCGCCCGCACGATGGCCTGGCTCTGCTCGAGCTGGGTATAGGCTTTTTTGAGCGCGCGGGCCTGCTCGAGCTCGCGCGTCTCCGCTTTCTCGCGCTCCCGTCGAATAACGCGCCTGCGCTGCACCCGGTCTACGGCGAACACGCCGCCAAAGAAGACAAGCCCGTATAACACGTATGCCCACGTCGTCCGCCACCAGGGCGGCAGCATGGTGACGCCGAGCCGGATGGGCTCGGGCGTCCACACCCCGTCCGAATTTGCCGCCTTCACCTCCAGGACGTAGGAGCCGGGATCGAGATTCGTGTACGTCGCCGACCGTCCTGTGCCCGCATCCACCCATTCCCGGTCGAATCCAACGAGCCGGTACTGGTACCGGTTGTCTTTCGAATTCTTGTAATGGAGTCCGATGTAGTCGATCGATACCGTACGATGCCCCGGGGGGATGCGAACTTCATCCATCTCGCCGATCGGGCGTGGCAGCACAGGGCCCGACCCGGGCCGAATAGAGCGATTCTCCAGTTTTAATCCCGTAAAGGACGTCCGCGGCGGTATCTCGTTGGACCGAATTTCTGTCGGAAAGAACGCCGTCACGCCCTTGATACCTCCGAAGAACATCTCGCCGCTGCCGCTTCGATGATAGGCCCACTGGCTGAATTCGTTCGAAGGCAACCCGTCGTCCACGTCAAAATGCCGAACAGTCTCTGTCGACGGATCGAATTGATAGAGGCCTGAATTGCTCGTGATCCAGAGGAGGCCGTTTTCATCCTCCAGGACGGCGTAGAGATCGTTGCTCAACCCGGCGTCGTCGGCAAAATGCCGGAAGGTACCGTCTCGGCTGTCGAACCGGTTCAGACCTCCCCCGTAGGTGGCAATCCAGAAAACACCCGGCTCCCGGCGTGTCTCCTGGATCGCCATCACATAATTGTGGCTCAAGCTGTTGAGATCGGCCGGATCGTGTTGGAAACGTATAAACGTCTCAAGGTCGTCGTTGAGGCGGCAAAATCCGCCGTCGATGGTACCGATCCAGATACGGCCCTGGTGATCCTCTTCGATGGCAATCGGATTCCGCCCGCAGATCGTGGCGGCGTCACCGGGATCGTGCTCGTAACGCCTGAACTGCTGCGTCCGTCGGTTCATGCGATGAAAACCACCGAGCGTCCCGACCCAGAATCGTCCCTGTCGGTCTTCGTGTATCGCGCCGACGACATTATTTGCCAGGCTCGTGCTATCGTTCGGATCGTGCCGAAAATGGCGAAAGCTCCCTGCGTCCCGGTCAAGCATGGCCAGGCCGCCGCTCGTACCCAGCCAGAACGTATCGGCGCGGTCTTCCATGATCACGTAAACGCTGCCTCGCGGGCCTGAACCGCCTGTTGAATCGCGTTCGAAATGACGGATGCGGCCGCTCGGGCGGTGGACCGCATCGAGCCCTCGGGCCGAACCGACCCAGAGGATCCCTTCCCGGTCTTCGTAAACGGACCAGACCCCGTCCGACAGGATGGAGTTCGGATCGTCTTCCCGGTGCTCGTACGTCGTGAATCCGGTTCCGGTGGTGGCAAAGCTCGACAGGCCGTCGTAGGTCGCCGCCCAGATCACGCCACTTCGATCCGCATAGACACGGGTGACGTAATCGTCGGCGAGACTGTGTGGATCCCGCGCGTCGTAATGATAACCGTGGAACGTGTGCGTGCGCTTGTTGAAGCGGTACACGCCGCCGTGCGTCGCCAGCCAGAGGATATCCCGGTCGGCCGGATCCTGGACCGCGTTGCGTACGACCTGCCTTCCCTCCGCATCGCCCGGCGGTACAAAGCGCTCGTGCCGATCCGTCGCCGTGTCGTATCGCACGAGACCGTTCGCCGAACCGATCCAGAGCACGTTCGGATTCTGAGCGTCTTCCGTAAACCGGCCGGAACCGTCACGCAACGCCGGCATGCGTGTCACGGCACCGGATTCCGGATCGATTCGGTCGACGCCGTTGTCCGTACTCACCCAGATGCGTCCGCCTCGGTCCTCGAAGATCGCCCGAACCCAGTTTCCGCTCAGTGAAGAGGGATCGTCGGGATCGTGCGCGAACCGCTCGGCGCGGCCGCTTGCGACGTCGAGTCGGTTCAGCCCGTCCCCGCGCGTGCCCACCCAGACCTCCTCGCCGTTCCCGACCGTCACCGCCGACAGGTAGTCGCTGCTGAGCGTGGTCGAATCCTCAGGATCGTGTCGGAACTGTACGAAGCGGCCGGTGGTCGGCTCGCGCACGTTGAGTCCGCCGCCGAAGGTCGCCGCCCAGAGTCGATTCGAGTTGTCTACATGAATGGCGTTGATCCAGTTCGATGACAGCGACGAGGAGTCGAACGGCACCGGTTTGTAGACCTCCACGTCATAGCCGTCGAATCGATTGAGACCTCCCTTCGTCGCGAACCAGATGTACCCGTTCGCATCCTGCGCCACGTCCTCGACACTGCTCTGGGAAAGGCCTTCCTCGAGCGACAGCCGCTCGAATCGGATCGAGGGCGCGTGAAAATCCGCCTGCGGAAGCGGCGGGCTTTCGGTTGCCGGGTCCTGACCGAACGCCGCACCCACGAAGGAAGCGAAGAAAACGAGAAACAGGTAACGGGGCATAGAAAAACGACACCGTTCGAGAAGAGGGAACGCAAGCGTTCTCCGCCACAGAGTGGACAACGATGGCGTGGACTCATCCGATCTTGATTCGAACAACGGACGAGCAGTCAGCCGGAGGCAACGAATGCGCGAGGCATCATGCATTCAGATATCGGCATATCACTCAGCCGGAACGGAGAGGAGCCGCTCCTGTTGAGGCCACACCCTGAGGATCGCACCGCGCAACGTTAAAAGCAAGACGCATTGGCGGCAGAACGATGGGTGCGGCGGAGCGACAGGCGCAGGTCAGCGACGAGCGCGGTCCAGAGCCTGTCGCCGTCCGAAGAAGGACCCGACGGGATGCTGAGGCAGATGGCGGCCGGCAACGGCGTATCTTGGGCGCCGATTGCACAGTGTCACTCACGGACAGACAGTGAACCGGAAGCCTCCGCCGCGTCGACTGCTCGTTTTTCGCCACTATATATGAAAAGTCCGAGCCGTCGCAACATTCTGGCGTGCGTATTCGCGCTATTCCTTTCCGCGTGCGGAGATCCGGCGGCCCGGCAAGATGGTGCCGGTGAACCGGACTCAGCCGGCGCGCAATCATCAATCAGCGACTACGAAACGGAATCGGCCGCCTGCGGCATCACGTCGGAGACAACCCTCACTGGAAATGGCCTCGGTGATCTGACCGTTGAAAGCACCGTCGAGGACGTCGCGGAGCTTTGCACGATCCTAAGGGACACTACTGCGATGGGCATCGAGGGGCAGCCCCAACGCATCGTTACGGTCGACGCTTCCGACCGCACCGTTGAGGCCGAGATCGTGGACGGGAAGGTGTGGAGGATTGCCGTCGATGATCCGACGTTCCGCACGTCTGATTCCCTCGGTGTCGGCACGGCACTCGAGCGGCTGCTCGAGTTTCCGGATGCCGAGCCGCTCATCGGGGAAGGTACTGTCTTCGTGGGGATTCCCGCGCACTGTGGCCTGAGCTTCCGGCTTTCCGAACCGGTCTCGAGCCTGCCTGCCGGTAAGCCGGACCGCTCGTCACTGGGGGAATTACCGCAGGATACGCGGGTCGACCGGGTCCTCGCATTCGGCTGCGGAGGCGAGTAGACAATCGGGAACCGAGGCACCGCCGGCGCGCGGAGCGGCCACTGTAGGTGCAGTCGGCCTCGCCCATCGCCACCGATCCCCGGCGTCCGGAACGAGCGCCGGCCTGGTGCAGGGCACGCCATCTCGGCCGGCGGGGCCGCGACCGTTTTCCACATCATCCGGTGATCTTGAGGCGCGCCGTGCTACGCCATACATTGTATCGAGAACTTGCGTGTGCAACGTAACTGATCAGGGTTGAGCTATGGTTGCCGAAGGAACGACAGCCGTCTTCATCACCTTTCTCCTTGCTATGATCGGCTACGGAGGGCTCACCGTCGTCGTCGTCCTAACCTCGCTTGGCCGGGAAATTCCGCGACGATTTTGGTGGGTAGTTACGGCGATCATAGTGGCGCATGTCTCCATGATCTGGGCCGTTCGGTACGAGTGGGATTTCGCACTGGCGGTGCGCAACGGTTACCCCGGATTCGTCCTCTTTCATCTCGCATTTCTGATGATCCTGGCGTCTGCTTTTCTGCAGGAGCGCATCGCCCGCATATTGATCCGGACCGCGTTCGTGATCGTGACCCTGGGGGCGGCGGGTGCAACCTTTCTGTACGACGCCGTTGCCATCTACAGAATCCCCGTCCTGCTCTGCGGTGCAGCCGGCATCGGGAGTCTGGTCTGGTATTTCGTGATGCGTGGTCGGAGGGCGACGCAGACAGCCTGACCTACGAAACATGAGCATTGCCGACAACTTCCTACCGGAATTCGACCAGGAAGTGGCCGTCCCCGCGCCGCGTTATCGAGCGGGTAGCGGCATTCGAGCCGTGACAGGCATCAGGCTGTGGATCCATTTGCGACAATATCCACGAGATGTCTGCCGACGAACAATCCCTTCGCGTATCTCTTGTCGCCACGCCGGACGCTCAAGTTTCACCGCTGAGCGGCCTCTACGAAACGTAGAGTGCATTCGGGCTTCTGTCGGAGCGTACGGATAAGCCCGTCGAGCAGATCGGCTACGACGTGGGCTACGAGAATACGGCCTTCTTCCGGCGTATCTTTAAGCGCATCACTGAACGTGACGTTCTTTGCTCTCTCGATCGTTTTCCTCTTACTCGGCGTCGTCTTCGGTGCAAAGGCACGACGGACAGGCGGCGGAGATGCGCCAACGCGCGCCTGGAGTGGCGTGGGCGGCCCCGGTAACTCCAGCAGAATGAGGTGGGCGGATGCGCCATCGGCGATGGGGGCGCCGTAGCACGTAACAACTTCTCTGTCTCGATGGATTCACGCCGTCTGCTTTCACGGTCGATTTCGCGCTGCAGTCCGATCGGTTTCTTCGTTTGTCTTGTCCTGTGCGGCGTGGTCGGTCTCGCCGCGGCGACCGACGCTGCCGGGCAGGACGCAGAGGGACGCCGCGTCCGGGTGATGACCTACAACGTCCATCACGGCGAGGCGATGGATGGCCAGGTCGACCTCGCATCCATCGCGGACGTGATCCGCTCGGGCGACGCGGACATCGTGGGACTGCAGGAGGTGGACCGGCACTGGTCGGATCGGAGCGCGTTCGCCGACCAGCTCGCGGCGCTCGCCGAGCTGCTCGACATGCACGCCGTCTGGGGTCCCATCTACAACCTGCCGTCGGCGCAGCGCGGTCGTCCGAACCGCGAGTACGGTCTCGCGATACTGAGCCGCTTCCCTGTCGTCACCGGCGAGAATTTCAAGCTCATCCGGCTTCCGAGCATCGGCGCGGATCCCGTCCGGACGGTGCTCCCGGGCTTTCCCATGGCGACGCTAGACCTGGATGGCGTCCATCTGCACGTCTACGATGTCCACCTCGATTATCGATCCGATCCCGCGCTGCGGCGGCGGCAGGCCGAAGACGTCATGGCGCGCGTCGAGCGGACGTCCGGTCCGAAAGTGCTGATCGGGGATTTCAACGCACCTCCGGACGGGCCGGAGTTGACGCCGATCCGCGAACGGATGCAAGACGCATGGGACGTCGCGGGCCGCGGTGACGGATACACGTTCCCGGCCGACGCTCCTAACCGGCGCATCGACCAAATCTACGTAACCGACGGCCTCGAAGTCGTCTCCGTCAACGTGCCGGAAGCAGTCGCGTCGGATCACCGGCCGGTGGTGGCCGAACTCGTTGTTTCAGTCCCTGAGGGCGCCTCGGATTCGGCAAAACGTGGCCGGGATTCGCGGATCGGCGATGCCGGCCGCCTCGCGGACGTGGTCCCGCTCCGTCGGGCGCACGCGCACAACGACTACGAGCACGAGCGTCCGCTGTTCGATGCCCTGGAGAGGGGCTTTCGCAGCATCGAGGCCGACGTCCACCTGGTCGACGGCGAGCTGCTCGTGGCGCACGACCGGCCGGATGTCGACCCGCGCCGCACGCTGCGCTCCCTGTATCTGGATCCGCTGGCCGAGCGCGTCCGCCGCAATGGCGGCACGGTGTACCGCAAAGAGCGCCGGGGCGGCCGGACCTTGGAGAACGAGTGGCCGCTTCTGCTGCTGGTGGACGTGAAGTCCGATGCCGAGGCTACCTACGACGTCCTCCGCGAGACCCTGCGCGACTATGCGCACATGCTTACGCTGTTTTC
>CAZART010000138.1:0-12617 GCA_964487555.1 uncultured Rhodothermales bacterium
TTCCTCGGTAGCTCAATGGTAGAGCATGCGGCTGTTAACCGCAGGGTTGTAGGTTCGAGTCCTACCCGGGGAGCCATTGCCCCGGGTTCGCCAGGTGAACGGCGAGCTCGGGGCTTTTCTTGTTTTGGCGGCGCCAGATGTCGTACACAAGACGCGAACGGCCGCACTGTGGACAGGTCAGTCTCGGCGTTCCAATCTAGACCTTGCCCGTTTTACCGTAGCCCGCATCATGGAATCGGTTCTGAGTGTTCCTCCAGCCAGTGCGCAGCCTGCTCGCGGTCGAGCTCGCCGGTGGCGATCGAGAGCGTGAAGGCATAGGCCTCCTCGTTGGAAGCCAGCAGGGTATGGCCGTTGACCTCCAGGAAGAGACCCATGGCCATCAGCCCGACGCGCTTATTGCCGTCGACGAAAGGGTGATTGCGGATGAGCGAGTAACCGAGCGCGGCGGCTTTGGAGAAGACGGTCGGATAAAGGTCTTCGCCGCCAAAGGAACCCATCGGCTGATGGACGGCGCTGTTGAGGCCGCCCGTATCGCGGACGCCGGCGCTGCCTCCGAAGCGATCGAGCGCGAGCTCATGCATGCGGAGCACGTCGGCCTCGGACAGGTACTGCATCTAGCGGGCGAGCTTCTGCAGCGCTTCGTCGTAGCGATCCATGAAGAAGCCGATCATCTCGTCGGGCACGCGTCGGTGGTCGCCGACGAGTTCGGCAAGACGCCCTTCCTTACGCAACGTATCCAAGAGCGTGCGCAGAAGCAGCACAGTAAGCTCCTCACTCTGATAGTCGACCTGAGAGGCGAGCTCGCGGAGTTCCTCGAATAGATCGCGGGGAATCTGAATTTCGACCGTATCGTTGGAAGGCGAAGGCATAAGGGCGCTCGATTGGTTTACAGAATAAAACCTTCGTCGCCGGAGCCGGTTTCCGGTAGGAGAGATCGTAAGACGGTCGCATGCGTCGACAGGTCTGTCAAGGTGTACGAAAGTGATCCATCACCCTAATTCACTAGCGTGCTGCTCTCAATTCTCCATGTCGAGCGCCGCATACATCTATCGCATTATGGCGGGCACCACCACGTCATCAAGAATCTTCTTCGCACGATGGCCAAACGTCCCAACACCTTCGGTTCGAACAACGTCCTACCCGGGGAGCAAGAGCCCCGAGTTCGCCTCCTGAAACGGCGAGCTGGGGGCTTTATTTGCCACCCGCACGAATCGTGCTGTCCGGATTGGACGTCTCACGGCACTGCAGCGAGAACCGAGCGGACAGCGGTAACAAAATGTTCTGCCACCGTCACAGCGTAGTCTGCCTCTTCACCTGTGACATGCTGAAGTTCACCGTAGTCGCCTATCGCTCGAAGCTCGAACAGTTGATTTAAGGCTTTGCCATGTTCTGAGCCGATCCGACCCGTCCTGACATACACCCGATGAAAGGCTGCGAGCGTGCTGCTATGCGTCTTCGACGGCTCGCCCTCCTGCAGTATGGCCGCAGTCGCGGCATGAAAGGCCGCATAGTAGGCTCTCGAGGCAGCACTGTCATGCAGGTCACGATCCCGGAGAAGGCGTGCCGCAGTAAGCGCCTCGTCAGTACAGGCAAGATTAGCCCCAATCTCTTCCTCATGGACGCGACTCATGTGGTCACGCCCTCCTCCTGTGCGTTGCGATAGACTTGGAGATGAGCATGCTCGTAGTCCTCGACCGCGACTGGCCGCGCTGACAGAAGACGGTCCGTTTCAAGCTGCAGCGGATAGAGGAGGTCTACGATAGTCCGAAGCTCGTTTAGACGATTAAAAGGGCCGTGCAAAAGCACGAGCAAATCGATGTCGCTTTCGGGTGTGGCTTCATCACGAGCTTCCGAACCGTACAGAATTAGCCCAGCGAACCGGTCTCCGTAATGCGTGGACAGCCGCTCCTTGCTGCGCCGAATGACGTCACGGATTTCCATGTGCACCGTCTCATTCACCGGTTATATTATCAGACAGATTCGACTTGGGACCGAACGAATTGTTCGGAGGCTTCTAGTTGACTTTTCAAACGAGCCACGCAAGATGGTGTGACATTACAGCCAGACGCTTGAGGCTCCTCGGTTCAAACAACGTCCTATTCGGGGCTTCTTCATCTTTTGGATGCAGCACCCGCCTGTCGGCTAGTCAGAGCCAACCAGGACCGCCGGTTCGAACAACGTCCTGTCAGGGGAGCACACATAACGTAAGCCTCTAGGTCTCAGTGATTTAGAGGCTTCTCTTTTCTCAGGCTGTTTGAGAGGAATTGAGTCGAGATCATCCCTTCGCCTTTTTCCGCGCGTCGACAATCGCACTCTTTAGATCCGGCAAAGACTGCTCGACGACCCTCCACACTTCTTCGAGGTCTACGCGCGATCCTCTCCTCGATATGGATCACGTATACAAGATCCCGCTCTTGAACGCTCACAATTCGACGGCTTCCATCAGCACCCGTGATCGCAGGACAGGATGAATCGCTTTCTCCGTAACGACGTCGACGTCAATTCCGAGCAGATCCTCCAAATCCTGCTTTAGGGCAATGCGGTCGAGAAGATCCCGATCCTCCGCCATGTCAACGAGTAGATCGAGGTCGCTAGCGTCGTGGTCCTCGCCGCGGACAACAGAGCCGAATAAACGAACGCGCCGGGCTCCATGTTGGTCTGCCAGACGTAGGATATCACGGCGTCGTTCACGTACAAGAGCGCGAATGGAAGTTGTCTCGGCCATAGCGAGTATCGAAGATTCCTTAGACGAGCCGAAGATTCAACGTTGGCTCTGATCGAATGCTCCTTGCCTGCCGACCGGCAGCATGCCTGCAGAAGATAAGCTTCCGTTCGTAAACTTCCGTCAGCCGCTGCCGGACTACCGGTTCGAATACAGACGCACCCGGGAGCTGAGCCCGTTTTCTCTCGAGGAAACGGGCTCTCTTTTTTGTGCCCAAATCCTCCTGCGGCCCTGCCGTGGAACCGGGGCCCGTCCGCATACAGCGTCAGTATACAAGCATGTTCGCTTTGCCCGCCGACTTGCAATTTCTCCCCGGGATTGTAAGTTAAGGCATGTTGACGCCAGCGCCCGTCTGACGTGCTTCAGACGCCTCCCCGGCACGCCTCTTCTCTGGAAGCGTCCAGGTTATCGCTCGGGGCGGCGTCATGCGACGCTGCGACCGGTGCCGCTCTGCTCTGCACCCAACCTGGCAGTGCCCATGATTGGTGAACGGGTTTCCCAGTACCTGATCGAAGAGCGCCTCGGAGACGGCGGCATGGGCGTCGTCTACCGCGCACGGGACACGCAGCTGCACCGGATCGTCGCGCTGAAGTTCCTGCCGCCGCATCTGGCGACGAACACCGTCTCGAAGCAGCGTTTCGTCGCCGAAGCCCGTGCCGCTTCCGCGCTGGATCATCCCAACATCTGCACCATTTATCAGATCGGTGAGTCCGACGATGGGCGCATGTTCATCGCCATGGCCTGCTATGAGGGCCGGACGCTGGCGGAGCGGATCGAAGACGGACCGCTGCCGATCGAGGAGGTGATCGACTACGCCCTTCAGATCGCGGACGGCCTGGGGCGTGCGCACGAGGCCGGCATCATCCACAGGGACGTCAAGCCGGCCAACATCATGATCACGACGCGGGGTCGGGTTAAGATTCTGGACTTCGGCCTTGCGAGGGCCCTCGAGAACACGCGGTTGACCCGCGACGGCTCGGTGCTGGGAACCGCATCGTATATGAGCCCGGAGCAGATTCGCGGCGAAGACGCCGACGTCCGGACGGATATATGGAGCTTCGGCGTGGTTCTTTACGAGATGCTGACCGGACGACGTCCGTTCGAAGGCACGTACGAGCAGGCGGTGATGTACGCGATCACCCAAACCGAAGTACGTCACGTTCGAGACTTGAGGCCGGAAATACCAGACGCTTTGGGCGAGGCGGTGATGAAGTGCCTCGCGAAGGAGCGGAAGGATCGCTTCGAGACCGTCGGGGATCTACGGGATTCTTTGCGCAAGCTTAAGAGCCCGGATCCATCCACCCGGAACACAGAACCGACCCGACTCGGCCGACGGCGTTCGTATACGTATGCCGGCGCAGCGGCGCTGCTGGTCCTGGTGGCGATATTCTACGTGCTGCCGCCGCGCAGCACGCAGGCCTACGAATCACTGGCGGTGCTCCCGCTGCGCAGTCTCTCGGGCGATGCCGAGCAGAGGTATTTCGCCGACGGCATGACGGAGGCGCTCATTCTGCGCCTGTCGAAGATCAGCGCGATCGACCGCGTGATTTCGCCGCAGTCGGTCATGCGGTATGCCGACACGGACATGTCGGTCTCGGAGATCGCCGCCGAGCTGGGCGTGGACGCGATCGTCCGCGGCACGCTCCAGCCTGCCGGATCCACCGTCGGCATCCGCATCGAGCTCACCGACGGGCGAAACGATCGGTTGATCTGGTCGGAAGCATATCGGCGCGAGATGCACGACGTACTGGACCTGCAGGACGAGGTCGCGCGCGCCATCGTCGAGGGCGTCGCGTTGAATCTCACCCCCGATGAAGAGGAGGTGCTGACGAGCGCGCAGGAAGTCGACCCGGAGGCCTACAGGCTGTTCGTCCAGGGCCGGCACCTCTGGCGCCAGCAGCGCTACGCCGAGGCCGACTCTCTGTTTGGAAGAGCCGTCGACCGCGATCCGGATTTCGCGCTCGCTTACAGCGGTCTCGCCGAGAATCTGCTGGCCTGGGCCCATTGGGGAAGATACCCGTCCGAAGCATTCCCGGCCGCGATCGAGTTCTCCCTGAAGGCCCTCGAGCTGGATCCCTCGCTCGCCGAGGCGCACACGGCGCTGGCGGACTCGAGATATCACTACAGGTGGGACTGGACGCGCGCGGAGCGGGGCTTCCATCGGGCCCTGGAGCTCAACCCGAACTACGTGACGGCCAACTGGTGGCTAGCGGGGTATCTCTCGAGCATGAAGCGGCTGGATGAGGCCATCCGGCACGTAAGGCGCGCGCAGGAGCTCAGTCCCGTCGATCCGCCCGTCCACGGGTTCGCCGCGCGGATCCTTCATTTCGCAGGCCGCTTCGATGAGGCGCTCGTCGCCGCGCAGCGGTCGCTGGACATTCTGCCGACGACCTTTGGCGTGTTCGAGAAGGCCAAGACCCTGACGGAGCTCGGGCGATACGACGAGGCCGTCGCGCTCTTCGAGCAGGGCTTTCCGCATCCCAACGCGATGGCGGGCGCGGCCTATGCCCACGCGCGTGCCGGCAACGAAGAAGCCGCCCGCGAGTTGCTCGCCCGTCTTGAAGAAGCGTCTCGACGCCAGGACGCAGCCCGCGCCGTACCGGAGGCGGAGCGCACGGAGGCGCAGCGGGCCGCCCTGCGAGAACATCAGGTCTACCCGTACCTCGTCTCCTTCGCGTATGCTGCACTGGGAGATGCGGACGCCGCATTCTCCCTGCTCGAAAAGGCGGCGGAGATCCGCGATCCCAGCCTGATATGGGTCAACGTCGAACCGGCTCTCGAACCGCTCCGCGACGACCCGCGGTATCTGGATCTCGTCGATCGAATGGGGCTGCCGGCGTAGGTGCGTACTCGCCGCAACGAGACGGACCGGTTCTGACACTTGGATCATGACCGACGCCTCGAAGCCCCGGTGACGGGGATTTAGATCGTTCTTAGTTTAGCGATCATCCTCGATGGCCGCCCCCTGTTAAGCGATCTCAAGCCGGTCCCCAAAATCATCTGAATTCCGGATGCAAAGGCAAAGTCGGAGCGACGACACCGCATGCCTTCATTTGCCCTCGAAAGATGAAAAATCCACCGTTTTCAGATGCTCTAAGAAATCGGTCTGAAAATCTGCCAGCTTCTCTCGCACGGGCGAGAGATTTTTGGCGTCTACCGCCCGCCGCATGATCTCAATGAGGTGAAGACGCTCATTGTGAAGGGCCACGAAATAGCCGACCAGTTCGTGCGGACCGAAGACCACGTGCCGTGACCCATCAGGCATCTCTACAAGCGCACGGAGGCCTTCAGCCGTATTTTGAGCGCTCCATGGATAATGTCCCCACTCCGGATCGAAGTTGTAGTATTCCATTGCTTGTCGACGGATAGTTGTTTGAGTGAAGGGCCGTTTCCTTTGGCGAGTGGTGTATTGGACAACTCGTCGACGGATGCCCGTGTGACACGGAAGAAGTGATAATATGGATAACAGATGCTATAATGAACCGCGAAGATGGCCCCTTTTTCCGAGCCCGTGGAAACGTGATCTAATGACTCGGAAAGCACCTCCATAATGCTGCGCGCGCCAGGTGCTTCGCTCTCCACCTATTTAGTTGGCGTGCGGATAGTGCCCGAATGAACGAGTTCACCGACGATCAGATTATCAAGGCCGACTTCCTTTCCGGCCCTTTATTGTTGCACCCCATTGCACGCGCGACGCGCCGGCTCGGAGCGGGTCGCGAACACTCTACCTGGGTTTAGGGATGGTGTTCGTTCGCACCGCCCAGCGCGTCCAGAGTTCGGCCATCTCCTCGACTCGCTGCGGCCTCTGTCTCCACCGCGTCGACGGGGCTCAGGGCGAGCGACGTGATGGTAATGGACGTAAACGAATCCGGAGGAGCGACCTCGTTCTTCCAGAGCAGATCACCTTCTTTGGAGAGGCCGATCAAACACGCTGTTCCACTTTCCAGGTGATTTCCCGCCACGATCAGAACGTCGCTCGATCGGACCACGCCGACCGCGCCTGAGCAGTCATCGAATGTGGCTTCCCAGAGAAGAACCGGCAAGACCCTTCAGAGTCCCTGATCCGGGCGGGTTTCGGCGATGGATCGGAATCCTCTTTCGTGAATCCGCGCATCCGGAGGTTATGCCGTGCCGGTCTACGGGTCTAACGAGGACACCTTCTCGGATCGATCTTGAGAACCGCCACCGCGAACGACGAGTTAACCTGGAGGACGTCCAAGATGTATGCGAGCGGTAGAACCATGGATATCACCACCGACGCACCGGTACGTTATTTGCTCCACCGCTTTACGGTGGATGAATACTACCGGATGGCCGAAACCGGCATCCTTGACGAAGACGACCGCGTCGAGCTGATCGACGGTCAGATCCTGGTGATGGAGCCGATCAGTCCGGAGCATGGCGGGCACACCATGGCACTTACTCATCTCTTTTCTTCGCTCGCCAGAGACCGGGCGCTTCTAAGCGTGCAAAATCCGATTCAGATTGACGAGTACAATCATCCGCAACCCGACGTCGTCCTCTGCCGGCTTCGCGACGATTTCTACAAACGCAGCCATCCGGCACCATCCGACATTTACCTCGTCGTCGAAGTCGCATGGACCTCCGCCGCCCGCGACCGCCGGCTGAAGATCGCGCTATACGGCCGCGCGGGCATCGTCGAGTTCTGGCTCGTCGACATTCCCCATCGTACGTTGGAGGTCTACACCGAACCCTCCGACGACGGCTACGACCGCGTGGCGCGGCTCCGCGCCGGCTCGTCCGTTCGGCTCGCGGCTTTCAACGACATGGAAGTGCGGGTGGAGGATGTGGTGAGCCTGGATTGATTCCGTGATGAGACGGGCACCTCCTACCCGGGGAGGGCGAGACGTCGATCTGCTGACGCGCCGGGGCGTTGAGGCAAGTCGTAATCCGATTCGGCGAGATGCTATCTTGAAATCCGCTCAGATTCTCTACAAGGCGGCATGATTTCTCAACGCGATGAGGCTCACCTCCGCGACATTTTGCGAGCCGCGGAACTGATTGATCGGTTTGCCGGCGAGACGGATACCGCCGACTTCAAAGTTGACGAATTCTCACAGTCGGCGATTCTCCATCAGTTTCTCGTCCTCGGCGAAGCAACTAAACGCCTTTCTCAGTCTTTTCGTAGCGAGCATCCGGTCTCTGGCAGCGACATTGATATCTAGTCGAGTTCAGCGAGCCCGTGGGGTTCGAGGTGGCCGACCTCGCGTTCGAACTCGAAGACTTGCCGGGTCACAAGGTAGATCTAGTACCTTCGGGCGCTATTCTTGAGCGCCTACGTCTGTATGTGGAAAAGGACCTCGTCCGTGTCTGAACGCGATCCCGGGATCTTAGTCAACGACATGTTCGAAACCATCAAGCGAATCCGTGGCGTACACGAAGGGAATGAGCTTCGACCAGTTCCGTCTTTTCAGATCTATTACCGTATTCTCCATTAACGGACGTGCGATCGCCTCCATTTGTTCGGCGGTCGGAAACGGCCGCATTCGTAAATTGCGAACCCGTTGTAGCCTCCAGAGGACCTGCGGCTGAACAATCCGACATCGGACTCGAAGTAACGGCCGTGCAAACGTGTACTCTCGGGGCGCATTTCGAAACGGCGTCCTGTACTTTGGACTATGCTTGTATTTCAGATGCCCGCGAGGTTGATGCTGCTCGTCGAACGGACAGGTTATCGAGGTCCACCTGCCATTTCCGACACCGGCGCCTGAGTACCTTCGGTTATCTGATAAAAGGATACGGACCAGACGATCGGAAATGCTCCTAATTCGCTTCGGAAATGGATCGTATCGGTCGACACGAGCTGAGAGAATGGGTCGAACGGACGTGGGAAAGGCCGCCCGAGGAGCGCTCTGCGTTTCTGGAAAAACAATGCGCGGATGATTCGATTCGCGCAGAGGTCGAGCAACTTCTGGCCGCGTACGACGAGGGTTCAGGTTACTTCAAATCTCTGGATGCTCTTCACTCTTATCTTGATGATCTGGGTCGAGACGAACGTCAGAGGACCAGAAGGCATAAGACCGTGGATCCGTATGGCCTGGTTGGACAGACGGTCTCGCATTACAAGATCAACTCGGTTATCGGCGCCGGCGGCATGGGCGTCGTGTACGAAGCCTACGACCCGAGGCTGGAAAGGGTCGTCGCGCTAAAGCTTCTTTCTCCAACCTACAATCAGGACGAAGAGGGGCGTCGGCGATTATTTAATGAGGCGCGTGTAGCATCTTCACTGGATCACCCGAACGTTCTCACGATTCTCGACATCGGTGAAGCGCACGGCTTGCTGTTCATCGCGATGGCCTTCTGCGAGGGTGAAACGCTCGCCGAACGCCTCGACCGAGGTCCGCTGCCGCAAGCTGAAGCGCTCGACATCGCGGTGCAGATTGGACGCGGACTTGCTGCCGCCCATAAAAAGGGTATCGTGCATCGCGACATCAAGCCCGCGAACATCATGGTTACGCCGCAGGGTGTAGTCAAAATCGTCGATTTCGGGCTAGCCAAACTTGCTGATCTGGGAATTACGCGGACAGGGCTCATCGTAGGCTCGCCCGCATATATGTCGCCCGAACAGGTGCGTGGGGACGAGGTAGACTACCACACCGATCTCTGGGCGCTTGGTACGGTGCTGTACGAGATGCTTGCCGGGAGGCCGGCCTTCGTGGGGGATTTCCCGCATGCGATCCTTTACTCCGTACTGTACGGCGATCCCGATTGCGATGCACTCGGAGAGGCTCCGCGGCCGATCAGGGATCTGATATCCTCGTTACTTACTAAGGATCGTGACGACCGGATATCATCGGCCGACGCCGCCGTCTCGGCCCTGCAGCAGATCTCATCGACCGGGTCATTAGCTACGGGCAGCCAGACGTCGCGCGCACTCCTGGTCCGATACGGCGCGGCGGCAGCACTCCTCATTCTGCTCCTTATGCTTGTGATCTCGCCGATTTTTTCGGAGCCCAGCGTGGAACTCTCGCCGGGTGCCTACGTGCTGGTTTCCGAATTCGAGAACAATACGCGGGAGTCGGTTCTTGATAACTCTTTAGCCGAGGCCCTGCGCGTCTCGCTACGGCAGTCACCTCACGTAAACCTCTTTCCGTCACAGAGTGTCGCGGCCGCGCAAACCCGAATGCGGCTGCCGGCTGGTCACCGACTGGACCTGCAGACGGCCGTGGAGCTTGCAAGGCGGGAAGGGATACCGGTCGTTGTGGGCGGCTCGATCGATCGCCTGGGGGACGAATTCGTCGTAACGTGCCGACTTGTGAGCGCCCGCACGGGAGAGACGTTGCGGATCCGTCATGCTGTGGTCGAGCGCATTGAAGACGTACTCGGCAAGGTCGACCGTCTCTATCGTGAGGTTCGCGTCGATCTGGGCGAATCTATAGCACTCACAGACTCCAGTGCGCCGCTAGACCACGTAACGACTTCATCAATCGAAGCGCTCGAGCTCTTCTCCGAGGCCAACGTACTCGTCCAGGAGGGCAAAGTCGAGGATGCCGTCCGGCTGCTTGAAGCCGCGGTAGAGCTCGATTCCATGTTCGCCGCGGCGATGGACCGACTCGCGATGCACTACCGGCAGCTGGGGAGGTTCGACAGAGCGGTCTATTATCACGAACGTCTCCTACCGCTACTCGATCGCGTCACCGACGAAGAGCGCTTCATGATCCTCACAAATTTCTACGGACAGCGGTTCGAGATGGATTATGACCGCGCTTTCGAGTATGCGCGCGAGTGGGCAGCAAGGTATTCCAACAATGCCGACGCGTTCGCATGGCTCGGCCACCTTGCCATGTTTGTTGGCGACACGGAGACGGCCATCCGGTCGAATCAGCGGGCTTCACTGCTGAATCCCTCGTATACCGGCGTACTGCTTGCGAATTCGGCGTTTGCGCAGGCGCTCGAAGGCAATGCCGATGCTGCGCTGGGCCTGTTTCGAAGAAGCAAACGCTATGAGGGAGACAATGCCCCTCTGTTCGGCTTCATCGCCCAGAGCCACTGGCTGCGAGCGGACTTCGACTCGGCGGAATTCGTTTTTAACTCGATCCTACCCGATGCGGGCGACCTCAGGAAGAAAAAGACGCAAGCACACCTGGCGGCACTTCACCTCTTCCGAGGTCAGCTAGGGCGCGCAGGTAAGCATGTCGAGGCAGGTCTTGCCGAATGCAAGCGAACTTCCAGCCCCGATCAGGAGTCTTATTTTCATGCTTTGGCCGCCGAAATTGCGATCGGACGTGGCGATATGCCCGCGGCACGAACGGCGTTGCAGGAAGCCGTTCGCTTGAGCCAATCTCCCCATCTCGATCTTGCTCTTGCCGGTGCGCGCCTGGCCGACGTCGGGTCCCCTGCGGAGGCGCGGGATGCCCTTTCGCGGCTTGCAGGAGCGACAGGCAGAGACCCCTATTTTACACGGCGTAAGGCGTCAATGGAGCACTACCTTGCCGGATCGATTTTCTATGCTAATGCTCAGTTCAGAGCCGCAGCAACGGAATTCTCAGAAGTGAAAGAAATGTATCGCGGAGATCCTGTCTATCTGCTCGCCCTCCGGCGAAGCGCCGATGTTTTGGCCCGGACGCAGTCGGATCCCGCTGTCAAAGGATATCAAGCGTTGCTCGAGCGTCGAGGGGAGGCGGTTATGGCATTCCTGCCAATTGTGCGCGATGGAGGAATCTGGACGAGCCGCCTCTGGCCAGAGGTTCACCTGGAGCTTGGACGAATTTATTCACGCGAGAGTGAGCATCGTCTTGCTATGCGCCATCTCACGGCGGCAGCAGAGATATGGAAAGAGGCGGACTCAGACTACATGCCGGCAGCGGAGGCGAGGGCGCTGCTTTCCCAGGTGAGAACGGCCATGACACTGGAGCCTAACTAAATCGCTTCACAAAGGAGGAACGCACGATGAAATTTACCCTCTCGGCTGCCACCGCGGCGACGTTTTGGATCATTCTCCTCACGATAGTGGCTGCCTGCGAAACCGGAGATGGAACACAGGATTCGGCTGATACCATGGCGGTAGCAGGCGAATCGGCACAGATGGGGACGCTCATCGTCGATGCACAGGGCGAATTTGACGACTCACTTTACGTCGAGGTAACAGGCCCCGGCGATTACCAATTCATCGACCCGCCCTGCAGCTGCTGCCCCCCGATGACCTGTTTTCTCAGGCTGGACAGCCTGGAATTTGGGGAGTACACAGTAGATGCGAGAGGGCCGGACTCTCTGTATCGTGAAACCGCCGGGGCGGAGGGTCAACTCATGCTCGTTTATTCGACTTCGACGACGCTCACTGCCGAGGAGCCTGTGGATACGATAATGGTGACGCTGGGTCAGTGATCTACCCGCCACTGAGTCCCGTCGCGCGCGTTCGCTAGAGGCACTCCAGCGCAGATCGTCGCGACCTTAAAACAGGCAGGCAGGAGCGATCTGAGTTCGCGCGTCTTGAGGAGGCGCTGCGAGAGAGCGAGGCCCGCGCCCGCGCCGTCTCCATAGAGTCAGCGACACTTCCTGCCGGCTGGGAAGATCGAACAGTAATCTCCACGGTATTCTCCGTCTTCACCCCCATCGGGATGAGTTCCGCCGACGCCCCGTCGAAGCATTCATCCGCTCGGCAAGCTCCGGAGAAACTCCTTCATTGCCGTGATCGTCTCCTGCGGAGCGCTCATGTGCGGGCAGTGACTGGCGACATCCAGCACGCGGAATGAGCTTCCGGGCACTCTATCCGCTGTGTATTTGCCCACCTGCACAGGCGCGATGACGTCGTCGGCGCACTGCAGGACCAAACTCGGAATGCGCAGCCTCGGAAGATGCTCCCGGCTATCGGACAGGAAGGTGACTTCGGCGAATTCGCGAGCGACCACCGGATCGGTGGAACAGAAGCTCTTTT
>CAZART010000139.1:0-12554 GCA_964487555.1 uncultured Rhodothermales bacterium
GTTTACGACACGCTCGGCCGTGAAGTCCGCACGCTGACGGAGACGTATCAGACGGCCGGATCGTATCAGGTGAGTTGGGATGGAACGGATGACGTCGGACATGCTCTCGGAAGCGGAATCTACATCCTGTCACTGACCTCCGGTGATTTTCAGCGGTCGATCCGAATGACACTTCTTAAGTAAAGCAGGAATACGCGAGCAAGCCGAACAAATAAGGAGGGGCGCCGTTAAGCGCCTCTCCTTTATTTTGCCCTTTGTACCTGTATTTGCATATCTTGGCGGCCCGATCTTCGATGCCTCACGCATTGCTCCGACGCGAGAGGTGCGCTGAGAATGCCTTTCGTCGACACCCCGAACGCCCGATATTTCTGCGGCCTGATCCCGACCGTTTTGCCGATGACTGCAGCTTCCGCTTTCCTTCGTGCCCTCGTTATGCCCGCAGCCTTCGTGCTGCTTTTCGCCGGATCGGCGCTCGCTCAGGGTAAGATCACCGGACGTGTGATCGACGCCGGTAACGGCGAGCCGCTCATCGGCGTCAACGTCACGATTCAGGGCACCACGCAAGGTTCCACCACGAACATTGACGGTGACTACGTCATCCTCAACGTCCGCCCCGGTGAACATACACTCGTCTTCTCCTACATCGGCTTTGGCCGCCGGCTCGTCGAGGGCGTACAGGTGCGGTCCGACCACACGACGCGCGTCGATGCCGAGCTGAGCGAAGAAGTGATCGAGGGCGAAGAGATCATCGTCCAGGCCGAACGGCCGCTCGTCCAAAAAGACCTCACCGCTTCGAGTAAGACGGTTGTCGCGGAAGAAATCGATCAGCTTCCGGTCGAAGGCTTCCTGGGTATTCTGGCGACACAGGCGGGCGTCACGCAGGATGCCGACGGCGCACTCCATATACGGGGCGGGCGAACGAACGAGATCGCCTACCTCGTCGACGGCATGTCGGTGGGCAATCCGTTCAATACAAATGGGCTTGCCACGGAAGTCGCTGCCGAAGCGATCGAGGAAATGACCGTCATCTCCGGCGCCTTCAATGCAGAATATGGCAAGGCCATGTCGGGCATCGTGAACCTCGTCACCAAGGAAGGAGGCAGCCGCTTTACGGGATCCGTGAGCGCTTACGGCGGTGACGCCGTGGGTGGCAACAACGACGTCTTCAAAGATCCGAAAGAAATCGGTCTCGACGTCCACACGCTCGAGGGCTCACTCTCCGGGCCGCTCTTCTCCGACAAGCTGCGCTTCTTCGTGTCCGGGCGGCGCGACGTCGACGAAGGACACATCTTCGGCGTTGCCGAACACTCGCCGAGGGATTCGGCCAACTTCAATCCCGACCCGGCACGGCTGGCCACGATCCGCGAGTTCATACCGGACTACGAGGGTCCGAACTGGTATTACGAGTTCCACGGCAAGCCGTGGTACGAGTACGTTGCGGAGGACACGCCCATCCCGAACGAACTGGTGCCGATGAATCCGCGAGAGAGCTTCAATGTGCTCGGAAAGATCACGTTCAGACCTTTTTCCGGCGCCAAGATTGAGTACAGCCACTTGCAGGACGGCTCGAAGCGCCGGCGGTATGACTTCGACTATCGATTCGTACCCGACGGAACGCGGTGGATCCGGGACCGGAGCTTCAATCACAGCCTTCACTGGACGCATTCCCTCAACGACCGTTCATACTACACGGCGCGGTTCTCCTACGCTACGAACACGTATCGCGAATTCCTCTTCGAAGATCCCCTCAACCGCAGGTACGTGAAGGATCGCGGCGCGACGGGCAACGGCAACGTCGTCGGTTTTCCCGGCACGAATTTCCTCTTTGCCGGCAATGAGAAGACGCACATCTACGAAGAGGCCACGTCCCTCCGCGCGAAGCTCGATTTTACACGCCAGTTCGGCAACATCCATGAGGCCAAAGCCGGCGTCGACGTCGAGCTTCACGCGTTGGACCGCGAGAACTTCGTGGTGCTCTTCGACGGCAACCGTTACCAACGTCCCACCGTCGTCGACATCGACAACCCGGCGCGGGACAAGTTCGGCTGCAAAACGTTCCTCGAGATCGAGGGGGCTTACGACGAATACGAGTGTGACGACCAGAATGTGACGCACCTCGCCGCCTATGTGCAGGACAAGCTCGAGTTCGCCGATTTCATCATCAACGCCGGCCTACGTACGGAGTACTTCGTACCGAACGGGATCTACATCGACAGTCTGCTCGCGCCGAAGGATCCGAGTGTAATAAAAGAGGCTACGGCGAAGACGATGGTGCTCCCGCGTATCGGCGTCTCCTTTCCGATTACGGCACGCGGCATCATCCATTTTTCGTACGGCCACTTCGCGCAGATGCCGACCCTGCGTGATATGTATGCGAATCCGGAGTTCGAATTTCCTTTCGATGAAGTCCCGACGTTCGGCAATACGAACCTGCGTCCGGAGCGGACCGTGCAGTATGAGATCGGCCTGCAGCAGCAGCTCACCGATGTGCTGGCCTTCGACGTGACGGGTTATTTCAAGGATATCCGAGACTATCTCACGCGCCAACAAATTCGCTACAGCACGATACCCGGCGAGGACGTCTACAACATCTTCGTGAACAAGAACTACGCGAACGTCAAAGGCATCACGTTCGCGCTGACCAAGCGTCGCTCGCGCGACGGGTTGGTCTCGGCGAACGTCGACTACACCTACCAGATCGCCGAAGGCGACAACGACGATCCGAATGCGGCGTTTTTCAATTTCCTGTCCGGTCGGGAGACCGAGCTCGAAGTGATTCCGCTGGATTTCGATCAGCGGCACATCGTCTCGACGACGGTCACCATATCGGACCCGACAAGCTGGGGGATCTCCCTGATCGGGCGCTATGCGACAGGCTATCCTTACTCGCCGCTCATCCTGGATGAGAATATCGACGACCTGCCGCGTAGCGGGCGTAAGCCGGATCAGATCAAGCTCGATGCCCACCTCTACAAGAATTTTGAGGTCGGCGCCGCCAGGATCAGGGCCTTTGCCAAAGTCTTCAACGTCCTCGACGTGATGAATGAGCGATTTGTCTTCAACGACACGGGCCGTGCAACCTACTCGCTCAGCGATGAAAGAAATCTGCACGCCACCTGGGAGCCGGGCTACGGCCTTCCCGGCGTCCACACGCTCGAGGAGTGGGACACGCGTCCGCATTATTTTTCAGCCCCACGTGAGGTGCGGTTGGGACTGACCCTTGGATTCTAAACGATTATGCCTTCCATTCCCCCCATGTTTTTTCGTCTACTCATCGTCGCCTTGGCGTTTGCAACGGCCATGCCCGCCGCCGCACAATCGAAAAAAGAGATGCGAAGCGGTCGACAGAAGGGCTGGTCCATGCAGCAGGTGTACAGCTGGCTGGACTACGCCGCGGCCTCGAGCAAGGGCCAGGCGGCGTACCAGCAGGAATGCCCGGATTTCACGGAGCGCCGCAACACCATCCTGAACGGCAACAAGATTACGACGGAGATCTTCAACTTCGGATCGATTTCCTCGCCGGGTAACACCATCACCGACATCGTGTGGAACGGTCTCGGCTACGGCTATGAGTTCGGCCCGCTCGTGGCCGCCGAAGTCGTCGACGAAGGTCACAAGGATCCGCAGAGCGTGCCGCAGCGCGACGAGAACGACGACGTCGTATTTGACGCGCAGGGTGATACGGTATGGGTGATGCGTATCGTCTCCGACGGCCTCACGTCCAACGGCGGCGAGGTCTCGCCGGACGGCAGCGAGCGCTGGGGATGGCATCCGATTCCGTGTGCGGAGCCTGTGGGCAATTTCGAGGGCCTACAGGTCGTGAATCCGAATTCCAGATTCATACCGACGAGCGACGACCGCGACACCGATCTCGACGGCAAGCCCGACCCATGGCCCGAAGACTGGTACAACGAGAACCTCGAACGGTACGTCTGGCCGGGCGCCCTGCAGCAGGGTGCCTCCAACGCCGATAAGGAGGCGCTCTACTTCATGAATGACTATGCCAACGTCGAATTCAACTACTTCCCCTTTCCCTCCGATACGTTGAAGCGAGGCCTCGGATTGGAAGTCGAGACGCGGCTCTACCAATGGTCGAACCCGCTGGCCGAGGATGCGATTTTCTTGATCTACAAGATCACCAACAAGAGTGAAAGGGATCTGGATAAAGTCAACTTTGGGATGTGGGGCGACCCGCACGTGGGCGGTCCGGGTGACTGGCACGACGACTTTGCCTTTTTCGATCGGGACCTGAACATGGTCTTCGCCTGGGATGCCGACGGCCGTTCGGACGTGGCCGGGCGTTCGCCGGGCTATTTCGGCTACAAATTCCTCGAGAGCCCGGGACGTGGGAACGAATGCATCGGCGGTCGGGGCGCGGACGAAGGGGAATGCTTGGCCTCCGGCGGCACGTTTTTTCCGGGCGACGGGATCGACAACGACGGGGACGGCTTAATCGACGAGTCCTGGACCGACGGCCTCGACAACGACGGCGACTGGGATCCCGAATTGGACGACGTCGGCGTGGACGGAATTCCGGGTACCGGCGACGAAGGAGAGGGCGACGGCGTACCGACGGCGGGCGATCAGTTCGACATCACGAAGCCCGGCGAGCCGAATTTCGAGTTCACCGACATCGACGAAAGCGACATGATCGGCTTGACGTCCTTCGCGTCGCCGCCTTTCGCGGGGAACCAGATCTCGAACGACGAACGGGTCTGGGATTTCATCACGCCGGGCCGTTTCGACGAAGTACCCGAGGAGCCCGGCGACTACGTGTTTCTCTACGGTTCGGGATATTTCCCGCTTCGTGCCGGCGAAACCAAGCGATTCTCGATCGCCCTGCTCGTGGGGGAAAACTTGAGAGACCTCGAGCTCAACGCGACTACGGTCCAGCAGATCTATGACGTCGGATATCGGTTTGCGAAGCCGCCCGACAAGCCGGTCGTGACCGCCGTTCCGGGAGATAAGAAGGTCACCCTGTATTGGGACAGGGGTGCCGAGGATTCTTTCGATCCTCTTACTCGTGAGAATGATTTCGAGGGCTACGTGATCTACCGGTCGACCGATCACGAGTTCAGTGATCAGCAGACCATCTCGGACATCAACGGCACGAGATTTCTATTCCGGCCCCATACCGACGAGCGGGGCGTGCCGGCCAAATTCGACCTCGACAACGGTCTCCGCGGGCCTTCTCCCATTCCCTATACCGGCCGCGGCGTTTCCTATGACCTTGGAGACGACACGGGCCTCTTTCACACGTATGTGGACTCGAACAACGTCATCAACGGGCAGCAATACTATTATACCGTCGTGGCGTACGATCACGGGTTTATCGGCGATGCGGGAGAGGGATTCCATAGCGGCATTCCGCCGAGCGAGACGAGCAAGACGATCACGTTCAATCCAACGACGGATGAACACATCTTCGACGTGAATACGGTATCGGTCGTGCCGGGACCGCGCACAGCCGGTTATGTCGCGCCGCAGATCGTCCTGGAACACGAATCAGGCGTCTCGACCGGCGACGTTGGGCTCACGATCGTTGACGAACGCGCCATCCTGCCGGACAACACGTACCGGCTTGATTTTGAAGAAGTGGACGGCGATCTCGTCTATACGATCATCAACGAAAGGCCCACCACGCACGATTTCCGTGCCACGCCTGGACAGCCGGCGAGCGTAGGTAGGGCCAACATTATCGAGTCGTCGTTCTCGCTGCGTACCTCCGACGGCCAGACGCTGGATCCGGGTACCCATTACGAGCTTAACGCCGTGGCGGGGAACGTGCGCATCTACGACGACGCGCCTGTGGAAACGGGGGAGATGCTCGTCGCCACTTACAACTTCGCCCCGCTCTTCGAAAGCGACCTGCTCGATTCGGAAGAGGGCAACCAGGTCTTCGACGGCCTGCACGTATTCGTCCAGGATGAGGCCCTGGCCGTCGATGAGAGGGCCACCAGATGGGCACCGGGCGGCCCCGACCTTGAAGCCGAAGTCCGCGTGGCTACCGCGGGCCCCGGCCGCAGGGCCCAGCCTTTCGATTACGAAATCCGCTTCGGGCCTACGTCGACCAGTCTCCAAACGAACATGGAGCTTCCATTCGAGGTCGTCAATGTGACGCGGGCCAACGAGCCGGTGCAGGCCTTCGTGCCGGACCTCAACAGGAACGCAGAGTGGGACCTCGACGAGGCCATCATTTTCGTGGAGATCATCGACGGAAGCCAGTTGGCGACGTGGCAGGTGAAATTCGACGACGAGGATGGCACCGCGTCGGTGCCCGAAAGCGGCTCCGTTTTCTTCGTGCGAACGCACAAGCCGTTCACCGCAAACGATACGTTCTCGTTTACCACGACGGCCGCCGGAACGGATGCCGAACGCGCCAGAGACGGCCTCGACAATATCTACGTCGTACCGAATCCGTACGTCGCGACGAACGAGATCGAACCTCGCAATCCGATCTCAAATACGGAACGCGGCGACCGACGCCTCTACTTCGCGAACGTGCCGCAGCAGTGCACGATTCGGATCTATACGCTGGCCGGTGAAGTCGTCGACACGATCCATCATGACAGCAGCATCGACGACGGCAAGGTGTTCTGGGACCTCCGGACCCGCGACAACATGAATATTGCCTACGGACTCTACATCTTCCATGTCGAAACACCCGACGGCGGGTCGACGGTCGGCAAGTTTGCCGTCATCAAATAGGTTCCGCGTTCAGGGATCCGCGTTGCGGGTTCCGGGTGTCGGGTTCGCGCCTCTAACGACTTCTGATTATGAGATACGTTCTATTACTTGCGGCCTTCCTGCTAGCGACCACCGCAGCGGCACAGACGGACGACGATTCGCCCGACCGCGAAACCATCACCAACCGGGGGACGACGGCCGCCCAGTTCCTGAAACTCGGCGTCGGCGCCCGGCCTATTGCAATGGGTGGAACGTTTGTGGCTCAGGCGAACGATCTGTCGGCGCTCTATTGGAATCCGGCGGGATTGACGAATCTCACCGGCGCCTCCGTGCAGTTTGCCCATACGCAGTACGTCGCCGACATCAACTACAACTTCGCGGCCTTCGGGACGAATCTAGGCGGCGCGGGCACGCTCGCCGCCGCCATCCTGTTCCTCGACTCGGGCGACATGATGGTCCGCACGACGCGCGATCCTGAAGGTACCGGCGAGCGCTTCAAGGTCCACAATCTCGCACTCCAGGTCTCCTACGCCCGAGCGCTCACGGATCGCTTCTCCATCGGCGGCAACTTTAAATTTATACAGGAGCGGATATGGCATAGCTCGGCCTCGACGGTCGCGGTCGACATAGGGACGCTCTTCACGACGCCATACGAACGCTTGCGTCTCGGCGCGAGCTTCTCCAATTTCGGCCCCAAGATGCAGATGAGCGGCCGCGACATCATCTTCAGTCAAGATCCCACGCCGAATCAAGACGGCGTGGTGGAGATCGTCAATTCCGAGTACCTCTTAGATTCTCATCCGCTTCCCCTTCTTTTTCGGATCGGCCTGTCCTGGGATGCGGTACAAACCAGCGATCATCGGATCGTCCTCTCGACCGATGCCGCCCATCCGAACGACAATTACGAGTACCTCAATCTGGGGGCCGAGTACGACTTCCGCGGCCTCATCTTCCTGCGGGGAGGCTACCGCAACCTGTTTGAGACCGACGGTGAGCAAGGACTGACCTTCGGCGGCGGCCTTGATCTGCGGATCGACGGCTCGATGCGCACGCGCTTCGATTATGCCTTCGCCAGTTTCGGACGGCTCGACAATACGCACTGGTTCACGGTCGACCTGTCGTTCTAATGTCCTTTGCCAACGGTTCTAACGTCCTGCGCCAACGGTTCTAACGTCCTGCGCCAACGGTTCTAACGTCCTGCGCCAACGGGAGGCGTGTTGCCGGGCTCGGAGGGCGGCGTCACATTACGGCTCCGCGGTCGCCACCGCTTCCGTCGGGATCCGGTTCATCGTATACCACGCCTCGGTCGACCAGAGCTCGCCTCCGCGTGCGCTTTTGAACGGCTTCCGCAGATGCACATAGACGACGTGCCGCTCCTCGATTCCGTCGATCTCCAGGAAGGCCCTGCGTCTATCATCGGAAAGCTGCACCGCCGTGACGTCTAGCACTTCTTCGTCCTTCATCGGTCCACCGTACGCCGGCGTCGGCTCGTACCACCACTGCCGGATCTCGTAATTCTCCGGCTTCGCGGCGGCCGCCGTGTCGGCCGGCTCCGTAAACTCGATCTCGAGCCCCTCCTCTCGGGCGCGAACGGCAAGCATCTCGAAGGGCGGCTCGCCCACGTAGGACAGCCGCTGCAGCCCGAACCAGTTCTTGCCGTAGTGGCTCCAGTTCCCCGGATTGCCGATCCCGCCGACGTAGAGCTTGCCGTCCGGACCCCAGACGATCCGATTGACACCGGCCTCGAGTCCTTGCGTGAAGCGAAAGACCGCTCCCTGATATTCGCCGTCCACCTTTTCTACGAATACCCGCTTCAATCCCCCATGCGTGACGTCGCCGTGAATCATCTGATTCTCGTAGGGGCCCAGGTTCAACAGCGTAGGCTGCGAGGGCGAATTCCCGATCTCATTCTGCGGAAGCCAGACGACCGGAGGCGCCTCCTGCAGGGTCTCCGAGGTCTCCGGCTCCACGGATCGATTGCCGTAAAATCGACCTTCGACGATGTGCAGCAGCTTGCTGGACGGCAGCCAATCGCCCTGATTATCGGTCACGAACAGCTCCCCATCCACTCCGAACGCAAGACCATTGGGCGTTCGGAGCCCACTCGCGACAGGCTGTACGGATCCGTCTGCTCTAGAAATCCTGATCACTTTTCCGCGGTCCGAATTCTGATCCGGCGCGCTCGCTCCTCCGGGAAGAATGGCCGTCGCCAGCGCCGCATAGAAATAGCCGTCTCGGTACTCGAGCCCGAACGAAAACTCGTGGAAGTTCGATGTGGCGCCCCAGTCATCCGAGACGGTCCGGAACTCGTCCGTGACGCCGTCTCCATCGTGATCGATGAGCTGCGTAAGCTCATGTTTCTGCAGGACGTATATGTCACCGTCGACGATCTTCACGCCCAGCGGCTCGAGAAGCCCTTTGGCAATCGGCTCGACCGAGACGTCCTCCGGATTTTCCGCATTCAGGTTCGAAATCACGTAGACCGTACCGTCCGGGTCCCACGTGCTCAAGATCAGCCGCCCATCCGGCAGAAAGTCCATGCCGCTTACCTTCGGCTCGAAGGTCGGCGGCCGCACCGTTTCCAGACGGAAAGCAGGATGCACGTCAACCAGCGGCTCCTGATCGCCTGCATTCACGGGCTCCTCTTCGCCGGGCGGCTCGTACGGTCGGGTTTCCTGGACATCAGCTTCATCGTAGGTGAGCGCATCGGGGCCGATCACGGTGAATTCGTCCTCACCGTGTCGGATCCACTGCAGCGAAAGCGCCTTACCGCCGCCTCCCTGGAAATATTCGACGCGGATCGGATAGGTGCCCGCCTCGAGGAAGACTTCCCCGTCCATGACGGTCGCTCCGTGCTCGCCTCCATGGTCGATGATCTCGGTTCCGTCGATGTATAGGACGGACCCGTCATCGCTGATAAGGCGGAAGACATAGTTCGTCGTCTCCGGAATCTCGATCTGTCCCGTCGCCGTGACGTAGAAGTATTCTTCCAATTCGCCGAAGCCGGATTCTTCGGGGATGTGCAGGCCCGGAACGACCCCGGAGTAGATCGGAAGATCGTCGGGACCGGGCTCGGGCATCTCCTGCAGGGGGCCGGGAAAGCGGTAAACGTTGACGACGAGCCCGTGGCCATCGCCTCGCACATCCTGCGTGAGCGGGTAGGGCGTGCCCTTGTCTGTGAGAGGATCGGACCTGCCCACCTGCGCGAGCGCCGTGTCCGCGTCCAGCCCGAGAATGTAGCCGGCCATCTTCATGGCATCATCCGGGTGCATATCCGGATGCGGGGTCATTAGCGCAGTCCCCACCTCGTCGGCCCAGGAACCGGCACCGCCATCGATGATCTTCTGCGCGAGCATCGACACGTTCTCAGACGTCGAGTCGTATCGTTGGGCGATCGCCCGGTAGGACGGGCCGATGGTTTGTAGCTCCGTGTTATGGCAGGCGTGGCAATCGCTGTTCTCGATCAGCACGAGACCGGGATCTTTCTCCTCATCGCTACCTTCTCCCGATTCCATCACCACGACCGGCTCGCGCGTAAACCACGAGGTCATCCGCGTCGCGCCGTTCGAGTTGAGAAGCAGACGACCGTCGAGGGTGTAGGCATTCCCGCCGGCGAGAGCCATCTCAGAAACGGGCCCCGCCTCGAATCGGCCGTCGGTTCGATAGCTGTTGACCGATCGAAGGGAGTGGAGGTGCGTTTCGAGGACCACCGGCGCACCTTGCGGCACATTGGAGGTTGTGAAAACGCGCTCGAATCCCGGACGCCCCTCCCCCTCACCGGCATATTCCGGCCGCTCGTTTATTGTGACCACGATGCCGTTCGGGAGCACGAGATCGTATCGTAGGATAACGCCCCCGTCCTCGAACCGATGGCCGCGGAACTCCACCTCCGGCTTTATCTCACCGCCGTCCGTTACTACGCTCCAAGGCTCGTCGAACGGGCTCACCAGATAGGCGTTGCCTATGCTCGTCGGCTGGGCACCATGAGCCGTCGTGTAAACCGGCCCATCGAAGTCGACGCCGTCTCGCCACACCTTGTAGAGAGACGCTCGTTTGACGTCGTATGCTACCCAAAAGTCGTCACGTAGAGCCAACGTGATCATGCGCGGCTTCCAATCGAGCACGGTTCGGAAAACCCATGGGTCCCTCCCACGATCGACTTCAGGCTCAGCCGTCCGGCATGCACCGGTCACGAGCAGCGCTCCAAGCAGGCCTGCAATCGGCAGCAAGGTGGGTAGATATCGGCTTAGCGTGCGCATAGGTGTTTGGATTTGTGTAGCCTCGATATGCTATCCTGTTCAATATAGCGATCGCAACGGCTCCGGGATTCTCCACCGGCCGTGCCTATGGATCTCGCCGAAAACTCCACTTCCGCCACCGGACGAAACAGAACTAGGAGGGCGGGCAAACGTTTGTCTTCCGGCTCGTTCCGAAGATCTCGCACCGACGAGCCCGACCATCGCAATCTCTTCGACCGATCCTTCATCTTATGTCCGACAAAAAACGAACGGGCGCAACGATGCCGGCGCCTCCATCACAGCGAGACGACTCGTCGCATCGAGGCGAATCACCGGGATCCACCGAGGCGACAGCTTCGCCGGAATCCGTTCTCGATAAATACACCGCACATTATCCGGCCTGGGCGCGGGAGCTTGCGCGTAAGTACTTCACCAAAACCCTCACGCAGTTCATCCTCTACGGCAACGTCCGTGACCTCGTACCCACGAAGAATGTGGATGGTGAGCGCTCCTACCTTCCCCTACGCCAATTTCTGACGGACGATCTCTTCGCGGCGCGCGACGTCCTGATTTTCTACGATCGGTCGGCCGGCATCCATTTCGGTGACAAGGATTCCCAGCGGGACTTCAATCGGGCGCTGTCGGGGTACGACACGATCTTCGGGACGGAATATGCGCAGAAATTGCCGAAGGATCCGGTTCGGGTTTTTTCCGTGCTCGAGAACTACTTCCGGGTGCGTCTTGCTGAAGGCAAGCGGATCGCCTGCGTCATCGACTATGCCGAGACGGTCATTCCGATGGCCGAGGCTTCGATGTACTCGGCCGAGGATCGCGGCGCCCTCGTCTTCCTTCAGAAATGGGCCCACGATCCGCTTTTCCTGGTCGGCGATTTCACGCTGTGCCTGATCACAGAGAACCTGACCGACTTGAATCAGCAGCTGGTCCAGAGCCCGTACACGGCAGAAATCCAGATAGAGATGCCGAATGAGGCCGCCCGCCGCGATTTCGCGCATACCTACGTCAACGGGCGCGTGCCCGAATTCGATCGGCACTCCGACGTGCGGATCGACACGCTTGCGACGCATACGGCCGGACTCGGCTTCATTCAGCTGAGAACCATTCTCGCCGACGTTCTCGAGAACCGCACGATCCTTACCTTCGAGGTGCTCTCTTTGATGAAGAAGGAGTTCATCGAAGCGGAAGCCTACGGGATGCTCGAGTTCGTCGAGACGGATTTCCATCTGGATCTGGTGGCGGGCCACGCCGAGGCGAAAGCGCATCTGCGCCACGCCGCGGAAGCGCTGAAGAAGGGGCGCACGGACGTGATGCCCATGGGTTATCTCGTAAGCGGTCCGGTTGGAACGGGCAAGACCTTTATGATCACCTGCTTCGCGGGAGAGATCGGCATACCGATGGTCAAGCTGAAGAACTTCCGGTCTCAATGGCAGGGGGTGACGGAGGGCAATCTCGAGAAGATCCTCCACCTCCTCGAGGCGATGACGCCGGTGGCGGTCATGATCGACGAGGCGGATGCCGCCCTCGGCGATCGCGATGCGGAGGGCGACTCCGGCGTTTCCAGCCGCGTCTTCGGGCAAATTGCCCAGTTCATGAGCGATCCCCGGCACCGGG
>CAZART010000140.1:0-3983 GCA_964487555.1 uncultured Rhodothermales bacterium
TCATTTATAGAGAGCCGTTTCGTTGGCGGAAGCGACTTCATGAAGTCATATACATTGAGCATACTGTGGTGTATGATGGTAAAGTAAATGTTCTAGCGGGAGGTATTTAAGATCTGAATGCGAGTCAGTCACTTTCCGATGAAACGATACTAATTATCCAGGGATGAGATTAATGGATGGAATGAGCGGGCGGTACGCTGTTCCGCCTTTGCCAGCACCGGATCGGCTGGGGTCTCTTGCGACTAGGGCCGCTCACTGGAGTAGAGGAGGGCAGCCGTTAACCATGCACAGACCGTCGAAGTGTAACCGACGCACTCTGCAGCCGTAACGGCACCAGCACCCCAGGGGTGTTCGGTTCCGAAGTCCGCAATTTATCACCGGTGGCCGCGTTAATGCGAGTCGCGTTTTGCACATGGCAACACAAGGGTTTAGCGATGAAACATCTCCGGTTGATTCTGGGAATCATGCCGGCCGTAGCGGTCGTCGCGATCACGTATGCGGCGACGGGAGGTACGTGGGGCGGATCGAATCCGACGGTCGGGCTTGAAGCCGGCGATACCGATCCTCGAGAAGCGACGTTGGAGATCACGTACATCGCCAACGAAGGCGTGCTCATCTCATCGTGCGATAAGCAGGTATTGATTGACGGACTGCATCGCGAGTACAAGCGCGCGTACGCCTTTTTGCCGGCGGGGGAGCGTGAGAAAATCGAGCTGGCGCATGCGCCGTTTGACGAGGTCGATCTGATTCTCGTGTCGCACGTGCACTTTGACCATTTTCATCCGGAATCGATAGGGCTTCATTTGATGCACAACCCGGAGGCGATGCTGGTCTCATCGCACCAGGTGGTCGAGGCGGTCGAAAAGAATTTCAACGACTACGCGGCGATCAAATCGCGGGTGACCGGCGCGACCCCCCTGTTGAAGGAGAGGATCGCCATGAAGGCCGCCGCGATTGACTTTGACGTCCACGGGCTCGGCCACGGCAGCGGACGGCACGACTCAATCCAGAACCTCGGACACGTCATAAGGATGGGTGGGAAGAAACTACGGCACCTCGGCGACGCGGCTCCGTCGACGGAGATTTTCGAAACGTTCAACCTGGATGAAGAAGGAATCGACATTGCTTTCATCCCATCCGGGTTCTTGAATGAGGAATACGGGCAGGCACTCGTAAGAACACACATCAAATCCCAGGCATATCATCGCGGTTCATATCTCACCCGACCGGGCCGAGAATGTTGCTGGGAAGATCAGAAAGGCATTCCCAAGTGCCGTAGCCTTTACGACCTTGCTGGAAAAGTGGCACTTCTAAGCCTGACGGCAAATTGAATTTCGACCGCCGGCGATCGTGAAATAGGCATTAGTTAGAGCTCTGATCGTATCGCTGCCGGCAATTAGGTCAAGAGATTCCGCGATCTTCGCCGGTACCTCCCGGCCGGTCACGCGAAGTCGCCGGTTCGAAATACCGGTACCGGGAGCATCATCGTCACGCGCGGGCTTGTGTATTCTTTACATTTCGTGCCTGTGCAGCGTGGGCAAAGCTACAAGTCGAGGATTCCGAAAAAGCACAGTCGCGATATCAGGTAATCGCTGCCGGGTCATACGGCGCCAGACAAGTATTTTGGCGTCTCGCTATGCTCACTTGATCAGTATGAATCGACCCGACTTCATAGCGGATCTTTTATGCGACATCTCCGCACCGAGTCGGTAAAGGTAAACCCCGGACGGCAAGGATGATGCGTCGACTCGGACGTGGTGGGCTCGTCCGGCGGACAGACGGCCGACGTCTTTCTCCAAAACGAGCCTGCCGAGAGCATCAAAGACGTAAAGCTTGATGTCGGCAGCTGTCGGGAGGTCGAATTGTAGCGTCGTGTTCGGATTAAACGGATTGGGGAAAGCCCCAAGAAGTGCAAAATGTGCAGGAAGATCGTCGACGCCCTCGATATCGGTTATAATGCCGCGCGTGAGCGTAAGCGTGTAGGCATTGCCCATTGTCGCAAGAGTTCCGTCGGAGGTAACGACGCGATGATGGAGTAGAACGGAGCCGTTCACTGCTACTTCACTCTCGATGAGTAGCGAATCTAATGTTTGGAAATCCGTCGTGAATTGGGCGTCGGCATCACGTTCCTCCTCCAGGAGCAAGTTGGCGAACGCGATATCGCCACTCAGCTGCCAGGTGTACGTGACATCGTCGCCGTCAACGTCTTCCACTACCGTCCACGACACCTCGAAAGGTTTAGCAGGATCGCCCTCTACGGTTATACTTGCGGCGTTTGTCGGAGATGTTATGTCAGCAGGTGGTGGTGGATCATTGATAGGATTAACGGTTATGGAGAATGAATGCGGGTCACTCGTATCCACACCACCGTTAGTCGTACCGCCATTGTCACGTAGGACAAATGTAGCAGTCGCTTTTCCAAAAGCATTCGGGGCCGGCGTATACGTGAGCGCGCCATCGACGGCAACCGCGGGACCCTGAGAAAAGAGCGCCGGATTACTATTGGCGATAATCGAGAAGGTAAGCGTCTGGCCGGCTTCGTTGCTCGGACCGACGCTAATCGCTGTTGCCCACCCGGCTACCCGCTGGGCACCGGCGTCCTCATCTATCTGCTGATCCGGCCCCCCAGTAAATTGTGGGGCATCATTTACGTTGTTAACCGTAACGTTCACGTCCGCCGTCGTCCCGAGACCTTCCGGGTCTTCGGCCCAGAACGTCACCGAGAAAACGCCTGTAGAGTCGCTCGATGTCGCGAATGTCGCTACATGCGTTTCCGAATCAAGCGTTATCTGCAGATCGTTCTCATCTACTTGGATTCGGTAAACCGTCCTCATGCCCATCTGGGTCACAGTCACGTTGCCGAGTGGATCCGCAGATAAGACTTCGGCGCCCACAGAGAGCGCATCGTTCGTGTGATCGACATCACTGAGGTAGTCATCGAGATCAATTGTTACCTCGCCATCTTCCAAGAGTGCGATGTCTGACAGGCCTTCAAAGACCGGCGCGTCGTTTACCGGATTCACCGTGATCGTCAGGGATGCCGGAGCGCTGAGATCAATTCCACCCCGAGCGGTGCCGCCGTTATCCCTGAGCGCGACCGAAATGACAGCTTCTCCGAACGCGTCTTGCGAAGTCGTGTAGGTCAGCGTACCGCCCGCCGAAACAGATGGACCGTGGACAAACAGATCGGGGTTGTCGTTCGCGACGATCTCGAACGTCAGCGCCTGACCAGCCTCATCGACCGGCCCGGCGATGATGCCACTCGCCCAGTTCGAAACGCTCTGTGCGCCGGCGTCCTCATCGACTGCCTGATCAGAACCCGCTACGAACGAGGGACGGTCGTTCACAGATCGAACGGTGATGCGGACGATGGCGGTATCTGATTTCCCGTTGCCGTCATCGACCTGGTAGATCAGGTCGTCCGTACCGTTGAAGTTGACGTTCGGTGTGTACTGGATGACGTCGTCACTAGGCGACCCCGCTGTGCCACCGTCATCGATGACGGCTGAGCCATTCCTGGCGTCGCGGGTTATGGACAGCGTGAGAACGTCTCCATCCGGATCGCTATCGTTGTTGAGTACGTCGATGTCTACGCTCTCGTCTTCGTTCATAGTAACGTCGTCGGGCTCCGCCACCGGAGAACGGTTGAACGGCTCGACCATGACCTCGTCGATGAACCAACCGTGGCTGGTGTCATCTCCACCGGCGGCGTTGCGCGAGCTTACACGAAAGCCCACCTGAACGGTCTGTCCGCCAAGGTTCGAAAGATCGACAAAAGGTCGGGTCCAGGCGGAACTGCTTGTACCACTTAGTGGGCCGGAGACTGTCTCCCAGTCTCCACCTTCTGCCTTGATTTGTACCTCACCTTGATCGCCGCTTGAGAAGCTGTACCAGTGCCAGAAGCGTAAGCGAGGATTATCGCCGGCTACCGGGACCACAATGGGCGGGCTCACGAGACGGCTATCGACGCTTTCGTGGTAATT
>CAZART010000140.1:4083-12270 GCA_964487555.1 uncultured Rhodothermales bacterium
CGCCGGTGCCTCTCACCTGTACCTCGCCCTGGTCGCCGCTTGAGAAGCTGTACCAATGCCAGAAGCGTAAGCGAGGATTATCGCCGGCGGCCGGTACCACAAATTCGTCTATCCTGACGAACCGGCTATCGACGCCCTCGCTATAGTTGCCGCTCAGGACGGTGCCGGCGCAACTGCTTCCCGCGTGGCATGCGATGGGTCCTGCCGAAGGCGATCCCGCTTCCCAGGTGCCCGCGCTGGCAAACCAGCGATCAGACCAATTCCCTTCGAAGCCATCTTGCCATAGCACGGTCTGTGCTGTTGCCGTTGCCGACCATAACGTCACGGCGAGCAAAACTTGTAGCGAACGATATACTTGGCCCATCGTTCCTCCTCGCGGTTGCATGAGTTCACTTGTGCGTTGACCCGGGGACTCTTACGCTGCTAACAGACGCGGACGACTATACAGCTGTCGCACACCATACATTTGATCATCTTCTTGTAAGACCTACCGATAACATGATTGTCGATAAATCACTAAAACCATCCATATTTAATATATTACCCATGCTGAAATTAAAATATCTAAGCCCTATGGAATATCTATTATCAAATATGAGTCCTGCTCCAACACTGCTAGCAACTGATATTCCAACCTCGAACGATTCGTTTTCTGATATTCTGCCAAAATCGCCAAGGTTTACATCTATTTCGGGTGTATATGTGAATGCGTTGTTTATGCCTACCTCCGTCAGGACAAATCCTCCAATGGAAGACGCAAGTGAAGCCTGGTATTCCAAGCCTAAAAGAATTGGGTAATTCAGCCAAAAACCGATTTTTCCATCGGAGCCGGCCACTTCTGTGGTGTTAAACGTAAGAGCATTACTACCGACCCAACCCAGGCCAGAGAGCGCGCTTATAGGCCGGCCGAAGTCTGCTATTAGCGATAGTCCGACATTCGCGAAGTCACCGAAGTCGCCTTGGGGCACGGCAAATCCGAAAAGCCATCCGGAGTGCTTTCGGAATGATGAACCGCTACGTGCGGTAGCGTCGCTCGCGTGGGTGGTCGTGTCCGCTGACGGCTTCCCATCCTCCTCGGATACTCGGCTCTCCAACGTACCCTGTTCCGATGCCGGCAATGAGGATGCGCGTTGTGATCTGTTGATGAAATACCGCGCCGTAGCGCGAATATTGAAGAGATACTCGGAATAGGAATCGCCGTCCTCAAACTCTTGACTCCACCACGACACATCCAAGCCGGTATCGAAATCAACGGTGCCGAGTCTGAATCCGAGGCCTCCCGTAAGGCCGAGAAGCGAGCGAGGATCGTCTTCGCCTTCGTCTGCGACCAAAATGGCCTCACGGAAGGCGCCGAGACGAAGGGGTATGTCGCCCTGGATTTCGGCACCCACTCTGAAGCTGTATCCATCGTCGAGATCGAAAATCTTCCGTCTGCCTACCTCGTAGTCGGAAAACCGGCGCGTCTGGTATTCGCCGGCCACCAGCAACGTGGGCGACACCTGATAGCTTGCGCCGAGTCCGAAAAGAGAGGGGACTTCCAGTTCGAACTCGGCTCCCGACAATTCGGATACGAGTCCCCTGACGCTGCCTTCGTCGACCTCCCAGTCCCACTCGAAAGCCGGTCGGTACGTCACGCCGACCGTCAATTCGGGGCTGACCTTTGCCAGTGCCCCGAGAAGGAAAAAGCTCCCACTCGTTTCGACATCGAGGTCTCTATCAATGCGATTGTCATCGAATTCGATGGACGTCTCGTCCGTAATGCTACTGAGAATGGATTTGTTATATGCGAGTCCGATGAAATATCTATCGCTGAGACTCACTGCGGCGGCCGGACTAATCGTATTCAGTCCGCCGCTCACATCGTCCGTTATCCCGATGGAGTCCCCATCATCTTCATCTTCAACGCGAAGATTGAAACCGAAGTCGTGGTAGGCCTGGTAGCCGACGCCGAAGCCAAATTTTAGATCGTTCGCTTCGACCTGATACGGCGTCGAGAACGAGACGTGATTTAGCTTCGTGTGGGGTTGATAGCGCACTGTAGGATCCGGCCCGTCGGCATCCGGCCGGCCAGCGCCAAAGAACAGTCGTCCGCCGAGCTGGAATTGCGCTTTGTCGAAGGCTCCAAGCGTCGCGGGATTGGAGAATATGGCGTTGCTCCCGAGCGTCGACACGATCGATGTGCGCCCCATCGCGGCGCTACGACTATCAACCGGCGCCGGCAGAAAGGCTGCTTCTACTTGAGCCAACGCGGAGGTCGGAAAGCTGAGCAATGTAACGAACACGATCTGTTTGATGAGGTACACGGTGCAACCTCCGCGGGCCGTTTGGTGGGTAATGGCGAAACGAGGCGGACATCACGTACACGATCGGCCGATTGAACGCCCGTCACTGAGAACCTCGCGTGTTCATTCTCCGAGGGTGGGTGTGGGTTAACCTTCCGCAGAAGCGTCAACGACTGGCAATTGCATCATGCATGCGCGTAACAAAAATTGATGCAAATGAAATGCCACTGCAACGAAGTTGTCCGATATGTGCCCTGGTTGTACGCAAAAGCGGATCGTATTAGATCACACGCAGTCGGGTTTTTTGACGTGTTACGATTTCGCAACACGAGTTTAGCTATCATGTTGCACGGGTGAAACGTTTGGACGCGACAGCTGGGCTTTCAGACTTGTAACCTAGGCGGGCTCCTGAATCTGGAAATGCTGCATCTTCGCCATAGATATGTATGGTTGATGCGGAGCGCGTCTGCGGTTTCCTGGCGCCTCCAGTCGCTGACGACAATGGCATGTTTAGTCGCAGTCGAATCGTTCGAGAACGACATGCAGAAGCTCGATTCGTCGGGATAACGAGGTAAGCAGATTTCGAGGATGTGTTCGGAGCTGGCAGCTCGTCCAATGCGCGCTCACGCCCGCAGAGGTAATCGTTTTATCCTCGCTAGGACGAAGAGGCGCTCGACCACATTTCGCAACTCGCGTATATTGCCCCTTGCCGTCCGTCCGCGCTGCACGATCGACAAACCAGTAGACATCCTGCTTGGCAGCACTTCCGCCTACCAGCTGATACGGCTCTAGCACGTCCTTGAGGAGTCGGTCATGTTCGTGATCAAACGAGCGCTTCTCAGGGGCATTTCGGACAGCGAGCAGAATCCGTTCCTTATTGCCCGGTTTCTCGAGGAAACCGTAGGCTTCGATTCTCGTGCAAATTCAATAGCGGATACGTCGACAGGGTAGTCGTACCTCCTTTGCGGAAAGGCTCTTGCAGCAGTCCGCATCAGGTTTTCCAGCATCGCATAGAGTGTTCGCGATCGATCCAGACCGCAGGCATGTTCTCGCGGGGCTCGTCTCCGTGGGGTCGGTTCGAAGCCTCGCGCAGTCGCTCGGCGGGGGTGAATCGTATGCTTCCTTCCGGCAGCAGCGGCTAACCCTGACACTGCGCGTTCGCGCCGGCGCACGTATTTTGATGGAAATCGTCTCTCCAATTCGGATAACGTCATGAAGCTCCTTTATCTTCTTATCGCCGTCGTGTTCTTGACCGCGTTGCCGGCAGACGTCCTGAGAGCACAGACGCCCCTCGACGAGCCATATACGGTCGACTACTATTACAAGGCTCGGTGGGGCCACGCCGACGAGTTCATCCGTCTCTATCGAAAAAACCACTTTCCGATTCTCGAGCGCCAGGTCGAGACGGGCCGATTCCTCAGCGTCTACGCCGTGCGGCCACGGTATCACATGACCGAGGATGCGCGCTGGGACTACCGCGTGACGATCGTCTTTAAGGATGTCGAAGCGGCGTACGATCCGGGTAATGAGGCGGCGATCATCGAGGAGCTGTACCCCGATCAGGAGACCTTCCGGACCGAGGAGCAGCGTCGCTTCGAGATTCTCGACGCCCACTGGGACATGCCTGTCGTCGCCGTGTCGCTGAACACGAGCGAATAGGCGAACGATTCGTCCACGATGCCGACTCGGCCCTTCAGGCGCCCTTTTGTGATCTGCGTGGCGTCGCGGCGGCGATTGGCCTGTGGCTATTCGGCCGCGGCTTCGGTGGCCTGGCGCTCACTCTGGGCTCGGACTCGTGCAGGATCCTCTCCGCCGGCGTCAGGCACGCCCTCGAGTATGATGCGCGCGCTGAAATTGTAGGTTGCGTAGTTGTAGATCCAATTCAAGAGCACTTCGACCCGGTTACGGAAACCGACGAGTTTATAGATGTGGACGGATGCCCACATCGCCCATGCGACAAAGCCTTTCAATTTCACGCCGCCGGCGAGCTGCGCAACGGCATCATTGCGGCCGATAGTGGCCATGATGCCGGGGTTCCGGTAGTCGAACGGCTCGGCATTTTTGCCTGAATGGAGGCGTTTGATCTGGCGTCCGACGTGACGTCCTTGCTGAATCGCGACGGTCGCGAGCTGCGGGTACGGATTCCCGGCGTCGTCGAGTCCGCCCGCGATGTCGCCGATGGCGAATATTTCGGGATGGCCGGGAAGGCTTAGGTCGGGGCGGACCACGAGCCGCCCGCCTTTCGTCTGCTCGGTGCCGACGGCATCGGCGAGGGGATCGGCTTTAATCCCGGCCGCCCAGATCAGCGTCTGGGCGGGAATCCGTTCGCCACCCTCGAGGATGACGGCGCCGGCCTCTACCCGTTCGACCGTCGTTTCCGTGCGCACGTCCACGCCGCGTGCCTTGAGCGCCCGGCGGGCATAATCACGAAGCGGCTCCTCGTACGGGGCCAGCAGATCCGGCATCATTTCGAGCAGGACGACCCGAGCAGTCGACGTGTCGACATTCCGGTAGTCCTCTTTCAGCACACGTTGGAAGAGCTCGGCCATCTGTCCGGCCATCTCGACACCCGTGGCCCCGCCACCGACGACGACGAACGTCAGAGCGCCTTCACTCTGCGCTCCGGCCGTACGTTCGGCGCGCTCGAACTGGCGGAGCATGTGGTTGCGCAATTGCAGGGCCTCGGAAACGCCCTTCATCGGATACGCGTGCTCGGCGGCCCCGTCGATGCCGAAGTAATTCGTCGCGGCCCCGGCGGCGATGACCAGGTAATCGTAGGGGACGTCCGATCCGTCCTCCAGTATGATGCGGCGCCGGGGGCGATCGACTTCCTGCACCACGCCGAGGAGGAAGTGAACGTTCTTGTCCTTCTTGAAGATATTTCGGACGGGGTGGACGATCTCATTGGGTTCCAGACCGGCTGTGGCCACCTGGTAGAGCAGCGGCTGGAACCTGTGATAGTTGTTGCGATCGACCAGGATCACGTCGAGGTCGCTGCGGGCGAGCTCTTTGGCGGTACGCAGTCCCCCAAAGCCCGCACCGATGATCACGACACGCTTCTTCGTTTCGGTTGATTCCATATTGCTGGCAGGCATTGATCGGGGATATGCGCGGCCGATGTCGGCGGCGCCGCCGTATTCCACACGCATCCGCAGCAGATGTTTGGGCCGGGGACTTGTCGTTGCGGGACGGTAACCGGTTGTCAAATGACGAGATCCCGATCGGCGAATTCAGGGTTACGATGTGCCCGTTCGCTTGATGATACTCCCAACGGGCGGATCGTCTCCAGAATGCACCTGTGCAGCACGACCTCGATGAAGGTCGCTTTCTCCTGCCAGAGGCTTCTGGTGTTGATGTTCAAGTCGCCCCAGTAATGAGAACCGCCGTTGACGGTGAGTTTGATACCTGGAGCGGGTTCCAAAGCCATACGGAAATGCGACTCGCCGGAATCAAATCAGCTAGTACGCCTACCGGGGTGCCTTGAGGATCAGGCAGAATATGGCCAAACGCAGGGAAGAGAGGCCAGGATCGCTGCCGTGCCGCAGCGCGGGCACGTCTCTGGAAAATCCATGTCTTAGGAATTCGTTCGTTGAGGCGACGAGCGAAGGCGGCGACAATGGCGTTGGCCGCCGCCGAGTAGACGAAGCCCGCGGCAAACTGGGCGAGGCCGTCAGTCCGGCGAACCGTGCTGCCATTGCGGCGGAGCATGCCGGTGCGTCGTGGGCGAAACCGCGGCAGCACGAAGCCGGTAGGCAGTGCCGGATCGGGACGGAAGCAGGTTGATTATTCAATCATACCGTCGCGGTATCCAACCGTGCCCGTAGCTCAGCTGGACAGAGCGTCTGACTTCGGATCAGAGGGTCGGGGGTTCGAATCCTCCCGGGCACGCCATGGGGCGATTACACGCGCTCACGCGGCATCGCCAAGAAGGCACTCGGATGTACCAACTGATCAGAAGGTCGAGCGTACGACACGAGCGTATCGCAGGTGCGCGACTCAAGAAGGGAACGACGCAGCGGAATAATTTTTCCGGGCCCGCTAAAAAGACGAGGTGGCCATGAGACCGTCTCGCCTTTATTATTAGTAGTCGGACAGGCTTGGATCGCCTCTCGTCGCGGCACGAGCTCCTGCTCAAGAGATCATTCATTCAACGTTGAACACGGCCGGCCGAGCGTGCCTGACGCTTGTCCATCGCTCGACGAAGCGGAGCCGTTCCTTCCATCCAGTTTCATGACGCTCCGCGCCTTCCTCGCGGGCGTAAAAGATGCCGGCATACAGCAGGCGGCGCGGCGCTTGTATTGACCATATACGGCGTGGGGACGACGGACGAGTCAACAGTATATCAGGCCATGCTCACCGCGAGCCGGGACGGCTACTATCGTGCGCTTTGGTTGAAGTCCGGCCGGCGGGAATTACCCATCACCGGGCAACGTAGCTTCACGGGTTTACTTCCGCCTCGTGAATCAGGCCGCGCCACCGATGAGTTTGATGAAGGGTGGTAGTTGGATTCAAGATGCCGCCCGTCTGACGGAAAATCGTCCATGTTGCCGGACAACCTCTCGGGCGGTATTCGGCAGATTAGCGGAACGTGTGCATGGGCGTGCTCACTCGCCAACCATATCCTAACGGGTTCACGTCCGCCCGAGTCTGGACTGGGTCTCGATCGAGCGGGCAGCAGACGGTTCCAGCGCATGCGTCGGAGTCGTTGGTCGTGATCGACGTATTGTCCCTGATGGCGACGAGCACGACATCACTCGAACTCGAGCAAACGCCGTGAACGGAATAGATGCAAGGACGGCAGAATGAAGGCAACAAGTAATCGACGGAATCCGTTAAAAATGATTCAGGAGCACTCGGATGGACCAATGCGTCGTCCGCGTTGCCATGCACCGTGTAAAAGTGTCGACCGAAACGACAGCCGTCAGAAAATCCGGTATGAAAAACTCGGCGGAGCAACGCGAGCGTTGGGCACATGCCCGGGACGTTGCAAACGAATACCTGTCAGGCGAGCGGGCGCGTCGGCTGAGGACCATGTCCGACGATCAGGCGCGTGAGGAGATCGCGCGTATCTTTAGCGGTCCTACACCGACAGCATACGAGCGGCGCACCGGACTCATCGAGCGGCAGCGTCTAGTTCGGCAGCTCAAATGAACGGGGGAATCTTAGCAGCCGCCTGGGATGTGCAGCACGCTGTGACGCGAGAAGTTTTCGAATTTTACTTTATCGGCGGTTTGTCCCTGCAGCGCTGGGGCGAGCCACGCTTTACACCCGCTGTTGATCTTACGCTTCTCTGTCCGTTCGGCGAGGAAAAAGAGGCGTCCAGGCGGCTCGCACAATATCTCGAACCGCGCTTCGACGGTGCTATAGACTTCTCTGCCGAATCGCGCGTGTTTTTGGGGCGGGCCGATAACGGCGTCCCCGTCGACATCGCTTACAGCGCCATCAATTACGAAATATGTTGCGTTGAAAGGGCCGGACGCTTCGACTTCGGTGAAGACATCCGTTTGCGAACGTGCAGTGCCGAAGATCTGGTCATCATGAAGACGTTTGCTGACCGTTCCCGGGACTGGGCGGACATCGAGGGAATCATTCTTCGCCAAGGCGAGGAGCTCGATTGGTCGCTGATAGAGGCAGAGCTGATGCCACTGCTCGCCATCCGCGGCGGAATGGACCTGTGGAACCGACTATTGGATCTGAGAAATCAGTTTCCTTGAGCACGAATTTATCCTCGTTCCTGACAGGCCGGGACCGAAAACGGATCAATTCAACTCCGCTTGAAGGTGGTGTGCTCCTTTTCGAAAGGACGGGGGATGATCTTGCCAGCCGGATTCGCGATCACCGACATGCCCGCGTTCAGCCATTCGTCCGATTCGGACAGCGGGCGTCACGCGCCTGCAGGCCGCAG
>CAZART010000141.1:0-12132 GCA_964487555.1 uncultured Rhodothermales bacterium
CGCTCTTGATGCGCCGACGACCAGTTGAAATCCTTGAAGACGCCGACGATGCGCAGCCGGTTGTCGCCTCCCAACTCTTCATCCACAGCGTCCTCTGGCGCGTCGAAGCCGAGTGCCCGCGCGGCCGTTTCGTTCATTATGACAGGTCCGGCTTCTCCCTCCGCCGGAGGTGTTGAGATATGCGCGAATCCATCGCCGGCCACCAGTTCGAGCCCGTAGAGACGCGCAAAGCTGCTATCGATGAACGTGCCGGAGACACTTATCTGCGTGGATGGATCCGCCGTTGCCCTCCGCGTCGTCGTAGTGAAGGCGAAACCCTGGCCGGGGACGGTGAAGGAGGTGGCGGTCTCCTGGACCGCTGGAACGCTGCGGATCTCCTGCGTAAATGCCTCGACGGCGCTCTCGCGGCTGCTTCCGTCCGGCAGCATCCGCGGGCTAGGGACCGTGAGCACCTGCTCCATGTCGATCCCGAGATCCATGCTGCGCACAAAGTCGAGCTGCCGGTACACGATGGCCGTCCCGACGAGGAGCGCGATCGCGGCGGCGAACTGGAACACGACGAGCCCCCGCCGCAGCCATGCATGGGCTCCGGCGCTGCCGGATTTCCCCTTGAGCACGGTGACGGGACGGAATGACGAGAGCACGAAAGCGGGATAGACCCCGGCCAGCAACGTGGCGACGCAGAAAACGGCCAGTGACACGACCCAGAAGGCGGGCGTCGTCCAGATCGCCCGAGTCAGGCTCGCGCCGACCAGATCGCTGACGACGGGCTGGAGGGCGGCCGCCAGGATCACAGCCAGCAGCACCGCTACCAGGTTCGTTAACGCGGACTCGCAGAGAAACTGCGTGACCAGCTGGCGGCGCTGCGCCCCGATCACCTTGCGGACGCCGACCTCTTTCGCCCGTTCGAGGGCGCGCGCCGTAGCGAGATTAACGTAGTTGACGAGCGCGACGAGGAGCGTGATGACGCCGACCAAAATAAAGAAGCGCACCGTGCGAGAGCTTCCGGCTACAGCTTTCGGAGCCGAGATTTCCGCGTTGAGGTGGACGTCGCGCAGCGGCTCGACGTGTACGGACGCCGTCGTATTCGTCTGCTGGAACTCCTCCTCGCGGTTACGCGCAAGTACGTCGGTAAACTTTCGTTCAACCTCGGCTAGGTCCACGTCCCCGCGAAGCTGCACGTAGGTAATGAAGTTTGTCCAGCGCCACCCGGTGCCCGGGTCGCTGAACTGACTCCGCTCGAGTAGGTCCACTATGGGGAGCAGTATATCGAACTGGAGGTGCGAGTTGGCCGGGACGTCCGCGAAGATGCCGCTTACGCGGAACGGGCCGCTGATCCATCCGGCGACCTCCAGCACCTGGCCCATGGGATCCTCGCTGCCGAAGTACTTGTTCGCCGCCGACTCCGACAGGAGCACCGTTCCGGGTTCCGAAAGGGCACGCCCCGGATCGCCCCGCAGAATACGGTAGGAGAACATCTCGAAGAACGTGCTGTCGGCGTAATAGACGCGCTCCTCCTCGAAGACGTTGTCCGGCTGAGCCGGGTTCGAGACGATTGCATTGTTGTACTCCGGATGCAGCCGGGCGAAGCGGACGACCTCGGGCACTTCGTGTGCGAATGCCGGGCCGAACGCCCACCCGGTTACGGCCTCCGTAACGGACGCGCCGTCATTCTGTGTGCTAGTCCAGTCGACGCGATAGAGCTCTGAGAGCTTCTCGTTGAACCGGTCGAAGCTGTATTCGAAGGCGACGTACTGAAAGATGAGCAGGCAGCACGCCATGCCGACCGCCAGGCCGCCGATATTTAATAACGAATAGCCCCAGCGCCGGAGAACGTTGCGAATCGAGGTCCTCAAGTAACTCGTCAGCATATACGAACCTACACGCCCGTTGCGACTGGATCTGATCAACGGTCTCGAGCCGTTCCATCAACCCGTACCAAATAACATTCCAATCGATCGACTGGCTGCGGATATAGGAAACCGCGACGTGCTCTGATATTCATTGTTCAGTCACGGACGGAGAGCGTTCGGGAATGAACGGAGAACGAAGCTCGAATTTAGTGGGAAGCGCGCGGAAAACTCTGTTCATAGAATTGATGTGATGAAGGAGAGATCGCTCGCTGGCGGCTCACCCCTCTACGAAGTCGGCGAAACTCGTCCGGTGGAGTTCGACGCCGTCGTTATACGGCGGCTACACGAGATGCAAACGGCCATTTAGTAGACGAGCGTTCTTAGATCGCGCCGTACGTTTTTCCCACCTTCGCAAAGGCGTCGATCGCGCGGTCGAGGTGTTCGGGCTCGTGGGCGGCTGAGATCTGAACGCGGATGCGGGCCTGGCCTTTGGGCACGACGGGAAAGGAAAAGCCGATGACGTAGATGCCTTCGTCGAGCATGTCGTTGGCCATGTTGGTGGCGACCTTGGCGTCGTAGAGCATGATGGGAACGATCGGATGCACGCCGGGGCGAATCTCGAAGCCGCGCGACGTCATCTCTTCGCGGAAATACCTGGTATTCGCTTCGAGCTTGTCGCGCAGCTCGGTCGTCTCGCTGAGCATCTCGAGCACGCCGATCGACGTGTAGACGATCACGGGCGCGACCGTGTTGGAGAACAGATACGGCCGGGATCGCTGGCGTAGAAGCTCGACGATCTCTTTCCGGCCTGACGTGAATCCCCCTGAGGCTCCGCCAAGCGCTTTGCCGAGCGTGCTCGTCACGACGTCTACTCGGCCCATTACGCCGCAGTGTTCGATGGAGCCGCGGCCGGTCTTTCCGAAGAATCCGGTAGCATGGCTATCGTCGACCATCACGAGCGCATCGTGCGTCTCGGCCAGGTCGCATATCGCCGCCAGTTTCGCCACGTCGCCGTCCATGGAAAAGACGCCGTCCGTGGCGATCATCCGGATCTTAGCATGCTGCGTCTCCCGCAGAATCCGCTCCAGATCCGCCATGTCGCTGTGGCGGTAGCGATGGCGCTCCGCCTTACAGAGCCGGATGCCGTCGATGATCGACGCGTGGTTGAGCTGGTCGGAAATGATCGCGCACTCGTCGTCGAGCACCGTTTCGAAGAGACCCGTGTTGGCGTCGAAGCACGAGGTGTAGAGGATCGTATCCTCGGTGCGCAGAAATTCGGTGACTTTTTCCTCGAGCTCTTTGTGTATGCTCTGCGTTCCGCAGATGAATCGCACCGACGCCATCCCGAATCCGTACCGCTCGAGCCCCTCACTCGCTCGGTCGATCAGCCGCCGGTTATTTGCGAGCCCGAGGTAGTTGTTTGCGCAGAAATTTATGACTTCTTTCCCCGCATCGACCTGGATTTCTGCCGACTGCTGAGAGGTGATGATTCGTTCCTCCTTGTACAGACCGGATTCACGAATTTGGGCGAGCTCGGAGCGGAAAACGCTGGTTGCGGGATCGGCCATTGCAGATTGCCAAATTCACGAGGGCGAATTTTTTAAGGAAGATAGAGCATGGAGGATGGGATTGCGGTCTACAATCCTCCATCTTTCATCTTCCGTGTACGTTGGCGAGGCGGTTGAGGCACCGCCACTTCAGACTTCCAGCGACTTTTTCTGGATCAGATTCTCCAGCATGTCGTCGCAGAGTGCAGTGGCGTCGAATTCGGGCTTCCATCCCCAGTCAACGCGGGCTTTTGAGTCGTCGACGGATGACGGCCACGAGTCGGCGATCTCCTGTCGTGCGTCGGGGTGATACCGGACATGGAATCCGGTCACGCGGCGCTCGAGCGCTTCGGCGAGCTGGCCGGCCGTGAAACTGGCGGCGCCGATATTGTAGCTCGTTCGCACGGAAATTCGGTCAGCATCCGCTTCCATGAGTTCCAACGCCGCACGGATGGCGTCGGGCATATACATCATCGGGAGCTGCGTATCGGGGCGCACGAAACAGGTGTACTCCGTGCCCTCGACCGCGGCGTAGAAAATCTCGACGGCGTAGTCCGTCGTTCCGCCGCCGGGCGGCGTCTTGTAGCTGATGAGCCCGGGATAGCGAAGGCTCCGAACGTCCACGCCGAACTTTTGATGATAGTATCGGCAGAGCAGCTCGCCGGAGACCTTGGTTACGCCGTACATGGTGCTCGGATCGAGCACCGTCCGCTGCGGCGTGTTTTTTCTGGGCGTTTCGGGCCCGAAGACGGCGATAGAGCTCGGCCAGAAGATCCGGAAGCCGTTCTCCCGAGCGAGATCGAGGACGTGCTTCAACCCGTTCATATTGACCTCCCACGCCCGGTCGGGATACGTTTCGCCCGTGACGGAGAGGAGGCTCGCCAGGTGAAAAACCATCCGGATATCGTGCTGCGAGATGATATGCGACAACGCGTCCGAGTCGGTTACGTCCAGCTTTTGATACCGGACCGAACCATTATAGCCCAGGCGCAGACCCTCGTGAAGATCGGTGGCCAGCACGCGTTCGGCGCCGTGCCTACGAATCAGCGCCGTGACCAGCTCGCTACCTATCTGTCCGTTTGCACCGGTGACGAGATACTCGGCCATGGCCTCAAGATAGTCTGATGTTAAACGTCAACACGTACCCGTGGAGGGGAAGCAGAGATCCTCTTCACGTATTCTTACCGTCCGGAGCGCGACCAATCTTCACGATGTCATCGCACATGCCGATCGGGCGTCAGGGGTGCGAATGCGTCGCAGCGGCTATCTTTAGCGGCATGGACTGACGTGCGGTGCGCCGGCCATCTACCAGAATAGGCTTCCATCGATTGACCTTGAACACCGTAGTGACGCACTCTTCACCGCTGAAGCTCTGTTTAATTTGCGAGACCCCTCTCGTGGAGACGGCGGTGCGCCTCGCTGCGCCGGAGGCGGATCTCCGTGTGTTTCCCATCGAGGGATCGATGACGTCCGAAAACATCCTCTCGACCGAAGGAATCCGCGTCGTCAAAGCGGCGGGCAGCTCCGATGCGACGCTCATCGAATGGGCCTTCGACCGCGCTCCGGAGCTCAACACCATCTCTTTTCACATTCGGCGGACGGCCAGCGTGCCGGTGTTCATGCTGACGTCGGGCAGTGGCGACGAGCGGATTGCGGCGATCGCGGCGGGCGCCGACGATGCGCTAGGATTTCCTTTAGACCTCGGTCTCGTTCGGGCGAAGATTCTTTCGTACCACCGTCTGGTTCGCGCCGCCGTTGACGCCGAGCGGGCCGATCGGAGCGTTCGAGGCGCCGCCACGGCGGCGGCATCACACGACGTGGTGCAGTTCGGCGCGCTCAAGCTCGATCACACGTCGCATCGATTCTTCATTCATGATGTAGAGGTCGAGCTCACACCCCGCGAACATGCCCTCATCGATTACCTGATCCAACATGGCGATGAACTGTGCACACGTGACAGCATCCTGGACAACGTGTGGGGGATCAACTTTGACACGGGCACCAACATGGTAGACGTCTACATGTACTTCTTGCGAAGGAAACTTGAAGCTCATGGGCTGTCCTTCATGATTGAGACGATTCGGGGGCGAGGCTACCGTTTGACTCTTGACGCTGGTTGAGGTGTCGATGGAGAAATGGGGTAAATGAAAACGGCCCTGCGTGCCGGAGGGCAGCGGGCCGTTTTCGTGACGACGATGTGAATTGCCGGAAAGCCTACGGCCGGCGCGGATTAGCTTCGGGGAGTGCCGGTTTCCGCCGGAGAGGTCCGTTCGAGCCGGTCGACGGCCGTCTGGGCGAGATCGCGGGCGGACTTATAGTCACCCCTATCGCGGGCGAGAACGGCGTCGTTTACGAGCGTCGTTACGGACGGGATGCCGGAATCCACGACGGCGCTCGTCGTAGAGGGCGGCGTTGCGGAGAGAGTAGCCTGCGCCAATGCGATGAGCGAGTCCACCTCGACGCGCACGGCTTCTTTGCTCGCGTCAACCTGGCCTGCTGCATTCCGGGCCGTCTGCTCCGTGAAGGCGAGAAGCTCTGCGGCATGGGCATAGTCACGGCTCAATCCGGACTTCGCGTCTTCGACCTCAATCTCCGACTGTGCCGCGTTGAAGGAGTCGAGGGCCGCAACGTAAAGATCGGACACGTAGACGTCGGCATCGAGGCTGTCAGCCTGCATGAGCGCCGCACGCGCGGCGTCGAGCTCGGCTTTCGGGGCCTGCTGGCAAGCCGACACAAAGACGAAGGCCAGGGCAGAGAGAACGATAAGATGGGGTGTTTTCATGATTTGCTCTTAAGCTATAGATGAGGCGCGCACGCCGAGATTTTCCACTACATCCACACGCCCGGATATCGATGGTCTTTTTGGGCGGTTGAGAACGGACCCGAATTTGCGACGCTCAACGTTCCTCCGCATAAACGACGGATTAAAAGGCCATGTGAAGCATTAAAACTCTCTTAAAGAAAAAAGAAGGCACTGCGCGCTTCTCCCCGTCGGGGGAACATCCGCGGTCGAATCCATTTACGCCATTGTCATCTTTCATCTTTTCGAATCCAGCGTGCCGATGCGTATCAAAGTCCTCTATTTCAGCGGCGTAGCCGCTCTCCTTTTGCTTGCTGCCGGATTTCTGGTCGTTCGTGCTACGGACGCGCAGGAATTGCCCGCCATCACGGTATATAAGAGCCCGACTTGCGGCTGCTGCGCCAAGTGGGTGGATCATCTTGAAGCGGACGAGTTCGACGTCAAGAGCATCGATACCCAGAATGTCCAGGACGCGAAAACGAAATACGGGGTCCCGGAAGATCTTGCGTCGTGCCACACCGCACTCGTGGATGGATACGTCGTCGAAGGACACGTACCTGCCGACGTCGTCAAAAAGATGTTAGCGGAAAGACCTGAAATCGTCGGATTGGCGGTTCCCGGAATGCCTATGGGCTCTCCGGGAATGGAGGGGTCGCGTGTAGACAACTACGACATCATCGCCTTTCAGAAGGATGGTACACGCAGCGTTTTCGCCTCCCGATAAGGCGATGCGGGGTCCCCTCTCAGATGGTGCGTAAAGCGAAACGCCGGGTGCATGTGGGGAATTGACGTACGCGCGATCGACCCGGAATCAACCGCCGTAGATGTAGATATGTTGGACCAATGGGAGCGTCTTCTGCAGTGTGAATTTGTCGAGGCTAGTCCGTCAGCGCTCTTACGATGCTCTCCCACTCCTTGTCGAGCGATCCTTCGCACGTCGGCTTGTTACAGCGGCGGTACCAGTAGCCGGCATTGGCGAGGTCGCCCTCCTTGCGGTGCAGGTATGCGTGCACCCATTCGGCCTCGGTCGTACTCTCGTCCTGAACGAGCCGGTGTGCGGCCTCCCAGTCGCCGTGTTCGTCTTCCCAGAGCGCTTGAAGCGCCGCGTCGAGGCCGGAGGGCGCGGCTTCATTCTTTAGGGATGAGAGAAAATTCTCGTAGGTCATTTGTTGAAGATGGATGTTTCGGTGCTCCTGCAGGTAATCGAGACGATCATCGACTGAGGCGGCACGGCCTTAGCGATACTGTACTGGAGTACGGCGTTAACCCCCTTGTCATCGAATTCGAGCCGGATGACGAAAGCGATCCGCTCCGGGGCCGTAGGCGGCAGATTCACCGTGATACCGGTGTTTTTCTGCCCGAATCTAAGCCGTACGTCATCATCCGAGATTAGCAAAGAAGTTCCGAGCAGCTCCGTCTAAAGGGATCGGCATCATGTATGAAGGGGGCGATCACTCCAGGACCGGAACAATGCGCACGACCATGTGCGGCTCGTTGAGGACTACGTAGATGAATCCGTCAGGGCCGGGCACCGCCTCGCGCACCCGTCCGGCGTCTTTCAGTACGACTTCCTCATGCATCACGCGGTTATCTTCGATTTGAAGGACGCGTACCTCTTTGTTCCTCAGCGCCCCGACCAGCGCTTTGTTCGCCCAATAAGGCAGCAGCGAGTCGTCGTAGAACGTCAGACCGGAGACGGCGATCGACGGACGCCAGTAGTAGATCGGCTGCTCCATTCCTGACCGTCTGCGCTCTTCGGTAATGATCGTCTGGTTGTAGTTGATGCCGTAGGTGATCACCGGCCAGCCGTAGTTCCGCCCGGCCTCGATACGGTTTAACTCGTCACCCCCGAACGGCCCGTGCTCCACTCCCCAGAGGTCTCCGGTCTCGGGGTGAATGGCAAGACCTTGCGGATTTCGGTGGCCGTAAGAGTAGATCGACGGCAGTGCGTGGTCCCAGCCTGCAAAGGGGTTATCCGATGGGATGGAGCCATCGAGATGGATGCGGTGAATCTTACCGTTCGGACGGCTGAGATCCTGCGCCTGTTCACCGGCTCCCCGGTCTCCGATAGAAAAGTACAGATAGCCGTCCGGATGGAATACGATGCGCGTTCCGTAGTGTTGGCGTGCCGTGCGATACGTCTCGTGAGGGGCTTCGAAAAGCACCTCCTCGTCGGTCCACGCCTGGTCGTCAATGCGGCCGCGGACGATGCGCGTCATGGCCGGCGCCTGCTCACCTTCGGGTGCCGGCAATGCATGGCTATAGGCCAGATAAATCCACCCATTCGATGCATAGTTCGGATCAACCGCGACGTCGAGCAGGCCACCCTGACCCTCGTGCAGCACCTCGGGCGTACCCGCCACCGGTTCCGCCTGCAGCTCACCATGTTGGACGAGGCGTAGACGTCCCGGCCGCTCGGTGATGAGGGCGGTATTCTCGTCAATAAAATCAAGGCCCCACGGAATCTCGAGCCCCCGCGCGAAGACCTGAACGTCGAATGCATAATCGAGCGTCGTCAAGGAATCCGGCGCCGGCGTGATGAACGGATCTTCGCCGCTCGCGACCCGATCGATGTAGTCCACAATCAGGCCGATCTGAGCATCGGAAAGCGCCTGACCGAACGGCGGCATGCCTTGTTCGGGGATTCCCTCCTTGACGTTCTGCACGATTTCGGCGCGCTCGTCCCCGAACGCCCACTCGTAATCTATCAGATTGGATCCGTTTCCGCCTCTCAGATCCTCGCCATGGCAGGTGGCGCAGAACTCGAGGTAGACCGCCTGACCGGGGTGAGCCTCCTGGGCATTGGCGGGACCCGTCGACGTTGTCAGGGCGAAAAGAAACAGGATGAAAAGGGAGCGCTGCATAGAATCTGCCAGATGTCTAAGGTTCGTCAGATATGATGTAAGATTCGGATTTCGCCTAAGAATACGAATATGCGTACTTGGCTTCACTCCGGATCCTTCGTGCCGTGGGATGCTATTCAATTTCTTCTTAGTCTGGAATGGGTACGCTCTTCCACCGCGTGCCGTCACCATGATCCCAAGAAGACGTTATGAGTAAGGGCGGACCGATTCAGGCCGACGTGGTCGAGGCTCTGCACGACCGGTTTCAGCGAGCTTTCCAGCATGGGGCACGCCTGGCGGTGCGAGCGCCCGGTCGAGTAAACTTAATCGGAGATCATACGGACTACAACGAGGGATTTGTACTGCCGGCTACGATCGATCGAGACGTTTACGTCCTGCTCGTGCCGCGTGAGGATGCGCTCGTCAGGCTTTTTTCGGTCAATTTCGATGAGAGGGCGGATTACGCGCTCGAGCATCGGCCCGCCGTCGCAGCGGCATCGTGGAAAAGTTACGTGACGGGGGTGATCGAAGAGCTACGTCTTCGGGGCTATCTCTCCGGCGGATTCGAGCTGCTCGTATTCGGCGACGTCCCGATAGGCGCCGGGCTCAGCTCCTCTGCCGCCCTCGAAGTTGCCGTGGTCTTTGGGCTTACCACGCTGTTTGACGTCGAACTCGATCCGGTCGATGCGATAAAGCTATGTCAGACGGTTGAGCATCGATATGCCGGAGTGCAGTGCGGGATTATGGATCAGTTTTGCTCCCGGCTGGGCCGCAGGGATCATGCCCTATTCCTAGATTGCCGATCACTCGAACACGAGCACATGCCGCTTCCGCTTGCCGAAGCCGGACTGGCTCTCGTGATCGCGGACAGCCGTGTCTCGCGTGGGCTGGCGGGCTCGAAATACGGTGAACGCCGGCGTGAATGCGAGGCAGCCGTCGACATTCTGCGCGAAACAGATACTTCGATCGGCTCCCTGCGCGACGTGTCGGCCGACATCCTGGAATCTGAAGGGCATCGCCTCAACGTAACCTTCGCGAAGCGGGCTCTCCACGTAGTCGACGAAAACGCGCGTGTCTTGCGGGCGTGCGATGCGCTGCGAGCCGGTGCCTTCGAGTCGTTCGGCGAGCTCATGAATGCTTCCCACGTGAGCCTGCGGGACCTCTACGAGGTGAGTTCTCCGGAGCTGGACCTGCTCGTCGCTGAGGCGCAGTCCACGGAAGGCGTCCTGGGTGCGCGGATGACGGGCGGCGGCTTCGGCGGCTGCACGGTAAATCTGGTACGGGACGACGCGGTGGAACGCGTTCGAGGCCGTCTGGAAACCTCGTACACCGAAACATTCGGGCACGGGCCGGAAGTGTACGTGCTGAAGGAAAATCACCAAACGGGCCTCCTGTACCGAGATGGCTGAGACTCGAGCTGCTCACGAGGTTAAGGCGTCTTAAACGATGCCTCACGGATAGCAGGCAATAGGCCGTGGATTCGTGCGTTACTATGGGAGAGTCGATCGGATCGTCTTCGGAACGTTGCTTCTTGTATCCGTCTTCGTGTGGGCGTAACACCCGCGCCTTCATGTTCGTAGATGCGATTGATTCGACGTTTGCCACCTGAAGGTATCGCATCAATCCACTACCAGGTCCAGGAGGGAGATCATGACGGAAGATCAGGAGAAAACACAGCTCATCTTACTTCGAATACTGGGGGTACTGCTCATTGCCGTCGGGTTCACGCTCATTGCCCAACAGGTGCGCAGCGAAACCGCCACACCCATTCGGATGGCGCAGTCCATGTTTTCCGGCGAGTCCACCCGGCCCGCTACCTGTACGCTTAGCGCGGTGCACATTCGCAAGGTCGATTTATCGGAAATCGTGAACGTGGCTCCCACGCCGCCTACTCCGCCCACCCCGCCTACCCCGCCTACCCCGCCTTCATGGAGCTTCTAGGCGCGGTTTCTATTCCGCGCTCCGGGTCGGTGCTTTATTGAGTAATCGATTTCCTGCCGCTGTCGCCGCTGCCCGGCTTGTGCTGCAAATCCGGCGAAGCCCGAGCATTTCTACACAGCATTTGCTTACTTTACCGGTGAAGCTTCCGTCCCAAGCCCAGCTCAAAAGCGACATGAAGACCGTCTCCCGCCGCCAGTTCCTCGCCGCCGGAAGTGTCACCGCCGCGGCATCCTTGATTCATCCCGGAATGATGTTCGGCCGCCATCGGCGCGGAGGCCGCGCCAGAATGCGTATGGCCCTCATCGGCACGGGCATTCGCGGCATCACGATGTGGGGCCGCTCGCTCGTGCAGGATTATCCGGATCACGTCGAGATCGTCGGGCTCTGCGACGTCAATCCGGGGCGGCTGGCTTTCGCCAAGAAGTACATCGGCGCCGACTGTCCGACCTTCACAGATTTTGACGAAATGATGCGTACGGTCGAGCCGGACGTATTGACGGTGACGACGGTGGACAACACCCACGATCGATTCATGATCGGAGCGATGGAATACGGCGCAGACGTCATCACCGAAAAGCCGATGACCACCGACGAAATGAAGTGCCAGGCGATTATCGACGCGCAGGAGGAGACGGGGCGCAGCATCGTGGTCACCCACAACTACCGCTACGCCCCACACCGGCTTCGCATGAAAGAGATGCTGATGAACAACCGCATCGGCGACGTGACGTCGGTCGATTTCCACTGGTATCTCGACGTTTACCACGGCGCCGCCTATTTTCGCCGGTGGCATCGGAAGGAGGAGTTTGGTGGTACGCTGTTCGTGCACAAGGCCAGCCATCACTTCGACCTCGTGAACTGGTGGCTCGACTCAGAGCCTGAAGAAGTCTTCGCCTACGGTGACCTTGAATACTACGGCCACAACAACGACTTCAGACATACGAATTGCCGCGGCTGCCCGCATCAGGACAGGTGCGAGCATTACTGGGACATCACCGAGAACGACCTCTATATGGACCTCTACGTGGCGAACGAACACCACGACGGATACCTCCGCGACGGGTGCGTGTGGAAGGAGGACGTCGACATTTTTGACAAGATGGCCGCTCAGATCAAGTATGCGAACGGCGTGCAGATGAGCTACTCGT
>CAZART010000142.1:0-11773 GCA_964487555.1 uncultured Rhodothermales bacterium
GCGGGCGTCAACGGCCCGCCTATCTCCGTGCCGGATTCGATGAAGGAATGATGAAAGAGGAGAGCTACTGGGCCCTTAGATAGCTACAACGCCCTCGATCATCAGGCCGTTAAACTTACCGTCGTAGCACGTGTCCGTCGTCGCAAAGCCGTCGTAGCTCTGCCGGACGTACTCGAGCTTCATCAGCACGTTCGGAGTTACGAACCAGCCCCCGCCCACCTGGATGCGGTCGACCGTTACGTCGCCGTTGGGTCCGGCGAGCTCACCCGACACGGTGTTGTAGCGAGCACCCACATAGAGCTGGTCTCTCGGCGCGAATCGATACAGGGCTTCCGCGGCGTACTGGTTGAAGGACCGATCGATGGCTTCGCCGTGTGCGCTCCCCTCGGAGAACTCGACTACGCCGAAGAGCTCCAGGCCGTGGAATTGCACGAATGGATTGATCATGAAGGACGTCACGTTGTCCCGGAAACCGGGATTGATACGGCCTGACGTAAATCCTAAACCCATCACGTCGTAGTACCTTGATCCGGCACGATCCCCGCCGTACAACGTGTTGCTCAGTGACTTGGCGGTCGTATAGGCAGAACCCGTAAGGCGCAGCCGGAGATCTTCCGAAACCTGCCGGTCGATTCCGACTTTTCCGTAGAACGAAGGCGCGCGGTCTTCCGGCCGCAGGACCGAGCCCTTGATCTCGCCACCCGTTATGCCGACCATCCCGAGCAGGCCGTTAGACTGCACGTAGATCTCACCACCTATCTCGGTCGTGAACGAGTCCATGATGTAGTTGCCGACCAACGGATTATAGATGGCGTTTCCATTGTCCGTCCGACGGAAGTGCGCGTCACCATAGTTGATCTCGAAGTGCCCGAGCCGCAACGTGGTGTAGTCAAAGATGGCGTCGAGCGCGGAGCTCTTCAGCATCGGGACCTTATCGATCTGTACGAATCCTCCCTTCACCCACGATTCCGAATGGTTCCTTGAGGACAAATACGTCGTCAGACTTACTCGAATTCCCTCGGCGAGCTGCGCATCCAGATTAAGGTTGGCCGTCGCCAGATTAAAACCTCCTCCTAGATCCGCAATCGCCGTCGTATTCTTTCCGTCGACGATTACGGGTTCCGCCTCATTGCTCTGCTCGAGCATCTGAAACTGCTGCGTAAACGCGCCGCCCCAGAAGACCCTCATACCGTCGAACGCTACGGTATCGGTTTTCGCCGTTTCGAAGACGTTTATGCCATGCTGGCTCTGATGACGAGCAAACTGGGGAGTATTCTGCGCCGCCGCTGTGAGCGGCAGGATCAATGCGAAAAAGAGCAGGACGCGATCTATGTTTTTCATGGCTGGTTCCTTGTAATTACGTGCGATAAAATGCCTTGGTTGATGCACTCGGTGTATGCGTGCAAGTGTACGTCGGCCTGCGTCAACTGTCTGCGGATGGCTACCCGACCTCGAATGGCGGATATGTTCGACCTGTGCTGTAGGTCGATGCCTTACATAGCAGGTGTCATGCGGCTTAGGACACCCTCGTCGCGGCTCGTCGCGAGCAGCTCGACGATATTGCATCGGCCCGGATTACACCGAGCCGCTCATACTTACCGGCGGCGCGGCGGGCGGGGGCGGTCGGATCGAACCTGTCACCTGCGCGTGTCCAATCACGCCGCCTGATGGCGGAGAGATCTGTGCACGCGATATTATTTTCGGGATGATGGTATACTCAGCCTTGCACCGGCATGCACATGTTTCTGACTCGCCCGCACGATATTCGCACGCACGATCTAATGAGCCCTGCCGACCATATGCTCGTTCCCCTCGATGCGAGAACTAAACTCGTGGCGCTGATCGGCAACCCGATCGCGCATTCGCTCTCACCGGTCATTCACAACTCCGCGTTCCGGGAGCAGCGGCTCCATTTCGCCTACGTGGCGTTTGAAGTGCAGGACGACGACGTGCTCGCAGCCGTCGGCGGTTTGCGTGCGCTCGGCTTCGTAGGCGCTAATGTGACGGCGCCCCATAAGCAGGCGGTGATCCCCGCCCTCGACCAAATTTCGGCACAGGCGAGAGCCATCGGCGCCGTCAATACTATCGTGAGGAGGGAATATCAGGATCTGGTGAGGTTGGACGGGGAAAACACCGACGTTACCGGTTTTTTGGCACCCCTTCTCGACTACGCCGCTCGCCTCCGAGGCGCGTCGATGACGATTATCGGATCGGGTGGCGCCGCGCGCGCCGTTGCGTATGCGTTGCTCACGACGTTCCGTCCAGAGCGGCTCACGCTCGCCGCTCGCACGGTGGAAAACGCAGAGCGTCTCGCCGAAGACCTGAGCAGATTCGACGAAACGTCGGCACTTCAGGTCCGTCCCGTCCGAGAATGTCGCGACGTCATGCGCGGCAGTATCCTCGTCGTAAATGCCACACCTGTCGGAACGCATCCGAATTCCGACCGCACCCCTTGGGAGTACGCCGGAGATTTCAACCAGGATCAGGTTGTCTACGACCTCGTCTATAACCCCCGGCACACCCGACTCTTGCGCGAAGCCTCAGACCAGGGTGCGGCGACAGTCGACGGTCTGGAAATGCTGATCGGCCAGGCGGCCGCCGCCTACGCGCTCTGGACCGGACTCGAAATGCCCACGGATGTCGTGCGCGAAGCGCTGCGGCTTCCTTCCAGTTGAGGATGACTTAATAGATACCGCTGCCGCCAACGCGGTGATTCCCAATGCACCAGCCCGGTGATCTTCGCGTTCTCCATCCGCATGATCTCAACGAGAATGGAACTCGAGCAGGATTCAGTCTTCGCCACGGCGGCGTGAGTCCGTCACCGTACTACACGCTAAACCTGGGACTCAGCACCGGGGACGAGGCTGCGAACGTATACGAGAATCGTCGTCGACTTTTCCGGCACGCAGGCCTGTCGCCCGATCATCTTGCGATCGCCGGTCAGGTGCATGGTAAGGAAGTGCTGACAATCAACGAGCCTGGCCTCTACCCCGGCTATGATGCCCTGGTGTCGAATGCGCGCGAAGTGGTCCTCTGCATCACCGCAGCGGACTGCGCCGTAGTGCTCTTGGCGGACGTTGATGCCGGCGTCGTAGGCGCCTGCCACAGTGGATGGCGTGGAACGGTCGAGCAGGCTGCCGTTCACGTTGTGGCGGCCATGGAGAAGATCGGTGCCGTCGTCGATCGGATGTACGCATACATCAGTCCTTGCATCTCCACGGAGCATTTTGAAGTCGGGCGTGAGGTCGCCGCGAAGTTCGACGATCAATACGTCGAGGAACGTGCCGATTGGTCGCGCCCTCACATCGATCTTAAGGGCGTCATTGGAGATCAGCTTGTGCGGCGCGGGTTGCGTGGCGCAGCGATTGAGATCTCACCCCGCTGCACGGTTGCGGAAACAAACGACTTCTTCTCGCACCGTGCCGAAAATGGAATGACAGGAAGAATGATGGGTTACATCAGCCTGGTGTAATGTCGCATGACGGTGCTCAGTATCCGGCCCCTGGAGTCCTTTGAAGAGCTCGAATCGGGCGTCGAGCTGCAAAGGGAGACGTGGGGCCGGGATTTCGACGACGTAGTCTCGGCAGCGCTGATGCGTGTAATCCAGAAGATCGGCGGCATCGCTGCCGGTGCTTTTGATGCAGGCGACGGGCTCGTCGGCCTCGTGTTCGGTGTAACCGGCATCCGCGACGATACTCGCGTTCACTGGTCCCACATGCTCGCCGTGCAGGCGGGCTGGCGTGGAAGGGGTCTCGGTACGGTATTGAAGCTCTACCAACGACGCAGGGTCCTGCCAATGGGCGTGGATCGGATGTATTGGACGTTCGATCCGCTCGAAGCGCGAAACGCGCACTTCAACGTAAATCGTCTCGGCGTTCGGATCGAGAGCTACGTTCCAGACATGTATGGATCCGGCGAAACGAGTACGCTGCACCGCGGCATAGGCACGGACCGATTTGTTGCGGAATGGGCGCTCGACGAGCCGCGCGTCCTACGCCGAACCCGGGAAATCGAGCGTCGGATGAGTTGGGACGATGAAGCGACGGCCGCAACGGTCGACCTGTCCGATGAATTACCGGCGATCGCGCTTAAATCCGATGTTGATCTCCTCGAAAAAGCCGCGGACGGCTCGCCACCGTCGGGTGGGACGTCCCGGACATTTAACGGAGGACCCTATTTCGTCGAAATCCCGCCGGACATCCAGCTCCTCAAGACGACGCAACAGGACGAAGCAACCTCCTGGAGAACGATGACGCGAACTGCATTTACACACTATTTTGCGCAGGGAATGTCGGTGATCGCCTTCGTTAGAGAACCGCAATCCGGCCGCTGCTTCTACGTGCTGGATTTCCCTCCGCCGGCTTGAGCCGGTCGTAACAGGCAGAGACCACCGACGAGATAAGTACGTCGCCTATGATCCACATTCAATCAGTAACGCTCCGCGAGATCAGGCTCCCGCTTCGCGAACCGTTTGTGATTTCATCCGGCGAGCAGCACCTTCGACGCATACTTCTCGTCGAGCTCACCGATGCTGACGGCGAAACGGCATGGAGCGAATGCGTGGCACAGGAAGCTCCGAACTACAGCTCGGAGACGATCGACACTGCGTGGCACGCCTTGACTGCGTGGCTCATCCCGCTCGCAGTAAATCGTGATCTGGAGCCTCGCGACGTCGCCGCCGTTCTCGGCCGGCTCGTCCGCGGCCACCGGATGGCCAAAGCCGCCCTCGAGATGGGCGCCTGGGCGCTTCAGGCCCAAAAGACGAAGACATCGCTCTCCCGCCTCCTGGGGGGTACCCGCAAACGCGTGCCCGTCGGCGTCTCGATCGGCCTTCAGAATCGGCCGGAAAAACTCGTTGAGAAGGCTCAAAGCTGCCTTTCCGAGGGCTATCTCAAGATCAAGATGAAGATCAAACCGGGTGCCGACGTCGAATATCTTTCATCCGTTCGCGAGGCTCTGGGCGACGCCGCTCCTCTGGCTGCTGATGCGAATTCCGCCTACCAACTCGCCGACCGAGCACTGCTGGTCTCGTTCGACCGGTTCAATCTGATGATGCTCGAGCAGCCGCTCCAGCATGACGATCTCGTGCGTCACGCCGAACTTCAGAAGCAAATGGCAACGCCGCTCTGTCTGGACGAATCAATTACCAGCCTCGAACGGGCGGAAGATATGATCTTCCTCAATGCCGGACGGATCGTAAACATCAAACCAGGCCGCGTGGGGGGCTTCGCACCGGCAGTGGCAATCCACGACGTCTGTGCAGCGCACGACGTCCCGGTTTGGTGTGGCGGGATGTTAGAAAGCGGAATCGGCCGCGCTCATAATGTGGCACTTGCCTCGCTGCCGAGCTTCTCCATTCCCGGCGACTTATCGCCGAGCCGCCGCTATTGGGAGCGGGATATCGTCACGCCTGAATGGACGATGTCTTCCGACGGCTTTGTAGACGTTCCATACGATGAACCGGGTCTCGGCATCCGTGTCGATCGCGACCGCATCGAGCATTTGACCGTCCGCGCAGAAACCATCTAAATGTAAGTCCTACGCTTCGAGTCGCCCGCGCACCGGGGGCCTTCACATCGACCAACGTAACCTTCACATCGATCGACGTAGCCTGACCGGCCTATGGAGCGGTCGATCAAGATCGTCAGGCAGCAGGTTTCCAGTTCTGCGACAGCCACAGCATGGCGTCATCAGGCCGGCGGGCGGCAGAGAGCGCCTCATGGGCCATCTTGAGCAGGGCGCGGGCATCCTCATCATTCGTAAGCGATTCGATGATCTCCTCCCGCACATTCCCGGGCAATTTCCCGGTGATGAACGCGGCCAGCGCATAATCATCAATCGGCCGATGCACGTTGCTCATTGCGCCCCTCAGATGTGACCTCTCATGCAACACGTTCGAAGATAATGCCAAAAATGTGCCGTTATGGCCACGTCGTGGGATTTTGCAGCTGCCGCATCATCCTCGTCGAGGATGCGACGTTCGGTGCGCCCTCTGAGGCAGCCTACATGCAAGGACGTTCGGGAAGATCCTGCCGCACCGTGGTTCGCGACGTCACGGCCTCCGAATTCGCATTCCATACTTTGAAGCATATCCGCGTTCACGGATGGCGCTTCGAGACACGTTCAGGGCTACCTCGTGACCACGGCGACCCTGATTCGTCGATTCTCGCGACGACCCTCCGCGGTGTCATTGCGGGCAACCGGTCGCGTACTTCCATAAGACGCTACCTCGATTTGCCCTGTGGGAAGGTCATGTTCGTCGACCAAATAACGCACGATGGCCGCAGCCCGCGCGGCGGAAAGCTCCCAATTTGATGGGTACGTTTCCTCCAATCCCGGTCCGATCGGGGTGCTGTCTGCATGCCCTTCAACACGGATGACGTCTCCTGTGTGGTGGACTTTCAGCGTATCAGCCATCTCGTCGATTCGAGCTCTCCCCTCACTCGTGAGCGTGGCGCTTGCCGGTTCAAAAAGCGCCTCAACCAAAAGGGTCTGGATGGTCCGGCCACCGTCGCGGCACACGCTTAAATCGTACTCGAGCTTTAGAATGCGCTGCTCCTGCGCCCTCCGGTCGCGGTAATACTGACCCGTTTCGATGTCGCTATAAAATTGAACGGAATCTCGCAGCGCCGCAAGACGCTCTTCGAGGCCGCGATTGACGGTGTACATTGAATCAAGCTCGGCATCCCGCTGCATCACCAGTTCATTGGGGCCGCTGCAGCCGACAAGGAGAGACGCTGCGAGTGCAGCAAAAAGGGTACAGGGACGGAAGGCACGATGCATAGCCGATGGGTATGTTGATCTGATCGTCAGCGCGATCGCGCTGCGTGAACCGGCGCCTTCTTAACAGCGGCCGGTATCGAAGGTGTTCCTTGCGACAGCATGAGAAGGCGTTGGGTGGATGCACGGCCGCGGCCGCGACCGGTGACGCACGTGCCGCCCACGATCAACGACGCACGTGCCGCTCAATATCAACATAGCACGCGCCGCCCACCAGTGCATATGTCGAGTTTCGCCGCTCAAGTTGGCGTAGTCGAATCATGCGGGCGTTTGAAAGGTTTCCTGCAGGGCACCTCCGTCTGCGCGGTTTTGTAACACGAACGCTCTTCTTCGCGGGTGAAGCGAATTTGCCCTTCCCGCTGCCAAACATGATCCCGCCTGGATCGTTGACCGGTATCCATAAACCTATAAGACTGAATTTATGCGTATCCGTGTATTCGTTCTGCTGCTCGCGGCATTCGGGCTATCGGAGGACTTGCGAGCTCAGAACAGCCAGGCGTCGGCGCATGAATGGGCCAAAGGGGCAGTGGCTCCGGTGTCGGTGGCAAACAAAATGACAGGATCTCGAACGTTTTGCAGCGAAGGTAGAGCCGGCAGCTTCCCCTGCAAGAATGTTGACTTGCTGTCTTTCCTGCCCATCGTCGACCTCGGGGGAAGTGAGTTCACGAGACTCAATGACATCTGGGGGTGGACCGATCCGCAAACGGGCCGCGAGTATGCTCTCGTCGGGCGAACCGACGGTACGGCGTTCGTGGACGTGACCGATCCGGAGAATCCGATCCTCGCGGGCAGCCTACCCTCCGTCGGCGGCGCAGAATCGGGTTGGAGAGACGTAAAGACCATGGGCGACTATGCCCTGGTCGTCATGGATTTCCCTTCCGAAGGCATTCGACACGGCCTTCAGGTCTTCGACCTGACCCGGCTTCGCGGCGTCACCAATCCTCCCCAGACGTTTCAGGAAGATGCTCTGTATACGGAATTCGCGCGGGCGCACAACATCGTCGCTAATGAAGAATCCGGGTTCGCCTACGCTGTCGGCACGGAAACATGTGGGGGCGGACTGCACATGATCAACGTTCAAGATCCGTTGAATCCCGAGTTTGCCGGGTGTTTTGGCGAGAGCGGTTACACGCACGATGCCCAGTGCGTCATGTACCAAGGTCCGGATCTTGAATATCAAGGCCGGGAAATCTGCATCGGCTCCAATGCGTCGCACATTGGGATTACAGACGTATCGGACAAAACGAACGTGGTGCTGATCTCCGCAACGAGCTATCCCAGCGTTCAGTATACGCATCAAGCCTGGCTCACTCCGGACCAGCGGTATTTGCTGGTCGATGACGAGCTGGACGAGCTCCGGGATGTGGACGTATTGACAACGCGAACGTTGATCTTCGATGTCATGGAATTGGATGATCCTCAGATTATCACCGAATATTTCGCCACCGTACCCTCAACGGATCATAATCAATACGTGCGCGACGATCGCGCTTTCCAGGCGAACTATACGAGCGGTCTCCGTGTGCTCGACATTTCCGACATCGCCACGCCCACAGAAGTCGGCTTCTTCGATACCTATCCTGCCGATAATGAGCCCGGCTTTCGCGGGGCGTGGTCGAACTATCCGTTCTTTGAGAGCGGGATCGTCGTTGTGAGCACTATTGCTGAGGGTTTTTTCGTGCTTGAACCCACGGGCCCAGCGCAGATCTCAGCAGCGACCCCTCAAGTCCCCGACTCTTTTGAATTGCTCGCCGCTTATCCAAATCCCTTTAACACAGTCACGACCATCCAGTTGGCGGTCGATCAGCCACAGAACGTCCGGGTGGCGGTCTTCGACATACGGGGTCGTGAAGTCGCCGTGCTGCACGACGGATTCGTCGAAGCGGGCGGACTCCGAGCAATGGCATTCGATGCCAGTGGCATCGCAAGCGGTGTCTACGTGGTCCGTGCAAACGGAGATACTTCGGTGGGATCCTTGACGGTCACGCTTCAGAAGTAGCGTGAACCAGGTTGCCCACTCGAGCCCGATGGCTCAGGGGGTTGAGGTAGTACGTTCCACCTGCCTTTGTACCCGATCGCTCACAAGCGTGAGAAGTAGCACGAAGCCAAACCCGATCGCGCCGAGCGCAACGACCGACCAGAAGGGATCTCCAACTTCCGGAAGTTGGAGGCTTCGGTCTTCGGCCTGCCACGGCCAGAGGGCGCGCAGAGCGCCGGCCATCAGCCCGACGAGAGCCGCCATCGTCACGTCGTAGCGGCTCGACAACAGCCAGTTCAACAGTTTTGAAAAAAACCCGAGGCCGACCGCGGCCCCGAGAGCAAAGACCATCACGAAGACGGCGTCACGGTTGTTGAGAGCAGCAAGGGTCACTTCATACATGCCCATAGCCTTCAAGAGAAACGCGCCGGATACTCCCGGTAATATCATCGCGCAAATCGCTACGGCTGCCGACGCGAACACGCGAAGCAGGCTGGGCTCGAAACCTGCCCTCGTGGGAATGCCGGTAAGAAGAAAAGCCGCAGCGGCCGCGACAGCCGCAACGAGAATGATACGTCCCGTCTTATGATGGATCCGCTGCCACGGGATGATAATGGAGGCCGCCACCAACCCAAAAAATAATCCGAGGCTCTCGTGCGGATAGGTCACCATCAGATGGGGTATAAAGCGTGCGCCCAAGAGCAGGGCCGTTAGAATGCCCAGCCCGAGCGGGACGAGGAGCGACCACTCCACGGACCGCAGGCGTTCCTTTAAAGAAGGGAGATCGAGTTTCAGCAGGGCGACGATGCTGGAAAAGGTCGCGCTTAGCGCGGCAATTAGCCGACGGTAAATGCCGACGATCAATGCCATCGTGCCCCCACTGACCCCGGGTATGATATCCGCTCCACCCATCAGGAGCCCCTGAGCGTAGTGGACGAATACCTTTCGCAGGCTATGTCTCATGTAAGCGTTGAATGCCGTCGGAGCTCGCCGAACGGGTTCGGGCGTGGTAACGGACGGGGCCGCTCGACGATTCCTGAAAATGCGAAGGGCAGACCGCAAAGCCTGCCCGGGATTGGAACTAAACGATTCGCTGCCGCCCCGCTGCTGCCTTCCGGCCGCTACGCGCGCGAAGACGATTCGTTGTCGAGGCCCAGCATCCGCCTGATCTGCGTGTCTCGGTAGAGATCCGGATAGGTGTGGCGGAACTCTTCCTTCGTTCTCGGATCCAGACGAAAGGCGATTTTTAGCGAGCGAATGCTTTCGTCTGACTTTCCGAGGGCGAAAAGTGCTTTTGCCTGCTGAAAATACGTGCCGGCGTCGGCGTTCAGTTTCAGCGCACGTCGATACGATTTCAGCGCCTCCTCCATCTTCCCCGCCTCAAAGAAGGTCTCGGCCAAATCGAGCCACGCATCTCGATTCGAAGGCTCCAGCGAAACGACTTTCCGATACGACGCGAGTGCCTCCTCGATCATGCCGGCATTGTACTGACAGTCGGCGCGCGCATACCAGAATTCACTCGTCTCCGGTCGCAATGCGATGGCCTTCTCGAACAGCGCGAGCGCTTCGTCGTGCTGCTCGAGCGCGTCCAGACAGCATCCGAGTCCGTACCAGGCCTCGGGATAAGAATCGTCCTCGCTCAGCGCCCGCCGGAAATGGTCGCGAGCTTTCTCGAATTCCTCTAGCTCTTCGTAGGCCAGGGCGAGATTGTAGTACGTTGCCGCATCGCCACCCTCCAGTTCAATCACACGTAGGTAGCTTTCCACCGCCTCAGCAAGACGCGCTGTGTTGGCGAGCGCGTTTCCTCGATTGTAATAAGCCGAGGCAAAATCGTCCTGAATGGCAATGGCCATGTCGTAGGAGTCGATAGCCTCATCAAACCTGCTGAGCCGATTCAGAACGATGCCGCGATTGTACCAAGCGTCGTGGGAATAGGGCTCAAGGTCCAGGTGCTTGTCGTAACACGTGATGCTTGCTTCGTTGTCGTCCATCCGGTCGAAGCAAAACCCCAATTCATACCAGACCTCCGGATGCTCGGAATTGATTTCCGCACACTGTTGAAAGGCTACCACCGCTTCTTCCAGACGGTCCACGCGTTCGAGCGTTACGCCTCGATTAAAGTACGCTTCATCGTTGAGCGGATCGATACGCAGTGCTGAGTCGTAGGCTTCCAAGGCCTCATCGTCACTGCCGAGGCTGTCGAGCGTGATGCCTCGATTGACAAGCGTCTCGGTGTCCGCCGGATTCAGATTCAGGGCTCGGTCGTATGCTTCCAGGGCGTCCTCGTGACGACCGAGGTTGTTGAGCAGAATGCCGCGGCGCATCCAGGCGTCCGAGGAGAATGACATAGCCTCGAGTAGCCGGTCGATTGCGCCTAACGCATCCTCGTATCGTCCCTGCTCAAAGTAAAAGTTGGCGATGTCCTCGAGCGTGTCCGAGTCGAAATAAGCTGCGTCACCGTTCTGCTCGTAGGCAACGAGCAGTTCGTTCAGGCGTGCTTCGTCGGCTGGATCGTCGAAGTCGTCAAACTCGAAGTCAAACATACTCATTACGACGACGGATTAACCGGTGCAGATAGGAATCGCGTGTTCGGATGGGACTCGTTAGCGGAGTACACGCAGAATAAAAGCTGCAAGCGCAAAAAGGTTCGGCGTATAATAGTCGGCTCCTCCGCAATTTGCAAGCAGTTCACTGCCGTGCGCAGCGACCTCGCCAGGTCCAACGACTCCCAGTATTTACTTAAGTTCAGAGTACAAAAATTGCGCCAGATGCACACCCCATGTTCATAACCTTTGAGGGCATCGACGGAAGCGGCAAAAGCACGCAGGCCCGATTGCTCATCGAGCGCCTCGAGCGGGAGGGGCGTCAGGTGTATCTCTTTCGCGAACCCGGAGGCACCGAACTCTCCGAGCAAGTTCGCACGATGTTGCTGGATCCCAGCCTCGACATACGCCCACTGCCAGAGCTATTGCTCTTCTCGGCGGCGCGCGCGCAGCTCGTAGAGAGCGCTATCCG
>CAZART010000143.1:0-11765 GCA_964487555.1 uncultured Rhodothermales bacterium
AGCTCACGAATCACTTTGAGTCCGTCGGCACCCGGCATCTGATAATTGGTGAGGACAATGTCCGGCCGATGCGCTCTTGCGAGCGCGAGACCGCGTTCGCCATTCGCGGAGGTTAGCGTACGAAACCCCTCCATCTCGAGATAAATCTGGAGGCCCTCGAGCAGGGTGCGGTCATCCTCGATGACTAGAATCGTCTTCATGGCATTCTCCTCCGCCGACCGGAGATCATATAGACGCGGGTACGAATGAGTCCGGGACGCGTTTCAGCGCTTCCTCGCACTTGCCGACTTCGTTTCCTCCGCGTAACACGCCTGTTTGCAGCATGTCGATAGCTGTAGCGTTAATCGGTCTGGTGGCCAAATCGGCTGGTTTCAGCGCGTGTTGAAAAGCGACGCCAGTGTTCCGACGGCCGCCGTGTAGAGCGCCGAACCGACCCACAGCGAGGTGATCAGAAACGAATTCCGCGTGCCCGCCTCAAGGGCGAGAAACAGAACCAGGATTCCATTGTGGAGCAGCGCAATGACGAGGCTGCCGACAAATGCCTGCTGCGGAAGGATGAGGAGCGTCTCGCGCTCGTTTGCAGGAAACAGGCCGACCAGAAATCCGACGAGCGTCTTTACGAGCATATGGATCCCCCAGGTGTCGTGGATCAGATCCACGAGAAGACCCATCGTGAAGCCGGTCACGGCACCGGCGCTGCGGCCGTTCCGAAGGCCCATCCACGCCACAAAGAGTAGCACGGCGTCAGGATAGGCGCCCCACAACGTCAATCGGTCGAGTACAAGCCACTGCGCGACGAAAACGAGTACGCCGATCAGCGCTTGTCGGGCCAATGAGGACATGTAGGTGTGAGGGTGACTTCGAGACGTGAATGCAGCGAGGAATCTACGAGCCTTGATCCGCCGAAGCCAGTTCCATCACAATTCGGTCGATGGACTGGGTAATCCGGTAGGACGGTGACGTGAAGTTGTTCGCAATGACGGCGAAGGCGACGGTCCTACCGTCCGGCATCGTGGTGTAGCCGCTGAGGGCTCGGACGAACTCTAGAGACCCCGTTTTTGCCCGCACCGGAATGTTGGCGAGCCGATATCGCAGGGTCGACCGGGGCTCACCGCCGTTAGCGAGCGACGAAACAAAGGCATTACGCTCGGGGTGGCTGTACATGTAGCTGAGCAGCTTCACCATCGATTCGGGTGTGACGAAGTTTTTCCGCGACAGGCCCGATCCATCTCGGATCGCGATCGCTTCGGTCGCTGCCCCCGCACGCGTGAGCAGCTCCTTGATCCGGCGTTCGCCGCCGGCGGCGGATCCGCCGGGAGCAAAGGTTCGAAAGACCTGTTCGGCGTAGAAATTATTGCTCCGCTTGTTGACGAGGTAAAGGATCGTAGAGAGAGGCGGCGACAGGTGAACGAACAGGGGAGCATCCGTGCTGTATTCGTACTCGTCCAGCTCGTCGATGTCGAGGGCCTCGCGATGAACTTCAATGCCGGCGTCGTTTAGATACCCCCGAAAGGTCTGGACGGCAAACGCTGTGGGATTGGTCACCGGGGTCACGATGGTGCCGGCGTAAGAGCGAGGAATGCTTCCGCGAAGCTCGATCGTCTCGCTCCCCAGATTTCGGTAGGCCGTCACCGATATTCCGCGCCGCCGGCCGGCGGTTGTCAAGTCATTGCGGATGCTCAGAAAGCCTTGGGGCCTTGTCTCAATCGTCGCCAGGTTGCCGGCGCTCGCCGCGGTGATCTTGACCTCTACGACATTGTCGAAGTAGGCGATGCCGTTCGTGCTGACGCCCAGATATCGGCTCGACTGCGTCGTCACGTAATCGACGTCCCAGCCCTCCGAGTAGGGGCGATCGTCGAATCGATTGTCGTCGCCGATGATGCGTCCGTCGATCCGCTTCACGCCCATCTCTGCGAGCCGGCGCGCCCATCTTCGAAGGGGGTCTTCACCCGTTCCGAAGACACTACCGAAGGAAGGATCCCCTGTACCGTGGAGTACCAGATCGCCTTCCAGCACGTCACCCTCAACGCGACCGTCGAAATAGAGCGTCGTCCGGTACCGGTAATCCGAACCCAGCGCATCCAGGGCGGCGGCCGTGGTGAAGATCTTCTGATTCGAAGCAGGAATAAACGACTTGTCGGCGTGGTGACGGTAGAGAACCTCGCCGGTGCTCACGTCCTGGACGTAAATCCCCCAGAAGGCACGTGCCGCCCCGTCCTCCTGGATGATTTGATCGATCTTCGGTGCGAGAAAGCCATCGTCAGGAGTGCGTGCAGCAAATCCCACAACGATCAGGGCAAGGAGGATGGTCGCGAGGCGCGACGGCGTAGCTCGATGGGTCACTACGGTGAGGGGCACTTCCAGGTGAGCAATGGCGGCGACAGGCGGAACCAGATTTCGTTGTTCGGGTTCGGTTTTATGCAAACTTGTTTACGCAATCTTGGGCGGATCTCTTCCGTCCGGCTTCTTTCCTACACAAACTTCACATCCCTGACATGGCGAAGAGCAGCGGACGCCGGCGCAAACCCAGAGCGCGCGATCAGCGGCGCAACGCCAAGCTGGTTTTCGGCCGCCGGAATTACGTGCTCCTGCTCATCGGCGTTGCCGTGATCGTGTTGGGTTACGTCATGATGAGGATGGAGAACCAAGTCGACGGCGTTATATCCCTCTACGTGGCGCCGATCCTCATTCTTGGTGGATACCTCGAGATCATCTACGCGATCATCGTATCGCCGGACAGCGAGTCCCGGGCCGCCACGACGTAACACGCGCACCGCACCACGCGCACCGCACCGCACGAACCGCGCCACACCACGCGAACCGCACGCCGCGCACGTTCAATAGAGGAGATAGGTCTTCTGCCGCTCTCTGAATGCCGCCACTTCTGAAGTCCACGATTCGATGATCTCGGCCGCCGACGCACCGTTCTGCAACAGCTCGAGAAGACGGTTGGTGCCGGAAAGCCTTGCGAGGCCGTCGGGACGGCTTATGAAATTCTCAATTCCCTGCCGCTGTGCCTGATGATAGAACGCGTGAAGTACGTGGATGCCTGTTCCTACGGGGCGATAGGCATTGTGGTCGCCGACAACGATCCGGATTCCCTGCAGCGATTCTCCTTTGAGTTTCGGATGCATGGACATGCCTTCGATGCTTCGAGGGGTAAATGTCGCAGCCTCGAAGCGGACGCCGGGCAGACCTCGGGCATTTAGCGTGTCGGCCAGCGCGTCGCCGTCAGCCCGGGGCGCACCTAGCAGCGTGAACGGCGTTTCCGTGCCGCGGCCTTCGCTGGCCGACGCGGCCTCGAAAAGAACGGTACCCGCATAGACGAGGGCCGTCTCGAAATCCGGAATATTCGGGCTGGGGGAGATCCACGGAAGACCGGTTTCCGGCCACAGCATGTCCCGCTCCCATCCCTCCATCGATATGACGTGCAGCTCGGTTGCGGAGACGCCCGACATCAGCGCTTCCCCCCGAATCATGGCCGCCAGCTCGCCGACCGTCATTCCATAGGCGGCGGGAATCGGATACTGACCGACGAACGATTCGTGTTCATCCTCAAGGACGAATCCCGATACGTAGTCACCCCCGAGCGGGTTGGGGCGATCGAGTACGTAAAAGGGAATGCCCTTCTCGGCAGCAGCCTGCATCGAAAGTCCGAGCGTGGAGATGTACGTGTAGAATCGAACGCCGACATCCTGGATGTCGTAGACGAGCACGTCGACGTTGCGAAGCATCTCGGGCGTAGGCTTGCGCGTGTTCCCGTAGAGGCTGAAAATCGGTGCTCCCGTGGCGGCGTCGCGACCGTCCTCAATTTTTTCCCCGGCATCGGCAGAGCCGCGGATGCCGTGTTCGGGCCCGAAGAGAGCCGTTACCTCGACCCCGGGGGCTCGATGCATGAGATCGGCGAGATGCGCAGTGTCGACGCGCGCGGTGTGGTTGACGATAAGCCCGACGCGTTGGCCCTGTAACTCGGCGAACCCGTTGTCTGCAAAAAGCTGCGCGCCGACCTTTACCGAAGATGTTTCAGCGGAATCGACTGAGCTTCTTGCGTCAGAGACGTAGCGGCTCTGAGAGGCTTCACCGTTGCACGCGGCAAGGATGACGGTGACGAACGCCAGGACGGCGGCTCTCCAGCAAAACGAGGCCGTCCCGTTGACGCGGAACGTCGTGGATATCGATCGTGCGCGGCCGGCGCGGAGACTAGCTGTTGGCGACAATGACGTGCTCGGGAAAGTAGTAGTTTGATTCCAGTTTTCCATTCTCTTCGGAGTCAGATCCGTGGACGATGTTCTGGCCCTTGTTGTCCGCGAACTCGCGCCGGATCGTACCCTCCTCGGCCTCGGCCGGATCCGTGGCGCCAATCAGCTTACGAAAATCTGCGACGGCGTTTTTTTTCTCTAGAACGATCGGCACGCACGGTCCGCTAGACATGAACTCAGTCAATTCTTCGAAGAAGGGTCGGCCGCGGTGAACCGCGTAGAAGCCCTCGGCTTCTTCTTTCGTGAGTTTGACCATTTTTAATGCACGCACCTTAAATCCGGCCTCCTGAATGCGACGAACAACCTCGCCGATGAGGTTCTTTCTAACACAGTCGGGCTTGAGAATAGCGAGCGTACGTTCCATGCTTCTCTATTGAAATCGTTTGGAGGGTCTATGAAAAATCCGGATGATCTATGCCTGATGGGTCGCGCCGATAATCGTCTGGATGATCAAACGGATGAATGATCTATTGGATGAATGATGTACTGGATGATGAGCTCGCGCCGTGCACGTGCAGTACGCGATGGTAAGGAATACGCCTGCCGGGGATGGGTCGTCACACGTGTGTCTCGGCGTGATAGGAGGATCGCACGAGGGGTCCGCTCTCAACGTGCTCGATGCCGCGCGCCTCGCCCATCTCTTTGTACCAGCGAAAAACGTCAGGGTGGATGAACTCTTCGACGGGGAGATGCATTCGCGTCGGTTGCAGGTATTGCCCGATCGTCATCACGTCGACGCCCGTCGCTGCGAAGTCGCCCATCAGCTCGACGACTTCTTCTGCGGATTCCCCGAGGCCTACCATGATGCCGCTTTTCGTGCGGAGTCCCTGCTCCTTCGAGCGGCGGAGCACTTCAAGAGAGCGCTCGTAGTCGGCCTGCGGGCGCACGCGGCGATAAAGGCGCGGCACCGTTTCGACGTTGTGGTTGAGAATGTCGGGTCTCTCGTCGAGCACGATCTGCAGGGCATCCCAGATGCCGCGGAAATCGGGAATGAGCACTTCAACCGTACAGCCGGGCTGCGCCTCGCGAATCTGGCGGATGGTCTCGGCGAAGACCGGCGCGCCGCCGTCGACCCGCTCGTCCCGATTCACGCTCGTCACGACGGCGTGTTTGAGGCCCATCAGCTTCACGGCCTCGGCGACGCGGCGCGGCTCGTCCCAGTCCAGTCCCTCGTCAGGGCGCCCGGTCATCACGGCACAGAATCCACATGAGCGTGTGCACACGTTCCCGAGGATCATGAATGTCGCTGTGCCGGCGCTCCAGCATTCGCCCATATTGGGGCACCGAGCGCTCTGACAGACCGTATGGAGATCGTGCTCCTCGATGATGTTCGAAACGTTCTTAAACGTCCGTCCGTAGGGGAGCTTCACGCGGAGCCAATCCGGCCGCTGCCCCCGCACATTGGCGACTTGCGGTGATTCCACGACCGGAAGCTCGAACAGGCCGGGATCGCCGTCGCCGGAGGCCACCAGCGGCTCCTTCTTCACGCGCTTCAGCTGAACGTCGCCGGGCGCTTTCGGACGGGAATTCCTATCAGACATACAGGAAAATTCGAATCAGATGAGCCGAGGAGGGACCATCCCCCATCAAGGCATGTGACAGTACGGGTGCGCTTTGAATCGGATCCCAGGAGGGTTAGTGGTTGCGGGTTCTGCGCGCTCGGCGTCGCCTCTTCTCAACAATTCGTGATGCATTCGCGAGAAGTGTGGGCGGAATTCGGTACTTTTGGAAGCGCTTCTGGAGGCGCGTCCCTGTCGCCGATCCGCAGTAGGAAGTGGGTCCCACAGAAATTATTCGAAGAAACAGATCTATTTGGAATATGGAGTCAGCCGTAGCAAACACGATCGCGCCCGAGCGGGTCAAGCAAGTTCTCTCTCGGCATCTTCTGACGAAGGGAATGATGCCCATGGTGCTCGATATGAAGCGCAGCCGCGGTGTGCAACTCTACGATCTGGCAACGGGACGCGAATATCTCGACTTCTTCGGGTTCTATGCGTCCAGCGTTCTCGGCATGAACCACGCAGCGCTCGTTGAGGACGAGGGTTTCATGAAGCGCCTGTTGGAGGTCGCCGTCAACAAAATCACGAACTCCGATATCGCCAGCGTCCATAGCGCCCGCTTTGTGGATACGTTCGAGCGGGTCGCGATTCCCGACTATCTTCCGTACGCGTTCTTCATATCGGGTGGCGCTCTGGCTGTGGAGAACGCGCTGAAGACGGCGTTCGACTGGAAGGTCCGAAAGAACTTTCAAAAAGGATATCGCCGCGATCTCGGCAACCAGGTGCTCCACTTCGATCAGGCGTTTCACGGCCGCTCCGGCTATACGCTGTCGCTCACGAATACGGCCGATCAGCGTAAGACGCAGTACTTCCCGAAATTTCCCTGGCCGCGGGTGCTCAATCCGAAACTGTCATTTCCTGTGAACGATGAGCGGCGCGCTGCGGTGATCGAGGCCGAAGAACTTGCTATCGCTCAGGCAAAGATGCACTTTCACGAGCGGAAGGACGATATCGCCGCCATCATCATCGAACCGATTCAGGGAGAAGGCGGCGACAATCACTTCAGAGCCGAATTCTTGCAGCAGCTCAAACAGCTTGCCCTGGAGAACGATGCCCTTCTCATCTTTGACGAGGTGCAGACGGGCGTTGGAATCACCGGCAGATTCTGGGCACACCAGGCACTGGGCGTCGAGCCGGACCTTATTGCGTTCGGCAAGAAGACGCAGGTCTGCGGGATCCTTGCCGGTAGACGGCTCGACGAGGTGCAGGATCACGTTTTCCAGGTACCAAGCCGGATCAATTCGACGTGGGGCGGCAATCTCGTGGACATGGTTCGCTTCGACCGGATTCTGGAGGTGATGGAGGAGAAGGACCTTCTCGACCGTGCGTCGGACATGGGGGACCATCTCCTGCAGCGGTTGCACGAGATTGCGATGGAATATCCCTCGATAACAAATGTCCGCGGCCGCGGCCTGATGTGCGCGTTTGATCTGCCCGACGGAAGGTTTCGCGACGCCGTGCTCGAGCGCTGCTTTCAAAACGGCCTGATCATCCTCGGCTGCGGCCGGGTTACGGTCCGGTTCCGTTCACCTCTCGTCATCACGAAGGAGCAGATCGACCAGGGGGTGGAGATGATCGGCGCGGCTGTCGCCGGCGTAGAAAAAGAGCACCGTCCCCTCAAACCGTCGCCGCTGCACGAGACGCTGGAGCATCCGTTGAGGGAAGAGTGACAATCAGGGCGCCGAGCTCGCTCTTCCAGAAGACTCTTAACCTACAAGAAGAGATACCGTCGACCTACGAGAAGAGATAACCTACGAGAAGAGATACCATCAGTTTACGAGAAGAGATAACCTACGAGAAGTGACACCGTTAACTTAGTAGAATAGACATTGTGCGCTGGGGAGTTTAACTCGCAAGATCTATGAGGAAGATTGCAGGACCTGTTTCTATTCCGGCGCCGGGCAGCAAAGTGATAGAGGAATATGTCGGACGGGTGAGCACGGATTCCGATCGTGTGAGCGTGGCCCGTATGGTTGCGCCGCCGGGGTGGACGGAGCCGTTTCAGCAGCCGGAGTTCGACGAGATCACGATCGTCGTGAAGGGATCGATCGACGTAGAGCACGGCGAGGGGCGCGAGAGCGTTCGTGCCGGCGAGGCGATCATCACAGAAAAAGGCGAGCGGATCCGGTACGTAAATCCTTCGGACACCGACTCCGCCGAGTATTGGGCAATCTGCCTGCCGGCGTTTTCGCCCGAGACGGTGAATCGAGCGGATTGAGGATTGAGGATCGAGCGCTCGAGGATCGCGGATCGACCGTTTGAGGATGGGAGTTCGACTACTCGAGAATCGAAGATCGAACGTACGCCACTCGATCCTCGATCCTCGAACGATCGATCCTCGACACCCACTCCCTACTCTTCTCCATTCACGGGCAGCTCGCCGTCTACCGCCAGTCCTTCCGCTTCGATGTCTTCTTCGACGACGAGCCGCGTCACGTCGGCGATGGCGTCGTTCGACTTCAAGTTGATCAGGCGCACCCCCTGCGTGTTGCGGCCGAGTGTGCTGATGCCGGCGACGTGCATCCGAATCATCAGCCCATTATGGGTGACGATCATCAAATCGTCGGACGATTCGACGGCCTTGATCGCGACGAGGCGTCCGGTCTTGTTGGTCGTTTTCAACGTGATGATCCCTTTGCCGCCGCGAGACTGCACCCGGTATTCGTCGAGCGATGAGCGCTTGCCGTAGCCGTTCGAGCTGATGGCGAGGATGTCGCGCTCCGCATTCTCAATGACCACCATGCCGACGACCTCCTGATCTCCCGACACGGAGATGCCCCGCACGCCACGGGTGTTGCGTCCCATCGGCCGAGCATCCGACTCGTGGAAGCGAACAGAGAGGCCGCTGGAAGCGGCAAGGATGACGTGGGCGTCGCCGTTGGTGAGGGCCGCCTCCAACAACTCATCGCCTTCAACGATGTCGATGGCGATGATACCGTCGGCACGCGGACGCGAAAAGGCCTCCAGGGGCGTCTTCTTTACCTGGCCCTTGAGGGTCGCCATCATCACGTAATGCTTGTTGAGGAAGTCGTCGTCCTCGAAGTCCGCCTTCGAGATCGCGAGCACCGCGCGAATGCGGTCCTCGGGCGAAATCTGGATCAAATTTCGGATGGAACGTCCCTTGTTCGTGCGGGCACCCTCCGGAATCTGGTAGACGCGCAGCCAATAACACTGTCCGTGATCGGTGAAGAAAAGGAGATGGTCGTGGTTCGAGGACACGAACAAGTGCTCGATGTAGTCGTCATCCCGCCTACCTGTGCCTTTCATGCCGACGCCGCCGCGGCCCTGCTGGCGGTATTCCGTAACCGGCGTCCGCTTGATCAGGCCCTGGTGAGTAATCGTCACGACGACCGTCTCATTTTCGATCAGGTCCTCGATGTTGATGTCGTCACCGCCGGCGTAATCGATCTCCGTGCGGCGCTCGTCGTTGAACTTCTCCTTGATGTCCTGCAGCTCGTCTTTGATGATCTGCATGCGAAGCGGCTCGCTCGCCAGAATGCTGTTGAGGCGCTCAATTTCCTGGAGAATATCTTTGTATTCGTTCTCGATCTTCTGCCGCTCGAGACCGGTCAACCGGCTCAATCGCAGGGCGAGGATGGCGTCCGCCTGGAGCTCGGTCAGCGAGAACATTGCCTCGTCGGAGCGGGCCGCGAGGCCGAGTCGCTCGAGCTGTGCATCGGTCAGGCGCTCCGGATACACGCCGGCCATCAGGTTCTGACGCGCGGCGTCCGTATCGTCGGAATGCCGGATGATGGTGATCACTTGGTCGAGGTGATCGAGGGCGATGGTCAGGCCTTCGAGGATATGGGCCCGCTCTTGCGCTTTCCGAAGGTCGTACTCCGTACGGCGGACGACGACAACATGGCGATGCTCGACGTAGTGCTTAACGGCATCCTTCAGCGTGATGGTCTTCGGCCGTCCGTTGACGAGCGCGACCATGTTCACACCGAAGGTCTGCTGGCACTGCGTGTATTTGTAGAGTTGATTCTGAACGACCATCGGCACGGCGTCATTCTTCAGCTCGACGACGATGCGCATACCGTCTCGGTCCGATTCGTCGCGCATGTCCGAGATGCCTTCGATGCGCTTCTCCTTCACGAGGTAGGCGATCTTTTCGATCAGCGTGCTCTTGTTGACCTGGTATGGGATCTCGTCAACGATAAGTGCGGCGCGTCCCGGCCGGATCTCTTCTTCGCGCATTTTGGCGCGCATCACGACGCGGCCGCGGCCGGTTTCGTAGGCCTCACGCACCCCTGCATAGCCATAGATGATGCCGCCCGTGGGAAAATCGGGTGCCGGGAGATGCGCCATCAGCCCGGCAATATCGATGTCGTTGTCGTCGATGTAGGCCGTGACCGCGTCGACGACTTCGCCGAGGTTGTGAGGGGGTATTTTTGTGGCCATCCCGACGGCAATACCGTCGGATCCGTTGAGCAGAAGGTTGGGGATGGCGGCCGGAAGGACCGTCGGCTCCTGCAGAGAACCGTCGAAGTTCTCCTGGAAATCCACGGTTTCCTTATTCAGGTCACGGAGCATCTCCTCCGCGATCTTCGTCATACGAGCTTCCGTGTACCGCATGGCCGCGGCTGAGTCGCCGTCCACCGACCCGAAGTTGCCCTGACCGTCGACGAGGGGATAGCGCATGGAAAAGTCCTGCGCCATGCGCACCATCGTGTCGTAGACCGACGAATCGCCGTGAGGATGGTACTTACCGAGCACCTCACCCACCACACGCGCACTCTTCTTGTACGAGGCGCCGGAGGTGAGTCCCAGATCGCTCATGCCGTAGAGCACACGCCGGTGCACGGGCTTGAGCCCGTCCCGAACGTCGGGGAGGGCGCGGCTTACAATCACCGACATCGAATAGTCGATGTAGGAGGATTTCATCTCCTCCTCTATGTTGATCGGAAAAATCCGTGTGTTGTCCTGTTCCATGCGAACGTGGGTTGCGAAATCGGTCTCGGGAAACGCGTACGGCCGGCGGCGCCAGGCGCCATGAACCGTTATCCGGCCGGATCGAGAAAAGATAAGAGAATCCGGGGAAAATAGCTACTTTCGACCCGACTCTGAAATGCAGGTAACTCTCTGCATTTCAGGCAGTTATAAGGCTACATAGGTTCGGATCATCATGTGGAATTGTGATCAATATTCTCACTGCGTTCGGCGCCGTAAATCCGTTATTGACGTAAGCGGGGTAGAAGTTTGATGATCGAGTCGGAAGAATTCGACCTTCAAGGCCATCGCGGAGCCCGTGGATTGGCGCCGGAGAACACGATTCCGTCGTTCTTCAAAGCGCTGGAGATCGGCGTGCGGACCTTGGAGATGGACGTCGTGATCTCGAAAGATGAAGAGGTCGTCGTCTCGCACGAGCCCTGGTTCTCGCGGACAATCTGCCGCCTTCCGGACGGCCGGCGAATTCCCTTCTACAGGGCGCGCGACTATCGGATCTTCGACATGACCTATGAGATGGTTGTCCGCTTCGATGCAGGCAGCCTTCCGCACCCGCGTTTTCCCCGTCAGAAGTTGGAGTCCGCACCAAAGCCGCTCTTGCGAGAAGTGATTCGAAGGTCGGACGCATACGCGGAAAAAATCGGGCGTGCGCTGCCGGATTATAGTATCGAGACCAAGTCTCGCCCGGGATGGGATGGACGGTATCATCCCGATCCACCGACGTTCACCGAATTGCTGCTGGCCGTACTCAGAGAGGAAGGGGTCGTCGATCGATCGATCATTCAGTCCTTCGACGCGCGTACGCTGCAGGCGGCACGCGACGCGGGGGAGCACGCCCGTCTGTCGCTCCTCGTGACGCGGCGCCGGGCGCCGCACCTCGACGTGAACGTGAACACGCTCGGATTTACACCGGAGATCTACAGTCCCGATCAGCGCGCCGTCGATGCGCGCCTCGTCGATCAGGTCCATAAGCGGGGTATGAAGATGATTCCGTGGA
>CAZART010000144.1:0-11730 GCA_964487555.1 uncultured Rhodothermales bacterium
AGTGAACGCCGCGACGGCGTGGCCGGTGAGGAAGGCACGTTCAATATCTGCACGTACTGGCTCGTCGAGGCGATGACGCGCGCCGGGCAGACCGATCCGTCGTGGCTCGAGCAGGCGCGCCTCACGTTTGAGCAGATGCTCGGGTATGCCAATCACGTCGGCCTCTATGCCGAGGAGACGGGACATCACGGCGAAGCGCTTGGAAATTTCCCACAGGCCTTTACGCATCTCGCCCTGATCAGCGCCGCCTACAATCTCGATCGGGCGCTCGGCGTGAAAGAATGATCTTCACCCGCCGCAATCACATTGTGAACGCCCACTCGGGAAGAATGCCAAGGGCGAACGCCTCCAACACTTTAGCGATTCCGGTGATCACGAGCAGTCCAAGCACCAGTAGCGCCCAGCCCCGAAGCTTCTTGCCCCGGCCGGACTTCTTCATCAAACTGGCGCTCGTCGCCGGCGTGCTGAGCATACTCTCTCCGCTTTCAGATGGGAGGCGCCGGCGACGATGTCTCGGCTGCCGGCCAATTCGGCTTCGCACAGGTGGGACACCAACTCGCGAACACGTCGAGAAGAATCAGCGCGCCCTCTGCCTGCAACGCTTCAAACCGCTCTTGAGTGAACGCCTCGTCTTCCTGGGACCAGGCATTTTGTACCGGAAGCAGTGAAAAGCCGAGGATGAAAATCGGCAGATATACGAAAAATACGTTCTTCATGTTCATATCACATTTTGGTGGACAAACGATGCCGGCCGAAAGGAATCCGATGCGCGCGGAAAGGAATCACGCAGCCGACAGATATCGATCTGCAAACAATCTATGACCGGATTCGCTCGTGAGTAGTGCAGACATGCTTCTCGTTACACGAATTACGAACGAGGCCGTCCTCAGTTTTCAGAGGGTCGAGTATTCCGATGGTCGAGGCTTCGTGCAACGTGCCTGCTGGAGAGCGTAACGCGAAGCGCATCACCCGGCACATAGGGGCGCTCCCCTCAAAAACACCATCTACTTAAAAATACCAGCCGTGCGCGATGGCCTTTCAGCGCTCGTTATGGACTACCGCATACGTTGTCAAACCTGGCTGACGACCATGACCACACTCTGGGATTGGCTCATGGGATTGGGGCGGGAATACGGCGTCAATCCGGTTATTTTCGCCGGCATCTATCTCGGCGCCATCCCCTTCTTCATGCTTTCCGTGGGGTGGATCGTGCGAAACCTGCGTCGGAAGCGCTCGATTCTGCTACCTGCGCTTTCGGCTTCGTTTTTTTTCATCTCCGCCTACCTCTATCTGCTCATCGCGGGCCGTGGCATTCCTACGTGGGTCTACGGTATTATTATTTTCATGATAGCCGGCGGTATTACTTCCACGTTGAAAAAGATTCGTAAGCAACTCCGTTCCAAACGCGTCGATTCGCAAACATGAATGACAGCTACGACCTCATCGTCATAGGTGGCGGCGCCGCCGGGCTCACGGCCGCCGGAGTGGGTGCGAATCTGGGTGCGAAGACGCTGTTGATCGAGCGGGACCGACTCGGCGGAGACTGCACGTGGACGGGTTGCGTTCCGAGCAAGACGCTTCTGAAAGCCGCTAAAGTCGTCCACACCGTCAGTCACAGTGCCCGGTACGGCGTCAAGAATGCGGAGGCGGAGGTTGATTTCTTGCAGATCATGCGTCACGTCGACCACGTTCGCGAAGAGATATACCACGACGCCGATCGGCCCGAAATCTACGAGGCGATGGGCGTCGACACGTACCAGGGAAACGCGCGCTTCGTAGGCGACCATACGATCGGCGTGGAGGGCCGGGACGGCACGCTGCAGGTTCGAGGTCGATTCATCGTCATCGCATCGGGTGCCCGCCCGCTCGTCCCGCCCATCGACGGATTGCATGACGTGCCGTTCTTGACGAATGAAACCCTGTTCGAGCTGCAAGAGCAACCTCGGCGACTTGCCATCATAGGCGCCGGGCCGATCGGCACGGAGATGGCTCAGGCCTTCCAGCGGCTCGGCACCGACGTCACCGTAATCGACATGCTCGGCCGCATTCTCGCGAACGACGATGAAGAGCTGGCCGGGATGCTGCAAGACGTCCTGGCGAGTGAAGGCATCCAGTATGTATTAAATGCCGGCGTACGACGGGTCGACCGCTCGGGAGCGGAGATTCGCATCCGCGTGGAAGACGGAGGATCTGAGCGCACGCTCCCCACCGATGCGCTTCTTCTCGCGGCGGGGCGTCGCCCCAACGTCGAATCCCTAAGTCTGGAAGCCGCCGGAGTCGAGTTCAGCGAGAAGGGGGTGGCGGTCGACGACCGATGCCGCACGAACGTGCGGCACATCTTCGCCGCCGGGGACGTAACGGGCCGCTATCAGTTCACGCACATGAGCGAGCACATGGCGAAGGTCGCGGTTACCAATGCACTGCTGAAGTGGCCGATGACCATCGATGCAAAGCATGTGCCCTGGGCCACCTACACCGATCCGGAACTGGCTCACGTGGGTGCGACCGAGTCCGATCTGACGGAGCGAGGAACGCGATTCGAGGTGTACCGCTTCCCGTTCAAAAAGATCGACCGCGCCGTCACGGACGGCGAGACGACGGGTCTCATCAAAGTGTTTGCAAAAAAGCTGACCGGCCGGATCCTCGGTGCGAGTATCCTGGGCGCAGGCGCGGGCGACATGATCGGCGAATACGCGCTGGCCCTGCGGAACGGCGTCAGCCTCCGCCAGATCTCCGACACCATCCACCCCTATCCAACCTACGGCCTCGGTGTACGCCGCGCCGCCGACCAGTGGTACATCCGCAACTATTCACCCCGGTTCGTTCGCCTTCTGCAGAAGCTTATGGGCTACCGTGGCACGGTGAACGTGTACGAACCCGATGAAATCGTGTGAGCAGAATTACATGGCAACGGGAATCGCGCGGTAACATCGAGCCATCCTTCGATACGGAAGAGTCGCCGGCTCTTACGGATGGCGGCATCCTCGACATCGATCTGATTACGAGTTCCTTCAAATTCGTAAATTGAATGACGGAAGGACGGGAAGCTACATTCACGGAAGAAAAAGTCACGGGATTCCACTATCAGTACATTTTCAGTAATCATTCCTGCACTTAATGAAGAGGCGTCCATAGCGCAGACGCTCAGATCCATCCCGCTGGACGACGATCCCGTGGAGGTGATCGTTGCGGATGGCGGCTCCGCCGACGCCACACGACGGCTCGCGGCGTCGTTCGCAAAGGTGGTGGAGTCGCCGCGGGGCCGCGCACTGCAGATGAACGCCGGTGCCGCCGTCGCAAGCGGCGATGTTTACGTCTTTCTTCACGCCGACACGCTCCTGCCTCCGACCGCATTTTCGAGCATTCGCTCCGTTCTGGTCGATCCCCGGATCGAGAGCGGCGCGTTTCGCCTCCGCTTCGACGACGAATCTCCAATCCTACGATTTTACAGTTTCTGCACGCACCTTCCACTGCCGCAGATCTGCTTCGGCGATCGTGCCATGTTCGTTAGGCGCACCGTTTTCGAAGAGGTCGGCGGCTTTCCTGAGATACCCATCTTCGAGGATCTCGAGATGGTGCGCCTGCTGCATCGTCGGGGCGGATTTCACTTTCTCAAGCAACCCGTGAATACGTCCGCCAGACGGTTCCGGCGCGTCGGTCCAATCCGCCAACAACTGCGCAATACGTATCTCTGGTGCCACTTCATGCTCGGCACGGATCCTCAGCGCGTCGCCCGGCGCTATTCGTACGAGGTCGACCCTTGTGCACCATCCACGAATCCGGAGGAAATCCAGCATGCACAACTATGATGCGATTGTCATTGGATCGGGCCAGGGGGGAAATCCCCTGGCGCACAAGTTGGCCGATCTCGACTGGAAGGTAGCGCTCGTCGAACGCGAGCATCTTGGCGGATCGTGCGTCAATTACGGCTGCACGCCGACGAAAACGATGATCGCAAGCGCACGCGTGGCGCACGTCGCGCGCCGCGCCGGGGAGCTGGGTGTGCAGGTCGGCGACGTGCGGGTGAATCTGCCTGAGATCGTGGCCAGGAAAAACAATATCGTCAGGCAGTGGCGAGACGGCCAGGAAGCGCAAGCGGAAAAGCGTCCGACGCTCGATCTCCACCGTGGCCACGGATGCTTTTCGGGACCCCACACGGTTGAAGTCGACGGTCGGACGCTGAACAGCGAACACATCTTCATCGACACGGGCACGCGGCCGCGCGTACCGAATATTTCCGGAATCCATCGTGTGCCGTATCTCACGAACCGAACGGTCATGGACCTTGAGGAGGTGCCCGATCACCTCATCGTACTTGGGGGCGCCTACGTCGGATTGGAATTCGGACAGATGTTTCGGCGGTTCGGAAGCCGCGTTACGGTCGTCGACCACAACGATCGGATTATTTCGCGCGAGGATCCGGAGGTGTCGGAGGCACTCAGGGACGCGCTGGAAGCCGAGGGGATCGGGTTTCGCCTGAATCGTACCTTACAGGCCGCTGCGCCCGTAGGCGAGGGCATCGAGGTGACGCTCTCCGGCGACGAGGTGCTCACGGGGACCCATCTCCTCGTAGCGACGGGCCGTGAGCCCAATACGGATGATCTAGGCCTCGAAGCCGCCGGCGTGGAAACGGACGGGCGGGGCTTCATCAAAGTGAACGAGCGGCTGGAAACGAACGTCCTCGGCATTTGGGCCATCGGAGACGTGAAAGGCGGCCCGGCTTTCACACACATCTCCTTCGACGACCACCTCGTCATCTTCGACGGCCTGATCCACGGCAAGGATCGAAGCATCGCGGGGCGGATCGTGCCATACGCCCTCTTCACCGATCCCGAATTGGGCCGGGTGGGAATGACCGAGGCGCAGGCTCGCGCCGCGGGTTATCGCCTGAAGATCGGCAGCATTCCCATGAGCCGCGTGGCCAGGGCTATCGAGCGCGATGAGACCGCCGGACTGATGAAAGTGGTCATCGACGCGGACACCGATCGCATCCTCGGCGCGGCGATCCTCGGAGTCGACGGCGGCGAGCTGGTGCAGATCCTCATGACGCTCATGCTGGCCGGCGCCCCGTGGACTGTTTTGAAGCAGGCCGTGTACATCCATCCGACCCTGGCCGAAGGATTGTTTGCCCTGCTGGAGCAGGTGCGGCTCGTAGAAGGAGAGGCCTAGCCTTCTTCTTCCTCCAGAATTCGCGGCGCCTCATGATGCTCGGTCCGCCCTGGATTCCGCTTCCACCAAGTCACGGGCGAAACGCCACGCCAAGCGACGTTCCTGATGTGTAACCCCTACAGGAAAATCGCATACGTACAACTGCGTATGCGAGAGTCGTTTTGTGACTTGAATGGTCTTTCGCCATTACGGCGAGCCTTTCAGCTCGTGGACGGCGAAAGCGTATTCGACGAGCCCAAAGGCGCACCCCTTCTCCAGCTTAGCCTGGGCCTCGTCTTTTCCTTCTGACGCGTCTGCGCCTTGGGCCCTCCTAAAAGCGCCCCTGGCTGTCTCGCACAGGTGCTACACGGCGCAGCAGCTCAGCTTCTTCACGTCCTTCCCGAACGCGATGGCGGCGATCTTGATGCCCTCGGAAAGCGTCAGGTAGGGATGAAACGTCTCGGCTAAATCTCGAATTGTAATGCCGTGCCTGATCGCCAGGGTCGCCTCCATCAACAGTTCGGCACCCTCTGTCGCCAGAATGCGTGCGCCCACGAGGCGGTCCGATCCCCGGTCACGGATGAGTTTGATGAAGCCGCGCGTGTCCCGAGCCGCCAGGCTGCGCGGCACCTGGTCCAGCGGCAGTTTCGATACCTCGAAGTCGATGCCGGCCGTGGCGGCTTGCCGCTCGTCGAGGCCCACGCCCGCCACCTGCGGATCCGTGAAAACCACCCACGGGAGCGCCGCGTAGTCGCGTTTCAGATGAACCTGCTGAAAGGCGTTCTGCGCGGCCAGGCTGCCTTCATAGGCGGCCGTGTAGACGAACATATGCTCACCCAGCACGTCGCCCGCGCCGAAAACCGTCGGAACGGTCGCCCGCAGGGATTCATCCACCTTCAGAAAACCTCTCTGCTTCGTCTCGATGCCAAGCGCCGCCAGGTTGAGGTCCTCCGTGTTGGCCTGCCGTCCGGTGGCCAACAGGAGATGGCTGCCGCGGACAGCCTCGGCCATGCCGTCGATCAGCACGTCGACCACGATCTCCTCGCCCTCGCGGCGGACGTCATTTGTCGTAACGCCCGTGCGGACGTCGATGCCTTCGTCGCGCAAAAATCCGGTGAGCGCGTCGGTAAGGTCGCTCGCCTCGGTCGGAAGGATGCGGGGCGATCGCTGGAGGATCGTCACGCGGCTGCCCAGTCGCGCAAACGCCTGCGCATTTTCGAGGGCGACATAGCGCCCGCCGAGCACGAGGAGGTGCTCCGGACGCTTTCCGAGCCGATACAGCTCCTCGTTGGTGAGATAGTCGACCTCCCGAAGCCCGGGGATGTCCGGCACGTAGGTCCGTGCGCCGGTGGCGATCAGGATGCTCTTCGCCCGCAGCGTGCGCCCCTCGACCTCGATAGTCGTCGCCGACGCGAGACGCGCCCTTCCCTCCACCATCTCCATGCGAGGATCGTCGGCGACCACGTCGACGTATTTGCTCTGGCGGAGATCCTCGACGAGCGCCTGCGTCTGACGTGTCACGGCACCGAAATCGGTCACCTCGCCCGCCAGACGCATGCCGTCGAACGGCGTCGCCCGCGCTCGATGGACGGCCTCGCCGGCGCGGATCATTGTCTTGGACGGAATGCAGCCGACATTTACGCAGGTCCCGCCGATTGGGAGTCCGCCGGCGTTCGGGCCGGCATGGACGATAGCGGCGCGCCCTCCCAGCTCGCTCACCTTGACAGCCGCCGCGAAAGCGGCCGAGCCGCCGCCGACGACGACCAGATCAAGCTTTTTCACGTGGCTCTGTTTCTTCGAATGCATTTAGATCGTTCGTGTGCGCTGCTCTTCTCTTTTGCACCTGCTTAATTCCGATGAAAAGGACGAGGAGTGATATGGCGAGAAGCGGCAGAAATACCCAGTCGATATACGCGACGAGACCGGCCAGTCCGATGGCGACGAGTGCCCAAACCAGAATTGGCGTGAAGCAGCACAACGCGGCGATGGCGGCTCCGATGCCGCCGAAGACTACCAACCTGTTTCCGCTGTAAGATTCTTTTTGATCGCTCACTGCGCTTCCTTCACTCGCGAGGCATAGCCGACGTTCGTCGTCGCCCGGGTTAGCGCTTCGTGCGACACTTTTGAGGGATCATAGGTTACCACGGCCCGAGGTGGCTCGAAGGTCACCTTGGCTTCCTCTACGCCGTCAAGATTTATGAGCGCTCTCCGCACGGTTACGTTGCATGAAGCGCAGGTCATGCCCTCTACCTCGAGCACTACCTGCTCGGTGATCCATGGCGCACGTTCATCCTGTGCGTCATCGGCGGCTGCGATGAGTGACGGCGACGTGATGAGTGCCACAACGGCGACGACTCCCACGCCGAGCAATGCCCGCCGCATCGGCGTCGATAGGCTTGTCTCACATTCACAGTCCGGCCGACGCGCGAGGCGCCATTCACGGTAGCCGGCATACGCCAGCGCTCCAACTGCCAACGCGATGAAGAGTGGCCGAAAGGGCTCCAGCGCCGTCAACGTGCCGATCCACGCGCCCCCAAATCCGAGAGTGACCAGCGTTAAGGGGATCGTACAGCAGGCCGACGCGGCGACGGCGGCGCCGAGTGCGGCGGTCAAACCCCAGTTTCCGTTTCTTTCGGCCGAGGCGCTCATAATGGAATCGCATCCAAGTTTAACGTGACCTTGTCGGCCTCCTGCTCTTCAAACAATCGAACCAGCATGCGGGCGAAGGGGTTGTCTTCGCACACACCGTAATAGATGGTCTGGGCGTCGCGGCGCGCTTCCACGAGTGCTTTCTCCCGGAGAATCTTCAGATGACGCGAGACGGCGGGCTGGGTAATTTCAAACACGTCGGTGAGATCACACACGCACAATTCGGAGGCCTGCCAGAGTACGTAGAGCATCCGCAGCCGGGTCTCGTTGCCGGCGACCGACATAAACGCCGCCAGCGCCACCAGATGATCGTTGGCGTGGGCGTTTTCTTTGAGACGGTTCAGCTTTTCGGCGTCGGCGTCTTTGCGGATGCACGTGCGGTCGGTAACGGCGTCATGTGTCATGGCACGTCTCATAATCCGATTATTATATAACCTCTGTGTTATAAGGAGGCCGGACGTTACAGTTTCAATGTGAGTGGAACAATGGCGGGACGCGGTTCCATAGGGTTTGTCGCCGGTGAGCCGAACAATTCCGGTACGTTGCGACTCGAAGTGCAACCCCGGGGCAAGATGCACGAGTCAAAGCATCCGGCTCAGCGTGGCGTACGTCAGGCCGCTCAAGACCGCCGCAATCGGCAGCGTCAGAACCCATGACAGGGCGATCTGTCCGACCGCCGGCCAGTCTGCAACTCCCGAGACGGCCCCCAGTCCGAAAATGGCGCCCCCGGCTCGCCAATGACGTACTCAGGCTCGAGGCATTGCCGAGGGGGTACGGCATTCATCGCTTGGACGCTTTCTCCCGGTGATGCCCTGACGGAATCGATCTACGCAGAAATAGCGTAACCGTCGTGCCTTCACCTAGCGCGCTCTCGACGCTCATCTCAGCGTCGAGCAACTCCACGAGCCGCCTCACGATCGTGAGGCCGAGCCCTGATCCTTCGTAGTTGCGACTGAGCCCTTCGGACGCCTGCCTGAACGGCGCGTAGAGCTCGGGTAGGAAGGACGCGTCCATTCCGATGCCGGTATCCTCGACGTGGATGTGCACGCCGTCTTCCCGCGGCCGAACCGCAACCGACACGCCACCGGCGTGCGTGAACTTGACGGCGTTATCCACCAGACCAGACAAGATCCGGCGAAGGGCGTCGCGATCGATTCGGACTACAGACCCACCGTTCAGAGATGCCGTAAGCGATCTCAGTTCGATATCCTTTTCCCGAGCCCGCGACTGAAAACGCTGAACGACGTCGTCGACCTCTCGATTCAAATCGACGCTCTCCGGCTCCAGGTCAACGTCATTCGCATCAAGCCGCGCGAGCTCGAGAATCGATTCGAGCATCATCTCGAGGCGCTTGGCGCTCGTCAGGATCATCGACACAAACTCATCATGCGAACCTGACAACTCTTCGGCAATGATCGTGGCGCCTCCCAGAATGCCGGCAAGCGGCGTCCGTATCTCGTGGCTCATCTTCGCGACGAAAGCTTCTTTGAGCCGCACCATTTCTTCGGCCCGCTCGGTAGCCTCCAGGAGCCCGGACTCATATCGGAGCCGGTCGGTGACGTTGTGGGCGTAGATACGAAGACTTCCTCCAGGCGCGCGGGAAATCCGCTGCTCATACGCTCGAGCATCAACATGGACCTCTCTAACAACCCCGCTCCGACCCGCGCGTCTAAGTCCCAATTCCGCCGCGTTCAGATCCCGCAGAAATGGGTGTGACGATCCCATTCTCTCCAGATCGGGCATAAGGGCTTTGATGGCCGGATTGAGGTAAGTGACGTCACCCGCCTGGCTGATCTCAGCGACCGGCTCAGGACTGAGTTCAGGGAAGGAGGCCAGCCACGCACGCTGTTGCTCTGCTTCCAGGACCTGACGTTTTCCATACGAAAAGAGCGCGCCTAAGACGAGCAGAGCGAACCCGAAGCCTAACATATCTCCATAAAAGACGGCCGGTGCCGCCTCGACGGGAATCACACTGGGCACGTCGCGGGAGAGGGCCGTCAGGCCAAACAAGAACGTGTACATTCCGACGGTGGGAAGCGTCCACACGATGCCCGATCTCGTCGAAAGCAGTACGGTCGCCAGAATCGGGCACGCCCACAGCCAAGTCAACGAGGCAGCGCCGGCAAGCGTAAATCCTCCCGCCAGCCATGCCTTATGAGCCAATAGCCCAAAAAGAACGGCAATAAACAGGTGCACGGCGGGGGCAATACGCTGCGTTCGTCTGAAGAACCAGAGCGCCACCACGAAACCGACTCCTTCGGCGAGCGCCGCCCATGCGTGAACGGTCGCTCCGGCGACGACGTGAAGCGCCGCGTAGAAAGGGCTCAGGACCGCCATAAACAGGGCGACTCCGACGAACATCCGTGCCCGATGGTACAGGTCCAGGTCGCCTCGCGTTTCAGGCGAGATGAAGTGATCTACAATTTCCAGTAATCGGCGTAGCATGGGTTGGCGTGGCCGGCATCCATGAGCGGTGGAGCGCGTGCAACCGCTGCATTAGGGAGCGTCGCAGTGCCCTGAGAGAACTCGTCTAGAGTTAGGTTCGCTGCCTATGGTAAACGTTTCACGCAATCGCGATATACATCTGAAGCCGGCTGAAATGATTCAATCTCGGCCGGCGGGCCGCCGGACGCCGCTCCTTCTATTGTGGATGCGGCGTCCGGCGTAGGCCACGTACTCGGCCGATAGCCGAAATGGTAATTCGTTGAGGTCGTGAAGCGCCGGAAGGTAGAAGGATCTGGATGCGGCTGCTGCGGTTCGTCCACAGGTGAGCAAACGAGGCCGAGACTTGCGTTACGAAGCGGTGAGTAACGCATTGACGCCGTAACAGCGGGCGCCGGAGAGCTTACGAAAGGTGTACCGTATCGCAATAGCGCCTCTCACCGGCCTCTTCCGATACACTCACCGCGCCTGATCCGCACAACCTCTTCGCATGCCCGAGCGCTCGAATCTCGTCCGCCTTAATCCCCGTCCCGGTACGATCTACGCGATTCGAAACTTTCTCGCGCTCGCCACTGATCCTGATGGATTCATTGAAGACGGCCCCGAGCACGGCCTGTTCGTTCACGAGACGCGTATGCTGTCGCGCTATCGTTGGAGCGTCGACGGTGAGCCCCTAACGCCCGTCGGTCTATCAAACGTAGATCAGCATGCGTGGCTCGGCCATTACGTCCGTGAGGCTCCTGGTAACCGGGAGGGAGGCGGCGACGAAGGAAGCGGGATGATGGACCCTCGGAGCGAATACACCCTTGAGCTCCAGCTCCGGCGCACAGTCGCGGCCGGCGTTAAAGAAGAGGTTCGCCTGACGAACTATACGCAGAAGCGGACGGCCTTCCGACTGGCGCTGGAGGCCGATGCCGATTTCGCCGACCTTCAGGAAACCTCGGGAGATCGGATGCAGCACGGCGAATGCGAACGAACGTGGGACGAGGCCGCACGCACGCTCGTTTTCAAGTACCATGCGAGGCACGACTACGACCACCAGGGCGTCACCGGCAGCGCCGAGATCCGCCGACGCCTGGAAATCCGCGTGGCCGAGTCCGCCTCCCCACCCCAGTTTGAGAGATTGGGTTCGGGAGGCCGGATCGTCTTCGACGTGGAAATTCCGGCACGGGGCACGTGGATGGCGAACATCGAGTGCGTGCCGCATACGGAGCCGCTGGCGCTTCTCGGCGGCGGCACCGGGACGCCGTTCTCCGAGAGCTTCGATCTCTGGGACCGCCGCGACCGCCAATTCTTCGACCAGGCGACCACATTCACTACGGCGGAGAGCGAGACGCTCGCCCCCATCGTAACAGCCGTACTCGAGCGTGCACGGCAGGACCTTGCCGATCTTCGACTCTACGATCTCGACGAAGGAAAGCAGGCCTGGACCATGGCGGCGGGCCTGCCCATCTACCAGGCCCTCTTCGGCCGCGACGTCCTCACCGCCGG
>CAZART010000145.1:0-11701 GCA_964487555.1 uncultured Rhodothermales bacterium
CGCTCCTTCCAGTATGTCGACGACACGGTCGACGGCATTTACCGCCTCCTGATGAGTGACGTCACCGACCCCGTCAATATCGGGAATCCGGATGAAATCACGATTCTGGACTTTGCCAAAGAGATCATTGAACTCACCGATAGCAGCAGTGAGATCGTCTACGAACCGCTGCCGGCGGACGACCCGAAAATTCGCCAGCCGGATATCACCATCGCCCGTACACGGCTCGGCTGGAAGCCGCGGTTCAGCCGACGCGATGGCCTGAAGAAGACGCTGGACTACGTCGAGACCGTTTTAAACGATCGACTTACTCCTGACAGCGCATAAGCCATGCGCCGTTGGTGGTTGCGAATGGTCTCTAGAACCTCTAATTCTACATACGTCGAAGCGTTGAGATCGCGTTTTCGGTTTCGACCTGCTCGGACATTAGTCGAAAACAAAGAATTGCTTTGCTCGAAAGATCTGGTCTTGATCCCCAGCCGCATCTCTATTGATCCTGTGCGCCTGCGCTTCTCAGCTTTGTGCATAGCGCACCTCTTAGCTCGACGAGTTTGAATCACTTCAACGTCAAATCATGCCTTCCCAAACGAAATACCCTCATCTGGCGCGCATCGAGGCCGAAGCCATCTACATTATGCGCGAAACGGCCGCCCAGTTTGAGCGCCCGGTCCTGATGTTCTCCGGCGGAAAAGACTCCATCGTCATGGTGCACCTTGCCCAAAAAGCCTTCTGGCCGGGCAAAATTCCGTTCCCGCTTCTCCACGTCGATACCGGACACAACTTCCCGGAAGCTCTCGATTTCCGAGATCGATTGATGGAGGAAATCGGCGCACGTCTGATCGTGCGATCGGTGCAAGAATCAATCGATAACGGCCGCGTTAGCGAGGAAGAGGGTCCGAACGCGAGTCGCAACGCCCTCCAGATCGTTACGCTGCTCGACGCGATTCAAGAGTTCAAGTTTGATGCCGCTATCGGCGGCGCGCGGCGTGATGAGGAAAAGGCAAGGGCGAAGGAGCGGTTCTTCTCGCATCGTGACCGATTCGGACAGTGGGATCCGAAAAACCAGCGGCCGGAACTTTGGAGCCTCTTCAACGGGCGGAAGAATCCGGGCGAACACTTTCGAGTCTTCCCGCTCAGCAACTGGACGGAGCTCGACGTTTGGCAGTACATCCGTCAGGAAAATTTGGAGATTCCATCCATCTATTTCTCGCACCGGCGCGAGGTGGTCGACCGCGATGGTGTGCTGCTCGCCCGCTGCGAATTCATCACGCTGCACGAGGGCGAATCCTACGTTGAACGTACGGTGCGCTTTCGGACCGTTGGCGATATGACCTGTACGGGTGCCGTCGCGTCGAAGGCGTCGACCCTCGACGACATCATCGAAGAAGTGGCCTCGGCCCGCGTGACCGAACGAGGCGCCCGTGCCGACGACAAACGCTCGGACGCAGCGATGGAGGATCGAAAGCGACGAGGATATTTTTAGTGGAGGGTACGGTATGGAGAGCGTCGCAGTCGACGCCTCTTGCGCGCACCTCTCTACGCGGAACGATCTCTATTCTCGATCACGTGCAACCAGGCTTTAGACGTATACATGGACCTACTACGATTCACAACGGCAGGAAGCGTTGACGACGGCAAATCCACCCTGATCGGTCGGCTGCTCTACGATTCGAAATCGATTTTCCAGGATCAGTACGAAGCGATCGAGCGGGCAAGTGCAACGCAGGGAAACGGCGAGGTCAACCTCGCCTTGCTCACCGACGGCCTGCGTGCCGAGCGTGAGCAGGGCATCACCATCGACGTTGCATATCGCTATTTCGCCACACCGAGGCGCAAATTCATCATCGCCGATACGCCCGGGCACATCCAGTATACGCGCAACATGGTGACCGGCGCCTCGACAGCCGAGCTCGCCGTAATTCTTATTGATGCCCGCAGCGGCGTCCTTCAACAGTCCCGCCGCCACGGTTTTATCTCCTCCCTTCTGCAGATCCCCCACATGCTTGTGGGCATCAATAAAATGGATCTCGTGGATTACTCCCAGGAGGCGTATCAAGAGATTGTGGATGAATACCGGGATTTCGCGGAGCGACTGGACATCGACGACATCGTATTCATTCCGATCTCGGCGCTCAAAGGCGACAACGTCGTCGAAAAGAGCCGGCGAATGCCATGGTATGACGGACCGACCGTTCTTCATTACCTCGAAACGGTGAAGGTCGGCGCCGACCGAAACATGGTCGATTTTCGATTTCCCGTTCAGTACGTCGTGCGTCCCGATCAGAGTTTCAGAGGCTATGCCGGACAGGTCGCCTCCGGTACCGTAAGTCCGGGCGAGGAGGTCACGGCCCTCCCGTCGAACCGGCAAAGCCGTGTAAAGTCGATCGTCGAGATGGGCGGCGAGCTGGATGAAGCACGTCCGGGCGATTCCATCGTCCTCACGCTGGAGGATGAAATCGACATCTCGCGCGGCGACATGATCGTCCGCAGCCGCAACATCCCCCAGGCCACGCGATCGCTCGATGCCGATGTCTGCTGGATGAGTGGGACGCCCCTACGAACCGACCGGCCTTATTATCTCCAGCATACCACGCGCGTGGTGCAGGCGTACGTGTCCAAGATCATCTACCGAATCAACGTCGACACACTTCACCGCGAGAAGGCCGAGACATTCGAGCTTAACGAGATCGGCCGCATCGAGGTGGAAGTGGCCGATCCGCTCTTCGTCGATTCCTACAAGATCAACCGCGAGACCGGCAGCTTCGTTTTGATCGACCCGGATTCGAATACGACGGTCGCAGCCGGTATGATTCGAGGATCGGCCCAGGATGCGACGCCCGTCGGGCAGCACATTGAGGAGCGAACGACCGTGCGAAAGAAGTCGCCGGGCGTCGTCTGGGAAGGCCTAAACATTCCCCGCGAGGAACGGGAGGAACGAAACGGACACAAGTCCGCTGTTATCTGGTTTACGGGGCTTTCCGGATCGGGCAAATCCACGGTCGCTCGTGCGCTCGAGCGGCGCCTTTTCGACGAAGGCATCCACACGATGATGATCGACGGGGACCATGTTCGCCATGGGCTCAATGGCGATCTCGGCTTCTCGCCCGCCGACCGCGCGGAAAACATACGCCGCGTATCCGAAGTGGCCCGGCTGTTTTTCGAGCAAGGATCCATCACGCTGTGCTCCTTCGTTTCGCCCTACCGCGAGGACCGCGAATATGCACGGCGTCTCCTGCCGGAGGGAAGGTTCTTCGAAGTCTTCGTGGACTGCGATATCGAGGTGTGCAAACAGCGCGATCCGAAGGGGCTTTACGAACGCGCCGAACGCGGCGAGATCGCCAGCTTCACGGGTGTCTCCGCGCCGTACGAATCGCCGGAAGACCCCGAGCTCGTCCTGCATACCGACCAGGATGACCTCGACGCCTGCGTCGAGCGAGTGCTTGAGTCGCTGAAACGTGCCGGCCTCGTGTCCTAGAGAGCGAAGTACGCAGTCCAGGCATCCGGACGTGAGTACGTCAATATATCCAATAGTCCGAACGCCATGACCCTGGCCGCCTGGTTCACACTGGCCGCAATCGCGGGACTTATCGGCGCACTGATCCGCGAGCTGGCGCGGATCGACGTCATCGTGCTGACCGTGCTCGGCGTGCTGCTCGTCGCGGGCGTGGTCACGCCCTCCGAAGCGTTTTCCGGCTTTTCAGACCCGGCGGTAATCACGGTCGCGTCCCTCTATGTGGTGGCGGCGGGCATCCATAGAACCGGCGTCCTCACTTCGATCGACCGTCTCCTGGCACCGAAAGGCGCGTCGCTGAGCGGACTCTTGTTGCGCTCAATGCTGCCGACGGTATTTATGTCGGCGTTTCTCAACAACACCCCGGTCGTGGCGATGTTGATGCCGCGGCTACAGGCGGTCGCTCAGAAGAAAGGCATTTCCGTCTCGAAGCTACTCATGCCGCTTTCCTACGCCGCGATCGCCGGCGGGATGATCACGGTTATCGGCACGTCGACCAATCTCATCGCCTCCGGACTTCTTCGCGAGGCCGGATTCGGCGGATTCGGGCTTTTTGAGTTCGCGTGGATCGGCATCCCGGTGGCGGTATTCGTCGTCGGATTTCTGACTATCGTGGGCCACCGACTTCTTCCGGATCGTCAGCCGCCGGGCCACGACGACTCGAATGCAACTCGGGATTATCAATTCGAGTTGCGGCTGCCTCATGGCTCCGCACTTGCCGGCAAGACGGTTGCGGAGGCGCAGCTCCGTTCGTTGGGAGATGCGTACCTCGTTCATATCGAAAGAGACGGCCACTTTATCGCCGCGGCGGCTCCCGACGAACTACTGCAGCCGTCGGACGTGCTGACGTTTTCCGGGAAGACGACGGCCATGCAGCGTCTGATGGAGCAGACGGATCTGAAGGCGAACGTCGACGGTCCTCCCATGCACGACGGTCAGGCCGACATTCCGCTGTACGAGGCCGTGGTTTCTGCGACGTCCGACCTCGTCGGGAAGACGCTGAAGGAGATCAGCTTTCGGGAGCGATATCAGGGAGTGGTGCTGGCGATACACCGGCAGAATCAACTCCTTCGGGGCGCTCTCGGCCAGGTGCCCATCGAGCCCGGCGATCTGCTCGTTATTGAAGCCCGGGACGGTTTCGACAGGAGCTGGAGCCAGAGCCAGGGAGATTTTTACCTGGTGACGCCAAAAACCGAGATTCGTCAGGGACTCAGCAAAAAGGCCCCCATCGCGCTCGGCCTGCTTGTCGCGATGATCCTCCTGAATGTTACCGGCGTCCTCCCGCTTGCTGCGGCGGCCTTCGCGGCGGCCCTCGGCACCGTGTTGCTGGGCTGCCTGCGCGGGCAGGAACTCCGAAAATCCATCGATCTCACCGTGATGCTGACCATTGCCGGTGCGTTCGGGATCGGGAAGGCCGTGGAGGCGAGCGGCCTTGCCGCCGTACTCGGACACGGAATCGCAACCGCGTTACCGGGCATGGGTCCGATCATCGTGGTAGCCGTGCTATATATGATCACGGTGCTACTCACAGAAACCATCACCAACAATGCAGCCATCGTCGTGATGCTGCCGATCGCTATAGCAACGGCGGTCGATCTCGGAGCAGATGTCCGTGCCGTCGCGCTGGCCGTTACGATTGCCGCATCGGCCGGATTCCTCTCTCCGCTCGGCTACCAGACGCATCTGATGGTGATGGGCGCGGGCGGCTACCGCTTCAAAGACTTCTTCCGCGCCGGGCTGCCCGTGTCGATCGGCGTAGGTGCGATTACGCTGGCGGTGGTTTATTGGAGGTGGTTCTGATCGAACGGATTACGCAATTCGGTACGGAATTTTGTCGTTGCCGCTGAGTGCTGCGAGGATGGATTCGCTGCACATGCGAGCCATTTTCGTGCGGGCTTCAACCGTCGCGCTGCCCAGATGCGGTGCGAGCACCACATTGTCTAGCTCCAGGAGTCCCGGGTTCACGGCCGGCTCATTCTCGAATACGTCGAGACCGGCGGCGGCGATCGTGCCGTTCCGCAAAGCCGCCGTCAGGGCTTCTTCATCGACGATGGCGCCGCGGGCCGTGTTGATCAGAATGGCGGTCGGCTTCATTTTCTCAAAGACTGCAGCGTCGATCATGTGCCGACTTTCTGAATTCAGGCTGCAATGTAGCGACAGCACGTCGCTTTCCTGTATCAAGTGCTGGAAAGGGACATAGCGCGCACCGACAAGCCGCTCGACCGTCGGATTGGCGGGCGCGCGGTTGTGATAGATTACCCTCATTCCAAACCCCAGCGCGCGGCGGGCGACGCCTACGCCGATCCGGCCCATTCCAATTATGCCGATTTTCTTGCCCTTGAGGTCCATTCCGAGGAATAGCTCCGTTTCCCACCGCGTAAATTGGCCCTCGCGCACGTACTGATCTGCCTGAGGGATTCGCCGTGCGACCGCAAGCAGCAGGGCGAACGCCAGGTCGGCCGTCGCATCCGTAAGGACATCGGGCGTGTGCGTAACGACGATGCTTCTTTCGCGCGCCGCCGCAACGTCAATGTTGTCAAATCCGACCGCATACTGCGCGACGATTCTCAAATTCGGACATGCATCCAGCACGTGCTCTGTCACGGGATCCGAAAGCAGCGAAAGCAGCGCATGGGCATCGTGCGCAGCTTCGATCAGCTGGGATTCACTGGGACCATCCGAACCGAAATCGTGCACGACGACATCGTGATTAGCCAGAGGTGTGAGGCCGTCTTCGGCAATGGGGCGAGTGACGACGATCTTCATAGCATCCGGAAAATTTGAGGCAATAACGGTTTTACTGGGGCGCTGCGGCCGGAGCTTGCCACCAGCGTGAGGTACGATTCCGGTTGGGGATCCACATTTGGGCCAATGATGCGGAAAGGGCTCATTTATTGTGTGGTGTGCAGATTTTGCGGATTTCGATGTTTTGCATTGTTACAGCCCTGTTATGTCAACATTTTGTTCACCGCAGTTGCCCATGAATACAGACGCTCTTCATAGTGACACCTTGAAGCAGAATCGCTGCATTAAACGGCTTTTGCAATAACGGAGCCAAAGGTGGCGGCGCCGGCACCGGGCGTCCGACCTTCCCCTCCGACGTGCAAACTGCACTAGCCCAGACGAACGTGAGTGACACCGGCGCCGCCTTGATTCCATGGCGCGTCTTCAAACGATTCGACGTCCTGTCGCTGTGCCAGGTACTCGTGGATAGCCTGTCGCAGGGCACCGGTCCCCTTACCATGTAAAATCTCCACCTGGTTGAGGTTCGCAGCCACAGCCTCATCGATCATCCGCGTGACGGCGTCGATGGCCTCGTCTACGCGACGGCCGCGCAGGTCGATTCGGCTTTGGGCGTGGAGCAACGACATCTCGCCGCCGCTTTTCTCGACACGTCCCACTCGCGCCTTTTGCGTTCGCTTGCCGCCGATCTTCCGCAATCTTGAGACATCCGCCCGAAGCCGCATCGATTCGAAGCTGATCACAGCTTCGCCTTCCTCGAGCTCCAGCACTTCGGCCGCCGTCGATCCGTCATCGAGCACCACCTGGTCTCCCACCTCGATCACCGCCGACGCGCCCTCCGCACGCGGGACAGGCACTGGCTCCACCTCCTCCTCACGCCTCCATCCTTCCCCTTCCCCTTTTCTCTCCCCTACCTCCACGCGAAAGGCCTCCAACTCGTCCCGCGCCTCCCGTGTCACTTCCTTCTCAGCCCCCGCTTCCTTGATCTGCCGAATCGTGCGCTCGATGCGCGCATTCGCCGACGACACGATCCGCTCCGCCTCCTCCAGCGCCTGCCGGCGGATGTCCTCCCTTTCACGACGGAGTTTGTCGGCGCGCTGCCGGTACTGCTCGCGCTCGTGCTTTGCCTGCCTGAGCTCTTCGTCCGCGAGGGAAATCTTGCTTTCGAGCTCCTGGGTGCGTGATTCAAACGTCGTGATCAAATCCTCCAACGCCGTCTTTTGCTCGCCGACGAGCTTGCGCGCACTCTCAAGGACATCGTCATCGAGTCCGATCCTACTCGCGATCTCGAAGGCGTAGGACGATCCCGGCACGCCGGGCTGAAAGCGATACGTCGGACTTAGCGTCTCCTGATCAAACTCCATCGAGCCGTTCTCGACACCTGCGCTCTCGTGCGCAAAGACCTTGAGCGTTCCGTGGTGCGTCGTCGCGATGGTCCGTGCACCTAACTGCGTCAACTTCTCGAGCACGGCCTGCGCCAGGGCGCCACCTTCCGCCGGATCCGTTCCCGTGCCGGCCTCGTCGATCAGCACGAGGGTGCGGTCACCCGCTTTTCGGAGCATGCGCTTCAAATTCGAAATGTGCGAGCTGAATGTCGAGAGATCCTCTTCGATCGACTGCTCATCGCCGAGGTCCACCAGCAGCTCGTCGAACACGGAAAACTCGGAGCGCTCGTCGACCGGAAGCGGAAGCCCGTACGCCGTCATCAATGCAAAGACACCCACGGTCTTCATGGCAACCGTCTTTCCGCCTGCATTCGGACCGGTGATGATTAGCGTACGGAAGTCCCGTCCAAGACTAAGATCGAGGGGAACGACCTCGCGCGGAATCCCGGGCTCGTCAGCGGCGGGGGCGCGAAGCTCGCCGCCGGCTTTCCCATACGTCGCGCGAACATGCAGCAGCAAGACGGGATTCCGGCCGGCAACGATACGAATATGGCCGTCCTCGTTGAGCTTCGGAACGGCCGCCTTGATCTCGTTCGAAAGCGCCGCCTTAGCCTGTAGAAGGTCGAAGGCTCCGAGTACTCGCACATTTTCGTGAAGACCGCCCAGGTGAGCACGGATCTCTGCCGTCATTTCTCGAAGAATCCGCTCCACCTCCCGGCGCTCCTCGCCCTCGAGCTCACGCACTTCATTGTTGAGGTCAAGGCAGGCGGTCGGCTCGATGTACACCGTCTGGCCGCTGGCAGAAGTATCCTGCACGAAGCCTTCAATCTTCCGCTTCGCCTCGGCACGCACCGGAATCACCATCCTCCCATTGCGGATTGTCGGCTGATCTTCTGTGGCGTAGCCGCCGCTCATGGCCTTCCGGAGCGCCTTCTGCAACGTCTCGCGGAGTGCGGCCTGACGCTGTACGATCAGGCGCCGCAGACGGCGGAGCTCGGACGAGGCGTCGTCACGGATACGTCCATCCGCGTCCACGACGCCGTCGATGCGATCCTCGAGGTCCGGAAGCGGGGTGATCTGCGATGCCACATCGTGCAGGCGCACGTATTTCTCGCGCCGCGTTTTGAAATAGTCGTGCAGCCTCCGGGCGGTGACGAGCACCTGGCGGAGATTCGCCAGATCTTCGGGACCGACGATCGCGCCTTCGGGCGCCGCCCGGCGCACGACGCCCCGAACGTCCATGATGCGGTGCAGGGGCAGCGGGTCGTCGAATCGAAACGCCTGCTGGAGCTCGGACACGCGTTCCAATTCCGCCTGAATCCACTCGCGATCCCGCGAAAGGCGCATCCCCGCCAGACGATCGCGGCCCATGTCGCTCAATGTCAGGCCGTTGAGCCGCTCGCGCAGCACGTCGAAACCAAGCTTTGATTCAACCGATTTTGGAAATATATCCATCGGGGTTGGATGCGCGCGCCCGCAACGAAGTTAGGCCCACTATCCGAGCTCTGAATGATCACCCACATTGATTCGCCCCGGTCGAGGCGTCACCACGGCATTTCGTCCGATTAGCGAATTCTTCAGGATCGCATTCTCGACCTTTGCATCCGCGAATACAATGGATTGTTGGATGACGGAGCCCGAAATTGCGGCGCCGGCTTCCACCGACACGTGCGGCCCAACGACGGAGTTAATGATGCTCGCACCCGGACCCACATACACCGGATCGATCACCACGCTATTCTGAACGTCCCCGTAGCGAAGATCGTCACTTTCCTTTTCCAGGATATGACGCGTGGTATCCATCAGCGCCGGGATAGTACCGCAGTCGAGCCACTCGGTCACAGACGCCGTTTTAAACAACGCACCTGCGCTCAACATGCGATCGAATGCGTCGGTAAGCTGAAATTCGCCGCCGGCACCACGGACGTCATCGTCCATGAGCTGCTCGATCACGGTTCGAAGATTTGCAAGATCCTTCACGTAGTAGATTCCGATCAAAGCCTCATTCGAGATGAGCTCTTTCGGCTTCTCGACCAGCCGCACGATTTTCTCTCCTTCGCGGACCGCTACACCGAAGCGGCTGGGATCGTCGACGTACTTCACCCAGGCTACGACGTCGGCCCCTGCGAGATCGACGCCCGGCTCCATGTGAAAAACGGTATCAGCGAACACGACGATGCCGTCACCCTCGAGGTGATCGCCCGCACAGTAGACCGCATGCGCCGTCCCCTCGGCATGATCTTGAACACCGAAGCCGGCTTTCATTCCGTGGCGATCGCAGATCTGCCGGAGCTGCGCGTAAACCTCCTCCCCGAAGTCCGGTCCGAGAACAAAGACGCCCTCCTCCAGATTCGTAGGCAGAACGCTGTTGAAGGTATCCACGATCCGCTCGACCATACTCTTGCCTTTCACGGGGATTAGCGGTTTGGGTGTAACGTGTGAATGCGGGCGGACACGCGTGCCGCGGCCCGCCATCGGTATGACCAGCTTCATGAAGAGTCTCTATGTCGTTGGGATGATTGAACGTCTGCTGAATGGATGCTGTTGGATGACGATGACGGCGGCGCAGAGGGAATCCGGCGGCCACAAGATCCGGCGCGAAGGTCCTCCTGTCCAGTCATATAGAACAGGTTTCGGTTAAAAACGCGGCAAGCTGCAGCGACAGGCGAACACGTTCGGTGTCCAGATGATGATACACTCTCGGTGTTTTGCCTGTTTGAGCGTCGCTCCCGTCCGGTAGCATGTTTATTACTCTTGTTACATTCGTCCGAAAGAATCTATACCTGCGGAAAAAAGAGCTATATCCGGTGTATAGCGACTGACCCTTCCGGAGAAGAACTGAAATGCCGATCGTCGATTTGACGGAAATCTTGGCATGATGTGAGATGGGCTCGTGACTCCGGTAGTTTACTTGGCACCAAGCTTGAGTGCGGTTTGAGCGAACAGATTTTCCACGCTTTACTAGATGGAGGTTCTTTGCACCATGTTACAACGAATAAAACAACGGGGAGCGGTTCTTACACTTGCCGGTTTGCTGCTCGCGGCCATGACCGTTACAGGCTGTAAAAGCCTGAGTAAAACGGAGAAAGGTGCCGCCGTCGGCGCCGGCGCAGGGGCCGTCATAGGCGGGGTGGTCGGGAAGAAATACGGCAGCACGGCCAAGGGCGCTATCATCGGCGCTGCGGTCGGAGGTACGGCCGGGGCCATTATCGGTCAGCAGATGGATAAGCAGGCAAAGGATCTGGAAGAGGATCTTGAAGGCGCCGAAGTCGATCGGGTCGGCGAAGGTATCGCCGTGAAGTTCGACAACAGCCTTATGTTCGATTTCGACTCGGCAGACCTGCGTTCGACTGCACGATCCGAGCTCGGCAAACTGACCGACAATCTGCAGGAGTATCCGAACACGGATCTCGTGATCGTCGGCCACACGGATTCAGTGGGATCCGATGACTACAACATGGAGCTCTCGCAGCGCCGCGCCAACTCCGCCCGTGACTATCTCACGACGCAGGGAGTTTCGCCGAACCGCATAACGACTGTGGGCAAAGGCGAGCGCGAGCCGATCGCATCGAATGACACGGACGCCGGCCGTCAGCAAAACCGCCGCGTCGAAGTTGCGATCTACGCCAATGAGGAGTTCCGCGAGGACGTCGCGAGCAATTAATGCAGGTGCTAACCGTCGCTGGTGTGAGCAAGGGAGAACCGCTCCTTCGCTCCGCTCGTGACGAATGATAGATTGGTCCGCCGCTCTCGGTGCCTCACGCCGGGAGCGGCTTTTATTTTGTACCATGGAATGTTGAATTCCGGAACGCCCAAACTTCCAAGATTCTATGGATCCGTCCAGCGAACGAAACGCCGACTCCACCCGATCCGGACACACCGACGCAGGTGACTCGACGGCCTCCGGCAACGTGGTCGATCCGCCCTCCTCACAGATGTCCAGGCCGCCATCCGACGCTCCGCTTCCGGAAGGGAGGCTTGGGCAGCAGCCGCGCATGTCGGACCGCGAAGTACATACGTGGCATCAGATCCACACACGCGATATGTGGCGCATCTTCCGCAT
>CAZART010000146.1:0-11587 GCA_964487555.1 uncultured Rhodothermales bacterium
AGGGGCTCGCCATCGAAACGAAGCGTCCCGTCGCCTCGCCGATCGATCTGAGCGCCGACGATCGACGGCACATCCGCCAGGTCGCCTCTGACGAGGGCATCGAGCTGTGCGCCATTGAAAGCACGTCCAATTTCGCAAGCCGCTTCATGGAGGAGCGCGAAAACAATCTGGCCATGATGCGGGAGATCCTGAAGCTGGCGGGCGATCTCGGGGTGGATCTCGTCAAAATATTTGCCGCCTGGCCGGGAATCGTCGACGATGAGGCCGCGAGCGCGACGTACGGACCGTACGAACGCGGCAACTATTACAAGCAGCTCTATCCGGCCGATTTGAAGCGGTGGCACCGCGCCGTCTCGGGAATCCGCGAGGTTGCCGGCTGGGCCGCGGACGTGGGCATCACACTGGCATTGCAGAACCATGCGCCGGTGATCCGGCCCGGTTACGAAGACGCGCTGGCCATGATGCGCGAAATCGACCGACCTAACGTCAAGCTGTGCATCGACGTGCCGTTATTTGACGGCCGGCAAGACGACGACTACGTGCGGAAGGCCGTGACGGATTGCGGCGAAGACATCCTCCTGACGCACTACGGGGCCTGGAACTTCAGCGAATCGGATATGGGCGAGCCGGTCCAGGATATCGCGCCGAACATCGGCTGCCGGATCAACTACGAGGCGTTCGTCTCTGCGCTGTGGGACGTAGGCTACCAGGGCTATCTCGTGTCAGAATACTGCCTGCCGTGCATCCGCGACCACCGTATCGCCGGAGTCGCGGAGGTCGAGCGTGCGACCGAGCTGTCGCTGCGGTACATGAAGCAGGTCGTCCACGACGCGGCGTCCGTCTCGGCTTGATGAAGGTCGTAACGTCGGGATCTTCGTGGCTGAATGCGCGCCTTCGGGTGATGATGTTCCTGCAGTTCTTCGTATGGGGATCGTGGTACGTCACAGCCGGCAACTACATGGCCGCCGTCGGGATGACGGACGTCATTTATGTGGCCTATATGGCCAGTCCCGTCGGCTCGTTAGTGTCTCCATTCTTCCTCGGCTTGATTGCCGATCGGTACTTCCCCGTCCAGAAGGTGATGGGCGTGATGCACCTTCTCAGTGCGGCCTTCATGCTCGCTGCGCCGTTCGCTGCCGAAGGAGCGTTCGTCTCTCCGTCGCTCTTTCTGTCGCTGCTGTTTTTGCACATGCTCTGTTATATGCCGACGTTCGGGCTGGCGATGGCGACCGTCTTTCACGGAATCCCTGACCGTGAGAAATTTCCCTGGATCCGCGTCTTCGGCACGGTAGGCTGGATTGCGGCCGCGGTCTTCGTGAGCCGCATCCTTCACGCGGACACCACGGCCTGGCCGATGTACATTTCCGCAATGGCCGGCTTGCTGATAGGCCTCTACAGCTTCACGCTTCCGAACGTCCCGCCTCCTGCGAAAGGGCAGCAAGTGTCGGTACGCGACGTCATCGGCATCGACGCCCTGAAGCAGCTCCGCTCGAGATCCTTTCACGTGTTTCTCGCGGCCCTGCTGCTCACGAGCATTCCGCTCGCGACGTACTACGCATACGTTCCGGTCTTCGTGAGGGCGGCGGGGTTCGCCGATCCGGCGTTTATGATGAGCTTCGGGCAGTGGTCGGAAGTCTTTTTTCTGCTCACGATGCCGTGGTTCTTCATCCGTCTGGGCGTGAAGCGGGTGCTGCTGATCGGCATGTCGGCGTGGGCGTTGAGGTACGGGCTGTTCGCGATCGGCGCCTCCGACGCCGTAACGTGGATGATCATGGCCGGCATCCTGATCCACGGCATCTGCTATGGCTTCGTCTACGTGGCCGGTCAGATCTACATCGACCGAAAGGCTCCCCGAACGATTCGTGCGCAGGCCCAGGGTCTTTTTGTGCTGGTGACCTACGGCCTCGGCCAAGGCCTCGGAACGCTCGTTGCCGGCTGGATTTTCAACGAGATCGTGACGGGAGGCTCGCTGGCCGAGTGGCAGACGTTCTGGATCGTCCCGCTCGCCTTCGCCACCCTGGTTATCGTGTTGTTCGCTTTGCTCTTCAAGGAGGAGAAACCTGTCCAGCCGGTCGCCTGAATGCCATGATTCCCTCGAGCAGAATCCGGCCGCGGCCAGGGGCCGGAAAATCCCGCGTTCATGGCTTCCCGCGCGAGCGAATCACTTCGAGGGCCTTCTCGATGTACTCGTGCCTGGCCCAATCGAATGGCGGCCAGGGTTCGCTCCAGCGGAATCAAGGATAGGCCTCGCGGCCCGACCCCGCAAAAATGCACAAGATTAAGACCTCGCGCGGCCGACGCCGCATGGAAGGTGCCGCCCGAAACGTCACCCGGTCGACGATTCACGACCCTCAAAGGCGTGCTGCAGCGCTTCGACGTCGAACTTCTTCATCTGGAGCATGGCCTTCATGGCACGCTGCGATTTCGACGTGTCGGGGTCGGTCAACATCTTGTGCAGGGCTACGGGAACCACTTGCCAGGACACGCCGAATTTGTCTTTCAACCAGCCGCACTGCTGCGCCTTCGGATTGCCGCCTTCCGAAAGTCGGTCCCAGTAATAATCCACTTCCTCCTGCGAATCGCAGCTGACGTGAAAGGAAACGGCCTCGTTGAACTGGAACACCGGGCCGCCGTTGAGCCCCACGAACTCCATGCCTTCGATTTCGAAAGACACCGTCATCACGGAGCCCTCCGGACGCTGATGGATTTCCCGGCCTTCCCTGCCATAGCGGGAAACTTGCCCGATCCGCGAATTCCTGAAGATGGACGTGTAAAATTTCGCGGCCTCTTCGGCCTCGCTTTCGAACCAGAGGTACGGGGTGATCTTTTGGGTGCTGACTTCCATGATGGTTCGCCTTCAATAATTTTGAGGTAGAGTTTCGAGTTGCGGTGTCGGCGGGTCTAATCGCAGTTGATCATCCATGGGATGCCGAAGCGATCGACGAGCATGCCGAAGCGCGTCGCCCAGAAGGTCTGCTCGATAGGCATGGTCACTGAACCGTTCTCCGCCAACGCGGCAAAGATGCGTTCGGCCTCGTCGGCGGTGGCGACGGAGAGCTGCACCGAGAAGCCTTGAGGTTTGTCGAAATGGCCTGGAGGTGCATCCGACGCCATCAATCGACCGCCGCTCAGCTTCATGCTGGCATGCAGAATCTTGTCCTTCCACTCGGGCGGCACGCTACCTTCGGCCGGCGTCCCGCCGTGCGGCATCATGGCCTCGATCTCGCCACCCAGGATCTGCGCGTAGAAATCGAAGGCCTCCTTACAGTTGCCATCGAAGAACAGGTAGGTATTCACCTCCTTCAGCGCCATGCGGGCGCGCAGCCGATCTTCCGTCGTGCGTGCCTCAGGCGTAAACTCCTCGCCGAAATCCTCAGCCTCGAAGACCTGCCGGATTTCGATCTCCGATTCGTCGTTGTCGGGATTCGGAATTTGCTTCACCCACGCAATCGCCTCGTCGAGCGAATCGACCTGGATCAGCCAGTACCCGGCGATCAGCTCTTTGGTCTCGGCAAACGGCCCGTCCGTGACGGTCGGCTCGCCGCCGGACAATTTCACGCGGGCGCCCTTTGAACTGGGATGGAGTCCTTCGCCGGCGAGCATCACGCCCGCCTTCACGAGCTCCTCGTTAAACTTCGTCATCTCCGTCAGCAGCTGCTCGCTCGGCATCACGCCCGCTTCCGAATCGGCATTTGCCTTGACTATCACCATGAATCGCATTGTCCTGTCTCCTTCGTATTTGGTCAAACCCTGGGTTGTGAACGTCCCTTTTTACGGGGTTCTGATAAGTAATCGAAGGAAGAGGTCATATTTCGACAGGTCGCGCGATTTTTTCTTTCGCGGATCGGGCCGCCGCGGACCGCTTTTCGTTCGAGCTATATCCCATTATGGATATATTGGCCAGCGGCCCATCACTTCAACGGGTTTCTATGCTGCCGAAGCAACGTTAAAAATAGGCCTGAGGAAGGCGGGTGCTCCACTCGCTCAGATACGTCGTCGGATCCACCAGGTCCTTGCGGCGAAAGTAGGGCAGGCCGTCCGGTCTGCGTGCCGACTGCGCCGGCGAAACCGTAAGGGGTCCGGACGCGCTCTTGTCGTAGATCTCCAGATGCAGCATGTCGCTGGGCACGCTGATTCCGACGAGTCTTCCTATGCGTGCGATTTTCTGGCCGGCTACGACGCGGTCGCCGGTTCGCACTCGAGCATTCGGTTGGATCTCGCCGTAGCGGGCCAGAAACTCGCCGTGGTCGACTTCCAGCGCATACGTTTGGGCATAAAACCATTCCGGACCGCGCGTTACGAAACCATCGGTGACGGCATAGATCCAGGTGCCCTGGGGAAAGTACAGGTCGCATCCGGCGTGTGCACGCGTGCCGCGACTGCGATTCGAGCCGAAGGCGCGTGCACCCGTGGTCCAGCTCGCCATGGGAAGGATCGGAAACGGGAAATAGCGTTCGCCAGGCTGATTCGGACTCTGTCCGTTCCCAATGGTCGTTCCGGCGCGCACCAGCTCATTCCACGTGCGGGCATTGACGCTGATGAGCCCATCCGGCTGATTCATGAAGCGTCGCTGGAAAGCTTCGATCGCTTCGACGGTGCTGGAGGAGGCCGGCGGGCGTGCGATTATGCCGTCTATCCCCTCGGGATCGTAATCCGGATTCGCCAGCATAATCGCAGCTTCGGACAGGAGAATCTGTACTGTTTCGACGTCGCGCCGGTTGTTACGCGCACTACGTTCCCACCGGCCGACAGACCCTGAAATTTTCCAACTCATGATTTCCTCCGCATGTGATGTGTTCCGGAAGAAGCGCGTGCCTCGGGTGGAGTGGATGCGAGGAGATTCCACGACGTGCGCACGGCGTGTCACTTACATAATAACGCCTCACTGCAATACGAGCATCGTCCGCGTCCGACTCTGCTCTACCGTTTGGACGCTGCAGACGTAGACGCCGCCGGCGAGATTTCGCGCATCGAAGTGGAGGGTATGGAGTCATGGCGTTCTGATCGGCGTCCACGAGCGTGCGCACCCCGCGGCCCAGCCCATCGATCGTTCTCACGGCGCCTAGCCGCGTTTCCCGGTGTGGCATCATCCTCCCCGAATGCGCTCAAATTCCCGTTCGACTTGAGGTCACACTTCGCACGACGTATTCTGAAGCCCGCCAAACCCCGCGCACCGCTTATGTTTATTCGATCCTTCATCGTCATTTTGCTGCTGGCGGGCTCCGTGCAGGAGACAGCCGCCCAGGCGCAGCGCGTCGAGATTCGGGATCATCCGGACGCGTCGACCGAGGTGTTATGGTCGACGCCGGCAGGTCTGCAGGGAATCTTTCGGAGCGAAGGCGACCTGCTCTTTTCCTCGGGCGACGGCATACGGAGTGTGCACCTCGACGGCACGGTGGTGGCCGGCGAATTCAGCGCTTCGGGGGCTCGTTTCGGCGTGCTGCTCAAGAATGCGCCTGACGGTCCACTGCAGCTTCGCGTATTCAGACGCGACGGTACGCTGGAGCTGACGCACGAGCTGCCTCACCACCGCGACGACCCTCGTCCGCGACTGGCGTTGTCGGATGTGTCGAACGAGGTCGTCTACGTTCGTCCGGGTACGGCCGAGGTATGTTTTCTGCGCGACCAAGAAAGCGCCTGCGTTAGCCTCTTCAAGGAGGCCGCCTACACGCTCGAGCGCAACGTTGTCGTCGACGTCAGTCCCGACGGCCGGTACGTGGCCGTGGCTGCGCAGCGTGAAGCCGCCCATCCCGCGCTTTCGGCCGACGACGTGAACGCGTATCTCTTTCTGTTCGATCGGTCGGGAACGCTGGCGTGGCGGCGGCCTCTGCCGCAGCCGGCCGTGCAAGCCCTGGCTTTCTCGCCGTCGTCTCTCATCGTCGTTTCGACGTACGATGCCTATGGGGGGCCGGAGATCATGCAGGGGAGCCGTCTGATTACTGTCGACGGCGAAATGATGGGTGACGCCCCCCACGGCGCCGATACCTTCGCGTTCGGGGACGAGGAGATCCTGCTGGTTACGGCCCGGCGCGTTGCGGCGTTCAACGTATCGGAGGGCGCGTCGCGCCTCATCTACAGCGTCGAACCTTCCCGGCAGCTCATCTCGGCGGCAGCCGGTGAGGGAAAAGCAGACACCGTCTTGCTGACGGGCCGACGCATTTTTACGCAGGGCGGCTTCGTCTTTGAGGGGCTCCGCCTGCTGCATGTTAACGAAGCGGGCACACTCGCAGGCGAGGACGACGTCTCAGTTCCGCCGCAGCGCGCACCTCGCGTCGACGTCGACGTGAGGGCGAGACAGACGGCGCTGATCCTCGATCGCGAGACGCACCTCTATTCCTGGCCCCGATGAACCGCCTCGTTTTCCTTATCCTCATCAGTGGGTTTGCGGCCTCCGACGGCACCGCACAGGTTCCGTGGCCGGTGACGCCGTTCGATGCATCGCACGAAATCACGGGCGCCTTCGCCGAATACCGGGACACGGGAAGCGCGCCGCACTTTCACGATGCGGTCGACATCCCGAAGCCGGACCGCAGCCCGGTCTATTCCGTCGTCGATGGACGGGTGACCGGCGTCGGCTCCGACTGGATTCGGGTGGACAATTATGCCTACGTGCACGTTGCACCGGCACTCTCTCTCGGCGATTCGACCTACGCGCGCCAGACGATCGTCGGCACCATTCTCGACGGCTACGGACACGTGCATTTCAAAGACGGGCAGCCGGGCGCGGAGCGGCAGCCGCTCCGAAAGGACGGGGGCCTCGAACCCTTCGAAGATCCGTGGGCGCCTAGCATCGACAACGTACGTTTCTACAGCCAGCCCACGCGGCAGCGTCTCGGGACGCAGGAATTGGCCGGTCTCATAGAGATCACATTCCGCGTTCGCGAACCGGGCGGCCCGCCCTCGGCTCGCGAGTCGCGCCTGAACAACGGCGCGTACCTCGTGGGGTATAAGGTGCTCAGCCGCGATCGGCAGCAGGAGGTATACGTTCCACCGAATGAAGGCATCCGTTTTCAGTTCGATGTAAAGCCGTCGAACGCCTACGTGCATCATGTATTCGACCGGCTTCAGTCGTCCACGTCGCAGCACGTCTACATCGTTACGAACGACCTTCGGCAGGCGTCGGCCTGGAACGCGTCGGACGTGGACGAAGGAGACTACACCGTCCTGCTTTTCGCGGAGGATACGCGCGGCAATCGGGCGGAGCACTTCGTCGACGTCGCCGTGCAGCACCGCGACATCATTCCTCCCCCGCAGCCGACGTTTACGTCCGTCACTTCCGTAGATGAGCGGGCGGACTTCCGCTGGACGGGCGGTGACGCCGATGATCTGGCCGGATTTCGGGTCTACCGTTCCGATTTACCCCAGGGACCGTGGACCATGCAGGATCCGATCGGTCCGTCGGACCGGAGTTTCCGCGGCGAAGTGGACGAGGCGTCCTACTTCTATCTTGCGGCCGTCGACACGGCGTCCGCTCCCAACGAGAGCGAGCAGACCGACGTCTACGGATACAGTCCGGACCCGGAAGGACGGCGGCTTCTCATCGTCGACGGCTTCGACCGCTACGGCGGCTCCGGGTCGTGGCATCTGCCCTGGCACCGTTTCGCGGCCGTCCATGGCAGCGCGCTGGCCGCCAACGGCGTCGGCTTCGAAACGGTGACCAATGAGGCCGTGACGACGGGCGTCGTCGACCTGAGGGATTACGACGCCGTCATCTGGGCGCTCGGAGACGAGTCAACGGCCGACGAGACATTCTCGATCGCCGAGCAGGCGCGAGTACGGGGCTATCTCGAGGAGGGGGGACGTCTCTTCGTCTCCGGATCGGAAATCGCCTGGGACCTCGGCAACCGCGGCAGCAGCTCCGACCAATCGTTCCTTCGTGAGTATCTAAAGGTGGCCTACGCCGGTGACGACGCCGGATCCAGGACGGTTATCGGCACCGACGAAGGCTCTTTCGACGGTGCCAACTTGACCTACGGCTCCTCTCCCTATCAGGAGGATTACCCTGACTACTTCACGCCGGTCGGAGGCGGTGTCGCGACGCTGCGATACGGAAACGGCCGCGTTGCGGCGGTGCAGTACGAAGGTACCTTTGGCGCAGGCACGGAGGAGGGGAGATTAATCGTCCTCGGGTTTCCATTCGAGACGATCACGGGCAGCGCCGCGCAGGCGGCCGTGATGGCGCGGGTCGTCAGCTTCTTTTTCCCCGAGGCCACGTCGGTCGAAGACCCAGATGTTCCGCTCGCCGGGCCAAAACTCGCGCCTCCTTATCCGAACCCTGCTGCGGGATCTACCACAATGACCATGGTCCTGCCGAAGGCGGATCGCGTGGTAATCTCCGCCTACGATGTTCTCGGCCGGCGCGTCGCCATTCTGGCGGAGGGCGCCTATCCTCCGGGCCGTCATGAGATCCACTGGACGCCGGAGCAGGCGCCGGGCGTGTATTTTGTCCGCCTCGAGGCCGGAGGCACGACGCAGATACAACGCATCACGATCGTGCGATGATGATTCGATCCGGCTCAAGAGCCGCTAGATTGTAACGATAGCGTCTGGATTGTAACGAAAACGTTTGGATGGTCAATCGAGACTGAGTACATCGCTCTGCTCAAACGCTAGCATAATAATAGGAGGATCGATTTCGTACCCCCTTCGCCCGCCGATTCGCGCTGACGAGCACTAGCGAAGCTTGTTGCGAGACACGCGACGATGTCCGCAACGAAGTGAGGCGAATTCACGCACGTAAAAGACGTACTCAGGAGAATCGGAATGTCGAATACCGCCGGCTACCGGGCAGGCTCAAGTGAAGTGGACGGAGCCGCCACGGAAGCATTCGGAAAGAGTCTTCGCGGAACGCTTCTCACCCCGGGTCAGGAAGGTTATGACGCCGCGCGTCGGATTTGGAACGGAATGATCGACCGCCGACCCGCACTCATTGCGCAGTGTGCAGGAGCGGCCGACGTCGTGCGATCCGTCGAATTCGCGCGCGAATACGATATGCTCGCGTCGGTCCGCGGCGGCGGACACGGCGCGGCGGGAAACGCCGTGTGCGACGGCGGCCTGATGATCGACCTCTCGCGCATGAAGGGCATCCGCGTCGATCCCGCGCGGCGAACGGCGCACGTCGAGCCGGGCGTGCTTCTGGGCGAGCTGGACCACGAGACGCAGGCGTTCGGGCTCGCCGTCACCTCGGGTATCGTTTCTCACACGGGCATCGCCGGCCTCACCGTCGGCGGCGGGCAGGGCTGGCTCATGGGCAAGCAGGGCCTGACGATCGACAATCTCCTTTCGGTCGATATGGTCCTGGCCGACGGGCGTTTCGTTACTGCGAGCGAATCCGAGAATGAAGATCTCTTCTGGGCCGTACGCGGCGCCGGCGCCAATTTCGGCATCGTGACCTCCTTCGAATACCGGCTCCATCCGCAGGATCCTTCCATTCTCGCGGGCATGATGCTTTATCCGATGGACCAGGCGCGCGAGATGCTCCGTTTCTATCGTGACTACTCGATAGGCACGCCCGATGAATTGATGGCCATTGCGGCCCTTCTCACGCTTCCGGACGGCACGCCCGGCGCCGCGATTGTCGCCGCATGGCTGGGTGCATACGCCGAGGGCGAAGAGCAGCTGACAAAGCTGCGCGACTTTGGCACACCGCTGGCTGATCTCGTAGGGAAGACCTCCTATTGCGAGCTCCAGCGTCAATTCGACGTCGCCTTGCCGCATGGAATGTGCCGCTATATCAAAATGGGTTACGTCCCTGACCTCGAGGACGATATGGTCGACGTGGTCGTCGATCACATGATGCGTAAGACGTCCCCATTTTCCGCGGCCCTGTTCAACGTGATGAAGGGCGCCGTCTGCCGCGTCGCTCCCGACGCGACATCCTTCCCGCATCGCGATCCACAGTGGCATTTCGAGTTCGCCGCTCAGTGGAACGACGCCGATAAGGCTCCCGAACACCTGGCCTGGGTGCGCGAGTTCTGGGATGACGTAAAGCCGTTCACGCGTGGTGTCGGCGTCAACTTTCTGGACGCCGACGACAGCATCGAGCGCGTGCGAACGGCCTATGGATCCAATTACGACCGGCTCGCCGGGCTCAAGGACACGTACGACCCCACCAATTTTTTCCGCTTCAATAACAATATCGTAAGTACTCCCAACGAGCCGGAATCCGGATCTCACCATGCATGAATGTTCATAAGGAGATGAATCAATGGCATCAGCGATTTATCATTCGAAGCGGCTTTCGGTATTCGCGCTTGTATGCGTTCTGTGGCCTTCGTCGTCGCTAGCGCAGAATGAGGAGTTGATCTGGCGGCATGCGCCGATCGATTCGCAAAATTTGCCACAGATCGGCACCGGACTTGTCTTCGTGGATATTCCTGAATGGAGCGAACCGAACGTGGCTCATTTCTACGCTCCCGCTATCGACCGGCCGTGGATTTCGAGAAGCGCTGCGGAATTCGCCATGATGCCCGACACGCGCTGGGATGATGTGAACCGTCGCCTCCGACGCTTCACGCTGGCAGGGCTCTGGCTCACCACCGCTCTCGGCACCGTCGGGATCATCAATCGCCCGAGCCTTCTCGGCGACGGCCGCTGCCAGTCCGGAGGTCCGATTTTGGGCGATTACGGGTGCGGACCGAGCACCACGCTACACGGAATAAGCGCGGGCACGTCCATGGTTCTCTTCACGGCAAGCGACGTGATCGATCTCACCACCGGCCCCAGGCGAACGTATTCGCAAACCCGACGCGTGCTCATCTGGGTGAGCCGCATGGGGATGGCCGTACTACCCCTCGTCGGAATTATCTCGCGCTTCCCGGACGTTATCGGCATCGACGATCCGGAAAGCCAGGCCGAATTCGGCCGGACGGTTCGGACATTACACGCCGGTGCAGGCTACGTCACCGTGGGGGCATATACGGCCACATTTTTTGTGGATTAGGGACGCTAAAGCGCTAGCCCCGCACGAGCCGCCTGTGCACAGCGGATGCCGGGGATGCAACGGCTGTATCCGCTCGCCCCCTTCGCTTCATCCATCGTCGGCGCCGCACGAATCAATCTACAGGCCGCATCAAGTCCTGGAAAGGCGAATAGGTGCGCAAGCCCTCGAAATGTATATCCGTATGGATGAACATCTCGTGAGGGAGCCCTTCTGCGAACGCGTAACGATGCAAGGTCTCGGGGCGGTGCCGATCTGGTTCGTGTCTATGGCACGGTTCGAGGCGGCTGTAATGAATGAGGTGCTGACGCTCCCGGAGTTGGAAGCACTTGAGCCCTTGATCGGCACGGCGACTTCCTTTGAAGAGGAGTTGCAGCCGCGCGAGGAGGATCACAGGATTGTGATATCGTCCAGCGGCAACCTGGAGGACGGGCGCTCCTTCCGGTTCAACCTTCGGCACGAAGGAGACAAGATCGAGCACATCGAAATCTCTTTCGAGTGATCAATTCAGACGTATCTCCCAGCGAAGGAGGGTCGCCGTACTACATCTTGGCAAAAGGCAGCATGCCGCCCGGCTGCCGCGGACCTACTAACCCCGCACGAGCCGCTTGTATTTGATCCGGTGGGGCTGGTCGGCATCGTGACCCA
>CAZART010000147.1:0-1404 GCA_964487555.1 uncultured Rhodothermales bacterium
GCTCGCGGAAAAGAATGTTGACAGGATCGCCCTTTCGAATGCCGAGCAACTCGGAGGCGTTCCCGGCACGGACGGCAATCTCGAGGAATTCGCTGCTGTTGATGTGGATGAGAGGCTCGCCTGTTTCGACGGCGCCGTACGTCCGGGATATTCCATCCAAAATCGCGTTACCGACAAAACACTTAATCGGCCTATCGGCCCTTTTCTCATCCAACATTTCGCTGGAAATATTCGTGACGCAGTTGCCGAAATGATCGACGTGCACCACCCAGCCCTGGATGCCCTGTTCGTCCGACATGGGAAGCGCCCAGTGCAGCGGCGTCAGGCGGTCGAGCTTACGTCCAAGCTCACAAAGCGGCTCGCCAAGCGAAAGATGCGCGGCCGCGGGGGCGAAGATGTCGCGCCCGTGAAAGGACGTGCTGATATGATCGGTACGCCAGTATTTTCGGCGATCCAGAACGACCGATGCCTCGGGCTCGTCGTCGCCCAACAGCAGCGGGAAAATACCATTGTCGGGCCCGACGAAATGATATCCGGCCGCATGGATGGCCACCGGAAAGCGGTCGGTTCCGACACCTGGATCGACGACGACGAGGTGAACGGTATCCGGCGGGTAGAAAAACGCGGCATCCCGCAGCACATAAGCGGCTTCCATTACGTCCTGCGGTGAAATATCATGGGCGATGTCGATGACGCGCGCCTCCGGATTGATGCGGAGAATGACGCCTTTCATCGCCCCGACGTACGCGTCCTTCGTCCCGAAGTCGGTCGTCAGCGTAATTATTCGTGACACAGCGTGAAGCGAAGATCAGATGATGCAGGATGTCTGTATCGCGCGGGCAGCGTCGCGAGGTCGGCAGGATGGGTTCGCCAAAGTACAAATTACAATCTGAATGGACACAGGCCGGGGCATCCTCCAAATGGAATTCGAAAAGGCCGATTCGTGAGGCGTATACTGGATCCGAAGTCGCCCCGTTCGACGATAGATCATCCAACATCATGAGCACGAAGACGTTCGGCGATCGTGGAGAGGAGATTGCCGCTAAATATCTCGAGCGAAACGGATATCGGATACTGGACAGAAACTATCGATTCGAGCGGTCCGAGCTGGATCTTATCGCATCTTCGCCGGATGAGAAAGGGGGTGCGGGATCGGAGCTGGTTTTTGTGGAGGTGAAGATCCGATCGGGTTTAGGATTCGGCCGGCCCGAAGAGGCGGTTTCGGAAGCGAAGCGGCGGCATCTCGTCCGTGCCGCGCAGGCGTACCTACACGAGCGGCGGCTTGAGAAGGCGAGGTGTCGCTTCGACGTCATCAGCATCCTGCTTCGCGCCGCCAACGAGGAGCCTCAAATCGAGCACTTCGAACGTGCGTTCTGGGCGTACTGATCCGGCGCGCGTTCCGGG
>CAZART010000147.1:1504-2618 GCA_964487555.1 uncultured Rhodothermales bacterium
GCGCGTTCCGGGGTACTGATCCGGAATGATTCTTTCAGGAAAGAGTGTCCGAAGATGCACCCGATTGTGCGTGGCGTCGTAACGGAGACGAATCGGCCGATCGGTCGCGTAATCAGCCGTTTCCATCTAAGTAGATGTCCAATTCGGTGATCACCCTGCGCACACTATTCTCGTCAGCTCCGGCCATCATGCGTGCTATCGCTTCCTCCCACGTCGTATTTCTCACCATCTGGATGGCCCTGAGTACCTGGTCGCTATGGTCCAGCGAGCCGGCGCGCGCTCAGCAGGGTCAGGGCATCATGTTGGTGACCGATTGGCCGGATGAGGAGACGAAACGGACGGGCAGGTTCGAAATCTTCCCGTTCATCGACACGCTCAGCATCGCCTATCGTTATCGCGAGATCGAGCGTCGCCCGGATCTGTCGATCGTTCTCGAATGGACGCCCGGCCGCGACGCCATCTATCAGGGGAGGCGGGTAGCGTTCGGGGAGATCGACGGCGTTCCCGCGATGGTCGGGCTGCACCTTTCTGCGGATGTCGTTTCCGGCGGATCGCGCGTGGCCGAATTCTCGCTCATCGTGGATTCGATGGTGGTGGAGGCAAGCCCCGACCTCATCCGTATCGATCTGCCGGACCTCGGTTGGGATAACATTTTCGTGAATACGCCGGGGGACGTCGCGCGCGAGATCTTCAGAGCCGGTTTCGATCTTCAAAATGCTACGATCGTCGGTGCCGGCTTCGCCCTATTTGAGGAGGGGCGGCAGATTGCCGACGCGGCTGTGCAGAAGCGTCCGGCCAAAGATGGTCGACGTCCGCCACACGTCGGTCCCCGGCGCCCGCGCAATGTCTCGATCTACAGGCGTCCCGGCTATCTCGACATCGGCTTTGATTTGTTCTGGTTGATCGGCTCCGGACATCGCCGGGTCCGATCTGCGAACGACGGTCCGCGCGAGAATATCGGGCGCGGATCGCTTGGCGGTGCTCCTCGCAGCCGTTCGGGGCGCACCGGAGGCGACGTCGATCGCGGCCGGTCCGGTTCGGCGGGATCCGCCGAGAACGGGGGAGGCCGAACGGCTCGTGGCAGCGATGGTGCGCTCGCCGGCGGGAGGGATGA
>CAZART010000147.1:2718-4992 GCA_964487555.1 uncultured Rhodothermales bacterium
TTTCGGATCGCCCGCAGAGTGGCGGGATCCAGGGGGCTTCTCGGATCGCCCGCAGAGTGGCGGGATCCAGGGGCTTTTCGGATCGCCCGCAGAGTGGCGGGATCCAGGGGGCTTCTCGGATCGCCCGCAGCGTGGCGGGATCCAGGGGGCTTCTCGGATCGCCTCCAGAGTGGTGGGATCTAGGTGGCTTCTCGGATCGCCTCCAGAGTGGTGGAATCCTCAAGGCTCGATATGTCGCCAGGCTCCTGGCCGAGGTACGTGGCACGGATGACGCGCCGCATCACTTTCGCGTTCCGCGTTTTCGGGAGGGCCGCCACGAACTTAATCTCGCGTGGTCGAAGCGGCTTGCCGAGCTCGTCGGTGACCCGCCGGATTAGCGACTGGCGCAGCTCTTCCGATGAGTCGACGTCGGACTTCAGCACCACGAACGCCACCAGCTCCTGGCCCTTTATATCGTGCGGGATGCCGATGGCGGCACTTTCCGCCACGGCCTCATGCGCATTCAGTAGCGCCTCCACCTCGGCCGGTCCCAGGCGTTTGCCCGCGACTTTGATCGTGTCGTCACTCCGACCGAGAATGTACCAGAGATCGTCGTCGTCGATGGCCGCGAAATCGCCATGCACCCAGACATTCTCCAGACGGCTCCAGTACGTTTCTAAATACCGCGCTTCGTCATTCCAGAATCCGCGCGTCATGCCGATCCAGGGTTTCCGGATGACGAGCTCCCCGACCTCGCCCCGGACGGACGCCCCCGCTTCATCCACGACGTCCGCAGCCATCCCCGGGACGGGACCCGAAAAGGCGCACGGCTTGAGCGGCTGGAAAAAATTGCCGCACAGGATGCCGCCGCTGATCTCGGTTCCACCCGAATAATTCAGAATGGGCTTGCGACGGTCTAGAACGTTTTCGAAGAGCCACATCCACGATTCGGGATCCCACGGACTGCCGGTCGATCCGATGGCGCGGAGACGTGAGACGTCGTGCTTCCGGATCGGATCGACACCGTGGGTTTTCAACGTGCGAATTAACGTAGGGGAGATGCCGAGATGGGTCACTTCGTGGTCGTCGACGAGCTGCCAGAGGCGATCTACGTCGGGATAGTCGGGCGCGCCGTCGTAGAAAACCATGGTCGCTCCGATGCAAAGCGTGCCGAAGACGAGCCACGGGCCCATCATCCATCCCATATCCGACATCCAGTACATGCATTCGCCCGGCTTCAGGTCCATACAGTGATACATGTCCTGAGCGCCTTTCACCGGGAATCCGCAATGCGTATGGATGGCGCCCTTGGGCCTGCCGGTCGTTCCGCTCGTATAGATGAGCATCACGACGTCCTCGGCGGACGTACGCTCGGTCTCGGCCTCGTCGGACTGACGAGGTATGAGATCATGCCACCAATGATCGCGTCCGCTGGTAAGGGGTGCCTCTTCCGTCATCTCGACGCGCTGGTGAACGATGACGTGTTTGATGGTAGGAACCTCGACGAGAGCCTCATCGGCCGTGATCTTCATGTTGACGACCTCGCCGCGGCGGTACGCGCCGTTGGATGTGACGAGCGCCTTCGCGCCTGCGTCCTTAAGCCGCATCGCGATGGCCCCGGGTCCGTATCCCGAGAAAAGCGGGAGGATGATGCCTCCGATCTTGGCGACGGCGAGGAAGGCCGCGCACAGCTCCGGGGTCATCGGCATGTAAAGGCCGACGGCATCGCCCTTGCCCAAACCGAGCTCACGCAGCGCGTTGGCGCAGCGGCAAACCTCCCGATGCAGCTCTGCGTAGGTTAGCGTAACGGATCTGCCGTCCTCGCCCTCCCACCGAAGTGCCGTGCGGTCGCGTACCTCGGTACGCTGCCACTTGTCGAGGAGATTGTGGACAATGTTCATCTCTCCGTCGACGCACCAGACGGGGAACTGGAGGCCGCGGCTTAAGTCGACGATGCTTTTGTACGACGTATAGAATTCGATGCCGAGATCTTTCAGCGCCGCGTCCCAGAACCAGGCCACGTCGTCGATGGAACGACGCATCAGCTCGTCGAACGAAGCGATGCCGTGTCCCCGCATGAAGCGGGTGAGATTGCTGTTTGACATCGATTCCTTTGTAGGGTGCCAGACAACGTCCTGTCCGAATGGAAAGCTGCTGTCACGAGTGCGTTCGCCGTTGATGTCGCGCATACCTGAAATGGTCCAGTATTTGAGTAGACGGCACCGAGACCGACGCCCGCCCCGTCAATGAAGTCACCGTCCCGTCAATGAAGCCACCACCGTGCCGCCAATGAAG
>CAZART010000147.1:5092-11330 GCA_964487555.1 uncultured Rhodothermales bacterium
GTAACCAGGGATTGAATAGGAGTGAGAATGACTGTGGATGTTCGAGAGCGCCTCGACGATATCTGTTCGGCCGGCCGGCCGTTCGGCCGAAAAGCGTGTACCTGCCTGATGGCGGTCGTGATGGTGGGGATGACCGTGGTGCCCGGCGTCGTGGCGCAGGTCTCGAGATCGGGGGCGGTGCCGCATTACATTACGGGGCTGAAGCAGGTGGCGCCGGATGCGGCGGCGGTTTACTGTGCGGCTGTTTCGACCGACGGCCCTGGGCGGCGGGAGGCGGAGGCGATTAACCGGCTGGCCCGTGAGGTATTCGGCGAGGATGCCGACGGGGTCGGCGTGCCACTCAAGAATTCGGACCGATTTGTCGCGCCGCGAATCGGAGCCGGTAAGCGGGGCCAGGCGGCGCCCTTCGAGATCGAATACACCGGCTTTTCCCCGGAAGCCAAAACCGCCTTTCAGTACGCCGTCGATGTGTGGAGTGCGCTGGTTGAATCGTCCGTTCCGATTCGAATCGAGGCGTCATGGACGTCGCTCGACGACGGCGTGCTGGGAAGTGCGGGTCCCGACATCCTGCATGGCGATTTCGGCTTCGGTGAGCCCGACACGTGGTATCCGTCCTCGCTGGCCAATGCGCTCGCCGGCGCCGACCTGAGCACCGAATCGGTCGATATCGTCGCCAACTTCAACAGTGATTTCGAGGCGTGGTATTTCGGGCTGGACGGCAACACACCACCAGGTGAAATCGACTTCGTCACGGTGGTCATGCATGAAATAGGTCATGGCCTGGGGTTCTTCGGAACGATGAACGTCGACGACGGGACAGGCAGCGCGGAATGCGACGGCCTTCAGGGAAATGGATGCTGGGGCTTCGAATCGCATCCTGATATGGCCGACATCTTTGAGCGATTTGCCGAAGATTTGAACGGTAATCTGCTGATCGATACGAACATTTATCCGAATCCGTCGAGCGAGCTCGGCGACGTGCTGATCGGCGCCGACGTGTATTTCGACGGAGCGGCGGCCGTCGACGCATTCGGCGATCGTCCGCCGCTCTATGCTCCGTTCATGTGGAACGGGGGATCGAGCTTTTCTCACCTCGATGAGGCTTCCTTTCCGCCCGGAGATCCGAGCTCGCTCATGACGCCGTCGGTTTCCGCCTCGGAGGCTATCCACGACCCGGGTCCGGTCGGATGCGGCATTTTCGCGGACATGGGCTGGACGACGACGGTGGACTGTGGCTTCGGGGTCATCCCGGAAACGCCGTCGATCCCGGTTCCGATCTCGCCGGAGAACGACGCGACGGACGTTCCTGTCGACGTCACGCTTTCCTGGGAAGAGGCGCAGCAAGCCGATGCCTACTCGCTGGAGATCGCACGCACGGCGTCGTTTGCCACGCCGGAGGTGTCGGTATCCGGCATCGAGGAGACGTCCTATTCGGTAGAGGGTCTTCAGAACGATACGGAGTACTACTGGCACGTTCGCGCCACGAATGCACAGAGCACGAGTGCGTATTCGACGACGTATCGTTTCGTCACGACGTCGGCGCCGCCGGCTGCGCCGGCGCTGATTGCACCTGAGGACGGCGCAGGCAGCCTTCCCACGACCGTCCTGCTCGACTGGCAGGCCGTGGAGAATGCGGATGAATATGTCGTCGAAGTGGACACGACCGCGGAATTTGCCGCTCCGGTTTTCCGGCTGACGGTGAGCGAGGCGGCCGTTGAGCTTATGGGTCTCGGCAATGAGCGCACGTACTTCTGGCGGGTGCGGGGTCGGAGCAACGGGGAGACCGGCGAGTGGTCGAACACGTGGGCATTCACGACCATTGTCGCGCTTCCGGCGCCGCCGCAGCTCGCGACGCCGGAGGACGGGGACACCAGCGTCAGCGTGGATGTCGAGCTGGTGTGGAACAGCGCCGCACGAGCGGACCGGTACGAGGTGGTCGTGGCGTCCGATTCGACGTTCAAGTCGATCGTCGCCGACTCCGCGCTTGCGGATACCAGCTTCACCGCGGCGCCGCTGGAGAACAACGTCCGGTATTACTGGAGAGTGCGCGGAATCAACAGCGCAGGTTCCGGAGCCTGGTCGGCCGTCTTCGAGTTCGAGACGATGATCGCCGCACCGGCCGTCCCGCGCCTGAAGACGCCCGAAAACGCCGCGAGGGACGTTCCAGTGGAGGTGACGTTTACGTGGCAGGCGGCCGTGGGTGCCGCCGGGTATGAGCTCGAGGTGTCTACGACGCTGAACTTCGAGGATCCGGTGTTGAGCGTATCGGATATCGACACGACGGCGCTAACCGTCGAAGATCTCGAGCATGACACGCAATATTTCTGGCGAGTTCGGGCATTCAATCAGGCCGGCCGAAGCGTATTTACGAGTCCGTTTACGTTTTTCACCCGCGTTGCTCCGCCGGGTGGCGTTCCGCTGCCGGCGTCGCCGGTCAGTGGAGCAACAGCATTGGACACCAGCATCACGCTGGCCTGGAATGCGGTGACCGGCGCCGACGGCTACCGGGTGCAGGTGGGCACGGACTCCACGTTTACCGACGGCCTCACCGTAGATTCTACGGTGTCGGGGAGGTCGCTGGCGATCGACGGCCTGGAGACCGAAACCCGCTACTTCTGGCACGTGAGCGCGATGAATGCCGGCGGGCAGGGGCCGTGGTCGTCGACGTTCGACTTCACGACGCAGATCGCCCCCCCCGGCGCCGCCCCGATGCAGGGCACGCCGCCGGATGATGCCACCGACCTGGACCGTTCTATCCAACTGGAGTGGGACGCCGTCGATTCCGCGGAGCGGTACGAGCTGGTCGTCTCGCGCGATTCAACGTTTGTCGAGACCATATTGGCGCGGCAGGACGTTCAGGCAACGTCGTTTACCATCTCGGAACTGGACTATGAGACGACGTATTTCTGGCGGGTTCGTGCGTTGAATGCAGGGGGTGAGGGTCCCTGGTCGGACGTTCGCCGCTTTACCACGAAGGCGGAGCCGTCCGACGTTGCGACCGACGAGACAGGCGTTCCGAGGCGGTTTTTGCTGGCTCAGAATTATCCGAATCCGTTCAATCCGAGCACGACGTTTCGCTTCGCGCTTCCGACGTCGGAGCAGGTGATTCTCGAGGTTATGGACGTGGCCGGCCGAACGGTGGCCGTCGTTGTCGATCAGAGGATGCCTGCGGGTCGGCACGAGGTGGTCTGGGCCGCAACCGGACTGCCGAGCGGGACGTATGTGTATCGACTCCGAGCCGGCGATTTTGTCCGGTCACGGACGTTCGTTCTGCTGAAGTAGCCAGCTCTATAACTTTTCGGAGGACCGCATCGATGCCGGAGAAGGTCAAGAAATCGGAAGAGCAGTGGAGGGAGGAATTGTCGCCGGAGGAGTACCGGATCCTGCGCGAGAAGGGCACGGAGCGTGCTTTTACGGGCGAGTACTGGGATTACAAGGGGCAAGGAGTGTACCGATGCGCGGCCTGCGGCACGCCGTTGTTCGAATCGGATGCCAAGTACGAATCGGGTAGCGGATGGCCGAGCTTCTACGCGCCGGTCGACGAGGAGCACGTGGAGGTGGAGCGCGATTCAAGCCTGGGAATGGTGCGGACGGAGGCGCTGTGCGCGGCCTGCCATTCTCACCTGGGTCACGTCTTCGAGGACGGTCCCGAGCCTACGGGGCTCCGCTACTGCATCAACTCGGCCTCGCTGGACTTTGAGCCGCGGGACGAGGACGCCTGAATTACGACGAGGTGACCGATTCGGCCCGGCGGCCGTTGGACGCGGTGCCTTCGTCGTGCAGCTCCGGCTTCCATGAGAAGGCGTATTCCCGATCTTCGAGGTCGAGCGCCGTCTGGGTGAGGCGGAGCGGGCGGAAGGTGTCGACCATGACGGCCAGCTCGTCGGTGCCCTCCTTACCAATGGACGCCTCGGCCGCCCCCGGATGGGGTCCGTGCGGAATGCCGCCGGGATGCAGCGTAAAGGATCCCCGATCGATGCCTTTGCGGCTCATAAATTCGCCCTCGGCATAGAAGAGGACTTCATCGGAGTCGATATTGGAGTGGTTGTACGGCGCGGGGATGGACAGGGGATGGTAGTCGAATTTCCGCGGCACGAAGGAGCAGACCACGAAGTTGTGGCCTTCGTACATCTGGTGGACGGGCGGGGGCTGGTGGATCCGGCCCGTGATCGGCTCGAAGTCGTGGATCGAAATGGCGTAGGGATACATGTAGCCGTCCCAGCCGACCACGTCAAACGGATGGTACCGGTAGATGTAGCGGTGGAGAAAGCCGTGCTTTTTGATGCGGACCTCGAATTCGCCCTGTTCGTCGTAGGTCTTCAGCTCGCCGGGCGGCCGAACGTCGCGCTCTGAGTAGGGACTGTGCTCGAGGAGCTGCCCGAATTGATTGCGGTACCGCCTGGGAAATCGAAGATCGCGTTCGGCCTCGATGATGAGCAGCCGCGGCGGCATCGGTCCGGTGAAGGTCCACTTGTGGGTCAGCGTACGGGGGATGTGCACGTAATCTCCCTGCCGAAATTCGACGTCGCCGAGCGGGGTCTCAAGAGTGCCTTCACCCTCGTGGACGAAAACGAGCTCATCGCACGAGGCGTTCTTATAGAACACCTCCATCGCCTCGGTAGGCCTGCAAAGCGCGAGGCGCACGTCGCTATTGCCCATGATGTACCGGCGGCCCATGATCCAATTGCCCTCTTCCTTGAGCCGGAAGCCCTCGATATGCCGGTGGCGCAGCGAGGTCTCTTCGACGAACCGGATCTCGTAGGGCAGCGCGTCTTCGATGCGTTCGACGAGCGTGGGCTCGTGGATGTGATAGGCGATCGACGAAATGCCGCTAAAGCCCTCGGCGCCGATGACCTCCTCTTTGTAGAGCTCGCCGTCGGGCCTGCGGAATTGCGTGTGTCTCTTGTGGGGGACGTTGCCGAGTCGCGCGTAGTGTGGCATGGGTCGCTGGTGTCGAAGTTGGCGATTATCCTTGCGGGAAAAAAGACTTACAGGTTGCCTCGCAACGCTTGTTCTCGCTCGATCGCTTCAAACAGGGCCTTGAAATTGCCGGCGCCGAAGGAGCGGGCGCCCTTTCGCTGGATGATCTCGTAGAACACCGTAGGACGATCCTGCACAGGCTTCGTGAAGATCTGCAGCAGGTATCCTTCCGGGTCGCGATCGACGAGGATGCCGAGTTCCTGCAACCGGTCGACGGGTTCGTCGATAGAGCCGACGCGTTCCTGCAGCGCGTCGTAGTACGTGTTCGGAACGTGAAGAAACGTGACGCCGCGGTCACGGAGGCCTGTTACGGTCTCGAGAATGTCGTCCGTGGCCATCGCGACGTGCTGAACGCCGGGGCCTCGGTAGAACTCCAGATACTCCTCGATCTGGCTCTTCTTCTTGCCGTGCGCCGGCTCGTTAATGGGAAATTTGATCCGCTCGTTTCCGTTCGACATCACCTTGGACATCAGAGCGCTGTACTCGGTCGAGATCGCCTTGTCGTCGAACGAGATCATGTTCTTGAATCCCATTACGTCGGCATAGAACTCGACGAAGGTATTCATCTCGCCCAGCGCTACGTTTCCCACGCAGTGGTCGACGTATTTCAGCCCTACCGGATAGGGGCGGAAGAATTCGTTCTCCGTCGTCTGAAATCCGGGCATGAAGAGACCGTCATAATCGGATCGCTCGACGAAGGAATGTATGGTGTCGCCGTACGTAGCGATAGCGGCGATGACGACGCGGCCGTGCTCATCCTCGAGCACCTGGGGCTCGCGGACAGCCGTCGCACCGCGCCGCACCGTCTCCTCAAAAGAATACGCCGCGTCATCTACCCAGAGAGCGATGTCGCGCACGCCGTCGCCGTGCCGCTGCACGTGTTCGGCGATCGGAGAATCCGGTGCCAGTGCCGTCGTGAGCACGAAGCGGATCTTGCCCTGTTCGAGCAGGTAACTGGCCGCCTCTCGATGCCCGGTTTCCGGCCCGCGGTAGCCGGTCGTCCTGAATCCGAAGGCCGATTGGTAGTAGTGGGCCGCCTGTTTGGCGTTGCCGACGTAGAATTCTAGGTAGTCTGTCCCGTTGATCGGGAGGAAATCCTGGGCGTCCTCCAGGTCGGGACGGTCGAGGGCCTGAGCTTCAGCCATGATCTTTCTGAAAGCGCTTCCAAACGTTTTCGTTACGATCTCCATAGGGGAGACGGCGGGCTTCCTAATAGACGGTGTGAATCATGGTGCGTTCCCCGGTCGATGGGGATCGG
>CAZART010000148.1:0-11313 GCA_964487555.1 uncultured Rhodothermales bacterium
GAGTAGTAGCCGAGACCCTCCCAGCAGAGGAGAACGTCGTCGAGCGGCGCGTCCGCGAGTTCATGAATCGTCGGAAAACGCTCCACGAATCGGCGGTAATAGGGTGCGGCCTGATCCACGCGCGTCTGTTGAAGCATCACCTCGGAGAGCCAAATCCGATACGGATCATCGGTGCGACGCCAGGGAAGATCGCGCCTGGCGGCGCCGTACCACGCCATCATCTCGGTGCGAAATGCTGCGCGGCAGCGATCGGAAACCGTAATCTCGACGTTCTTGGCCACGAAGTTTTAGCGTTCGCGAAAGGCGTTTATTCCACGTTGATCGACACAACCAATGTGTCTGACGGTCCGTCCGCGCGGATCAATACGTCGTGCATGCCGGCATCTTCCGGCAATGTGCGCCACATGAACGAGTAGTCGACGAGCCAGCTCAATGCCGGCGCGTGGATTAACGAGTACCCGTCCACGGGGCGACCATCGAGTTCCTCGGGCAAATCAATAATGAGGACCTCGCCGCCTCGAACGGTGTGCCGAAGGGTATCCGGCGTGACGACGTTGTCGTGTGAGCCGGCTCCGTCTCGCTGTACGGCGGCCGTACCGGAACGCCTCATGACATCACTCGTTCGTTGCTCCGGCATGGGGGCAACGACCGCGAGCGTCGCTACCGGAACGGCACCGGCGATCAGGAGAGCTCCGAGCAGTATGATCAGATCTTTCGAGATGCTCATAGGCCGTCAATATATCAAATGCACGCCTCCTACCATGACATGGCCGGATTTTCGTAGAGTATTTGCCGGCTTGGCGAGCGGGGGAACAGCTTTCACTGCACTTTCGGATGATTTCAAGCCTCGAGCTTTCGGCGCAATGTCGAAAGGTGTCGGGCCTCGCGCTTTCGCCGCAATGTCGAAGGGTGTCGGGCTTCGAGCTTTTGCTTCAATTTCGGACGGTGCCGGGCTTAGAGGTGCTGCCATTCTCGTTGGCGCCGCTCTATGGTTTGGAAGCGCCCTTACCATCACGACGACGGCGTCGGCTCAGGACGTTTTCGTCGACGGTGAGATCGATCGGAACGTCAGGCACGATCCACGCGACAGCCTGGTCGCCGCTGCCGGGCTTGTGGTCGATTCGCTGCGAGGTCAGGGGCATTATTTTGCCGGTGTAGATTCGATCCTCGAGCGTGAAACGTATATTTCAACGGGTCCGCGGGTGCACGTAGGCGCGATTGGCTTCAGAGGCATCCCCGAAGACGAAGCGGTTCGGATGCGCACTCGCATGGAGACCCGGCAAGGCCGCGTACTCGACCCAGCGCGGCTTGAAACCGATCTCCAGCAGATTCTGGCCTCCTACGAACGGGAAGGATTTGCTCTTGCCGCTGCCACCGTCGATGAGATCGGGCTCGTGGATTCGACCGAACTCGCCGTAAGCATTACCATTTCAAAAGGTCCGCAGGTTCGGCTGAAGCGCGTGCAGCTTCCGCAAGGAGCGCGGACGAGCACGTCCTTTGTGGCTCGATTGGTCGGCCATCAGCCGGGCGCCATCGTGACGCGATACGATCCTGAGCTGATACGGCGGAGGCTGGAGGAGACGGGGCTCTACGAAACCGTGGGCGTGCCGCAATTGATCGTCGAGCCCGACACCGGAGCGGTTCTCTTCATTCCTCTCGAAGAGGCCGATCCGGGCAGCTTCGATCTCGTGCTCGGATATCTCCCGCCGCAGGGTCCGGCGGAGAAGGGAAGTATCGTCGGCAACGGGCGTCTCGAGATGCGCAACATGATGGGTGGGGGCCGGCGTATTTCGGTGCGTCTAAACCGGCTTCCGAATCAGGTCAGCAGCATCGACGTAAGCGCAGGCGATCCGTTTCTGTTGGGGCTACCCATCGGGGTTGAGGGTCGGTTCAACGGTATGGAACAGGACTCCACCTTCGGAAAGCAAGCGTACGAGGGCGAACTCCAGTATAGATTCGAAGGAGGCATGACGGCGTTCGGCGGATTTAGCCGCGAAGTCACCCGACCGGGGCAGGCCGGTCTGCGGCTGGCGAGGGATGGGCGGCAGGTCATTCCGCGCTCCGACGCATGGTTTCTGGGACTTGGAATGCGGTTTGAAAACGTCGATCGGCGGATCAATCCGACGCGCGGCCTCTTTGTAGAGACGAATCTCGAGACGGGCGCAAAGGAGGTGACGGATCGAAGAATCGTCGGATCGGATACGACCAGCGTCACGCGTTCTATCGACCAGAAGCGCCTGCAGGCAGCGGTCCGGTTCTACCTGCCGGCGTTCGGAAGACAGGTTCTGGTTCTCGGGGCGGACGGCGGGCTTCTGGTGAGCGAATCCTACGATCGAAGCGATTTATTTCGATTCGGCGGGGCGACGAGCCTCCGGGGATATGATGAGGAGCGATTCCTTGGGAGCGCCGTCGCGCGCGGGCTCGCGGAATACCGGTTCCTGATCGATCGCGCGTCGTATGCCTATCTTTTCATCGACCTCGGATTCGTCGATCGGCCGGAGACGCCCGATCTGGCCTCCGCCGGCGGCTTCCACCCAGGCTACGGAATGGGTATCCAATTCCGCAGCGCGCTGGGATTGGTCAACGTGAGCGCCGCACTTAATCCTGACGCCGGCCCGACGGACGCTCGCATTCACGCCGGTCTCTCATTCGGGCTATGACGTATCGAGCATGACGACAAGCTTTTACGCACCCCCGGACTACATACACGGCGACCGGGTCATTTTGCGTGAGGACGAAGCGCGTCACGCTTCGAAGGTGCTTCGCGTGTCGGTCGGTGATGAAATCGTGGTGGTGGATGGCGCGGCCGGCTGGTACAGGGTCGAGATCGACCACATCGACCGCCGATCGATCGGCGGACACGTGGTTGAACGCCGTGCGGAGGTAGGCGAGCCGCCGTACGAGCTCGTCCTCGGTTTCGGATTGATCAAGCACCGCGGTAGGTTTGAAACCTTGCTCGAGAAGGTGGTCGAACTCGGCGTCTCGGTCCTCGCGCCATTGGTGACCGAGCGAACGGAGAAGGAGCGTATTCGCGAGGACCGGTCCGAGAGCATCCTCATCTCAGCCATAAAGCAGTGTGGGCGTTCTCGCCTGCCGAAGCTACTCGAACCGACCTCCTTCGAAGACTTTTTGGCGGCGTCCTCATACCGGGGGGCGGCGGACCTTCAGGTAATCTGCCATGAGGAGGCGGATCAAGGGCTTCTCGATGCATTGGCGGTGAACATGCCGATGCATAGGATCGTAGTGACCATCGGGCCGGAGGGCGGCTTTTCCGATGACGAGCTCCTTCGCGCGAATGCGGCGGGGTTCAAGACCGTTTCACTCGGCAACAGGCGATTGCGTGCCGAGACGGCGGGCATCGCGGCGGCGGCAGCGGTGATGCTCGCGAATGATCGCGGTGCAACGCCCGTAGAGTGACATTCCCGGACAGCGAGTTCAACAATGACAGATCTAAGCGAGGTAAAGCTGCATTCGGAGCAGCTGGTGGATGGGCGCCTGCTGCAAGTATACCGAGACACGGTCCGGCTGTCGGATGGTACCGAGTCGATTCGCGAATGGATCGATCATCCGGGGGCGTCGGCCGTCGTTCCTATTTTTGAGGACGGGACGACGTTACTGATTCGCCAGTTTCGGTACCCACCGCGTCGAACGTTTCTGGAAGTTCCGGCGGGCAAGATCGACGTGGATGGCGAGGATCCCCAGGACGTTGCCGATCGGGAGCTTGAGGAGGAGACCGGGTGGCGGGCGAACAGCTTTGTGCCGCTGGGCGCGCTGTATCCGTGCATCGGATATAGCAACGAGATCATCCACTTCTATCTGGCCGAAGATCTCGAGAAGGGCGAGAGAAACTTGAGTGAGGGGGAACACATCGAGGTTGTGCCCATCGGTTTTGATGAGGCGCTTGAGCTCGTGGCGTCCGGGGAGATCGTCGATATGAAATCCGTGGCGGCTCTGCTCTACGCGAAGTCCTACATCGAGCGGCGAGACCGCAGGCGTGCCGCGAAGAAGCTGCAGTGAATTCGGCTGCGATGATGGAGGGCCGACGCAGGGCGTGGACCCGTGCGTTGACCTTCGGCGCGGCCAGATCGTACATTAGAAGGCTCCACGCTGCGAGGCGGGCGGATCTCTACGGGTTGTGCACCGTTCACCGTCGAGCCCGTCAAAAGTCATCTTGGAAGTAGGCCCATGTTTACATTTATCATCATTCTCATCACGATCATCGCGATCCTCATCACCTTTGTCGTCCTCATTCAGAGCGGCAAGGGAGGCGGACTCGCCGGCATCGCTTCCGGTGGCGCGACGACGCAGATTTTGGGTGCCCGGCAGGCGCCGGACGTGCTTGAAAAGGCGACGTGGCTGCTTGCCACGTTGTTTATTGTGTTCTGCATCGTGAGCAACTTCGCGATCGATAGTGGGGAAGTGCAGGAGAGTGTGATTCAGCAGCGGTCGGAGCAGCAGCAGAGTGGCCAGCCGGCCTTACCGCCGGCCGGCGAGCAGCAGTTGCCGGAGCAGCAAGCACCCCCGCCGCCGACCACTCCGGAAGACGGACAGTAGGTCCGGCGACGCTGCGCGTCTGGACCTTTTCATCGCCGATGATATAGGACGCCAGGCGCCGCTGCTCGCAAGGAACGCGAAAAGCCGACCCCGCAAAAGGGCCGGCTTTTTCTTTTTGATGTCGGGCTCGCCGAGCCGTGTGCCGGCGAGCCGAATGGAATGTGAACGGCTTTCCCCGCCTGTAAGCCGAATTCTGTCTAATCCGGTCGGCCGCCGTCAGGCCGAGTCCGGACGAGATCGTCATTTATCTAGGACCGCCGTCACCGGCGGCCTCGAGCGGCCTACCCGCGCCGACATCGGCGGGCCACCTTATCCGCTTTCGCGGAGCGGCGCTGTTTGGCCTTGCACCACGTGGGGTTTGCCTAGCCGCGCCGGTCGCCCGGACGCGCTGGTGGGCTCTTACCCCACCCTTTCACCCATCACCTGTGCGCCCGAAGGCGCCATCGGCTGGTCTACTCTCTGCTGCACTTGCCGTCGCCGTCTCTCGACGGCGCCTTCCCGTTAGGAAGCACGCTGCCCTATGGTGTTCGGACTTTCCTCCCCGGCGTCGAGCGCCGGGGCGACGGTCCGGCGGGGAATTTGTCATTGTGAAGAGTTGAGTGTAGGGGGTGCCGGTTCAAAACCCTCTACGCTTCACCTCTAGATATCCATTTCTTCAACCGTCTCGAAGTATAGATCGCTGTCTACGATGATGCGGCCGGTGTGTTCGCAGGCGACGATTCGGTTGCCCTGGCGGATCTCAACTTGACGCTGCGGGGGTACGGCGAAACCGGCGGCTGCTCCTCGTTCGAGAGGGACCACGGCGCGGCCGTCGCGGAGCCGATTGCGGAGCCGATCATAGGCGCGGAGATAGCGGGAATCGACCTCTTCGGCCGCGTTGTCGCGCTTGCTCTGGAGAGCGCCTTGCTCGTGCTTCGTATCGTCGAGCACTTCCTTGAGATCGCCGCGTTTGGATCCGAGGATTTCGTCGAGCTCACCGAGCCGGGACTGGGCCGCCTCGATGGCCAGCGTGTGGCCATCCGCGTTGGCGTCAACTTCCTGAATCTTGTTCTGTGCGTCGATGATGCGCTGTTTCTGCGCTTCGATCTCCTTCGTCAGTGCGTCGTACTCACGGTTGTTGCGTACCTGAAGTTGCTGCTCCTCGTACTTCTTTATCAGCGACTCCGCTTCCAGAATGTCGAGACCGGCCTGACGCTTGGCGATCTCATTCTCCTGCTCTTCCTGCTTCAACTTATCGATCCGCGTCTCCAGACCTTCTTTTTCGTCCTCGAGATCGCGAATCTCATCCGGCAAATCGCCCCGCAATTTCTCGATCTGATCAATGCGGCTGTCAATGTGCTGCAACCGGATCAGCGCCTTGAGCTGTTCACCGATGCTGGTTTCCTGAACTGTAGGCATTCGCTGCTCGGTCTTTCCTCGGTGGTTCTGTAAATGTTCAGATGTCAAAAAGAAGTAACGGAGGCTGCAAGCGAAAGTTCGACCTTGTCGCTCGGTCAATGCGAGCGGTTAATGTATTTTCATCGAAGATGTGGGTCTTCTGGGATGTCGAGACTGAATCGCCCAGGGCACCCTGTGGAAGGTTAGCGGGTCGCCGCGAAACTCCGAACCGGGCTTGTTCTGGTATGCGTTACGCACCAATCAGCGGAGGGAAATTGCTCGGCCAGCGCATGACGCAGGAGCTCCTCCGTCATGGCTTCGGTTTCGTAGTGTCCGGCATCGATGAAGGCGATTCGGGGCAGCCCCTCGTTATCGAGAACCTCGAAGAAGACGTGATACTTAACGTCCGACGTGACGTAAGCGTCTGCCCCGGCGGCAAGCGCGGCGCTCACGAATTCTGCGCCTGCGCCGCCGCAGACCGCGACCCGCTTAATCGCCCTGTCGGGATCAGCGGCGTAGCGCAACGATCCGGCGCGGAGACTTTTCGCGACGCTGCCGAGGAACTCATCCAGAGCCATGGATTCATCCAGTTCGCCGATCGCACCAAGTCCGACGTGCCGGTCACCATCGTCAAAGGCGGTGAGAAAATCGACATCTCGCACCCCCAGTGTTTCTGCGAGAACGAACGATACGCCACCCGAGGCCGCATCCAGATTGGTGTGGATGCTGTAGAGTGCAATGCCGGATTCGGCAAGCCGCAGAGCCAGATTAGAATGGAAAGCGTGCGGCGTGATGCGTCGCAGCGGATGGAAAATCAGCGGATGATGTGTGATGACCAACGACGCATCGAGCGATTTTGCCTCGCGGAGGACGGCCGGCGTCATGTCGAGTGCGATCAATCCCGTCTCGACCGCGACGGCCGGATCGCCGACCTGTAGCCCCACGTTATCATAAGACTGCGCCGACGAGACGGGCGCCCACCCTTCGAGAAAATCGGCGACGTCGGCAATAGTGGGGGGTGCATTCATAGCGAAGATCTTTGTGATAGGTCGGGACGTGTCCTGCAAAAAACTAATGCGGACTTCGCAGGTTCACCACAACGGAAAATCTGAAGACAAATGATGTCCGACATGAAGATAGCTGTCAGCACGGACGAACGAACGAGTCTCGTCGACGAGATCATCGCCGAGCTCGAAAGACGGGGTCACAAGATTCTCTACTTCGGTCCGGATATGGCGGACGAATCGGCGGACTGGCCCGACGTGACGCTGGAAGCGATAGAGCGTATATCGAGGGGCGAGGCTGACGAGGGCATCGTGATGTGTTGGACGGGTACGGGATGTTCGATTGCAGCGAACAAAGTAGTCGGTATTCGAGCGGCGCTGTGCCATGACGCAGAAACGGCACGTGGCGCGAGAATCTGGAATCATGCCAACGTCCTCGCATTGAGCCTCCGTGCGACCTCATCCGCCGTCTTGAGGGAGATCCTGGACGCATGGTTCGATACGCCGTACAGCGATGACGAGTGGAATCTGAAGCAAATCAGTCGGATCCAGGAACTGGACGGCTCGAGGGGCTAGAGGACGAGGGTCGGCGCAGTCACGCCACCATCGGAGAAATCTCGACGGCGCGATCCGCGCGTGCCGCGCCGCGTCGTTCGTCCACCTTCAGAAGTATGAGTCCGCCCAGGACGAAGAAGATGAGCACCGATCCGACGCCCGCCCGCTGGCTGTCGAAGGCACCCGTCAGCATACCGAGAAGGAGCGGACCCATGAACGCCGTGGCCTTGCCCGAGAAGGCAAAGAATCCGTAGAACTCGTTTTCTTTATCAAGCGGGATGAATCGACCCATCAACGAGCGGCTTGCCGATTGATTGGGCCCGGCAGCGAGGCCGACCAATATTGCCGCCGCCCAGAACAACACCGTATCGGTGGTCGTCACGGCGATCGCGGACGCTACGGCCAGCGCGCCGAGGCTGATGAGGATGGTGGCCTTGCCTCCGATACGATCATCCACAAAGCCGAACAGATATGCGCCGAGGCCGGCCGCCACGTTCAGGGCAATGCCGAACATGAAGATGTCTTCCGTTGTAAATCCGAAGGTACCCGCGGCGTAGATTCCGCCAAAGGCGAAAATGGTGACGAGGCCGTCGTTGTAGACGAGCCGCGCGAGCAGCAGCCAGAAGATGTCCCTGTAATTTCGGATTTCGTGGAAGGTGTTGATGATCTGACGGGTGGCGGATCGCACGAGAAGCCCTATTCTCGGCGGCTCCGGCGGGCGCCTTTCCTTGATGATGACGAAGATGGGAATGCTAAAGAGGGCGAACCAGGCCGCAACGAGGAGGTTGGTGGCGCGCACGTGTTCGCCGAGCTCTTTCGACAGGCCGAATGGCGCCTGTTCCGGCGCCACGAGTATATAGAAACCGGCAAGCAAGCAGAATAATCCACCGATATATCCCAGGGCCCATCCATATCCCGACACCCGGCCGATTTTCTCCGGGGTAGCGATCTCCGGTAGAAACGCGTTGTAAAAGACGTTTCCCATTTCGAACGCAATATCGGCGACAATGAATATGGTCAGCGCCATGACCACGTCGCCGGGCTCGGCAAAGTAAAGGGCGCCGGTCGCGGCCACGCAGACCGCGGTGGAAATAAAAAGGAAACGCTTTCGATAGCCGCCGCGGTCCGCGATTGCACCCACGTAGGGCGAGAGTACGGCGACGACGATCGCCGTGAGCGTCACGGCGCGAGACCACAGTTCCGTGCCGATGACCTCATTCTCTGCGATGGCCTGTGTGAAGTAGGTCGCAAAGATGAACGTGACGACGAGCGTCGTGAAGGATGAATTGGCGAAGTCGTAGAGCGACCATGCCCACACTGCACGACGGTTTAAGGAACGCGAAGACACGGAAGCCTCGGTGGAATGGGGGAAGTTCTGCGCGAAGATAGTGTGAGACGGCGAGTGATTCTATGCGCGGCCGCAGATGGTCGTTACCAGACGAGTTTGATAACGGTCTCAACAAAGCGATCGATTTCGTCTTCCGTATTGTAGTAGTGAACGGAGGCTCGTACCATGTGCGGCAGCGCCCTAGATTCGGCGTCGAGCAGCGTCGAGTTCGGCTCCGAAACGGAAACATTGATCGCGTGTGCCCGGAGCTTCTCTTTCAGCGTACGGGCGTCGTGACCGTCTACGTCGAACGTCACGATGCCGCAGCGAATGCGTCCTGCGTCGCGTACGGTAGTGCCGGGCACAGCCGAAATTCGCTCTCGCAGCGTTGCCGCCAGCTTCTCCACCCGATGCCAGGTTACCCCGACATCCTGCGACAACGCATATTTTACCGCCGCGCCGAGGCCGATGCTTGCAGCGACATTTGATTCCCAAAGCTCGAAACGCCTCGCGTCGCCCCGCAGGCGGTAGGCATCCGGCGACGTCCACTCGGCGCTGTGCAGGTCCGGTGTAGGCGGATCCAGTCGATCCAGAAAATCCGAACGAACAAAGAGAAAGCCGGTACCGCGCGGACCGCGAAGGAACTTGCGTCCGGTGGCGGAGAGCATATCACATCCGATGGCGCCGACGTCCAGAGGCATCTGACCTGCCGACTGGCACGCATCCAGCAGGAAGGGGATGCCGTGAGCGCGCGCAATGCGCCCGACATCCTCAGCCGGATTCACGAGCCCCCCGTTCGTCGGCACGTGCGTCAAGGCGATCAGCCGCGTGCGCGCTCCGATGCGGCGCTCCAACTCATCCGGATCCACCTGCCCGGTTTCGTCGCTCGGCGCAATATCGATCGTGGCGCCGTCTCGCTGGGCCCGATGCAGGAATCCGATGAAGTTGCTGGCGTAGGCCGCCTCGGCCGTCAGGATTCGGTCGCCTCCGGAGAGAGGCAGACCGTAGAAGGCCATGTTCCATGCTCGTGTGGCGCTGTCGACGAGCGCAATCTCGCCGGGATCGCACTGAAGCAGATCGGCAATGACCGTATACGTGTATTCGCCGGCGGCCCGCGCGACGTCTGCGGCCTCATAGCCGCCGATTTCGGATTCGAGGAGGAGGTGCTGCGTGCAGGCGTCGACGACCGGCTGAGGCATCAGAGATGCACCCGCATTGTTCAGATGGAGAACGTGAGCGCAGCCCGGCGTATCGCTGCGGACACGAGCGAGGTCAATCTGCATTCCGGCGAGAAGATGGGAGAAGGGGAGGCAACATCAACGAGGGTGTATGAGCCTACTCCGAGATAAGGAAGTCTTCAAGCAGGCGAAACAGGGCGGATGCATCTTCCCACTGGGGCATCAGTCCGGCGTCGATGCGCTCGATGCGAAGCGTGTCGGGATTGCGCAATTCCAGATCGTCGATGTCGTCGAAATGCTGGATTAGTCCAGCGTCGGACCGAGGGACCACCAGAAGCGTCGGTACGCGCAGCTGGGCATACGTAGCAGCGGCTGCGGGCCCGCTGCTGAGCTCTCCCTGGACGAAGTAGCGCGGGACATGATGGGCACCATAGACCAGCGTCGTCGCCCGTGCATATTCGACGACCTCGTCGGGCACGGATCCTGATGCGAATACCTGACGCGCATAAAAATTCCGGAGCATCTCGGGGCGCGTCAGACGATAGAAGAAGATCTCGAACGCTCCGACGCGGCTTGCTGCTGCCACGAGGGTCTTTTGCCACATCGAAGTGGAATCTTTCGTCGACATTCCGGTGGGGCTGATGAGAACCACTTTGTGCACCAGGTAAGGTAGGCTGCGGGCTACTTCAGCCGTGTATTCACAGGCCAGCGAAAGGGATACGACGTCGGCGGGCTGGTGCACATGCTCGCTCAAAAAGCGCCGTAAATGGCGCAGATAGAGATCGGATGAATAGCGCACAGGTGGGCGGTCGGAGCGTCCGAATCCCAGCCAGTCCAATGCATAGATGGGCCGGTTCGTCTTCTCGACAAAATAGTCGAAGATCGGCTTCATCTCGTGTGAAGACGCCGCCGCATTGATGCTGTGAAGGAGTACGACTGGAATTCCGGATCCGTCTCGGTGATAGAAGCGCACAGCGCCTTCCATGCACTCCATCGCATCCACATCGGCGTCGATGGCCGGAGCGAGCTGGAGCGGCGAGCTGAGCTCGAGGTGCTTGATCTTTCGAAACAGGGAGCTGGTGATGAGCGCGCCCAGCGCTACCGACCCTGTGACAAGGGCGGTGCGCTTCAAACCCACGTCGTCTTTCGTGGTAACGAGTTTTTTTACGTCGTCGACAACCGATGAAGAATCCGGCATGCCACCTGGATGCGAGCCCACACGATTTCTGTTGAGAGATATACCGAAAGTAGGACGATGAGATCTGCGGCGACTACGTTTTTTCGCGCTTTTCCAACTATTTGTCGGCGTCCTCGTGCA
>CAZART010000149.1:0-11040 GCA_964487555.1 uncultured Rhodothermales bacterium
TCGATGATGTGGATGTTGTTGCGCTCCATGAAGATGTAGGGCTTCATCTTCGGATTCCAACGCGACGTCAGGTGTCCGAAGTGCGTGCCCGCCTTCAGAAGGTCTTCGATGGAGGCGCGGTGGCGGGACGACTGTCCCGTCTCAAGTTCTTCCTGGGTCTTCTGCTGCGTCGCCTGCTCGGCGGCAGCCGTTTCTACTTCTGCCATATCACTGTGTCGTTGTCGGGTTTTTGCCTCTACCTCCGTCGTCTACACGGCAAAGACCGCGCTGCCGAGCAGCGCGGCCAACCCGCCGTGCATCGAGAGGTATGTGTGATTAATGCGGGAACGCGAGCGCCAGGAAAAGAGCGTACTCGGCCTTGCGTAGGCCCCTTCGCTCTTCTCTTCCCACTGCTCCCCAATTGCGCTAGCGCTTGCTGAACTGGAACCGTTTGCGGGCCTTTGGCTGACCGTACTTCTTGCGCTCGACCATGCGCGGGTCGCGCGTCAGGAAACCGGCGTCACGGAGCGGCTTCTTCATCTCTTCGTCAAACTTGACGAGAGCGCGTGCGACGCCGAGACGAATCGCCTCAGCCTGTCCGGTCAGTCCGCCGCCGCTCGCGTTGACGAGCACGTCGAACTTTCCGACCGTGTCGGTTGCCTCAAACGGCGCCAGAAGATTCTTACGTCGCCACTCGAGCGGGAAGTAATCTTCCGGCTGTCGATGATTGATCGTAAATGCACCACTGCCGGGTCGAAGGTAAACCCTCGCGGTCGATGTCTTGCGCCGTCCGACGGCGGTATACTGTATAATCGATGCCATACTTCGAAGCCTGCGCTTATTAAACCGTCAATTCTTTGGGCTGCTGAGCGTCATGCGGATGGTCGGCCCCCGCGTAAACCTTCAGCTTCTTGATCATTTGCCGGCCCAGGGGGCCCTTGGGCAACATGCCTTTCACGGCGTTTTCCATGATGAACGTCGGCTTCTTCTCGCGCATTTCCGCAGGAGAACGGAGTGTGACGCCCCCAGGATAGCCGCTGTACTTGAAGTACTGTTTCTCGGTCTCCTTTTTGCCGGTAAATCGCGCCTTGTCCGCATTTACGACAACCACAAAGTCGCCGGTGTCGATGTGCGGCGTGAACTGCGGCTTGTGCTTGCCGCGCAGCACGGCGGCAATCTGCGAGGCTAGACGACCGACAACCTTGTTTTCCGCGTCGACGACATACCAATCGCGCTCCACGTCGGTTGGTCTTGCGCTGTATGTCTTGAAGCTGTTTGCGTCCATGACAAAGTGTTCTATACGTTATACATTGGAAATCCGTACTGACCGAGACTACAAGCTATGGCGCACCATGAGACGTGCAGCGTGCAGATCGGGGCACTCGAAAAGGGCCACAGCCTCTTAAAGTACGGCACGCCTGCTCTTGAATCAATTAGAGAGCAAGCCCACCTCTCGTGGAAAAGGCATCACTCACACGCACGAGCCGGGTGCTTGTTTTAGCGGTCGAAATTCTTCCAGCAATCTTGACGGACGGCGCCGTATTTTGGTAGGAAGCAGAACGCGAGTTCGAGATCGATTCTACTTCGTGCCCCAGGGACGTGCCCCGTACCCTCGTCTCGTCTCCACCGGTCGGCGATCATCTGATGTCTGCCTCTTCTTTCGAGTCGCTCGACGTACTGATTGCGAAGCTGCCTTTCCACCTCGATGACGTCGAGGCCGTAAATGACTGCTTCGTACGCTGGCGCGAGGCGCCGTCGGACGAGGATCGGTTTACCATCGATTTGTGGACGTATTGTTTCATTCGCCGTTATTTTCTCATTAAACTGGTGCAAGAGTCATCAGTGGGACCGGCGGATTTCGATGATCTGGTGGATCGTACGTTTTTGAAGATCGAGGCGTCCGTCGCACGGATTAAACGCCCCGGTCATTACGCGAACTGGGTGAGCGTCGTCTGCAAGAACACGTTCCTCAACTTCTTGCGAGACCGGCGGCACGCCGTCTCACTCGACGAAAACCCCGGTCCGCAGATAGCGGCGGAGCCGTCGCGCGTGTACGGAGATGTGGGACTCCTGCGGGTCGCCGTTTATGGCGCGATCGGTCGACTCCCACCGTATCTGCGAGAGTGCGTTCGCCTCCGTTTCATCGATGGGTTAACGTATGAAGAGATCAGCACAAAGACCGGTTTCCCTCTTCCGCGCATCCGCTCTTACATAAATAAGGCCATGAAAAAATTCCGCGACGACGAGCGACTGCTCGCCTATTTGGACGTAGAAGAGTAGCGCGCATGACGTTCGGCCTCGCCCGGGCAACAAGAATTTCTTTTCTCAGGAGGTTATACTTAGCGATCACATGTGTCTAAGGTTCATGGGGTGGTGTCCTCACGCGCATCGCCTGTGGCGTGAGGCGAAGGCCGATGACGACGGCCGTGCCCCTTGAGACGAAGCAGCATACATCGTCCCGTGCCCGCGTTCATCGCCGGCGATCTACATGACCATTGACGAACAGATCACGCTCTATCCCGAGCTGACAGGCGAGGAGCGTGCGACCGTAGAGGCCTATGTCGCCGCGCATCCGGAATTGAAGCCGGCGCTCGACGAGGCGAAGCAGTGGGATCGGCTCCTGAATGACGTCAGGCTGCTCGGGCAGGAACCGTCCGGTGATGAAGCCCTGGCGTACTACGTAGTTACTCGCTCCTTGCAGGCTGAGCGTGCTCCGGAGGCCATCGCCAGCCTCATCCGCCGAATTGAAGAACGAATCAAGATCGATCCTTCCCTGGCGATTCGTGTTGCCGAGATGGAATCTCGGCTGCAAGCGGCTGAGGAGGGATCACCGGCTTCGGAGCAGTTCGAGAGATTAATGAAGAGCCACCGGAGCGCGGCCGGCGCCGGCTTCGATTCTGCCCGACCGAAACCGGCGGATCGGTCCGTAGAAACGGAACCGGTAGAAAAGTATGACGGCACGCACTCCGACGAACGCGACGGTCGGGGCCGGGCGTCGAAACGGCCTCGTTCGCGTGCTCCCTCGTCTTTCCGGGGCATCGCAGCCGCTCTAATTGCGCTGATCGCCCTCTACGTCGTACTGTACATCGCAGGCATCCTGGCCCGCCCCTCACACGAGCGTCTCGCGGTTTTTTCGGATCAGGAGCTCACGTTGGAGGGATATGAGAACGTCAGAGGCGACGTCTCTGCGGACGCGCCAGGAGCGCCGATCGGCGTATACCTGGAGGCGCTGACCCATCTCCGCAGTGCACAGACGTCTTTCGTCGGTCTCTTCCCCACGTTCCGCGAGGCCAGTCTCGATTCCGCTGCAACGCTGCTGAATGAAGTGATCCGATCCGAGCCCGCCGAATCGTTTCTCGCCGGCGAAGCGGCATTCTTGCTCGGAAAAACGGAGCTCGCCCGCGGAAATGTCGAAGCCGCTGAGCAGGCGCTCAGACACGTAATTTCGAGCGGCGGGAGGAAAGCCCCTGACGCACGGCGCATGCTTGCAGAAATATCCTCATAAGATCGGCTATGCGTACGTATTCAGCATCACCGGCATGATGAGCATCAGCATGTGCTCACCATCCTGCTGATCTTCGGGCGTTACCACGCCGGCTCGGCTTGGTGAGCTAAACTCGAATACGGCTTCATCCGAATCGATGTGGCTCAGCACTTCCGTAAGATAAACGGCATTGAAGCCGATCACCATGGGCTCGCTGTCGTAGTCGCAGCGAACGACCTCGCGGGCTTCGCTCGAGCGTTCGATGTCCTCGGCGGAAATCTCGACTTTGTCGGACTCGAGGGACAGGCGAATCTGATTGGTCATGCTCGACGAGTATAATCCCACGCGCTTCACGGCCGCCAGCATCGAATCGCGGGCCACGACCATGCGTTTGTCATTGGCATCCGGGATCACGGCTTCATAGTTGGGATAGGATTCGTCAATAAGCCGTGCGAGAATCCGCGAATTGCCGAAATCGAATCCTACATAGCCTTCGGCGACGAGAATCGTGCAGTGCTCATCGGAAACTATTTTCCCGGCCAGCGACATGGCTTTTTCGGGAACGATGAAGTCGACGGGATCAACCGACGTCATCCCTTCGATCTTCAATTTCACGAGTCGATGCCCGTCGGTCGCCACGGCGCGGCCTTCGTCGGTTCCGATTTGAAAATAGATGCCCATCATCGCGGGACGAAGAGCGTCCTTGCTGACCGCGAAGCCGGTCTTGTGGATGGCTCGCCGGAGCAGGGCGCCGTCGGTCTCAATGCGTTGTTCGGCCTCAAGATCAGGAAGCGCAGGAAAATCGGCCCCGTCGTGGCCGACCATCTTGTATTCACCCTGGTCGGTTTTTAGTACGACGTGGAACTCGTCGTCAGCCGCAAAATGCACCGGCACGTCCGGCAGGGCGCGCAGCGTGTCCAAAAAACGCTTCGCCGGAACGGCGATCCGTTGGTTTCCACGCGTGCCGTTGCTTTCGAATTGAACGTTGATGCGTTGGACGATGGAAATTTCAAGGTCGGTCGCGCTCAGGCGGAGTCCGGTGTCGTCGAGCTGCTCGAAGAGAATGCATTCGAGAATCGGTAGCGTGCTCTTCGAAGGGACGGCACCGCCGACGGTCGTCAGCGCCTTGAGAAGATCGGCACTGGAGGCAGAGAACTTCATGCGTGCTCGGATGTCGGGGTGGGGTTGAACTGGCCAGAATGATTTCACGCGTTGAGCGACCGGTCCGCATTATCGGACGCATGCGATCGAGCTCGAGCGGGTTGCGACAAAGGTACCGAATTCTTCAAAGGTACCGAATTCGCCGGCCTGGGGAAGTTACGAATGTAGGACGTTCTTTGCCGTCGGATCCGCCGGATTCTCACACTCTTTGTGTCGGATCAGCGGCTACGCAGCTCGATGGCATGCCGAATCTCGTCGAGCATCTCGCGGAACTTCGGATCGGTCTCGATCTGGTTCTCAACGCTCTGGCACGAGTGGATGACCGTCGAATGGTCGCGGCCTCCGAAATGCAGGCCGATCGTCTTTAGCGAATGCTGTGTGAGCTGTTTGCTGAAGTACATCGCAACCTGGCGAGCCTGGACTACTTCTCGTTTCCGCGTCTTCGCCCGCACGAGATCTTCGGAGATGTTGAAGTAGTTGCAGGTGATGCGCTGAATCTCCTCGATCGTGAGGTTGATCCGTGTCTCGCGAATCAAGTCGCGCAGGACTTCCTTAGCCAGCGGAAGGTCGATCTCGCGCTTGTGCAGCGTCGCATGAGCGAGGAGGCGGATCAGCGAGCCTTCAAGCTCGCGGATGTTGCTCTTCACGTTGTGCGCGATGAACTCAATAACGTCCTGCGGAAGATCGATGCCGTCATCCTCGGCCTTGCGATTGAGAATCGCGATACGGGTCTCCAACTCCGGCGTCTGGATATCTGCCGAGAGTCCCCACTGGAACCGTGAGAGCAGCCGTTCCTCAATGCCTTCGATCTCCTTTGGCGGCCGGTCGGCGGACAGTACGATCTGTTTGCCGGCCTGGTGCAGCGCATTGAAAATGTGGAAAAATTCTTCCTGCGTCTTCTCCTTCCCACCGAAGAATTGGACGTCGTCAATGACGAGAAGGTCTATGTTGCGATAGAAGAGGCTGAAATCGCTGACGCGGTTGTGCTGGATCGATTGCACGAAGTCCGAGGTGAATCGCTCGCTCGACACGTAGAGAACCGTCTCGCTGCGGTGCATCCGAACGTAATTTCCGACGGCCTGGATCAGATGGGTCTTACCGAGACCGACGCCTCCGTAGATTAGAAACGGGTTGAAACTCGTAGTGCCCGGCTGCTGTGCGATAGCCCAGGATGCGCTGCGCGCCAGGCGGTTGCAGTCCCCCTCGATGAATCGTTCGAAGGTGTAGGAGGCATTGAGCTGGCTGTCAATGCGTGGCTTCCGGATGCCTGGAATCACGAACGGATTTGACGGGCCGCTGCCACCATGCACGTACGGCTCTTCGTGCTCTCGGCGACGGGCTTGCGAGGGATGCTGTGGACGCGGGAAAGAAGGTGCGTCCGTTTCATCGTCTTGCGGACCACGGTCCGCCTGCCGCGCCGGCAAATGCATGGAGGCACCTTCGTACCCCTTCTGGACGTCGTCGCGCTCGATCACGATGTCGTAGAATAGACGACCTTCGGGCCCTAGCACCTTGGATACCGTCTTGCGGAGCAAGCCATGATAGTGCTCTTCCAGCCATTCGAAATAGAAGCGGCTCGGCAGCTGAATCGTGAGCTTGAGAAGATCGTCTTCCTTTACCAGATCGACCGCTCGCAAGGGCTCAAACCATGTCTTGAAGCTCTGCCGAGGCACATTGTCTCGGATGATGTCGAGACACTCCTTCCAAACTGCTTCGGTGGATCGATCCATATTACTTCAATCAACCCCCGCGACGGCCGTGCCGTCGCAGCGATAATATGGGAGTCGAGGCACGAGATCCGCGACTCAAACTATACACGGGATCCGCGACTCAAACTATAATCTGTACGTTAGGATTTTACCGGCGCTTGGCGGAGTGAACCAGGATGCGAAAAGTGGATTTGCACCAGTTGTTCACACCGACCTGCGCAGGTTGACGTAAGGGTGCCGGCCAAACGAGCATCCTCGTGAATGATGAACAGGTTATGCACACGCATTCCAGCGTAAGCTAAACCACTGAATACATAGGGCTTAGCGCCTATCCAACATCGCGGAATAAACACTAAGCCCATGCTGAAAGGACGCGGGGTGCAGCAGGCTCATCTCTGGACGTACTACGGAGAGATTTTCAACAGCTTTTCCACACTCCGGAGAAGGCCGCCGATGCCGAATCCTGTCGGATTAACGTGTGAGTTTCGCCACCGTCACTTAGACCTGCACAATCCGCCCTTCATGGGTAAGAATGTTCATCGAACGAAGAAGACCTGAAGGGCGAGTGGGGACTCAAACCGTCGGCAACTCAAGCGAAAATCATGGTAACCATTCGACTTGGCAACGTCAAGGCGACAGGCCGCGAATTCATAGTGTAGGCTCGCCGGCGTGAAGTGTCTTTTCGCACGGCTGCGCCATGCTGAAGACGGGGGATGGGGCGGTTCGATCACACGTACATTCAGAAGTGCCGGCATCCATCGGCCTTCCTACTTCCGCGGCGCGGCGCGCGGCGTTCTTCACAGCTATTTCGGGAGTCCCTGCCGTGGTTGCGGAACGCCGAGCTCCATATCTTAGTTGGTTCAGCCGTGATTTCGTGAACAGAGAAGAATTCGCGGCTTCTTAAGGTGGCGTGCGCGGCCGAGATAGTGTTGACGATTGATTATGTTTGCGATTGAAATTACGCCGTTGGGGCCGGGCGTACATGAGCTCGAGTTCGCGCCGGAAGCCGAGGCCGTGGATCTCGATCCGGAGAAGTTTGACGACATCCATTTGAATGTCCGGCTCGATGTGCGCGAGGGACGAATCCTCGTCATACTGGAAGCAGGGGCGAGAGCGACGCTCGAATGCGATCGGACGCTGAGGCTTTTTGACCAGGAGATCGGCGGCACCTACTACATGCTCTTCGCTCCCCCGGAGTTCGTCGAGCATCAGGAGGACGCCTACGACGAAGTGCGCCCACTGCACCCGTCGGATCAAGAAATAGATCTGACGAAGGTCGTCCGCGACACCCTTCTCCTCTCGATTCCGCAGCGCTGCGTCGCACCGGGTGCAGAGGAGGCGGAGATAGAGACGGAATTCGGTGCCCCGGAGGACGGAGTGGATCCCCGCTGGGAAGCCTTACGCAAACTGAAACACGGTGCGAACGAGGATTAAGCGTCACTGCTTTCGTCGAAAAAACATACGCAACGCTGTCCACAGCGGCGTCGATATTGAAAAAGAGGAACGTCAATTATGGCTCACCCGAAGCGAAAACATTCGAAAGCACGTACGCGGCAGCGTCGTGCGAAATATTACAGCAGCCTGAAATCGCGGCCGATGATGGAGTGTCCGAATTGCGGGACCGTCAAGCTACTGCACCACGCGTGTCCCAGCTGCGGGCATTATCGCGGTCGACAGGTCATCGAGCCGAAGGAAGTTGTTTAGGAACATTGTTAACCCCTCTGCGAGACAGGCACCTAAGCGACGAAGAGTATGGCCATTCGGATAGCTGTCGATGCAATGGGGGGTGACAAAGCCCCGGCCGTTGTCATAGAAGGAGCCATCCGGGCCGTTAAAGACGATCCCGACGTACAGGTCCTCCTCTTCGGTCCGAAGGCTCGGGTTCGCGAAGAGCTCGAGACGGCCGGGGAGGTGGACGAATTTTCGATCGTCGTGATCGATGCGCCTGAGATAATCGGCATGGGTGAGGCCCCTGCGGCCGCCGTGAAGATGAAACAGCGCTCGTCGATTCACCTTGGACTAGGCGCGCACAAGGAAAATAACGCAGACGCTTTCGTCAGCGCCGGGAATACCGGCGCCGTGATGGCAGCGTCCCTTTTCATCTTGGGGCGCCTTCCCGGTGTAGCTCGCCCCTCGATTATGGGCTTTTTTCCTACGACGGAAAGCTATTGTGTTGTTCTGGACGTCGGATCGAACGTCGACTGCAAGGCCGACCATCTCGTCCAGTTTGCGCGGATGGGTTCTATTTACGCCTCCGCCGTGATGAAGCGAGACCGCCCTGTCGTGGGATTATTGAATATCGGTGAAGAACCCGGCAAGGGAAATGAGCAGGTGAAGGCGGCCTACGAGGTGCTGAGTGCTGCTCCAGACATCAACTTCCGTGGCAATGTCGAGGGCCGCGATCTGATGCACCACGTTGCCGACGTCGTCGTCTGCGACGGGTTCGTCGGCAACGTCATGCTCAAGTTCGGAGAGAGCATGGCGACGGCCTTTCCGCACATGGTCGCCAGCGAAATGGCGCGGCAGAGTCTTGACGAAGCAGAGAGGCAGATGGTCGGACGCGTCCTGTCGGCCGTCAGAAAGCGTTTTAATTACGAGGAATATGGCGGCGCACCTCTCGTAGGCGTGAACGGCCACGTTCTCATCGGACACGGCGGTTCGACGGGCCGCGCCATCGAACGCATGATCCTGATGGCCGCGGAGGAAGCCCGTCAGGACGTTGCCGCGTCCATCGCAGCAGCGATGGGCGAGGGACAGGATCGAAGGAACTGACAAATCGACACCATGAGACGCGCAGCAATCACCGCTGTCGGCCGGTTTCTGCCGGAGGACCGCCTGACCAACGCAGAGTTGGAGCAAATGGTCGACACGGATGACGAGTGGATCCGCTCACGGACGGGTATCCGCGAGCGTCGTATCCTTCGCGATCCGGACAAGGCAACCTCGTATATGGCTACGGCGGCGGCGAAGGAGGCCCTTGAAAAAAAAGGCGTCGGGGCCGACGAGATCGAGGCGATCGTCGTCGCGACCGTTACGCCCGACATGCTCTTCCCGGCGACAGCCTGCCTGGTTCAATCCAACTTGGGCGCACATAACGCGTATGGCTTCGACCTCTCGGCCGCCTGCAGCGGATTTCTCTTCGCGCTGTCGGCCGCCGCACAGTTCATCGAAAGCGGGCGTCATGAAAAGGTGCTCGTCATCGGCGCCGATAAGATGAGCAGCATAACCAACTTCACCGATCGCACGACGTGCATTCTCTTCGGCGATGGTGCCGGCGCCGTGCTGCTGGAGCCGGATGAATCCGGCAATGGGCTCATGGACTTTTACCAGCGCGTAAACGGTGAGACCTGGGAATCGCTTTGCATGCCCGGTGGCGGAAGTCTACATCCGCCCACCCATGAGACCATCGACCGCGGCATGCACTTTTTATATCAAGAGGGTCGTTCGGTGTTCAAGTATGCCGTCGAAGGAATGGCGGACGCCGCCGCCATGATCATGGAACGCAACGGGCTCTCCGGCGACGATGTGAAGTACCTGGTCCCGCATCAGGCGAACCAACGCATCATCGGTGCAACGGCCCGCCGCATGGGTATCGGGATGGACAAGGTCATGATGAATATCGAGCGTTACGGTAATACGACGGCCGCCACGATACCGCTGTGCCTCGCCGATTGGGAGCACGAACTTATGCCGGGTGATGACCTGGTGCTCGCCGCATTCGGAGGCGGCTTTACGTGGGGCGCGACGTACCTGAGGTGGTCGTACGAGGGCTCAAAGTATGCGTTGGAAGCTGAGGCACTTTTGGCGGCAGCCGAGTAGCGGCCGGGACGATCGACCGCCATTTTTTCCTCACAATCATCCGGATTCCACTAGCTCGTATTCAGTGCCGTATGAACAAGACGGCCTTTCTCTTTCCCGGTCAGGGTAGCCAGTTCGCGGGCATGGGACTGGATCTCTACGAGCAGTATCCGGAAGCACGTGATCGATTCGAAAAGGCCGACAATCGCCTCGGGTTTGGCCTGTCTAAGTTGATGTTCGGTGAGTCGAGCGACGAGGCGGATTCCGCCGAAACACTCCAGCAAACCGACATCACCCAGCCGGCGCTTTACGTACACAGCCTGGCGGTGATGGCCGTGTTCGAGACACGCGGTCTGACGCCGGAGATGGCCGCCGGGCACAGTCTCGGCGAATACAGCGCGCTGGCGGCGGCAGGCGCCATCGACTTTGAATCAGGCCTCGATATTGTTCGCCTGCGAGGAAAGTTGATGGCGGAAGCCGGGCACCGACGTCCTGGAATGATGGCTGCGATTCTCGGGATGGATGACGAGGAAGTGACGCAGGTTTGCCTGGAAGCGAGCGAGGCCCCTGATTCAATAGCTGAAGCCGCTAATTTCAACTCGCCGGGCCAGGTGGTTATCTCCGGTGATCCGGAGGCGATCGAGCGGGCCATCGAGCTGGCGAAACAACGGGGGGCTAAGCGTGCCATTCCCCTGCCCGTCAATGGCGCCTTTCATTCTCCGCTGATGGACTACGCGCGCGACGGTCTTGCGGAAGGTCTGACCAATCTCGAAATTCGACCGCCGTCCTGCCCCGTCTATCTCAATGTGACGGCAGCGCCGAGCGTAGATCCCGATGAAATCCGGCGCCGCCTGCTTGAACAGCTTATGTCGCCCGTACGCTGGTCACACACCATGCGCCGGATGCACG
>CAZART010000150.1:0-10816 GCA_964487555.1 uncultured Rhodothermales bacterium
CGCCACACAGTGGACTTCGAGCATGATGCTGGTGGTTGAGCCTGGGGTCACGCTTGCCCACTGTGGGAGCTCGCCGTTCACAATACAGTTGATCTGGATACCGGACAACTCCACATGGTGATCACCGCCGGAGATGTCGGTGAATGTGATCGTACCGTTCGAATCCACGTTCAGACTGTCACTACTGTCCAGGATGAGCATATAGCCGTCCGCATCCGGCACAAAACCGGTTGTCACGACCTGCACTTCCAGTGTGCCGCTGGTTGATTCCTGTTCCGATCCATCCACGGGGCCTTTGTCACAGCCGATCAGCATTCCTGAGACTAATACTGTTGCGATACAAACAGCAATATTTCGTTTAGTTGTGTCCGTCATGCTGATCCCGCTTTTAAATATCTCCAATTGCCGTGACACGACTTGCTTTTTGATGGGGCTTCGCCAGTTTGTCCTAAAATATTAGTCAGTAACTTCATCTCACAAACATCATGTAGTTTTGCCATTCTTCAATATAGTCTTGACTCTTTTTAATATCCCGTTTGGGAACTGAGCTTGTGGAATAGAGACAATTACGGTTATACATTCTATTGTATAAATCGTATAAATACTTAATTTCAGCAAGAACGGGATTTGCCATATCTCTTAAAATAATTTCGCTAAAGCACAGCTAACGAAAAGGTTTGTGTCCGGAGTGGCAAGATAGGCAAGCCGCTCTCGAACCGCAGGACGGTGGTGCCATTCCGGACACGATCCTGTTGAACGGAGCCGCTGGTGGGGTTAGCTATGGGGATTAAATCGAGCGCGAGCGGTGATGAGTCGGTCCGGACAGGCCGGGACGCGCACAATGGCCTCGAACGATGGCAGAGGGCTGGAAGAACCTGCCGACGCAGCCTCGCGAAGCCTCCGCGCCGGCATGCTCCAGATAACGGCTTGGCATAAGCGGCGGGCGCTGATTCCATCGTCCCGCTATATGATGAACGCGGGAGCGCTCTTAGTGGCGATACGCTCGCGCGCCTGTCCGTCTTCATTGCCGTTACGCTGCCTCGTTCAGGATCGTTTGAGCATCAATCTTCTTCCTGATCAAGGATCGATCGAATCTGGTCGCGAAGATCGTTGAGCCGGTTCGTCAGGACGTCCCAGATGATTTCGTAGTCGACCCCAAAATAGCCATGGATCAAACGATCTCGCATGCCGGCCATAGCCCGCCAGTCGATATCATCGTGACGCTCGCGAACCACGCCTGGCAAATTCTTGCTCGCCTTACCAATTACTTCGAGGCTTCGAACGAAAGCGCACTTCCGCGTCTCATCCCGAAGAAATGCCTCCTTCGTAAGTGTCGACCTGCTCGAGGAGAAAGTCGATCTCGTCCAGAATGTGGCGGAGATATTCAGCTGGAGAAGAAGACATACTCCGTCGCTTCGAGAATGCGAGGACCGATATATGGACGAAGGGACTCGCGCGTGACAAGCTCCACCGGCCGCCAAGTACTCTTTCCAGTCGCTCGGCGAGATGCATGAAATTGTCGAACGATTTCTGCCCGGGAATGAACTCGACCAAGATGTCGACGTCACCCTCCGCCGAAGCTTCGTCACGATAGAAAGAGCCAAACAGTCCCAACCGCTCCACCCCGAGTGCGCGGAACTCCGGACCTAGTGGCTGAAGCCGCTCGATCACTTCCCGTTTTGACTGGACGGATCCTCCGATGGCAGCAGCGACTACGATCCTCTGATCCCTACTTCGCGACCAGCACCTTCCGCGTCCGCGAGAAGATGTCTCCTTTGGCGCGGACGACATAAAGGCCAGCAGACAGCAATGCCGCGTCAAGAGCAAGCGACTGCTGTATATCGCGCTGCACCGGACCGTCATGGAGTGTGGCGACACGCCGGCCCAGCACGTCGAACACGTCCACCCTTACGCGCTGAGTCCGGTTTACCGAAAACGTAAGCGTAGCCCTGGAACTTACCGGATGAGGATGCGGCACCCCCAGGGCAAAGCCCGGGGGAATCCCCCCTGCCGGCGGGAATCCGGGCCCTAACTTGGATAGATCCTTGGCGGCCTGTTCATATCTTTTGTTCCGCGTGCAAATATGCGTGTAGACGTGATTAATGGTATTATAGGGCTCGAAAGCGTACAGCACGAACTTGCTCCCGATCTCGAAGCCGTAGCCGCAGGACGCCGAACTCATCCACGTCCACACCTCGAATTCGGCCGGAACGTTTCCTTTCCAGACTTTCTCAACCGCAATGGTAGCACTGAGAAAGGAACGAGAGGTGGAGGTATCCTTGACGGTGGCAATCTCCAGGACGGTACCAGCGAATGCGTAATCGGCCGACTCGAGCTGTTGATCAAGCGTAGACAAAGCACACGTACAGGCTTGGGCCTCGCGGGCGGTACTCGCCAGGCATGTGAGAAACACGAACGAGCAAAGGGCGGATTTCATCTCTCTTCGAGCTCGGGACACGCTGCGCTTTGACGGGCTACGTTCTACGGGAAAGACCACCGGAAGGACTTCTTTATTCCATGGGGTGGTCTCGAAGTGGGAAGATCCCACCTGTAGCCGGCCTTAGCTCGCCCCGCCCGGCGTCCGCGCGCCGTGACGCGATGCTCAAATGGATTCTCTGAAGACGAGAAGTCCAGTTTCACCAAAGCCGAGCCGCAAACGATTCCCGTCGTCTCATATACCTGCGCCTGACACAGAGAACCCAGGTACTCTATATCCCGCGAATGCTTCCCGCAGTAAGCAAACGTAGTGCCGATAGAGCTAATGGCGATAACTCCCGCCTGCTCAGCCGCGTATTTCCCGTGGATCTTATTACAATGAGCTACCCCACTGAATGTGCTGTCGCTCTCGAAACTACGGTGGTAGCGTTCCCGGTCACTCCAGCTGATCCGAAACGCCGACGCTGCGAATCTATCGCTGGCCCATCTGGGGCTGCCGGCCATCCCCGGATCGTCCGTGAATGCGGCCATGGATCTTCGCTCCGGAACGATGCCGAGCTCGATTTTCGAGCTGGCTGAGACTTCCGGGACAAGGACGCCGGCAACCCTACGGCGAGAGGCAACCAGGCTAGTTGTCATAGTAGAGGAAGAACTCGTACGGGTGGGGCCGCAGGCGTAGCGGCTCCAGCTCGTTTTCCACCTTGTAGGCGATCCAGGTTTCGATCCGGTCGTCAGTAAACACGTCGCCGCGCGTCAGAAAGGCATGGTCGCCTTCGAGCGCTTCCAGGGCCTCTTCGAGCGACGCCGGCGTGTGCTCCGTCTCGGCCAGCTCTTTGCGCGTCATCTCGTAGATGTCGCGGTCGAGCGGATCGCCGGGGTCAATCTCATTCTCGATGCCATCGGCGCGCCCGGTCGCTATCGCCCGGTACCGCCCTGGAGGAAGGCGATGACGTCCGACAGCTCGCCGGCGCTCAGGCGGCGCCGGTAGTCATCCGGCATGATGGAACGGGAGGCCGCCCTCAGCCTGGGAATAGCGGCTCGCAACACCGTTCTCCCCTCATTTTCATTCCGAATGCTCAGCGTTCCGGGCATCTCGCGGACGATACGCCCGCTGACGATCGACCGTCGTCGCGGGCAGCGGATCGCGCTTCGTCCAAAACGCCCGAAAGAGCGACCGGAACCCTTCCGCCGTCTGCAGCGACCGATAGGTCTGAAGCTCATCCTCATCGACGAGATACTTGATGTCTTCGAAAAAGTGACGAGCGGTAACCGAATCCGCGACGGCTCGATGGCGGCCTCCACGAAGCTCTGCCCGCGAAGCGGATCATCCAGCGCATAGTGGACGCGTGCACGGGCCAGCAGGACGACGATCCGCAGGCGTCTGGCCCGATTGCCGAGCGTCATCGTCGCCGAGGAGTCCGTCCGGGTTCGTCTCGAAGAAGTACGCCGATCGGCCGTCGTTGTCATAGAGCATCGCCCCGACGTAGAGGTAGTTCCGATCGTACATGATGCGGACATCGTGCGCTCCGTCGGCTCGCCGCCTTCCCGCGGCTCCTGCATCAGAAAACGGGTGATGGGTTCCGCATCCTTCCAGAACGGTTCATCGAGCCGTCCGTCCAGGTGGACAGTCGAGCCGGTGGGCAGCGGTACCGCGCGTACGGCCGGCGTCGCTTCGGCGTCGGAGGTCTGCATGGCGGAGGCGGGCACTCCGCCGGACGCTCCCGATGAGGAAGCAGATTGCGATCAGAACGAACTGTCTCTGCGTCTGGAACATCGAGAATTCAGATGGCGGGAAGGGTCATGCGTTCGGCTGAAAGGTTCGCTGTTGCGTAGCTTCAGGATTACGTATAGTAGTACATACACGTTCGTTAGCTATGCGTCCCCGGACTCGGGTAACGGCTTACGACGACGGTCGGCTTGAATATGCCGATCGGGAGGCTCGCGCGAGCGGCCGTCGGCATGGGGGCCGCCCAGCGATATTGCGGTGGAGGTGGTCCTGGAGGTGACGGTCTAACCATGCTGACGGCCAGAAAGGCGAGTCAGCCGCCGCATCGATTGAACTCCGGAATGAACGAATTGACCCGGCGCCGTCCCGCCATGCCCATGCTCTTCTGCGTTTTCTTGCTCACCGTCGTCGGATTTTCGGGCTGGATCCCGTCGTTCGGGACGGATGCCACGACGCCTCGGTTCGCCGAGCCGTCCGGTGGGGACGTCGTGGACGAGCTCGTGATCGTGGGCGATATGCGACACCTCCGGAATGGTTATGCTCCGGAATGGAGGGAGTTCGAGACCGGCGAGCCGGACAGCGTGCTCGTGGTGACGTTTCAGGGGGAGGCGAACGATTCTCCGGCTGCGCTGGAACTTACGCAGCACGACGTTCGACGCGAGTGGCGGATACTGCTCAACGGGGAAGAACTCGGAACTCTTGAGCGAGACGAACAGCTGATGACGATCTACCGACCGGTGCCGGCTGGACTGATCGAGGACGGTATCAATACGCTCGAGATTCGACAGGTCGGCACCGAGGTCGACGATGTCGAAGTGGGAAGAATCAGCCTCCACAACGGCAGCGTGAGCGAGGTGCTCGGTGAAGGACGTGTGACGGTACGTGTTACCGATGCAGCATCGAAGGCGCCCCTTCCTTCCCGGCTGACCATCGTCGACGACCACGGGGCGCTGCAGACGGTTGGCGGACCGGCCGTGGATGCACCCAACCGGCACACGGCGGTCCGTACGGGGACGGTCTATGCGGGAAAGGGCGTGGCGACGTTCGCGCTGCCGGCCGGGCCGTATAGAGTCTACGCGACCAGGGGATTTGAGTACGGCGTCGATTCAGTGGATGTCCAGGTGCAGCCTCGGTCGGATCTGGAACGCGATCTGGCCATTGCAAGGGAGGTGCCGACGCAGGGTTGGATTGCGGCGGACACGCACGTGCATACGCTGACGCACTCCGGGCATGGTGATGCGACGGAGGCGGAGCGCGTGCTGACCCTCGCCGGAGAGGGGGTGGAGCTGGCCATGATAACCGATCACAACACGAACGTCGATCTGGGACCGCTCACCGAATCGATGGGGTACGACGCGTACTTCACGCCGGTCGTAGGCAACGAGTACACCACGCCGGCGGGGCATTTCAATCTGTTTCCCGTGCGGGCTGATGCACTGTTGCCGGATCCGGACGTGTCGACGTGGGCGGGTGTATCCGAACAGCTTGAGGCCGTTGGGCGGCCTGAGGTCGTCGTGCTCAATCATGCGCGCGATGTGCACGGCGGGTTTCGACCGTTCGGCCCCGAACATTACGTGGCGGTCGCCGGGATGCCTCGAGATGGGATGCCCGTGCCGGCTAACGCCATGGAAGTCGTGAACTCAAGTGCACAGCAGCACGACGTGCTCCGCCTCGTGAAGGACTGGCTGGGCGCGACGAACGCAGGTGCCTTCCTTACGCCGGTGGGCTCGAGCGATTCACACGACGTCTCGCGCTTCCTCGTGGGGCAGGGCCGCACCTACGTGCAGGTGGATGAGGACGAGCCGGAACGCCTCGACGTCGAGGCGGCGATCCGCAGCATGGCGCGCGGTTCCGTCGTCGCCAGTTTCGGTCTCTTGCCCATGATCACGGTGAACGGCTCGAACGGCCCGGGCGACGTGGTGCCCGCCTCCGATGAGATCCAGATCGATGTCCGCGTGCTCGCCCCACAATGGCTCGAGGCGTCTCGCGTCGTGCTATACGTGAACGGCCGCGAGAAGCGTGATGAGGAACGACTCCATGGACGTCGAACGGGGGAGAAGGGGGCCGTACGATGGACGATGCCTTTGCCGGACCACGACGTGTTCCTGGCCGCGGTTGCGGTAGGGCCTGGTGAGACGCCTCCGTTCTGGCCCGTTCCCAAGCCGTACCGGCGCATGTCCGCCGACTGGACCCCTCGCCTCGTCGGCGTCACGGGCGCCGTATGGGTCGATGCCGATGGAGACGGCCGTCCGACTCCCGCTCGTACGTATGCCGAGCGACTCGTCGATGCCGCAGGGGGCGATCGGGACCGGCTGGTAGCGTCGCTCTCCGCGTACGACGAGGCCGTCGCCGTGCAGGCCGCCACGTTGCTCTACAACCGGAGCGAACTGCCGGCTGACTTCGACGCGGCAGCGGAGCTGGGGGACGCCCCGCAGTCGGTACGTAGCGGCTTCCAAACGTTTCTTGACGAGCTGGGCGCCAACGAACCGTAGGCCGGCAGCAACGTCCGACGGCCTCGCCGCCTACACGATGGATTCGCGCAACGTCCTGCCAGTTGTCCTCGAACCAGGAGCGGCTCCTCCTGCACGAGCGCGTCAGGAGGCGCGTACGGCTCGAGAAGGCCGCGGCGCTGAAGGAGATTCACGACGCTGTGGGCCGTCGTCTCGGCGATGCGTCGAACGTCGTCGGTCAGAGCAGGCGCCGGCACGAAGACGGGCGTGCCGCCGGGGCCTTCGACAAAGACGCTGTCAGGCATCAGGACGTGAAAGTGCGGGTTCAGGTTGAGGCCCGAGCCGAAGCGCTGCACGAAGGTGACCGAGCCGCAGCGCGCGTCTTAGTGGCCATCTTCGCGGGCCCGGCGCCGGTACCATCCGTAGACCACCCGCAAGAAGACCGCCAATACGGCGCTGAGGAGATCCCCGTCCCAGGCCGGCCGGAACCGGATCTCATAGGGCAGACTGAGCACCCATTGACGCACCGGCACCTCCGGCAGCACCTCGTCGGTCAACGCAGCGGCGGTGTCGGCCATACGACGTCCGGTGCAGCTCGGGCAAAAGCCGCGCTTCTTGCAGGAGAAGGCCACGACACGGCTTTGGCCGCAGTCCTGACAGCGAACCCGCAGGAAGCCGAAGGACAGCATCCCGCATTCCAGGTAGGCCCGAAGCTCGCGTTCCACGTAGGCCGGGAGCAGCCGGTCGGAGGCACGCGTGCGCTCCGGGAAGGTCTCCAGGTGTCCGGCCATCACCCGATAAAGGGGGTCCGTTTCGGGTGTTCGGCGGCGGTAGCTACGCGGGCCGGCAAGGGTTGAGAGGGCAGGCATGCCCCGCAGCAAAGCAAGGCCCGTGCCCTTGCAACGAGGGTGTGTGGACATCCGACGTGAGGGCCATTGGCAATGGGAGGCCACCACGGTCCGGCTGGCTCGAGGCAATCAGGTCATCCTCCGATCCTTGCAGAGGTCGGCGAGGCGCTGCGCGACGTTGCCGACGGGGCGCTCCGGCGCTGGACGCTCGACCACGCGCGAATGGGTCTGGTGGTTCAATCACCATCGTCTTCTTCAGCCGATCGGGTAATATGCCCCCAGCTGTAAACGAAGAAGCTTTTTACCAACGCCACGAGGATCCGAACGACTGTGCAGGGATCGGTGCGGCGATTCCGAAAGCGCAGACGAGAACGGCAAAGAGCGACGCTGTGACGGAGGGTCGCATGCTGCCCAGGGTTCTTAACGGTGGAAACTGCCCTCTATGACCTACGGCAGCTGAACATGTCGCAGGGGGAAGTCTGAGCTGTCGACGGACGACGAAGCCTGCCGGAATGGGGAATTGCGGTGGCGGTGCATTCCGTACATTGACCTGTCAAACGCCTGGTTGCGATCGTTGACGGCCTGCACCGCTCAGTGGCACACGAGGAGATCGGCGTCCGCAAGGGTGCTTGGAGCTAGAAGAAGATCTCTATTGATCTGGATGCTGATCAAGTAGCGGGAGTTCTCCGGCGGCAGGGGCTCGAGATCCGCTGGCCGGATCCCCTGCGAACGCCGCGTTAGTCCAACGCCGTTCGCGTTAATCACGCCTTACTTCGAGAACGACGCGGCTGTCTTCGAGGTCGAGCTCATACGTGTAGCGCCCTTCCACCAACGGATTTGCGCCTACGTAGTCGATAGGCTGGAGCCGGTATGTCTCTCCGTTCGCTTCGACCTCGACGTAGCCATATCGGTACGCCGTCTCGAACTCTTCGTATCCCGTTGTCTTTCTCGATTTGACGGTTCCGAAACTCCCCTCGGCTCCAGGAAATCGCATCAACACAGAAGAGTAGTCGGTGCTGCTCGTGTTCTTCACACGGAGGAGAAAGGGAGAATCGCTGTCTTCATTGCTGTCGCAAGAGGCCATCGGAGCCATCAAGAGCAGCACGAGCCATAGAACCACACGACTTTTCATACCTTCACTATACGTTTATTCCAGCATCGCAGCGAATATTCTTATCGCAATGTAAAATTCGTATGGTTGAGTTGGGCTGAAACAACGAGCGTCTGCTGCTCTAGCTCCTGAAGCTTCCATTTACTAAAGACAGACTGAGTACGGCGTTTATTCCCACTCCGGGGAGGCCGGGAGCGTAGTCTATACAGAGGCCCGTATCCTTGTCCTTCTCAACGACAGCAGTGTCGGTTGTCATCCTCGCAGCCGCAGCAGAGCTCAAGCCGTTCCTCTGCAGTGCCCTTCACGAAGGCTCGCAGAAGTCCGTAGGTACTCGTGGCCGGAATGCGCTTATCCAGTTCACGGGCGAGTTCCAGCGCGTTTTCGTCCTCACCCTGGAACGAAGCCAGCGCCCAACGGACCATTAGATCGTCTTGTTCGGCGGCATCTCTCCACTCCTCCAGGAGCGCCGTCGCTTGTGCGGCCTGTCCGAGGCCCCTGAGGGCGAGGGCGCCGATATAGTGACCGACGCCCCGATAGCCGGGGTGCGCCTCCGTGAAGCCGGCGACGGCCCTCAAGCGCTCACAGGCCCTCTCGGTATCGCCCCCCCGCATGTACGAATAAGCCTCCAAATAATCCTGCAGGCGCTCGTCAACATCGTAAGGTCTACCGACCCCCAGATGTTCAGGCCACTCCTTCGAGCGCTCCAGGTGCTCGATAGCCGCGGCGTAGTCTTCGGAGTTCATTCTTTGGATGGCGAGCCGTACGTACGCCTGCTCGCGCAGAACGCGCCCCATATACGCACCCTCCGAAGGCAGCACCCTGATCTCTTCCAGGACGCGTGCGCTTTCCGCATACGCTTCTCCGTTCAACAGCGCGGCGGCGTGCTTCAGACCGACGTAGTAGTTGTCTGCAAACTTGTCGTAGGCCTGGCGCGACGCGCGAATCGCTTCCTCGGGAGCTCCCTGCTCACCGTACAGCGTGATAAGGGCAACCCATCCCCGCCATTCGTCGCCATCTACCTGAACGGCCTTCTGGAAATCGCGCGCCGCTTCTTGTGACGCCGTCTCGCCCTCCAGATCCTGATTCAAATAGCCGCGTGCCAGAAAAAAAGGCGCAAAATCGGGCTCGTCTCCGCTCTGTTCATAGAGTTCGGCAGCCCGTTCTTTCCTACCCAGACTCCAGTAGAGCGTGCCGAGGTAGTACTTCGTCTTCCAGCCATCTTCGCGCTCCATCGCCCATTCCAGTACGGGGAGGGTCTCTTGTCGAAAGGGGAAGACCAGGTGCGGCGAGAGGGAGAGCGCCCTATCGAGATACGTCCGGCTCGCCGTCGCGGAGCGATCCCGGTTGAGGTAGGCGAGCCAGTAATACACGACCGGGTCCTCCGGTGCTGCTTCCAGGACCTGGATGGCCTCGTCCGTCCGGCCCGCATCGGCATATCGGACGGCCAGCTCCAGATATGTCTCATCAGGAAGCTCACCCCGGATCATGGACTTGAACCCGTCGAGCGTTTCTTCCGATGGATTCAGGAGATGCTGCTCGAACCGCGCAAAATGGCTGAGCGGATCAATTTCCAACAGTTTCGACAGCACGTCCTGCGCCTCCGCGCTCCGTCCGCGGATCCGGTAGCTCACGGCGAGCACTTCGTACGCACCGAGGTTGAGCTCATTGAAGCGCAGGGCACGTTGAGCGTACTCGGCCGCCTGTTCGAAGTCGCCCTCCTGCAGATAGATGACGGCCATCTGGACGTACGCGCCGGAACGGTACATGGGCGAGCGGGCCGCCCAGCCGAGCGCCTCTATAGCATTGACCGGATCACCGCTTCGCCACTGCGCGATTCCGTAAATGAAGTTTGCATACGGATCGTAGGTGTCGATCTCCAGCGCCGTCGAAGCGTAACGTAGGCTCTTCTCGTACTCCGCGCGGCGGTAGTACATCTCGGCTACGCGTCCAAGCGCCTGGTCGTGTGCGGGCTCCTTTTCCAGCAACTCCAGATATGCCTGTAGGGCACGTTCGAATTCGCGCGCCCGGTGCAGCTTTTCGGCCTCTCGGAATAGCCCGATCGCCGATGACCGGTCGAGCTGCACAGTGGTTCGCAAGGGCCGATCGAGGGCGTTGGCTTCCGCGCTCTCGTACTGCAGCCCGCTTCCGCCTGCCGTCACCGTAACGCTTACCTCCTCATTCGGAAGTTCCAGCACGCGATGAGCCACTTCCATAGGCTCGAGAACCAACCGATCGGCATAAAATG
>CAZART010000151.1:0-8083 GCA_964487555.1 uncultured Rhodothermales bacterium
GCTCGGTCTCGATGAGGCGCGAGGTCGAGACCCAGTCGCGCACGTCGCGGTAGTATCCGGTGAGATCGAAGACCACATCGCCCAGGGCCTGCCGAATGCCGATTTCGTACATGACGGTCCGCTGGGCGTCCAGATCCGGATTGCCGAACGGCCCATACTGTCCCGAGCGATTCGGGATCTTGTAGCCGAAGTTCTGAAAGAGCCGGTTCAGCGTCGGGATCTGGAGGAAGTGACCGTATGAGAAGTGGATGACGCCTTCGGCCGTGATCGGGTAGGCTACGCCGAAACGTGGTGAGATCTGAAATTTGGGATCCGTATCCCTCCACCAGAACGCCTCGCGTTCTTCAACGGTGATCTCATTATCCGGCGTTTCCTCGTCGACCGTGATGACCCCGTCGCCATTGAGGTCGTGAAAGCGATGAATTTTCTTGAACGGGTTGAAGATGTTGGGGTCGTCGGGATCAGCCGGTACCGTCGTCCGCGAATCGAAATAGTCAAAGCGGATCCCCGCGTTCACGATGAAGTTTTCAAACTCCATCTTGTCCTGCACGTAGCCGCTCATGGTTATAGGCTGGACGTTTTCGAAATGCTGGAAACCGAGGCTGTTCGTAGATGGAACGGCAGGTTCGAAGGGCTCGACCAGGTTTCCGTCTTCATCTGTTAGCGGGACCAGGTTGAACGAAGTAAAGTCCAGATTATCGACTCGGGCTTCGATTCCGGCTTTGAGGAGGTGATTTTCCGCCATCTGACTACTCAAGTCGCCTTTGGCGAAATACGTTCGCGTGGTCCGCTCGAACCGCCCGAGATCGACCCCGCCGCGCGCGAATCGCCCGCCTCCGGTGATGAAGGGCATGAAGACGCCGGGCATCACCTCGATCGAATCCGGCGTATTGATAGTGATATCGTTGTAGTTCTCGGACAGCGGATCCTCGAAGCGCCGGCTTTCCGCCCAACGTCCAAATGTGGCGGCGTTGAGCGTGTAGAACGTTTTCGCGCTGAGAAGATGTGTGAGCTTGAGCTTGAAGTCGGCGCCGCGATCGAAATTATGGGTGCGGCCCTGCGGCGCCCATCGCCAGAATAGATCGCCGTTGCGACTCTGCTCGTTGGACCCCAGTCCGATGACGTTTAGAATGAGACGGTTGCTCAGCTGAAATCGAAGATTGCCCTGCCACGAAAGCTTTTCGTACGTATTCATCGGGACGAGCGACGAGTCGCCGAACGAACCGTCGGTTTCGAAGATGTTCGCGCCGTATAGCCAGCCGTCATTTTTGAAGTAGCGTGCGTGACCAAAGAAGGTCAGCCGGTCGGTGCCGAGCGGGCCCTCGAGGGACCCGCCGAGGTTGGAATAATGCGTAAAGTCGACGGGCAGGTAGGAGTACACATCGGCGTCCCGGTAGGGTATTCCGCGACTGGTGAATTGGGATTGGTCGAGGCCGAGCAAGAACTCCCTGCCGCCGTCACCCGGCACGAGGTAGGATCCACTATACACCTCCGCGGAGCCGCCTATTCGGTCTTTCCGGCCCTCCTTGGTCACGACATTGATCACGCCGGACATGGCATTCCCGTACTCGGCGTTAAACGTGCCGGAAATCACCTGAAGCTCCTGGATGCCGCGATTCTCAAGCTCGATCGCCGTCGAACCATCGAAATTGTCGGTTACCGGCACGCCGTCGACCATCACCATGATCTCGCTACTCCGCCCGCCGCGAATGTGGAGACCGTCGCGGTCGGTAATACCGGCCTGCACCTGAAGAACCTGGTTCAACTCCTGGACCGGGAGTCGCTCGATGGTTTCGGATGTCACGCGGGCCTCGGAGCTCGTAAGATCTCTGCGCACCCGGGCCGCTTCAGCCGTAACGACCACTTCTTCGCCTTCGAAGACCTCTTCCCTGAGCGCGAAGTCGACAGTGGTCGTGAGATCCACGTTAACATTGACGCCCTCTTTGCGCTCCGTCGCGAATCCAACAAAAGAGGCGGAGATGGTATACGTGCCTGGGCGGACGCCGATGATTACATATCGGCCTTCGAGGTTCGTTGACGTTCCCTGCGTCGTGCCGTCGATCACGACGTTCACGCCGGGAAGCGGGTCGCCCGATTCGGCATCCGTGACCGTGCCGGAGATCTTTCCCGTCTGCGCATACGAAGGCACGACCGCGAAGACGGCCGACAGCACAAGCGCGATGAATACGCCCTTTCTCATATCAGGACCGTTCACTTTTGCACATCAAGTTTTGCATGTCAGGAGTGTTCACGTTGTATATCGGGACTGCTCACTTATCCTTTCAGGACTGGTCATAGTTGCAAAGTGCCGTCAGTGCATACGGCCGGCGCCGTCATCTGAGGGCTGCGCCGATGCGGAACGGGACGGCGATGCCGTGCGTCCCGGCACGGTCACGCTCCGCACGACGTCCTCGTTGATCCGGATGTCGGCATCTCGACGCAGTGACGCAATAAATTGCAGCGTAGCCCTGCTCGTATATACCAGACGAAGCTGTTCGGCAATACGAGCGCGGGCTTCGTCGAACGACAGCGCGGTGCCGTCGTCGTCCGTGAACTCCGTAGAATGGCGTTCGTAGTGGGCGATGACCGAATCCTCAGGTACGTCGACGTGGTCGACGAAACGTTCTTTCTGTCGTTCCAGCACCCATGCGTCCGTAGCCTCGGTCAGCGCTTGCTCATACTCCGGCCTCGCGTCGAGTCCGCTATTCGTGGCCGCCTTCATCATCTTCGCGCGTACGACAAGGGCCGTCACGAACTGCTGCAAATCCGCCTCCGTCCGCACCTGCGCCCGGTGCTCGGCGGGCGTGAACGCCGCATGCTCGCGGAACTCGGCGATCGTCCACGTAGCGCGGCTGCCGTCCGCGTCGAACGAAATGAGCGGTTCGCGAAGGAAGTCGTCCATGGCCTCCTCGTCGATCAGTACCAGTCCCGTGATCTGGCCGAACAGACGCTCGAAGCCCGCATGAAAAGTCGGACGCATCTGCTCCGCCTGTGACCGCACGAAGTGCGACCGTGCCTGAACCTGCTTCTTGTGGAGTACGAACGCGCGCAGCTTATCCTTTCGCTGTGCATATTCGAGCTCGGTCAGTATCGGCTTCGTGAATCGATCGAGCACCTGAATGATGGAATAGCCCTGTGCCGTGCGAACCGGCGCCGAAATCTCGCCCACCTCGAGCCCGAAAGCGGCATCTTCGAAATCAGGGTCGAGGTCGTCGAACGTAAATCGCCCGATCGCACCGCCGTTCGCGGCGAGGGATGGATCGATGAATACTTCTCGGGCGAGGTCTTCGAACGATTCGCCGGCGAGCAGGCGCACGTACAGTCGCTGCGCCTCCTTTTCGGTGCGCGCAAAAAGGTGGCGGGCCTCGATTTCGGTGTTGATCCGAACGAAGGCGTCTTCCACATCGTCGTCGGTCACGCGTACCGCATCCAGCACTTCGTGGGCCAGGTAGCTCTCTACCAGCAGCTTTCGGCGAGCCGACGCTTCGTAATGATGATAGGCCGCATCGTCATCCAGACCCCGCCGGCGGCCGTCGGCGATGATGAGCCGGTCGTTGATGATCTGTGCGAGGACGGCGCTTCTGAGCCGCGCCGCGTCTTGCGTGCCCGTCCGCGCGAGGTATTCTTTGTACCGCTGTTCGAAAGCGCTCGTCTCTACCGTTTCGCCGTTGAACGTCGCAATAGCATTCTGGGCCGGTGCCTCTGCAGGCACGGCAAGAAAGACGACCGTCAGAAAAGCCGCGAGTCGATTCATCGTATTAGATCAGAGTGTCCACGTTCTGAGCGACGGTAACAGCGGAGCTCGCACGCGCAACGAGGCTGGGTGAGAACACGGTGCTCGTCGTCGGATGGTCCGGATGACCGATCCGCTGAAGCAGTTTCTGCACGGCCAGCTTCCCCATTTCATAGGTCGGCTGGCGCAGCGTGGTGAGCCCCACGTATGCGCTGGCCTGGATGTCGTCGAATCCTACGAGGGCGACGTCATCAGGCATCTTCAATCCCTTTTCAGCGAGGGCTCGGATGGCGCCGAGCGCCTGGATATCGGACGCCACGAAGACGGCGTCCGGCCGCGGACTGCGCGCGAGCAGCGTCAACATGGCTTCGTAGCCGGACTCCTGAACGAAGCCGAATGGTTTTTTGTCGCTAGCGACGATAAGCGATTTGTCGACTTTGAGGCCGCCCTCTTTGAGGGTATCCTCGTAGCCGCGCCGCCGGTCGGTCGCCGGCGGCGCTTCCGGACTGATGGTGATATGCGCTATGCGGTCGTAGCCCTGTTCGATCAGGTGCTTCGTGGCCATGCAACCGCCTTTGCGGTTGTCCACGGAGATTGAATCGAAATCCGGATGCAACGCGTCGACGAGCACGACAGGTCGCTTCGATGCCTTTAATCGCCTTGCGCGTTGCTCCGACAGCGGAGTAGAGAGAACGAGCAGGCCCTCGGATCGCCCTTTTTGCGCGGCACGTTCGAGCTGACTCGCCACGGCCTCGGGCTTCGGTGCGGCATACACGATGAGATCGAAGTCACTTTCCAGAAGAACATCCTGCATGCCGCGAATGATTTCCATGTAAAAGTAATTCGCGACGACGGGGATGACGGCCGAAATGAGATGGCTATTCTGCCGCGCCAGGCTCTGAGCGGATACGTGCGGCTGGTAGTTGAGGCCTTTGGCGACTTGGAGTACGCGCTCGCGGGTGGATGGAGACACACGCGGGCTGTTGTTGAATACGCGTGACACGGTCGCGATCGACACGTCGGCCCTCTTTGCAATGTCGTAGATGGTCACGCCCAAGGCAGTCGTAAGTAGAGGATGGCGCCGCCCGAGCGTCGCGGCTTGTGAAGGGGCTGGATGTATCCGCTTACACGCGCTCCGTGCGCACCCTGTCCTCAGAAGTGTGTAAGCGCTTACATGGGAACGGCAAAGAAAGGAAAGCCGCGCGTAAAGCGCAAGGGGATTCGCAGGCCTCTGAAAAAGAATTTGGGTGTTCGGGGCGGCCCCCGACTTGGATCAATCCCGCGCCGGCTTATCGCGCTAGTACCGCCGCCCTAACGACGGCACCGCCACCGGTGTATAGGCGGACGAAATAGGATCCATTCGCCAAGGTGCCCGTGTCGAAAACCCTGCTGTAACGTCCAGGAGGAAGAAACTCGTCGACGATCACATCGGTACGGCGGCCGAGCGCGTCGTGTATGGCGACGCGAACGGCGCCCGGATCGGATACGGCAAAGTCGATGTGCATGTGGTCGTGAACCGGATTCGGATAAATCAGGTCAAGTGCGAGATCCGCTCGTACGATTTCATGAGGCTGACGCTGCGTCGCGACTCCCTCCGTAACGGTATACGACCGATCGACGGCGAGGTCCGTCATCTCCTGGACGTGATCACGCGCCCATAGGATGCGAAGCGTGTCAATGCGTGAGGCGCTGCCGAGACCGACGTGCATCGTCGAGCTGGACTGCGAAGCATAACTGTCGCCGCCGCTGACGCTGCGCACGTGCGTCTTACCTGCGGCGATGACTTCGATGCGAACCCCAACGGCGCCGGCATTCACCTCACGCCCCTGGAGGTCCACTTTCACCCAGTGACCCGCAGCGCCGGTAGCGTTGAGCAGCAAACGATGCCGGCCGTCCGTGCTCGCGATCACCAGATCGATGAGACCGTCTCCGTTGAAGTCGCCGCTTGCGAGTCCACGAGCATCGATTCGAAAGGAAGCGCCGGTCTCGCGACCGGCCTCTTTGAAGGTGCCGCCCTCGTTCACATAGAGGAGCGTCGGCGTGCCGTCGTATCCCGACGTACTAACGACGAAAAGGTCGAGATCGCCGTCGTTGTCGGCATCCAGCCAGACGACACCCCACGACATACCGTTACGCGCCGCCCCGCGCTCCTCCGCCTCGTCGGTAAACGTTCCGTCGCCGTTATTTCGAAAGAGCCCACCCGTACCGATTCGCGTCACGTACGCGTCCATCCAACCGTCGCCGTCAAAGTCTCCCCACGCCGTGCCCATGTTGCAGCAAACCGACGCATCCGGATAGACGTGGATACGGCGTGCCAAAGCAACGTCGCGGAACGGCCATGAACCGTCGTTTTCGTAAAGCCGGCTCTCCAGGCGACCGTCGTGGACGCAGAACAAATCGAGGTCCCCATCTCGATCGTAATCCACCCAGGTTGCTTGCATGGGAACGGCATGGGCAGGCCCGCCGATGCCGGACGTCTCCGAGATGTCTTCGAATACGGAGTCCCCTACGCCTGCCGTATTCCGGTAGAGTAGGTCGGAGCGATTGTGAACGGCAAGAAAGAGGTCGATCCCGCCGTCCCCGTTCACGTCCCCGAACGCCGCCGTTGCAATCGGCGCCTCGCGATCCAGACCCGATACCTCGGAAATATCCTCGAACATTCCGCCGCCAACGTTCCGGAAGATCCGGCTCGCGCCCGAGGCGGCACGGCCCAGAAAAAGATCGGTCAGTCCGTCGTCGTCGACGTCGCCCCACAGAGCGACGGCAAAGGCGCCGATGCCGCTCAGCCCCGCCACGGCTGTAACGTCCGTGAACGTAGTGTCTCCGTTGTTTCGGAAAAGCTTGGAGCTGCCGTTCAGCGTGGTAATGAAAACGTCGTCCCAACCGTCACGGTCATAGTCGTGCACCGCGACGCCGTACCCTACCCCGGACGTCCTCAGGCCCGCCTGCTCCGAAACGTCGACGAACGAAATGGTTTGCGCGTCGGCCGGGAGCGCAATGATGACGAGAAGAGCGGTCCAGAGCCGGAGTGCGCACTTGCAGATGTATATGGGGTAGGCCATGGTGCTGCTCCGTTGCATTCAGCCCCGCGCCACTCGAGAGATCGTCGGCGGCGCCGAATGGCGTCGATTCGCGAACAGGGCAGCACATACGTGCCGCCACATCGCGCGCCCCGTCGCTGTTCGCGCAAATGAGGCGTAAGCCGGCGACACGGGCGGAATGCTAGCCCAAGGCCGCTTTCTCGTCGCCTCGCTCCTCCGCGCCGCCGCCGTGCGATGGTAGATTCTTCCCGTCCTCCACGTCAAACTCCTCGATCGCTTTCAAGACGGCCTCGACGATCTCTCCCTCCGGCACCGTCCCTACGATCCGGCCACGCTTGAAGAGATGGGCGCGGCCGCGGCCGAGAGAGATGCCCAGATCGGCGCCCGCGGCTTCGCCGGGCCCGTTCACGGCGCAGCCCATGAGCGCGACGTTCAGATCTTTGGTGAATTTGGCATCGTGCACCGCCTTTTCCACTTTTTGCACGATGGTGAAGAGGTCGCCCTCCATCCGGCCGCAGGTCGGACAGGCGATGACATTCACTCCGGGGCGGCCAAGACGAAGCGACTTCAGGATCTTGTGCCCGACCTCCACCTCTTTGACGGAATCCGTCGCCAATGAGACGCGGATGGTATCGCCGATGCCGTCGGCCAGCAGCGCGCCGATGCCGATGGAGCTCTTGATGGATCCGGATTCGAAAGATCCCGACTCGGTCACGCCGAGATGGAGCGGATACTCCGTCCGCTCGGCCAGCAGTCGGTAGGCCTGAATCATGTAGAAGACGTCGGAATGCTTCACCGAGATCACGAGATCCTCAAAACCGTACTTGCGGCAGATCTCGACGTGCCGCATCGCGCTTTCGAACAAGGCCTCCGGCTGCGGGTAGCCGTACTTGTCGAGAATGTCTCGCTCGAGCGATCCCGAATTGACGCCGATGCGGATCGGAATGCCCGCCTCTTTCGCCGCGATCAGCACGTCACGCTCCCATTCGGGCTTGCCGATGTTACCCGGATTGATCCGCACTTTCGCCACCCGCGCCTCAATCGCGCGAAGCGCATACTGATAGTTAAAGTGGATGTCCGCCACGATCGGCACGGGCGAGCCGGCGACGACGTCCGGCAGCGCCTCGACGTCCTCCGGACGCGGCACGGCCACCCGCACGATGTCGGCGCCCGCCTCGGCCAGCCGCGTGATCTCGCCCAGGGATGCCTCGACGTCATGCGTTTTCGAGGTCGTCATCGACTGCACGGAGATCGGCGCTCCCCCTCCGATCTGGACGGGACCTACGTGAACCGGTCTGGACTGACGACG
>CAZART010000151.1:8183-10705 GCA_964487555.1 uncultured Rhodothermales bacterium
GCGTCGGCGACATCCGCATCGACAATCTCCCACTCGTCGCTGACGAAGACATAGTCGATCCGGGCGAACGGGAGGCGCGTGTGGTAGGTCATCCCCCAGCCGTCGCCGGCCTCATCGAAGCTGTCGCGCAGGATCTCCGCCATCTGACCGTACACCCAATTGTGCGGGGTGCTGTTGAGGTCGCCGAAGACAATCACCGGGAGCTCTTCCTGCTCAATCATCTTACGGATCTCCCCCATTTCCCATGCCCTTTCCTGATAAGCATTGCGGTACTGCCGCAAGTACGAAATGACGCTCGTTCGGCGGACGATTGGAAGATCCTCCTCCTGCCATGGTTTTTTCTCGCCGAAGGTGCGGAGATGGAGATTGTAGGCGACGAACTCGCGCCCTTGCCAGCGCAGGCGTGTCCGGGTGATGGCCGTATGGAGCGTGTCATTCGGATCACGTCGAAGCCTGTATTGCACCTGATCGATCATCGCCAGCCGGCTCAAAATCGGCTGGTGTGTGTACGTGGCGCCGGACGCCGACGGACCGATCGTTCGATAATCCAGTGAATCGAACAGAACGGCGACGTAGGGTGCGGCTCGCAGGCGAGGCTCGTCCGGGTAATAGGTAATCGGCGCTTCCTGTAGCGCGATGAGATCCGGATTGACGGCGCGCATGAATTCGGCCATCGCAGCCGTTTTCTCCCGCATGTGGTAGCCCCACCAACGCGGCACGTTGAAGCTCATCACCGTCAGGTCCCCCGGATCGGTCTCGACGGGCGAACGCGGATCGAGAACGGCCTGAAAAGGATTCATCCGAACGACGACGAGCACAACCAGAACGAGGTGGACGGCGAGGGCACGCCAGCGTCCGGCGATCAACAGGATCAGCGTTGAAAGCATCACCAGTAGAGAGAGGTAGGGCAAGAAGACGGCAATCAACTCGATCCACCAGACGATGTTGGCCTGGATGTAATACGCGAGATAGCCTGCTGCGAAGAGGAGAATGAGCAGCGCGTCGAGGGCAAAGAAGATGATCCAGAAAACGCGTCGCACCACGGGGAATCGGAAAGCTTTGAACGTCAGGAGAAGGATGGCCGCGTTCTAGCGCTTGCTGGCCTCGTAGAGTATGCGCTTCTCGCTATCCGTCAGTGAATCATACCCCGACTCGCTGATTTTGTCCAGGATTCTATCCACGTCGGTCTCGCCGGACCCCCTGGAATCGTCGTCGTCATCGCGCGTCGCGCGCAGCGTATGGATGGGCGCCTGCCGATCGCGCTCGGTGCTGCTTGTCGAGGAGAACCATCCGCCGATTCGCTGAAACACGCCTTCCTTGCCCCCGCCGCGATACGGAGACGGGGAATGGCTGTAGCGGCTCCGGCTTTTGCCTCTGAAAAAGATCCGCGCCCATCCCGAGAGATCCATGCCGCGGCTTTCTCCTTTGGCGAGGAAGAATCCGAAAAGCGCGCCGCCGAGATGGGCGGAAACCGACATGCTCCCGCCCGAAAGAAACAGCAGGTTCAGTGCCAGATACCCGATCACGAGGTAGATGAGCCGAACGGTACCGATAAACATCAGAGCGATGCTCTTGTAGGGATACAAGATGGCGACCGTGGTGATGACGCCCAGAACGGCCGCCGAGGCCCCGTGAACGACACCGCCGAAGGCCCCGACGCCGGGGAGAAGCGCGTGAAGCAGAACCGTCAGGAGTGCCCCGCCTACGGCGCCGAAGACGTACGCCGACAGGAGGCGGTGGGGGCCATGCAGCTCTTCATACTCCTTTCCGATCCAGTAGAGCCACAGCATGTTGAAGCCGATGTGGATCAAGCCCCAGAAGCCCGTCTGCAGGTGCAGGAAGCTGTACGTCACGAGCTGCCACGGCTCGAACAGAATCCCCGGAAGGCGCGGATTCAGGGCGAGATGGCGCCATACAAGTTCGGCAGTGGCATTGATGTGGATGAACACCAGGAGCCACAGCACATAGATGACGACGTTGATCGTCAGCAGGGCCTTCAGCGCTTGCGGCTGCACACGATACCAGGCCTGGAAGCGATTCACGGGGTTAACGGCTCGTTCTATTATGACGAGGTCTACTTACTAGCAAGGGCTTGGCTGAGTTGCCGATGCGTGCGGTTCATCGCTCTTCGTTCCTCGTTCCGGGCCGTACCGCCCCCGCTCAATCTCGCGAACGGAGAACGAGGAATGACGAACAAAGAACGCGTCACCAGTACATTTTCCGGCTCGGCTGCGCCGGGAGCTTTCCTCGCCAGAATTGGATGAGCAGGAAGCCGAATAGCATGCCTCCCAGGTGGGCGAAGTGGGCTACGCCGGCCTGCGTACCGGTAATCCCCGCCCACAGCTCGATGGCCCCGTAGCCGATCACGAGCCACTTGGCCTTAATCGGGAAGAGGAAATAAATGTAGATGGGCTGATTCGGAAACATCATCCCGAAAGCGAGGAGGATGCCGAAGACGCCGCCCGAGGCGCCGACGGTCGGATAGATCGAACCGCTCATCATCACGGTGATGAGCTGCGTGA
>CAZART010000152.1:0-10482 GCA_964487555.1 uncultured Rhodothermales bacterium
AGCTAGCCTGTGCACCGATCGAATCGGAAGAGGGTCAGAATTATCTCAGCGCCATGCGCTGCGCCATCAACTTCGCGTTTGCAAATCGGCAGGTAATGGCCCATAATACACGTCTGGCCTTCGAGGAGGCCACACCATTCTCCACGCACGATATCGGACTTCGAACGGTATACGAAGTCGCGCACAACATCGCCAAGTTCGAAACGCACGATGGCCGCAGGCTGTGCGTACATCGAAAGGGCGCCACGCGCGCCTTCGGCCCCGGCCACGCCGACATCCCCGCGCGCTACCGTCGCATCGGGCAACCCGTTCTCATCCCCGGCGACATGGGCCGGTACTCGTTCGTCCTCGTCGGCACCGATCGCGCCATGAAGGAGACCTTCGGCAGCGTCTGCCACGGCGCCGGCCGCGCCATGAGCCGGCGCCAGGCCAAGAAGACGGCCGGCAGCCGCAACATCTACCGCGAACTCGCCGACCAAGGCATCATCGTTCGCAGCAACAGCTCCCGCACGATGAAAGAAGAGGTCCCGGAGGCATACAAAGATGTTCGCGACGTCGTCGATGCGTGCGAAGGCGCGGGAATCTCCAAAACGGTGGCACGGTTGAGGCCCCTGGGGTGCATTAAAGGGTAGCGCCTCCCATATGCCGTGGAAAGGTCCGCTTTCGAATGGTCGACATTCCGAGGTCGGTGTGTCGAGTGTCTGATACTTGGCGCCTGCAGTAGAGACGGCGCCCGTACAATGTCGTCACGGCAGCGCGGAGAGCGTGAGGTGTGCATCTACCGGCGCCAAAATGTGGGCGCGAACAGGATCAGCACCGTGAAGAGTTCGAGCCGCCCCGCCATCATGAGGAACGAGAGCACCCATTTGCCGATGGCGGGGATGTGGGCGTAGTTGTCCGTGGGGCCGAAGGTGCCGAAAGCTGGACCGATGTTGCCGATGCAGGACATCGTAGCGCCGAAGGCGCTGAGGAGGTCGAGGCCGACGAGCGCCATGACGGCGGTGCCGACACCGATCCCGCCGATGTAAAGTACAATGAACGAGAGCACGTTCTTGAGGATGTCCTGGGGAACGACCTGGCCGTTCAAGCGGACGTGAATCACAGCGTTCGGATGCACGAGCTGCTTGATCTCCCGGAAGGAGTTCTTAAACATCAACACATGACGGATGATCTTCACGCCGCCGCCTGTGGAGCCTGCCATTCCGCCGCAGAAAAAGAGGAGGAAGATGACGCCGATGCCGAGCGGCGGCCAGATCTCGTAGTCGGCCGTGCCGAATCCGGTCGTCGTTACGATGGCGACCACCTGGAAGGCGGCATAGCGAATTGAATCCACAAAGCTCGGGTATCCCTCGAAGGCGGCTGCTTCACGCCCAGCATAAGGCAGCCATCCCACCGTCGGCTGCCAGATGCCGATCGTCACCAGCGCGGTGGCAACGGCGATGATGGCCGCGTAGACGTGGAATTCCGTATCGTTTACCAGCGTGAAGGCTTTGCCGCGCAGCATTCTGTAGTGCAGCGCGAAGTTCGTGCCCGCCAGGAACATGAAGATGATGATCACCCAATCCACGTACGCCGAATTGTACTGACCCACAGAACCGTTTTCCGTCGAAAATCCGCCCGTGGCCATCGTTGCGAAGGCATGATTGACGGCGTCGAACAGTGACATCGCGGGCAACAGAAACAGCACTTGAAATACCGTAAAGCCGACGTAGATGTACCAGAGCCGTTTCGCCGTCTCACGGACGCGCGGCGTGAGCTTGTCGGTCGACGGGCCGGGCACCTCCGCCTTGAAAAGCTGCATGCCACCGACGCCGAGGATGGGCAGAATGGCGAGCGTCAGAACGATGATGCCCATCCCTCCGATCCAGTGAGTGAGGCTGCGCCAGAACAGAAATGCGTTTGGAATCGCTTCGATGGCCGGATTCGTCGCTCCGCCCAGGATGGTTGCTCCCGTCGTCGTGAAGCCGCTCATCGTCTCGAAAAAGGCGTCCGTATACGAATCCAAAACGCCGGCGAAAACGAGCGGCATAGCGCCGACGAGCGAAAGCACCGCCCACGAGAGAGCGACGATGGCGAAACCCTCCCGTATGCCCAGATCCGGCGGAAGACCGCCCAACTTGTGCCATACGGCGCCGCCGACCCCGAAGGCAATCAGCGCCGTCACGCCGAAGCTCCACCATTCGGGCTCGCCGTAAACGACGCCGATCAGCATGGGGAAGATGAGCGCGACGCTCAGAAAGAGGAGCAGGACGCCGAGCGTTGCGACTACGGCTCTACCGTTGAGGAGCATTCGGGTGGATTATCGAGTGTCGAACTTTCGCTCAATCTCGTGGATCATGTTCGGCATCGCGAATATAATTGCGCGGTCGCCGGGCTCGATGCGCGTCTCGCCCGTCGCGACGTCGATGCTGCTTTTGTGCATCACAGCGCCGATGAGAATCCCGCGAGGCAGGGCCATCTCGCTGAGTGACCTCGTCGTGACATACGCTCGCGGCGTCGCCTTAATCTCGATGATTTCCGCATCGAGACCCGGTATGGTGGCCACGCTTAAAACGTGCCGCCCGCGCAGGAAGCGCAGGATCTCGCGGGAGACGGCGAGCTTCTTGCTAACGGCGGCGTCCAGACCGATACTCTGTGAGATCGGGATGTACGCGCCCTTTGAAAGCATCGCGACCGTCTTCGATACTTGAAGATGCTTGGCCATCAGACAGGTCACCAGGTTCGATTCCTCATCGTTGGTAACCGCCACGAAGGCATCCATCTCCGAGAGTCCTTCCTGCACGAGCAGGTCGATATCCGTCGCATCGCCGTTAATCACCAGCACGTTTTTCAGCTCTTCGGCGAGCCGTTCGGCGCGATGCCGGTCAGGCTCGATGAGCTTGACCTGCTTGTTTTTCTCCGCCCCTAGCTGAAGGGCCACCTTACTTCCGACCTGCGTACCGCCGAGAATCATGATGTGGTGCATCCGTTTGTCGGACTTACCCATCATGCCCGAAATGTACGCCATGTACTTGGGTCGGGCGAGCACGAAAATCTGGTCGTTTTTCTGAAGTTTCTCGTCGCCTCCGGGGAGAATCGTCCGCACGCCGCGCGCGATCCCCATTATCCTGAATCGCACGTGGGCATGCTCGACGGCTAGATCGCGAAGCGTCTTGCCGATCACAGGCGCCTCCGGATCCAGTCGAATACCCATAAGAAGCAGGCGGCCGTCCGCGAACGAGAGGACGTCGGTTGCGCTGGCTCTCCGAATTAAACGTACGACCTCGTTGGCCGCGCTCTCCTCCGGATGGATGACAAGGTCGATTCCAAAGTCGGAAGTTTTGAGGACGGACTGCGTCCGCGTCAGTTCGTCCGACCGGACGCGAGCAATGGTCGTTTCGACGCCCATGCGATCCGCGAGCATGCAGGCAATGATGTTCACCTCGTCGACCGCGGTGACCGCGATGATCATGTCGACCTTGCGGACACCGGCCTCTTCGAGGATGTCGGCGGACGTGCCGTTGCCGACGACCGTCATGACGTCGAGCCTATCCCGGACGGCGCGGACGGCGTCGGCGTTGTTATCGACCACGACGACGTCATTCTGTTCTAGAGAGAGCATTCTGGCGACGTCGAAACCGACCTCGCCTGCCCCAACCACGATGGCTCTCATGTTATAGGGGCCATGTCTGCATGATCCACGCCTGCTCCCAGAACATCCACTCGTAGCGGGCACTCACGGCGAACGCTTCTTTTGCGTCCTGGCGCACCTCCCGATCATGCGCTTCCGCGAACCGCTGGAGCCGCCGGAGAAGACTGTTCGTGTACTCCACGAACGACGGATCGGCATACGTTCTCAGCCAGTCCGCATAGGGATGGTCGTCGTCCACGTCGCCCAGCTCGTAATGAAGGTGTCGTCCAAGCTCCGTATAAAGCCAGGGGCAGGGCGTCATTGCGGCAACCGACTCGACGAGGGATCCACGCTGCGCCGAGGCGATCATGTGATTTTGATAGGCCCGGTTGTTCGGCGAAAGGGAGATGGCGGCGATGTCTTTGGCCGTATAGCCGAGACGCGCGCCGTAGCCTTCGTGAAGCTGCGCCTCTACGACAAGCGCCAACCGTGCGGCTTCAATGAACCAGAGTTTGTCGTCGGGATGCGAACACCGCGTCGAGATGATCGAGCACGTATCGGCAAAGGCTTCGAGATAGCGTGCATCCTGCATCTGATAGAATTTGAACTTCTCGGATTCGAGCGATCCGTCGGCCAGCGCGCGAACGAACGGATGCTCGAACGACGCGCCCCACGCCTCGCCGGCCGCCTCCATGCATTCGGCACCGAACGCCGGAACCTCCAGCTCGACGTCCTTACGCAGGTCTGTTTCTTCGATCATCTGAGCTTCAGCCATGGCGTCTATCGAGAATGTCGGATTATGAACTCGAACGCAAAGCAATGGAAGGAGGTTCGTGCATCGTTCATCGGCCGAATCGAATACGTTTGCGCCATCGTTCCTGCCAGGATCGCGCCGTCCCCTCGTTTTGAAACGCCGAAGCCTGCGAACGAAGAACGACTATACTTCTTCCGCAAGCGGCAGACGGATCCAGAACGTCGAGCCGTCGCCCAGCACCGTGTCGAAGCCGATCTCACCGCGATGCTCTTCAACGCTCTTCTTAACGATGGCGAGCCCCAGACCGGTGCCACTCGTCTTCGTCGAAAAGTTTGGCTCAAAAATCTTGTCGCGGACGTCGGCCTCCACTCCGGTGCCGTTGTCGCTGACCTCGCAGTGCGCCCAGCGGGAGCCGTCCTCCGGCTCGTCGAGGCGTGTTCGGACGCGAATGCGGCCCTTCTCTTCGTTCGGGATCGCCTGAATACTATTCTTGATCAGGTTGATGAAGTCACGCCGCAGCTCTTCGCGGTCGCCGTCAAGCATCAACTTGTCGTTGCAAAGATCCGTATGGATCACGATGTCGCTCTCCTCCTGCATCAGGGCTACGGCCTCTTCGATCACGGCGTTCAAGTCGAGTCGCTCGACGATCCGCGACGGCATCCGAGCGAATGAGTGGAACTCGTTAGCGATGCGCGCCAGCGTATCGATCTGTTCGATAAGCGTGGTGGTGATCCGTCCGAAAAGATCGGCAAATTTGTCGCGTTTCTTCACCGCGCCCTCCTCACCTTCGAACGCCCTGCGTAGATGCTGCACGGAGAGTTTCATCGGGGTGAGCGGATTCTTTATTTCGTGCGCCACCTGCCGCGCCATTTCGCGCCAGGCGAGCTGACGCTCCTGCTGCGCGAGCTTTCGACGGCTCTCGGCGAGTTGTTCCTGCATCTCGTTGAACGTCTGGACAAGTTCACCGATCTCGTCGCGAGAATCGACGGGAATCATCCGCTCAAAACGGCCGGCCGCGACGGCCTTGAGGCCCGAACGAAGTCGAACAATCGGCCGTGAGATCGCATTGGCCAGCAGAGAGGCGGTAAGCATTACGACAAGCACGAGCAGCAATAAGGAGCCGAAAAGGTAAGCGACGGTGCGGGCGCGCTCTTCTTCGATGCGTTCCTGCTCCGGCAGCGTGGGGACCGACAGGACGTATTGAGGTCGGCCCTGCTCGTCGGGCAGTGCACGATAACCGGTCGTGTACGTAAAGTTGCCGACACGTTCGTCCGTGTAGATGAACCGGTATCCGTCGAAATAGAGGGCCTTGTAGGCTTCAATTGGAAGGCGCCGATCGATCAACCGGTCGCGGAGCAACTGCGGGCGGCTCAGCGACATCAGGCGATATTCGCGGTAGAGCGTAAGGTCCAGACCTACGCGCGCCGCGAGCGAATCGATACGTGCGCGCTCGAGTACGCGGTACGGCATCTCCTCTCCCCTCGCATCGAGCGCCAGCGTCTCCTCAACACGCTCGAGATGCTGTCGCAGCCAGGTCTGAACCGCACGCTCGTTCTCGGCCGTCACAACTTCCAGTCCGACAAACCCCACCGCTGCCACGGATATGATGCCGACACCGAGAAAGGCATTAAGCACTTTGTCGCGGAAGCGCACGCGCGGCGCAGGAAGCATGCCGGCCCTGTATCGTAGAAAGAGCCCGAAAAGGTAAAGAGGAAACGCGACGAGGAGCCCGCAGACGGTGAGCCGCAGCAGATAATAGAGATGATCGAACGTGTTGATGCTCGGCACCCGAACGCCGACGATCGACGACGTGGCCGTCGGCAGCATCGGCCGGGCCATCTGCGGGCCAACCGACGACTCCTGTCTACGATAATACGTTTCGTATAAGCGCTCTTCCACCCGCTCAGCTAGCCAGAGGTCCGACTCCGCGGCGAGGGCAAGGCGAATCTCGTCGGCTAGCCGATAGCGTCCGAAGTCGCGCCCCATGCTCCGCACGAGGATGCCTTCCCGGAACTCAGCGATGGAGAGATTGGCGTAGAGGTCGTCATAGGCTCCCGAGGGCAGGAGTACTCGGGGGAAAGGCGTCCCTCCTTCGCGGACCATGGTTTGCGGCTCGGCGCGCGACATTACCCAACCGATACGTTCGGTCCCCCCATTCGCATAAACCGGCGCAATTCCTTCGTACTGAAACCGATCCGGCTCCCGGCGGCCGGTCACCTGCTCGACCATCACACCCGAGGCGCCTCCCTCCTCATACATCTGGTGAAGAATCGAAAATTCGAGCTGGTCGATCTCGTCGATCGATTTTCGGTCGTGGCTCTGGCCTGCGTCATGGTAGCGCCCAATCGGCTTGCCCGTACCGTCGAAGAACGTCAGACTGACGTCGAACGATGGGAGCGAGGAGAGCAGGGATCCTCTGAGGCTTGCCGTCGCCAGTGAGTCGAGTGTGCCCCGCCTCGCATCGTCCGCAAAACCTTCCTGCACGGCGTCGTGCCGGCGGATCTCCTGTAGAAGCTGTTCGATAGCGAAGAGAACGCGAGGGTCTCTGCCTTCCGCGAACGTGTCCGCCGCGTCGGTCATCTGAATTCGCCGCTGCGCATCCATCCCGTGGTAAAGCAATGGATACAAGAGCATCGTGACCAGGAAAATCGACGGAAGTACGCTGCGAAGGATCAGCAGATCGATGAGCGTATCCTGCCTGAGCATCAGAAACACGGCCAGCGCGATTCCTACGGAAAGGAGCGACAGCGACACCGGCAGGGTGACGATGTCGTTCAGCGGCGTCACCATATAGAGAAGGAGCGTCGGCGCGATGGCCGCTAGAACGATGCCCACCCAGAAGATCCATCGCGTGGTGTGGCCGGACCAGCGCCGAAGCAGCGGCTTCAATGCCATCCACACCGCCGCGACCGAAGTGAGAATGATGCCGATCGTAACGAGAATTAGCGAGCAGAGTACGATGAGAAGAAGCGGCTCGGGCAAAAGGCCCTTTCTGGCAAAATAATCGAACGTGCTGTCGAGAACGGCGCGGCGTGTCGCGAGGGCAAGGACAATGATCAATCCTTCAATCAGTAATCCCGCACCCAGAATGGCCAGGGCGGCCTTCAGCAGCGAATAGCGATCCGGCAGGCGCCGCCGCAGGCGCTCGGGGAGGCGAAGTAGATCGCCGCCGATCTCGCGAAATACATTGGCGAACTGCCCGAACGCAGTCGCAAAGATGAGGACGAAGATGGCCGTGATGAGAAAATCACCCGTCGACCGCAGGAGTCCACCGCCTATGCCGGAGGCAAAATGAATCGGATCGAATAGCGGAGCGAGGGGCGCTTTTCCTTCCTGCCACCGAGCCGGCACATTCAGATCCAGAAGGAGAAAGCGAAGACCCCACCACGCCAGTGCCGCTCCGGTGAACCACGATCCGAGTTTCCAGAGCGGAAATCGGTTTTCGCGGGTGCGCTGGAGGGCTCGATGATAGTCGTGCCATACGCCGCCTACCAACCAGCACAGGAGCAGCACCGCCCAAAGAGCGAGTACGTCATCGAAGCGGGCGTACGTCGCGGCAAGGAGTTGGTCCGCCGTCGGTGGCTCGACCATGACGCGGCCTAGAACGGTTCCATCGGCTCCCTGCAGAAGGCGCGTCCGCCGGTCCGTCTGATCGCCGATCGTGCCTGCCGGCTCGAAGCTTACGTCCACCGGCAGCCGGGTCAGGCGCTGCCACCGGTCTTCGAGGCTGATGTCTCGCAGGTATTCGTTGTGAACCGGCGCGTCATAGCCGATGAGATGCACAACTCGGACGGCGCCAAGGACTTTGTTGCCCTCGCGCACCGGCCACCACACGACGAGCGCCTGTCGTAGATCCGCGTCACTCGCGATGGCCGTCTGAAATGACTCGAGAAATCGTTGGGAGGACGGAGCCGAATCGAGGGGCATGCTGAACCCCCTCCAGGCGACCAGGCGACGTGAATTATCATATAGCTCGACGGACGTCTGATCGGCGACGTCAAGCTCCACGAAATAATCGATGACGGCCACCGGACCGTCCCGAAGCTCGTGTCGAGCGCGTTCGCGAAGGCCCCGTACGACAGCCGAAGCGTTGGCGAGACGTCGGCCGCGGTCGAGCAGATCGTCCTGCATTCTCTCAAAGCGCGCCTCGATCTCATGTAGCGCCCCCGCGACGGCCTCGCGCTGTAAGTCCTGTGACGTCGCCGATACGTGATCGACGTAGACGCTACGTGCCAACCACGTGAGAGGCAGAAGGGACGCCAGAACAGCAGCAATGACGAGGAAGCGACGGCTGGAAAATGCCGACGAGAACATACCGGTGGCTGCGGATGCTCCGCCCGAGCCGCTCATTCGGCCGGAATGCTCGTCTCCGGTCCCCGAAGTATCCGGCGGATCGGCGCCCGCGCCTGCTGGGTCTCTGCGTTCGGAATCCGCCACGATTACCTGTCGATCGTCCGGCCGATGCGAAGCTCCCGTAATTCCCACTTACCCTCGCCGAATCGAAGCCTGAAGTACACCGCTAACGGGGCTTCGCCTCTCGCGTACCGGTATCGTCCCGCGGCAAACCAGTTGCCGAGAGATCCGGACATCTCAGTCATGTCGAACTGTTCCGGACGGTATTCGGCAAAGAAGTCGCGAAGCACGTAGTTGGCCTGCGACCGGCTAAATAGCTCGCTCATGCCGAAGAGCGTCACGTCCAGCCGCCGCGCCGAGTGCCGCATTACGGCCCCTGCATCTCCGATCGCGAATGCATCGACAAGTGCGTTCAAGGCGGCCGGAGCCTCCTGCTGCAGGGCTGGCGATGGCGCAAGGCGGCCTGAGGCGGCGTCTTGCGCGACTGCGGACGTGAAACAGATCAGTGGCAGCCACACGAGGAGCGCGAGACGTTTTAGCGTTTTGCGGTATCGACGTATTGGCGGGTCTGACGATTGACCCTCGTGCGTCGGAAACGTCGCCGCGAGATTTTGCCAATCGCTTCTTCGCGTTGGGAGCTTGTGGCGACGGGACATATTCACTATGTGATCGTGACTGTGTATTCCGTCCGGCTCCACGCAAAAAGTGATCCGCTCTCGCATGCCGGCCCATTTCGCACGAAGCCGCGGAGTCGTTTGGATCGGGTACTCCGTGGCCTCGGGATCTTTTTCTGCTCTGTGAAGATACCGTGGCTTGACCAAATTGTTTGTACACTCTCGCCGTCGACTTACCTGTTTGCGAAAGTAGACACCCGCTGTTGCCTCATCCTGTCAGATTCGCTGACGCGTCAGCGACATGCAGCGAAGGAGATCTTCGTCCAGATGCGGCCGGGCGCTGCACACAGGATTAACGCAATCACATCGAAAGGATTCATAAATTGACCGTCCGCAAGGATGAATGCGACGCTGTCCTTCCGATCCCTTCTAAATCCGTCCTCGCCCATCATTTGTGTTCGACATGCCCAAGACGCTTATAACCGGCGGCGCCGGATTCATAGGATCTCACCTGTGCGATCGATTCCTAAGAGAGGATCACGAGGTGATTTGCGTGGACAACTTCATCACGGGCTCGCCCGATAATGTCGCTCATCTGATTGGAAACGATCGGTTCCGACTCATTGAGCTTGACGTTACGAATTACATATACGTGGAGGGAGCCCTGGATTACGTCCTCCACTTTGCCAGCCCTGCATCTCCGGTCGATTACCTCAAATATCCGATCCAGACTCTTAAGGTGGGTGCGCTCGGCACGCATAAGGCGCTTGGGTTGGCCAAGAACAAGGGAGCACGCCTGCTGCTGGCCTCTACCAGTGAAGTCTACGGCGATCCACTCGTCCATCCGCAGCCTGAGAGCTATTGGGGGAATGTAAATCCAACCGGATACCGTGGCGTCTACGACGAAGCCAAACGCTTTGCGGAGGCCATGACGATGGCATATCACCGCTATCACGGCATTGAAACGCGCATCGTGCGCATCTTCAACACCTTCGGTCCGCGCATGCGTCTCGATGACGGACGCGCGCTGCCCACGTTTATGAATCAGGCGCTGCACGGAGAACCGCTCACCGTCTACGGAAAGGGGGATCAGACGCGCTCCTTCCAGTATGTCGACGACACGGTCGACGGCATTTACCGCCTCCTGATGA
>CAZART010000153.1:0-10379 GCA_964487555.1 uncultured Rhodothermales bacterium
GACCGGTTCGAGCGGCCACTCAATTCCAAACGCGGGATCGTCGAAGCGAACGCCGAGCTCGCTTCCGGGCGAATAGAACGCGCTGGCGGCGTACGAGGCTTCCGCCTCGTCGGTGAGAGCCTGATAGCCGTTTGCGAATCCTTTCGGTACATAGATCTGCTTGCGATTGTCCTCACTCAATTCTACGCCGTGCCATCGCATATACGTATCTGATTCCGGGCGCAGGTCAATGATAACGCTCTGGATTGAGCCGCGGGTACACCGAAGGAGCTTTGCCTCCTGGTGAGGCGGCCGCTGCAGATGCATGCCGCGGATCGTGCCCTTCCTCTTGTTAAAGGACAGGTTGCGCTGCGCGAAAGTAGACTCCAGGCCCAGCGCTTCGAACTCGCGCCGACACCAGATGCGTGCGAAGAAGCCCCGATCGTCGGAAAAGGGCTCGGGCTCGATGACATAGGCATCGCGTAAAGGCGTCGATATAAACTTCATGTCAGTTCCAGAAGAAACGGTTGTCTATACGCTCCGTGCGGATGAGATACTCCAGCTGTTTGAGCCGGGTAAATGCGCGGAACTCGAACGTATCGCGATCCATGCTAATCGACTCAAACAGGTCGTGCAGCTGTCTCGCGCCCGTGGCGACCGTCCAGGAACACTCGAATCCCGGCAGCCGCCTGATCTTTTCGAAAGAAACTCGATAGCTACGGTTGTCGCCGTCGCTGCTTCCCATGCTCAGACGACAACCCTTGAACGTTTCGGCCACGATGATCGCGACGTCGCGGATCTTATAATTCTCGTTCGTGTCCCCGACGTTGAAGATCTCGTTGTGAATGGATTCTTTTGGTGCCTCCAGTGCGCAGGCGATGGCCCGGCTTATATCAAGAATGTGGACCAACGGCCGCCACGGGCTTCCGTCGCTAGTCATTCGAATTTCGTTCGTCGTCCAGGCAAAACCCGCGAGGTTGTTCAGGACGATATCGAACCGCATCCGCGGTGAGGCGCCGTACGCCGTTGCATTCCGTAAGAAAACGGGGCTAAACGCATCGTCGGCGAGCGCCGAGACGTCACGTTCCACGAGCACCTTGCACCTGGCATAGGCCGTCTGGGGGATCAGGGTGGATGTTTCGGACTTCAGTGGCTCCCCATTCTGAATGCCATATACGCTGCAGGAAGAGGTATAGACGAAGCGGCCGACTCCGGCGTCCTTGCATGCGCGGGCGAGGTTCACCGAACCGGCGTGATTGATGTCGAACGTGTTTTCTTCGTTATGCTGTCCGAGCGGATCGTTAGAAAGTTCAGCGAGGTGGACGACGGCGTCGAATCCTGCGACGTCTTCCGCCGTCACGTTTCGAATATCTTTGCCGATCTGCCGGACTCCGTTCTTGTATTTATAGAGGCAGCCGTCGACGTAGAAGCCCGTGTCGAGTCCCGTGACGGCGTGGCCGCGATCTCGGAGATAGGAAACCAGCACGGAGCCGATATATCCCTCACTGCCGGTTACTAAGAGTTTCATACTACTTGGATGATCCGTTTAGAGATGGTTCGTAATCTTCCCAGACACGCCAGGGTGGATTGTCCTGCCTCCAGAGATCTTCCAGGAGGTGTTTGTCGCGCAGGGTGTCCATGGGCTGCCAGAATCCTCGATGGCGATAGGCGGCGAGCTGCTTCGCATCGGCAAGACGCTCGAGGGGTTCACGTTCCCACACCGTAAGGTCGTCGCTGATATAATCGATGACCTCGGGCTCGAGGATGAAAAATCCGCCGTTGATCCATGCGCCGTCTCCTTGAGGCTTTTCTCGAAAGCTGTCGATCAACGACTCGTCCTCACCGAGCTTAAAGGCGCCAAAACGTCCGGGTGGCTGCACGGCGGTCAGTGTGGCCAGACGGCCATGGGATTGGTGGAAGGACATCAGTGCGCTGAGGTCAACGTCGCTCACGCCGTCGCCGTAGGTCAGGCAAAAGGTACCGTCGCCGATGAACTCCTTAATACGGCGGAGACGTCCGCCGGTCATGGTGTCTTCACCGGTATCGACCACCGTCACACTCCACGGCTCGGAATGGTTCTGATGAACACGCACATTGTTCAGGCGCATATCGAACGTGACGTCAGAACGGTAGAGATAATAGTTGGCGAAATATTCCTTGATGACGTGGCCTTTGTAGCCACAGCATATAATGAAGTCATTGATCCCATGCGCGGAAAAGATCTTCATGATATGCCAGATGATCGGTCGTTCGCCGATCTCAACCATCGGTTTCGGGCGAACGCCCGTTTCTTCCGAAAGGCGAGTTCCAAATCCTCCGGCTAGAATAACAGCTTTCATATTAGCGGGAGTAGTATTGACGTTTGATATTGCCGGCGCTTTCTAAAACGTTTAAGGCGAATGGAACGGGCATTAAGCCAATGATGGAGCTGCTGATGGCCCGAAGGCTCCACTGTGTCTTTAAACTTTTTCTCAGGTGCACGGCGGCCTCCTCGCGCTTCCCCTGCCGCAATAAGGCCAAACCGATCGCAGATTCGAGGTTGCTAAGCTTTCGGCGGCAGTCCTTCCAGATGCTTCGAAGGCGAAGGTCGATGAGGAAGTGCCGGTAGCAGTTGGCCAGCCCCTGATGCATGGCCGTCAGGCTGGTCGCTGTGGCCGATTGCGAATGAACGCGGTAGCGGGTCAGTCGCTCAGGACAGTAGTAGGCCCCCATTCCGTCTCGGCAGGCGAGATACGTAAGCCACAAATCGTATCCGTTTCCGATATGAGGAGGGAAGTCGTCCCAATCTATCGCCGATTTCCGCATCACGGCGGCCATTACGGTCGGAATGCTGCGCGCGATGAGGCCTATATGGTGAAACGGCCGATGAAGACCCGATTCGAGCTGATCACGCCCCCACGTTCGCGTGCTCTGCTCCGTATGCATGGGATCGATTTCTCCGGCGTCGTCTATGATGAAGTGATCCGAAAATGCCAGAGAGGCACCGGGGGTGGTTTCGAGCGCACTCACCAGCGTCTCCAGGAATTCAGGCTCCCAAATATCATCGTCGTGAAGATTCGCCACGTATTCGCCGCGGGCCTCCCGAAAAGCAACAAGGTTATTGCCGAGTATGCCCAAGTTACTCGCGTTGCGGCGCACGCGAATGCGCGGATCGGAGAATGAATCGACGATTTTCAGCAACTCTTCGTAGTGAGTTTCAGCGCTGGCGTTGTCCGAAACGATCACTTCGATGTTCTTATAGGACTGCAATACGGCGCTCGCGAGCGCCTCACGAATATTGGTTGTGCGGTTATACGTCGGCATGATCACGCTGACCAGCGGCCGATTGTCACGCATCGAATTCGGCGTCTCATCGTTCCCCGTCGCAGCGGCACCTGGAGTTCCGTTCGTCATCTCGATTTCAGCTATTACGTTTCGCACTATGCCAAGGTGAGATCTTTGTGAGCGACTCAAAAGACGTCATGTCTCCCGCATTCTCACGAGCCACATTTTTGTGGCGTCCTAAAGGTACCGCCGGTCCGCGTTCTGGAGGCCCACGAATGGATGCTGCTTGACGGTAGGTTTGGCGTACGTCGCGCACGCGAGTGGCTCAGGCGCATCGCCGCATATCCGCGGCGTTGCGTACGCCGCGACTTTGCGGGTATTGTTGGAGCGTTGACCGGTCGAACCGTTTTCGATCTAATTCGCCGAGCATGTATTCTCGGCGTCGGCGCGTTAGCTGAATAGCCGCCGCGCAGTCCGCCCATCTATGCACGTCGCAAATCAGACCGAAAAAGGCCCCTCGTCCAGGGGAGCCGGGATCCGCGCGTTGGAAATACGCCGTTTATCCGCCTCTCTCTTTTCCGGGATTGACGGCACCAACTCTGCTCGTGGATGCCGCGTTGCGCCGCCATTTTTGGGGGAAATCAATCACTCGCATCTACCATCGGGCGAATCCTAGCGTCGGTAAGACGCCATCCGTATGCGCGAAAGACGCATTCTACGCAAGTCGAAGAAGACAGATGTGGTTTGACTCTGACGGTAATATAGGCCCCGCATCGCCTTGCAAGCTCTGAATGGAACTATTGCAAAGCGCTAGATGCACATCCACTGTTAATGGAGAGGATAGAGTGCTGGAATTGTGGGAGGCACACGTAGAGATGATGAATCAAGTGGGAGTATCCTCGTGGGTCATTCGTCCATCCAGGCGATAACAGTGCGCCTTGAAGCTACGGCAAGTGTTCACGGCCATACAAAATCAATCTGTATCTGCCTGGCTACGAGTCGAATAATAGTGTCATTCGCCCGGCAGATGAAAAGATCTACACACATCCACGCTCATGCGCACGCGAAGAATGCTGCGAGCAAGTGGCTGTTTCGTGATTTAATCGAAATCATTCGTGTTCTGCATTCTAAAGACACGTCCATGTGGACTGACGGCAGAGTAATCTGCCCGTCTCTGTACAGCGAGTAATTGTTTATGAGTAAGAAATTTCGGGGCTTTCGTATTGCCGTTGTAATGCTGTTTGTGTGGCTCGTAAGCATGCCCGCACACGCCCAGGTTAAGATCGCGCCGATCGGCGATTCGATCACGCAGGGCGATACCGATCACAATAGTTATCGTCGAGCGCTGTGGCAGCTGCTGCAGGCGAACGGATCGGACGTCGACTTCGTCGGGTCACTGTCTACAAACGATGGAGGACCACCTCCTGATTCGGACTTCGATCTCAATCATGAAGGCCACTACGGATGGCGGGCCGACCAGATTTTGGCGGATCTACCGACGTGGCTGTCGGGCTATACGCCCGACATTGCGCTTCTTCACATCGGGAGCAACGACGTCTTCCAGAGCCAGTCGGTGAACTCTACGGTCGCCGAGATCGAGGGCATCATCGACGCGCTGCGCGATGAGTCATCGGGCGGCAATGCGAACGTAATCGTACTGCTCGCCAAACTGATTCCGGCGAACAGCAACAACATGTCGGCGCTGAATGCTGAGATGGACGGAATTGCGCAGCGCAAGAGCACAGTCGATTCTCCCGTGGTCGTCGTGGACCAGAACACCGGTTTCGACGCGGGTGACGATACCTATGACGGCGTTCACCCGAACGATGGCGGTGAGGCCAAAATGGCTCAGGTGTGGTTCGACGCCCTCGTTCCGTATGTCGGTGGAGCCGCGCCGTTGGTGACGATGGGGTCCATACCCAGCGGCGTGCAGGAAGGTACTACGCTCACCATTCCGTTTACCGCTTCGGATGCGGACGGAACCATCGCTTCACTGAACGCCGTGCTCGATCCGGCCGGATTGGCGCAGGCGGGGACGATTGCGAATCTCGGCTCCGGAAACTACCAGGCGTCGTGGTCAAACGCACCGGATGCCGGCACCTACACCGTAGAAATCACGGCAACCGACGACGAAGGAAATACTGCCACGGCAAGTGGGCAGGTAACGATAGATGAGCCCAGCGAGTCGGGGATTCTTCTTGCGCACTATAACCTGGACGAGGTGTCAGGATCTACGGCGGCCGACGAGCTGGCGGCGAATCCGGGCACATTTTTGGGAAGCCCGGTACTGGGTGACTCGCCCGTCGTGGTTGACGGGGGTACGGCGATAACGCTCGATGCCGCCGACGGCGTCGACCTCGGTACCTTTGACCCGGGGGATCAGATGACGCTGTCCGCCTGGGTCCGCTGGACGGGTACCGGAGGCTATCAGAATCTTTTTGCGAAGCGGGCCGCCGGGGGTACCGGCGAGCCGGGCGGTGCCGATTTCCGATTCATGTATTTCGTGGACACCGGGTCGTCTCGGCTGAAGCTCTGGGATGACATCGGGACCATTGACCTCGGGTACGATCTGATCCCCGGTGAGGCCGTCTATCTGGCGCTCGTCCTCGAAGGTGGTGCGACCAAGCTCTACGTAGACGGTTCGCTCGTAACGACGGCGCGCGCCGCCTCTCTGGGAGCGGGAACCGACGCTCCCTTTGCGATGGGCGTGGTAAAAGATCTCGGCTACGGGTTTCGGGGATCCGTGGACAAAGTGAAGATTTTCTCCGGCGCATTGACGTCGTCGGAGGTGAATGCCGACTATGGATCCACCAATCAGCTACCGCAGGTGTCAATCGGGACGGTTCCGACCGGCGTAGAGGAAGGAGGTACGCTGACGATACCGTTCACGGCGGCGGACATAGACGGCACGATCGCCTCCACGGGTGCCGTGCTCGATCCATCCGGCCTTGCGCTCGCCGGCTCCGTCGCGAACCTGGGCTCCGGCAACTATGAAGCAACCTGGTCGAGTGCACCGCCGGCCGGCACGTACACGGTAGAGGTGACGGCTGCGGACGACGGTGGGGAATCCGCTTCCGCGAGCGTACAGGTATCAATCAATTCGCCCGCTCCGCCGACGCCGATGGCCCACTACAGGCTGGATGAGACCTCAGGATCTAGTGCTGCGGACGAGCTAGGTACGTATCCGGGCACGTTTCTGGGAAGCCCGTCGCTGGGGGCGTCCGCCGTGCGCGCAGACGGGGGTACGTCAATCGGCCTCACGGGATCTGCCGGGGTGGATGTCGGCACGTTCGATCCCGGGAGTGAGATGACGCTCAGCGCCTGGGTGCGCTGGTCGGGTACGGGAAACTATCAAAACATTTTTTCGAAGCGAACTTCCGACGGGTCGACCGGCGGCCCGGGTGGCGCCAACTTTCGCTTCATGTATTACGTCGACAACAACTCGTCGCGTGTCAAGTTTTGGGATGATGCCGGTAATATGGATCTCGGCTATGACCTGACGCCGGGTGTAGCGACGCACCTTGCCTTGGTCGTGGAAAGCGGGGCGACGAAGCTATACGTGAACGGAGTGCTTCGAACGACGGCGCGCGCGGCGCAGCTCGGTGCAGGCACGGATGCTCCGTTCGCGATCGGAATGATCAAGAACAGCGGCCTCGGTTTCAACGGCGCCATCGACGACGTGAAGGTGTACGGCGAGGCGCTCACGGCGGATGAGATGAGCGCCGAGTACAATTCCGTGAATACGCCGCCTGCCGTCGCACTGGGCACCCTTCCAATTGGCGTCGAAGAAGGCCAGACGCTAACAATTCCCTTTACGTCCACCGACCCCGATGGCACCGTTGCTTCTACGACGGCCATGCTCGATCCCGAGGGACTTGCGCTGCCGGCCACCGTCACAAATTTAGGCTCCGGCAATTATGAGGCTACCTGGTCGACAGCACCGACGGCGGGCATCTACGACGTTGAAGTAAGCGCGACGGATGACGGCGGGGCTTCGTCTACGGCGAGCGGCTCCGTCACAATCGCAGCGCCCAATCAAGCCGCCGCGCTCCTGGCTCACTACAAGCTGGACGAGACGTCCGGATCCGTAGCGGCGGACGAGCAGGGGACCTACCCGGGCACCTTTCTCAAGGATCCGGTACTCAATTCGCCGGCGGTGCGCAACGATGGTGGCACGGCGATTTCGGTCGAGGGCGACGATGGTGTAGATATCGGGACATTCGATCCCGGCAGCCAGATGTCCCTGACGGCGTGGGTGCGGTGGTCGGGGCCGGATTCCTATCAAAATCTTTTCGCAAAGCGGGCGTCCGGTGCGAGTGGTGAAGCGGGTGGGGCCGACTTTCGCTTCATGTATTATGTCGACATCGGGTCGTCGCGCCTGAAATTCTGGGATGGGTTAGGCATCGTCGATCTCGGTTATGACCTCACGGCCGGTGAGCCCACCTTCCTTGTCCTCGTCGTGGAAGGCGGCGCAACGAAGCTCTACGCCAACGGATCGCTGGTATCGACGGTGCGTCAAGCCCAGCTTGGACCGGGAGCGAGCGCCCCATTCTCCATCGGCACCATCAAGAATCTCGGCTACGGATTTGACGGCGTCATCGATGATGCGAAGGTGTACAGCGGCGCGCTGACGGCCGATGAGGTGTGGACCGAATACACATGGTCGAATCAGGAACCCACAGTGGCGCTCGGAACCATGCCGACGGGTATCCAGCAGGGGCAGACGCTGACGATTCCGTTCACGGCTTCCGATGCGGATGGTACGCTGGCTACGATCGAGGCCGTGCTGGATCCATCGGGTCTGGCTCTCGAAGGTACGGTGACCGACTTCGGTTCAGGCAACTACGAAGCGACGTGGGCGAGTGCGCCGACGGCCGGCACGTACACCGTCGAGGTTTCGGTGACCGATGACCTCAACGCATCGCAGTCGGCGAGCGGGGACGTTACGGTCGGTGCATTGCTCCTGGCCCATTACAAGCTCGACGAGATGTTGGGTTCTTCGGCCGCGGACGAACAAGGGTCGCATCCCGGCACCTTCGTGGGAAATCCCGTTCTGGGGGAACCGCCAGTCATCGCCGGGGGAACGGCGATCTTTGCAGACGGCAACGACGGCGTAGGGATCGGGACGTTCGATCCCGGCGATCAGATGACGTTAAGCGCGTGGGTGCGCTGGTCGGGTCCCGCCTCTTATCAAAATCTGTTTGCAAAGCGTGCACCCGACAATAGCGGCGAGCCGGAGCAGTCGGCGTTTCGGTTCATGTACTTCGTCGACGACGCTTCGTCACGCCTCATGTTCTGGGATGATTCCGGTACGATTGACCTCGGCTACGATCTGGTGGAGGGCGCGGCCACGCATCTGGCCCTCGTGCTGGAGAATGATGCGACGAAACTCTATGTAAACGGCTCGCTCGTGGGGACGGCGCGGGTCGCCGATCTCGGAGCGGGAACGGGTGCGCCGTTCGCGATCGGCATGATCAAAGACCTGGGATTCGGCTTCAACGGCGTGGTCGACGACGTCAAAGTATACGGCGGTGCGCTGACGTCGGCAGAGGTGAGTTCCGAATACACGTCTGCCAATGCAGTCCCGCAGGTTGCGCTAGGTACGATTCCGACGGACGTCGAGGAAGGCGAGACGCTCGTTATTCCATTTACGTCGACGGATACCGATGGTACGGTGTCGTCGGTGAGCGCGGTGCTCGATCCGTCGGACCTGGCGCTCGTCGGGACGGTGACGGATCTCGGCTCCGGCAATTTCGAAGCTTCGTGGGCGAGCGCGCCGAAAGCGGCTACATACACGGTTGAGGTGACGGCGACGGACGACGAGAGTGCGGAGGCGACGGCAAGCGGTCAGGTGATGATCAATGCGGCGCCCTCCGTGGCGATCGGCACGATTCCGACGGACGTGGAAGAGGGCGAGGAGCTGACCATTTCGTTTACGGCTGTGGATGCGGACGGCACACTGTCCTCGGTAAACGCCGTGCTGGATCCGTCGGATCTGGCGCTCGTCGGGACGGTAACGGATCTCGGTTCAGGCGATTTTGAGGCGACGTGGGCGGCTGCGCCTGCGGCGGGTAGCTATCCTATTGAGTTGACGGCGACAGACAACGAGGGCGCCGTGACGACGGCGTCGGGCGACGTCGTAATCAACGCGGCGCCTGCCGTAGCGATCGGCACGATTCCGACGGACGTGCAGGAAGGCGAGACGCTGACCATACCTTTCACGGCTTCCGATCCGGACGGTACGCTGGCGTCGGTTGATGCCGTGCTGGATCCGTCGGGTCTGGCGCTCGTCGGGACGGTAACGGATCTCGGTTCAGGCGATTTTGAGGCGACGTGGGCGGCTGCGCCTGCGGCGGGTAGCTATCCTATTGAGTTGACGGCGACAGACAACGAGGGCGCCGTGACGACGGCGTCGGGCGACGTCGTAATCAATGCGGCGCCCGAAGTTGCCATCGGCACGATTCCGACGGATGTGGAAGAAGGCGAGACGCTCGTCATTTCGTTCACGGCTCTAGATGCGGATGGTACGCTGGCCTCGATTGATGCCGTGCTGGATCCGTCGGATCTGGCGCTGGTAGGGACGGTAACGGATCTCGGTTCAGGCGATTTTGAGGCGACGTGGTCTGCCGCGCCTGCGGCGGGTAGCTATCCTTTTGAGTTGACGGCGACGGACAACGAGGGCGCCGTGACGACGTCGTCGGGACAGGTCGTAGTCAACGCGGCGCCTGCCGTGGCAATCGGCACGATTCCGACGGACGTCGAAGAAGACGAGACGCTGACCATACCATTCACGGCTTCGGATGCCGACGGTACGCTGACTTCGGTTGATGCGGTGCTGGATCCGTCGGGCCTGGCGCTTCTCGGCACGGTGACGGATCTCGGTTCCGGCGATTTTGAGGCGACGTGGGCGGCTGCGCCTGCGGCCGGCACGTATACGGTCGAGATGTCAGCAACGGACGACGAAGGCGCTTCGACGACCGCGAGCGACCAGGTCGTCATCAACGGCGCACCTTCTGTGGCGTTCGGCACGATTCCGACGGACGTCGAAGAAGGCGAGACGCTGACGATACCATTCACAGCTACCGACGGCGACGGTACGATCAATACGACGAGCGCCGTGCTCGATCCTTCCGGCC
>CAZART010000154.1:0-10152 GCA_964487555.1 uncultured Rhodothermales bacterium
CGTACCGCGTGTCGAGCTTCTTGGCAAGCTCGTTAATCCTGCTGAGAACCCATAAATGCGAACGATTACTCGTACGCGATGGCGGCGTAAAGCCCCATCTGTCTCATGTGGTGCTTGTTCATCGGCCTGCACTGAGGCATCATATAAGATGATCTAGTTGTGACCATGCCGGCTTAATAGGTCACAGCGAAATTCGATCAGCCTTTGCTTGCGGCAGGCTTTAGCCGACCGGCCATTGTCGCAAGTGAGCTAAAAAATGGTTGGCTACACACGTAGACGTGCGATCTAGTGCGTCCATTCGGACCCGGGTTCGACTCCCGGCATCTCCACATTATAAAGGCCGTAACTTCTTCCTGCGAAGAGGTTGCGGCCTTTTTTTTGGCCGATGGTGTCCGCGCCGCAACGCCTAAAACGCGCTGATCTGCTGGGCTTGATCGTAGCCGCGGATCAAGCCTCGCAAGAAGATGCAGGCCGACTCCTCTCGAAGCTCGATCCTTTCGTCGTTTACCTCGAGACGAACACAATTACCGGAAATCGTGATGCCGTCGAGAAGGGCGCGTCGTTTGGCTATCTTGACGAGTTCGTCAAGGGAGAGGGACTCGAGGTCCTTTGATGTCATTGCGAATTAAGGATGGTGTATTGTGGGGAAGGGAAACTCGGAAGATATTTGCAAGGTGGCACCGGGGCATAGGGCGACATTGCCGTTCTACATGGCCATTTGGTACCGCCGGCGCGGCAGTTTCCCACCAGTACGTTGGCAGTTTCACACTAGTCGAATGGCAGTCTTACACTAAATGACACGTCGGCACGACATCCGGATCGCGATGTGGTCGGGTCCGCGAAACATTTCGACGGCCCTTATGAGGTCCTGGGAAAGTCGCCGCGATACGTACGTCTGCGACGAGCCGTTCTACGCCCATTACCTCGCCACCACCGAAGTCGATCATCCGGGCCGCGAGGAGATCGTACGAACAGGTGAGACGGATTGGAGGAAGGTGGCGCGCCGGCTGGCGGGTCCGGTTCCGAAGGGTAAACGCATCTTCTATCAGAAACATATGGCGCATCATCTCTTGCCCGAAATGTCGGGATCGTGGCTCGAGCGCCTGCGCCACGCATTTTTGATCCGCGATCCGGAGGAAATGCTCATTTCACTGGCGAAAGTCGTGGATCGTCCCGGCCTCGCGGATACCGGTCTTCCGCAGCAACTGGAACTTTTCAATCGATTCCGGGAGGCCTCCAAACCCGCTCCACCTCCCGTGATAGACGCACGAGACGTGCTCGAGAATCCGGCCACGATCCTTCGAAAGTTATGTGCGAGTCTGGACGTCGAGTTCACCGAATCGATGTTGTCGTGGAGGCCGGGGCCGCGCACGACCGACGGGACCTGGGCGCGGTTTTGGTACGCAAACGTGGAGGCGTCAACGGGCTTCCGCGCCTATGAGCCGCCTACCGAGACGCTGCCGTCCTTCCTCGCGGATCTCCAGCGCGAGTGCCGGCGCTACTACGACGAACTCTACACTCACCGCCTGACGCTTTAGGCATATGCTGCAAACGTTCGACGAACGGAACCACGATCTCCTCATCAATATCAACGGTGAGCTTATTCATCGCGACAAGGCGGGTATCAGCCCGTTCGACAGCGCCGTACAGGGAGGCGACGCTGTTTGGGAAGGTCTCAGGCTGTATGACGGGAAGATCTTTCGGCTCGTCGAGCATCTCAACCGGCTTCGCGGCTCCGCCAAGGCCCTCGCATTTGCCCGGATTCCTTCGGATGACGAGATCATCCATCAGATTCGCCGCACGCTCGAGGCCAACGAAATGCGCGACGAAGTGCACATTCGCCTTACGCTCACGCGCGGCGTCAAAATCACGTCAGGAATGGATCCGCGGCTCAATCAGGACGGGCCGACGTTAATCGTACTGGCGGAATACAAGACCCCCGTATACGACAAGTCCGGGCTGACGCTCATCACGAGCTCGATTCGCCGCTTTCCACCCGATTGCCTCGATCCGAAGATCCATCACGCCAACCTTCTGCAGTCCATCCTGGCCAAGATCGAAGCGAACGAGGCCGGTGCGAGCGATGCCGTTATGCTGGACGTGCACGGATTCGTCGCCGAGACCAACGCAACGCACGTATTCGCCGTGATCGAGGGCGTGGTCTCGACCGGGCGCACGCGCGCCTGCCCCGAAGGCATCACCCGGCAGACGGTGCTCGACCTCTGCGCGGCGAACGATGTCCCCCACGACGTACGGGATCTTTCACAAACGGATCTCTATCGCGCCGACGAGGTGTTTTGCTCGGGGACCATGGGCGAGCTGGCCGGCGTGACGAAGATCGACGGTCGCCGGATCGGCGACGGCACCATCGGAGTGATGACGCGCCGGCTGAGCACGCTATATGCGGATGAAACCGCCCGCTCCGGCTATCCGATAATCGACATGTAAGCGAGGATACCGGGGCGCCGCTGCGTATTCGGTATCGAGCGTGCTAGAATCCGAACACGCGCGGCAGCCAGAGACTAAGCTCGGGAACGTAGGTCACGATGAGGAGGGAGATGACCATCGCGATGAAGAGTGGGAGTAGCGGCTTGATGACTTTCGTCATCGAGATGTTCGCGATGCCGCATCCGACGAAAAGGACGCTGCCGACCGGCGGCGTGCACAGGCCGACGCACAGATTAAGCACCATCATGATTCCGAAATGAACGGGATCCATCCCGAGATCGACGACGATCGGAAGGAAGATCGGGGTAAAGATCAAGACGGCGGGCGTCATGTCCATAAAGGTCCCGACGACGAGCAAAATGAAGTTGATGATGAGCAGGATGACGATCGGATTGTTGCTGAGGGCGATCAGCGCATTTGCGACCGTCTGCGGGATGTTTTCGTAGGACATCACCCAGGAGAGCTCCATCGAGGTGCCGATCAGCAGCATGACGATCGCGGTGGTCGACGCCGTCCGGAGAAGGATCACAGGAAGGTCCTGCACGCCGATCTCGCGATACACCGCCGCGAGCACGAACGCGTAGACGACGGCGACAGCGGACGCCTCCGTGGCCGTGAAGATGCCTGCGACGATCCCGCCGATCACGACGACGAGCATGAGGAGGCTGGGAATGGCGATGAGAAACTGCCGGAAGGTGACGCGTAAACTGAGGCGCTCGGCCGTCGGATAGTTGCGCCGATAGGCGATGACCCCTGCTACCACCATCAGGGAGAGTCCGACCAGGATGCCCGGCAGGTAGCCGGCGAGAAAGAGCGCCGCGATCGACGCGCCCCCGCTTGCCAGGGAATAGACGATGAGGATATTGCTGGGTGGGATGATGAGGCCGGTCGTGGCCGAGGTGATGTTCACGGCCACGCCGTAGCTCTTCTCGTAGCCCTCCTTCTCCATCTGCGGCACCATCACGCCGCCGACCGCGGTTGCAGCGGCTACAGCCGAGCCCGAGATCGCGCCGAAGAGCATGGCCGCCATCACGTTGACGTGCGCCAGCCCGCCCGGGAGTGCGCCGACGAGGCCCTTTGCGAAATCGATCAATCTTCGGGCGATGCCTCCTCGATTCATGATTTCGCCCGCCAGAATGAAGAAGGGAATCGCGAGCAGGGCGAAGCTGTCGAGCCCGGTCGCAATGCGCTGCGCAGCCGTCGTCAATGCCGGCAGTGTGTGGATGCTGACGAGCATCGTACAGACCGCCGAGATCCCGAGGCTGAAAGCAACCGGCACGCCGAGTGCCAGCAGAAAGAAGAAAACGATGACGAGAACGAGAACGCCGGCGAGTTCCATATTGGATCCAAAATCGGAATGCGTTGATGTAGGACGGACCTCTAATCGACGAACTTCGTCGTCGAGCGGTCCGGCTCGACGAAATCGACCTGGCGTCCGCGAAGTGCCAGAATTCGTTCGGTGATGGATTGCACCGCGTAATAAGCGATGAGAAGGCCGCTAATCGGAAGGACGGAGTACACGTAGCCGAGTTGAACTCCGAGCGCCGCCGACGTCTGTCCCATGAGGAGCGTCAAGCTCATGAGGCGAATGCCCCCGACAACCATGACGAATACGGCGAAAAGAAGAACGCATCCGTCAATCACGATCTCGAGCACGTGACGACGGCGTCCCGTGAGCTTCATCGGCAGTATGTCGATGGCCAGGTGCATTTTCTTGCCCGCCGCATACGCGGCGCCGAGCAGGCTTACCCAGATCAGCAGATAGCGGGCAAGCTCTTCCGTGTAGGAGCTGGGATCATTGAGAATCCATCGCGTGAATACCTGCCAGAGCACATTCAGCACGGCAACGCCCATCAGCACGATGACGGCGACGGCCAGGATGCGGTCGACCGCTTGTCGGAGACGGCTCATGATTCGACGTTCGTGATTTGCTCGATCAACGCATACACTTCGGGATTGTCGCGATAGGCGTCGATCATCGGTTGAACTTGCTCCGCAAACGGCTCTGTCGGCGGGCGATTTATCTCCACGCCGGCTTCCTCCAACGCCGTAAGTGCCTCTGCGACCGACTCGGCCCAGAGCTCACGCTGGTAGATGGCGGATTCGTCCGCGGCCTCCTGAAGCCACACACGCTGTTGCGGCGTAAGGTCGTTCCACACGACCATACTAACCAGCAGCACGTCGGGTACGGCGGCATGCTCATCGAGCGAGTAGTACTTGCACACCTCGTAGTGACGCGATATGTAGAACGACGGCGGGTTGTTCTCCGCACCATCCACGATACCCTGCTGCAGGGCCGTGTAGAGTTCGCCCCAGGCGATCGGCGTCGGAGATCCACCAAGAGACCGAACCATCTGCATCGCGATCGGGCTCTCCTGAACACGAATCTTCAACCCGCGGAGATCTTCGGGCGATTCTATAGGACGGTCCTTGGTATAGAAGCTGCGCGTTCCCGCATCGTAATAGGTGAGGCCGCGCAACCCGAATTGTTGGCCGCTCTCGAGAATGGTCTGTCCGACGCCGCCGTCCCAGACGGCGAATCGATGAGCTTCGTCGCGAAAGAGAAACGGCAGGCCGAAGACGCGAAAAGCGGGCACGAACCCCTCGAGCGCGGCGGAGGACACCTTCGTCATGCCGACGCTACCGATTTGCAGGAGCTCCAACAGCTCGCGTTCGGTGCCGAGCTGCTGGCTGGGATAGACGTCGACGAACATGGTGCTGTCGGACTTCTCCGCCAGCCGCTCCCCCAGGAATACCATGGCTCTGTGCACGGGGTGCGCTGAATCGAGCCCATGGCCGAGCTTGATCACGGTTACATCGGATTTGGCGGCGCAGCCTGCGAGAAACAAGGCAGCCAGCAGGATCAACGAGGATTTAGCTTTACGGCATTGCAAGGTACTGTGGGGTCAGGTAGGTTAGCTGGATCGGCATCCGTTGACGGACGGTCGGACCGTGTTCCGGCTGCGGTCATGCAACCTGAGATCCGAACTAATTTCTGCGAGCAAATTCTACGAGAGAGAACGAAAGATCATGCACAAACGTGTAGAGGCTCTTTTTAATTTAACCGGTAAAGTTGCCATTGTCACGGGCGGTAGCGGAGCACTTGGTACGGCCATGGTTCGAGGACTTGCGGGAGCGGGAGCCAAGGTAGCGGTTCTGGCCCGAAATCGCGAACGCCTGTCAGACGTGGTCGATCAGGTGGAGGCCGACGGCGGTGAGGCGCTCGCCGTCTCGGCCGACGTTCTTGAGAAGGAGGATCTGGTGTCCGCTCGGAGGACGGTTGTCGATGCGTGGGAACGTGTAGACATTCTGGTGAACGGCGCAGGAGGCAATGTTGCCGATGCAACCCTCTCGCCGGGTGACTCCGTGTTCGATCTGTCCGAAACAGCCTTCCGGCGCGTTTTTGATCTCAATCTGATCGGAAGCGTCCTCCCAACGCAGGTTTTCGGAAAAGCGATGGCCGACCGAAACGCCGGTGTGATTCTCAACGTCTCCTCGATGGCCGCGGCGCGGGCCATCACGCGCGTGGTGGGGTATTCGGCGGCCAAGGCCAGCGTGGAAAATTTCACCCGGTGGATGGCGACCGAGCTGGCCCGTACCTACGGCGAAGGCTTTCGCGTGAACGCCGTCGCGCCCGGGTTCTTCATCGGTGACCAGAATCGCGAGCTGCTGCTGAACGAAGACGAAAGTCTTACCGACCGGGGGCGAACGATCATCGATCATACACCGATGGGGCGTTTTGGTGAGGCCGATGAGCTGGTCGGAACGGTCGTGTGGTTGTGCAGTGATGCTTCGAAGTTCGTCTCCGGCATCGTGGTGCCGGTCGACGGCGGCTTTTCAGCATTTTCGGGAATTTAAGACGGAGCAAATCATGAGCGTCATAAAAGCATTTTTAAATGGTGAACCGGAGGACGGACGCTCTCTGCTCGAAAGGCTCAGCCCCCGTGGTCTGTATATCTACCCGACATCGGTCATCTCCGCCGATGACGCCGTCTACTTCATGGGCCGGTCCGACTCGGGGAAGATCGTGGGGATCGTTGCACGAGAGTCCCAGAAAGGATTCGAGGGATCGACCGAGGACGTGACGATCAACGGTCGTTCGCTGAAGCTCGTGATCGGTCCGACGTCGTCCGGCAATGCGGCGGCAATGCGAGAAGCCTTGCCGTTTCTGGCGCCGAGTGTGCTCGGCCTGCAGCGATCCGTGGGCTGTGGCGACCGGCTCGGACTCGCTACCCCCGGGCATCTTCGATCGGTGAGAAAGCATGATATGTTTGCGCCTATCCTGGCCCAGCAATCGATCCGTGAGATGCGGCGCACCGGACGGTCGCCGCAAGAGGTCATGGACGATGCTCTTTGGGGCGCGCTTCAGGAGGGCTGGCTCTCCGGCTTCGGTGCCGATGCCGATCATCTCAAGACGTTCGAAGACGTCGACCGCTGCGTCGAGGCGGGCTTCTCGTTCTTCACGATCGACCCGAGTGACTACGTTGACGACGATGCCGACCGCGTGGAAACTGCGCTGCTTGACGGCATGCTCGCCGCCCTGCCCTGGGACGACCTGGACATGTCCTGGGCGGATCTGCGCAGGCGGTACGTCGGCCGCCACGATGCCGGCGTCGAGCTCAATGAAGAGGAGCTCGCGCGAGCGGCCGTCAAGTATGGATCAGCCGTCGCTCATACGGTCCGAATGTTCCGGCATCTTGCCGAAGTCAAGGGCGGCACACCCTTCGAGCTGGAGATGTCGGTAGACGAAACGGAGAATCCAACCTCACCCGCGGAGCACTTTTTCGTGGCAAGCGAGCTGGACCGCCTCGGCGTGAAATGGGTGAGCCTCGCTCCGCGATTCGTAGGTCGGATGGAGAAAGGCGTCGACTACATCGGCGCGCTCGACGCTTTCGAACAGACGCTGCGCCGCCACGTCGAGGTGGCACGCGCGGTGGGCCCTTATAAACTCAGCCTCCATTCGGGCTCCGACAAATTCAGCCTCTATCCGATCTTCGCTCGGCATGCCGGCAACCTGTTCCACCTGAAGACCGCGGGGACATCATATCTCGAGGCGCTCAGAGCCGTCTCGCGCACGGATCCCGACCTTTTTCGAGAGATTCTTGAGGTCGCGCGCGAACGCTACGAAGAAGACAAGGCCTCGTACCACATCTCGGCCGAGCTGTCCAGGGTGCCCGCTTCCGAAGGGCTGGCCGACTCCGACCTGCGGGGTCTTCTCGAGGATTTCGACAGCCGCCAGGTGCTGCACGTGACGTTCGGATCCATACTTACGGACGACGCCCTTGCCGAGCGGCTTAAGACGTCGTTGCAACGGCAGGAGGAGGTGCACTACGAAGTGCTCGAGCGTCATTTCGACCGGCATCTCGATCCCTTCGGCTAACTGCAGCTCGGGGTTCCCGTCATCGCCGCGTCCCCGATCCATAACGAACATCCACCCGTGTCCGGCCATGTCAGATTCCACCCTCGAGATCGAACGAACCCGGCGACTTCTGCTGCGTGCCGGATCCCTCGCCATGGTTTTCGACGTCGAGACGGCCTTCCTACGCAGAATTCGTCTCGAGAATCGGGAGGCCCTTCGGGGCATCTATGCCGCCGTGCGGGATCAGAACTGGCGCACGGTCCCTCCCAACGTGATGATGGTGGAAGAGAACATCGGCGAGCGATCGTTTCGGCTCGTCTTCGACGTAACCGCCGTCCTCGATGAGATCGATTTTCGGTGGCGCGGCAGGATTACCGGCCATCCTTCGGGGACGGTACGATACGAGATGGAAGGACGCGCTCATTCCGCATTTCTGCGCAATCGAATCGGCTTCTGCGTCCTGCATCCTATTCGGGAATGTGCCGGTGAGCCCTGCCGCGTCGAGCACGCAGACGGCTCGGTGGAAGATGCGCGATTTCCGCGCGCTATTTCACCGCATCAGCCCATCTTCGACATCGGCGCACTTACCTATTCGGTGGATCCTGAGCAGAGGGTGGAAATTCGGTTTGAAGGGGACGTTTTCGAGATGGAAGATCAGCGCAATTGGACGGATGCCTCATTCAAGACGTATTGCACGCCGCTTTCGCTGCCGATGCCGGTACAGGTGAACGCCGGCGACGTCGTCGAGCAAGCCGTCACCCTTCGATGGCTCGGCGATTCGGTGCGACATTCTCCGGCCGATCCGCACATATATCCCACCACCGGTCCGGTCGAACTGGGCATTACATCCGGAACCGTGGGCGTACTGCCGTCGGTCGGCTTACGGTTCGGCGACGGCGTACGCGATGGCGCACAGCAAGCAGCCGACTCGGCGGCGGCCGGCAGCGATGATGCCCTGCGCCCGGATCACCTTCGCATCGACCTGTCAGCAACGGATCCCGATCCCCGGGATCGAATCGCCGCAGCGACAGAACGGGCCCGTCGATTAGAATCGTCGCTCCTTGCGACGCTGCGCATGGACGCGGATGCCCGACCGGACTCCTTACGTAAGGCGCTCAACGACGTCCGTCCTCCCATCTCCGATTGGCTCGTACTGGACGCCGACGGCGTCGCCACGTCGGAAGCTACGATCCGCGCCGCCCGTGACTTATTGAGTCCTTCCAGCCCCTCTGCACGAGTCGGTGGCGGTACGATGGCGTATTTTACGGAGCTCAATCGCGACCGGCCGGCGGCCGAGCTTCTGGATTTTGTCTGCTACGCCGTAACCCCCCAGGTCCATGCATTCGACGCGCTGTCGATGATGGAGACGCTTCCGATACAGGGCGAGACCGTCGTGAATGTGCGGCGCTTTATGGACGGGTTGCCGGTCTATGTTTCTCCGATCACCCTTCGACCTTCTTTTAATCCGGATGAAGCGGCCGAATCGAACCACGCACGCGGATTCGATCCGCGGCAGAATACGGCCTTTGGTGCGGCATGGACGCTTGGTAGTCTTATCTATCTGACCCGTGCGGGTGCGACTGCGGTCACGTATTTCGATACGGTCTCCATTGCCGGATCTCTCCGCGATCTGCTCCGATACGTCTGTGGCCTGAAAGGCGTCGCGACCCATCAGGTCGCCTCGTCCGATCCCGAGCGCATCGTCGCCCTCCTCGTCGCCGGGACACCGAGCCGTCTCCTGGTGACGAATCTGACGCCGGAGAGCCAGACCGCCTCGCTATCGCTCGACGACAAGACGGATACGTCCGTAATCCGATGCATCCGGGACAACATACGGCTCACGCGCCGCGGCTCCACGCTGCAGATGGATCTGCCGCCTTACGCCTGGACCGCCCTTGAACTCGGTACCTGAGGCAGAAGCGTGCGATGGTAATGCCCAAGAGGGGCGACCAGATAGTCGACCTCCGTTCGAATGTGCCGCGAAACGACCAATCGGACGACCAACTGGAGGACGATCTAGCCGAGAACGCCCAGAAGAACCACGTTCATGGAATCTCAAGCAGTTCTTCCTCGGTCCATGGTACGTCCCGGTCCGACGTTATTTTGCGCACCATAGCGACGTCGTCGGCTGTGACGATCGACGCCCTGTGACCCCACGAGCGCCGGATGAAGGTAAGCACGTCGGCGACTTCGTCGTTGCTGAGATTTTGAACGGGCGGCATCAACTGATCGCCCTCCTTCCCGTCGAGGACGATGCGAATAAGCCGATCTTGGGGCCCGGTAACCCATTGCGATCCTATGAGGGTCGGAGCGACGCCTTCCAGGCCCGTGCCATCACGTTGGTG